>NZ_JBWKPQ010000002.1:265834-920690 GCF_059418345.1 Variovorax sp. GW821-FHT09B01 | reverse complement strand
GGGTCGCCTTTCTTTGCTTACTTTCTTTGGCGAGACAAAGAAAGTAAGTCGCCCGCCGGGGCGAGACCCGGCCTACGGCCTAGGCAGAGAAAAGAAAGCTCAGATCTCACCGCAACATCGAAGACATCGCAGAGCAGCAGTTCAACATCCGAACCGCACTCTCGACATCTGCAGCCACAAACCGAAGAGTCACCCCATCGACCCGCTCAAACGCCGGCCACTGGCAAAACAGATCCGCCAGCGCCGCAGTCTGCGCCCTCAAAGTCACAGTCTGCGGCCCTTCGAACACCAGCGGAAGAACCTTGACCCGTGAAGACAGCGCGACTTGAACCCCAGCCCGAATCGCTTCACGAGCCCTCTCGGGCGACAAAGAAACCCCACTGGTATTCCCCGTAGCCTTCTTCGTCTCCACGAACACAGCCTGAGGAAACAAGCCACGGTTCTCGGCAATGAACACATCGTCCCCACTGCCCATCACCACCGGCACCCCATATTCCCCCGCCAACGCCCCATAAAGCCCAGCCTCACCCAGCTCCTGCCCACCGAGCGATACACCCGCAAAAGCAAAGCTGTTGATCGTGTGCGCCAGAATCCCGCGCCCTTGCGCCCGCGAGTGGTAGCCGATCATGCAGACCGCTTCGACCCCATCTTCCTCCACCCCCGCCACCATGCTCAGATAGCGCGGCTTCCCTTGCACCACGCGAGCCCGAGGATCGAGCACATCGGGCGGCATGTTGCGAAACCCCCCGTGCGAGTCGTTCACCAGCACCTCGTCCGCCCCCGCATCGAAGGCCCCCGCGATCGCCGCATTGGCTTCCTGCGCCATCAGCAGCCGGGCACGTTCGTATTCGGGATTGCCTTGCCGCGTCTGCTCGGGGTGATAGACCCCCGCAACGCCTTCGATATCGGTGGAGATCAGCACTTTCATGAGGGCACCCGGCAAAAGAGAAAAATCAAAGAAAGAGAGAAGGGGACAGCAACTCGCCCAACGCGGCACGGTGATTGCCGTCGCGCCCGGTCACCGACTCGGCCCGCCACAGCGCATGCAGGATCGCCTGCTCGGTCCCGTCGGCCGCCGCCTGGAACAGCCCGTCGAGCTGCGTCTCGTGCAGCATCGCCACCGCCGGCATCGCGCGTTCGGCCCGGTCGGGCACGGTGTAGGCGGTCGAGAAGGCCAGCACGATGTCGCCGCTGCCATGCCCGAAGACCGAGCCGGTACGCGCCAGCCCGGCCCCCGCGCGCAGCGCGAGCCGGCGCAGCTGGCGCGCATCGAGCGGCGCGTCGGTCGCGACCACGACGATGATCGAGCCCTTCTCGGGCTCCTGCGCCACGGCCCGTTCGGCCACGAGCGCGGCAAGGCGGGCGCCCACCGCATGCCCCGCCAGCCGCAGCTCGGGCTGCCGCCCATAGTTCGCGAGCACCAGCGTGCCCACCGTGTGCGAAGCAGCGCCCACCGGAACGAGGCGCGAAGTACTGCCGATGCCGCCCTTGAGCTGAAAGCTCGACATGCCGCGTCCCGCGCCCACCGAACCCTGCGCGAAATCCGCGCCGGCATCGGCCAGCGCGCGCTGGTAGTCGGCCTCGCCCACGGCCAGCCGCTGGATGTCGTTGAGAAAACCGTCGTTGCACTCGAACACCAGCGGGTTCACGGTCGGCAGCGAGCGCCCGGTCTCGGGGTTGTGCGCGATGCAGTCGCGGATCTGCGCGCCGGCCACGGTGCCGACCGAGAAGGTGTTGGTCAGCGCGATGGGCGTCTCGAGCACGCCGAGTTCCTCGAGCTGCACGAGCCCGATGCTCTTGCCGAAGCCGTTGAGCACCACGGCGGCCGCCGGCACCTTGTCGCGGAACGGGTCGCCGGCATGCGGGCGGATCACGGTCACGCCGGTCTGCACCGGGCCGTCGGCGAGCGTACGGTGGCCCACGGTCACGCCCGCGACGTCGCTGATCGCGTCGCGCGGGCCGGGGCGCAGGCCGCCGATGCGGGGCAGGGCGTTCGCGTTCATTGCCGGTCGATCTTCGGATCGAGCGCGTCGCGCAGGGCGTCGCCCAGCAGGTTGAAGGCCAGCACGGTGAAGAAGATCGCGAGGCTGGGGAACAGCGCCACGTGCGGCGAGGTCACCATGTCGGCGCGCGCCTCGCTGAGCATCGCGCCCCATTCGGGCGTGGGCGGCTGCGCGCCCATGCCGAGGAAGGACAGGCTGGCCGCGGTGATGATCGAGGTGCCCACGCGCATGGAGAAATACACCACGATCGAGGAGATCGTGCCCGGCAGGATGTGGCGCACGACGATGGTCCAGTCCGAGGCACCGATGCTGCGCTCGGCCTCGATGTAGGTCTGCTGCTTGAGCACCAGCGTGTTGCCGCGCACCAGTCGCGCGAAGGCCGGCACGCTGAACACCGACACCGCCACCACCACGTTGGTCATGCTGCTGCCGAGGATCGCGACCACGCCCAGCGCCAGCAGGATGCCGGGGAAGGCGAACAGCACGTCCGAGATGCGCATCACGATGCGGTCCCACCAGCCCTCGTAGTAGCCCGCGAGCAGGCCGAAGGCGGTGCCGACGAAGCCGCCGACCAGCACCGACAGGAAGCCCGCCATCAGCGAGATGCGCGCGCCCGCGAGGATGCGGCTGAAGATGTCGCGGCCCAGCGGGTCGACGCCGAACCAGTGCGTGGCCGAGGGCCCGCTGTTGAGCATGTCGTAGTCGAAGTAGTTCTCGGGATCGAAGGGCACGATCCACGGCGCGAACACGGCGACGAACACCAGCAGCAGCACGAACAGGGCGGCGACGATGCCGACGGGCTGCTTCTTGAAGCGGCGCCAGCATTCGCCCCAGGGGGTGCGGACCTTGCCCGCGGTCTGGACCGCGGTCACTGGTGTGGCAGCGGGCATGGCGGCGGGAAGGGTGGATTCGGCAGGCACGCCGGTGGCTTGTGTCATGGCGGCGGCCTCACTTGTAGCGGATGGTCGGGTTGATGAAGCCGTACAGCACATCGACCACGAGATTGATCAGGATGAACTCGAGCGAGAACAGCAGCACCAGCGTCTGGATCACCGGGTAGTCGCGCATCTGCACCGCGTCGACCAGCAGGCGGCCGAGGCCGGGCCAGTTGAACACCGCCTCGACCAGGATCGAGCCGCCGAGCAGGAAACCGAACTGCAGGCCCATCATCGTGACCACCGGGATCAGCGCATTGCGCAGGCAGTGCTTGATGATCACGCTGCGCTCGCGCACGCCCTTGGCGCGCGCGGTGCGCACGAAGTCCTCTTGGATCACCTCGACGAACGAGGCGCGCGTGAAGCGCGCCATCACGGCCGCCACGGCCGCGCCCAGCGTGATCGAGGGCAGGATGTAGTGCTTCCAGGTGGCCGCGCCCACGGTGGGCAACCAGCCGAGCTGCACCGAGAAGATCTGCATCAGCAGCATGCCCAATGCAAATGCGGGAAAGGAGATGCCCGACACCGCCAGCGTCATGCCGATGCGGTCGGGCCACTGGTTGCGGTACACGGCCGACACGATGCCGATGCCCATGCCGAAGATCACGGCCCACACCATGCTGGTGACGGTCAGCATCACCGTCGGGAAGAAGCGCTCGGCGATCTCGGTCGACACCGGCCGCCGCGTGCGGATCGAGGTGCCGAAGTCGCCCTGCAGCATGTGGGTGAAGAAGTTCGCGAACTGCTGCGGCAGCGGCTTGTCGAGTCCGAGCTCCGCGCGGACCATGGCCACGGTTTGCTCGTCGGCCTCCTGGCCGGCGGCAAGGCGCGCCGGGTCGCCGGGCAGCATGTGGACGAACAGGAACACCAGCACCGCGACGATGAGCAGCGTGGGGATCAGGCCCAACAGTCGTTTGAGGAAGTAGTTCAGCATGGGGAGCAGGGGCCGCGAACGGCCGGCGGCGGAGTGCCGCAGGCCATCGCACGGTCAGTCAGGAAACGGAGAGACCCGCGATCAGTTCGCCACCGACATCGCGTCGATGTTGATGTTGGCGTCGGGCATCACGAACACGCCCGTCAGCCGCTTCGAGTGCGCCGACAGGTTCTGCTCCGTCACCAGCGGCAGACGCGGCAGGTCCTTGCGGATCTGTTCCTGCGCGGTCTTGTAGAGCGCGGCCTTCTCGGTTTCGTCGACCGACACCAGCGCCTTGGCCAGCGCGTTGTCGACCACCTCGCTCTTGTAGAACGACATGTTGTTGAGCTTCGGCGCCCACGACTCGGAGGCGAACAGCGGGCGCAGGCCCCAGTCGGCCTCGCCGGTCGACGAGGACCAGCCGGTGTAGTACAGGCGAACCTTGGCGGTCTTGGGATCGGGCCAGGCATCGACCTGCTCGGTGCGCTGGCCCACTTCGAGCGCCTGCACCTGCAGCTTGATGCCGACCTGCGCGAGCTGCTGCTGCACGAACTGGATGGTCTTCTGGCTGGTCGTGTTGTTGTAGGCGCTCCACAGCACCGACTCGAAGCCGTTCGGGTAGCCGGCCTCGGCCAGCAGTTCCTTGGCCTTCTTCACGTCGTAGGGCACGGGCGCCATCTTCTCGGCGTACTTCACGCCCTGGGGCATCACGCCCTGCGCGGGAATCGCATAGCCGCCGAAGGCCACCTTGGCCAGCGCTTCCTTGTTGATGGCGTAGCCGATGGCCTCGCGCACCTTCTGGTTGTCGTAGGGCTTCTGCAGCATGTTGAAGGCCAGGAAGCGCGTGATGATCGAGGGCGAGGCCACGACCTCGAGCTTGTCGCTCTTCTTCAGCAGCTCGGCCTGCTCGTAGGGGATCGGGAACGCGAAGTCGGCCTCGCCGGTCTGCATCATCGCGGCGCGCGTGTTGTTCTCGAGCACCGGCTTCCATTGCACGGTGTCGACCTTCGGGAAGCCCTTCTTCCAGTAGCCGTCGAATTTCTTGGCCTTGACCGCCTCGGTCTGCTTCCATTCGACGAACTCGAAGGGGCCGGTGCCCACGGGGTGGAAGGCGATGTCCTTGTTGCCCCACTTCTTGAGCGCGGTCGGCGAGATCATCGCGGCCGAGGCATGGGCCAGCGAGTTGATGAAGGGGCCGAAGGGCTCCTTCAGCGTGATGCGCACGGTGGTCGGGTTCAGCGCCTCGACCTTGCCCACGCGGTTGAACTGGTTGTAGCGCAGCAGCTTGTTGTCCTGGTTCAGCACGCGCTCGAGCGTGAACTTCACGGCCTCGGCGTTGAAGTCGGTGCCGTCGTGGAACTTGACGCCGCTGCGCAGCTTGATGGTGTAGACCAGGCCGTCCTTCGAGACCTCGTAGCCCTCGGCCAGCACGTTCTGCACCTTCAGGTCCTTGTCGAACTGGAACAGGCCTTCATAGAAGGTCTTGGTCACGGCCGTCGTGATGGTGGTGTTGGTGTTGTACGGGTCCAGCGTCTCGGGCTGGTAGCCGATGGCGAGCACCACGTCTTTGGCGGCCAGGGCCGAGCCCGAGGCGGCGAGCGCGGCCAGGCCCAGCAGCGCGGATGCCCATCGCAGGGAGGAAGAGGATGGCTTCATGGGAAGAACTCCAGTCGATTCGTGAGAGAGAGAGAGGAAGGAACAAAAAAGCAGGGGGCCCTGCGACGGAAAAACGAAGGAAAAACTCAAAGGCGTCAGAAAGCGCCGCCGATGGCATGCCGCGCCACGAAATGGCCCGGCGCCACCTGCACCAGCGGCGGCACCTCGGGCTCGTCGCCCACGGCGCGGATCGGGCTCGGGATCTCGCCCTCGAGCAGCGCGCGCTGCTTGTGGCGGCGCGAGGGATCGGCCACCGGCACTGCCGCCATCAGCTTGCGCGTGTAGGCATGCTGCGGCGCTTCGAACACCGCGCGGCGCGGGCCGATCTCCACGATCTGCCCGAGGTACATCACGGCTACGCGGTGGCTGATGCGCTCCACCACCGCCATGTCGTGCGAGATGAAGAGGAAGGCCACGCCGAGCTCGCGCTGCAGGTCGAGCATCAGGTTGACGATCTGGGCCTGGATCGAGACGTCGAGCGCCGACACCGATTCGTCGGCCACCACTACCTTGGGGTTCAGCGCCAGCGCGCGAGCGATCGCGATGCGCTGGCGCTGGCCACCCGAGAACTCGTGCGGATAGCGCTGCGCCGCCTCGGGCGGCAGGCCCACCTTCTGCAGCAGCCAGTCGACGCGCTGCTGCGCCTCGGCGCCCTTGGCGATGCCGTGGATCAGCAGCGGCTCCATGATCGAGAAGCCCACCGTCACGCGCGGATCGAGCGAGGCGAAGGGGTCCTGGAAGATGAACTGGATGTTGCGGCGCAGCGCCTGCAGCTCGCGCGTGGGCAGCTCGCGGATGTTCTGGCCGCCGAACTCGATCGCGCCGCTCTGGCTCTCGACCAGGCGCAGCAGCGAGCGGCCGGTGGTCGACTTGCCGCAGCCCGATTCGCCGACCAGCGCCAGCGTTTCGCCAGGGTAGAGGTCGAAGCTGATCTTCTCGACCGCGTGCACGCGCCGCTTCACGCGGCCGAAGACGCCGCTGCGCACGTCGAAGCGCGTGACCAGCTCGCGCACGCGCAGGATCGGGCCGGCCTCGGCGCGCACCGTGTCGTGCGGTTCGGTGTGGGTGCAGGGCACGGTCTGCGCGCCGGTCTCGGTGCGCAGCAGCTCGAACTTGGCCGGCAGCTCGGTGCCCTGCATGGCGCCGAGCTTGGGCACGGCCGACAGCAGCGCACGGGTGTAGGGGTGTTGCGGCGCACCGAACACGGTGTCCGACGGGCCTGCCTCGACCTTGTCGCCGCGGTACATCACGAGCACGCGATCGGCGATCTCGGCCACCACGCCCATGTCGTGGGTGATGAACAGCACGCCCATGCGCATCTCCTGCTGCAGCTCGCGGATGAGCTGGAGGATCTGGGCCTGGATCGTCACGTCGAGCGCGGTGGTCGGCTCGTCGGCGATCAGCAGCTGCGGCTTGCACGACAGCGCCATCGCGATCATCACGCGCTGGCGCATGCCGCCCGAGAGCTGGTGCGGGAAGCGGCCGAGCACGTTGCGCGCCTCGGGGATGCGCACCAGCTCGAGCATGCGCAGCGCCTCGGCGCGCGCGGCCGCGTTGCTCTTGCCCTGGTGGATGCGGATGGCCTCGGCGATCTGGTCGCCCGCGGTGAACACCGGGTTCAGCGAGGTCATCGGCTCCTGGAAGATCATCGCGATGTCGGCGCCGCGGATGCCGCGCATCGTGTGGTCGCGCGCCTGCGCGAGGTCGAGCACCTCGCCATTGTGGCGGCGAAACGCCATGCGGCCGTCGAGGATTCGGCCGCCGCCGTGTTCCACCAGGCGCATCAGCGCGAGCGAGGTCACGGACTTGCCCGAGCCCGATTCGCCCACCACCGCGAGCGTCTCGCCATGGTCGACGTGAAAGGACAGCTTCTTGACGGCATCGACCGTGCGCTCCGAGGTGGTGAAGCGCACGCTGAGGTCGTCGACCGCGAGCACGCGGCCTTCCGGAAGGTTGGGCAGAGGGGGGAGGGAGGTCGCAGCGGACATGGCGGTCGGGAAGGGAAGCGGTGGCGTCAGGCGAAGATCGCCGTCTTCGGGGTCTCGCGGCCGCGCGCATGGGCGCGGTACATGCCTTCGGTGTTGAAGGGCAGCGCGAGGTTGCCGTGGCGGTCGACGGCGATCAGGCCGCCGGTGCCGCCGATGGCCGAGAGCGACTTCATCACCACCGTGTAGGCGGCGGCTTCGAGCGTGGCGCCGGCGTAGGCCATGCGCGCGCAGAGGTCGTGCGCGGCGGCGATGCGGATGAACATCTCGCCGCTGCCGGTGCACGAGACCGCGGCGGTGGCGTCGTCGGCATAGGTGCCGGCGCCGATCAGCGGCGAATCGCCGACGCGGCCCACGCGCTTGTTGGTCATGCCGCCGGTGGAGGTGGCGGCGGCCAGGTGGCCGTGCATGTCGAGCGCGACCGCGCCGACGGTGCCGAACTTGCGGTCCTCGTCGAGCGGGGCATGCGCGAGCGAAGCCATGGCAGCGCCCTCGTGGTCGACCACCACGCGGCCGGTGTCGCGCACGCGGTGCAGCTGCTGGCGGCGCGCCTCGGTCGAGAAGTACGAGGGCTCGACCATCTCGAGCCCGCGTTCGCGCGCGAAGGCTTCGGCCCCGGCGCCCGCGAGCAGCACGTGCGCGCCGTCCTCGAGCACCGCGCGCGCCAGGCGCACCGGGCGGCGCACATGGCACACGCCCGCGACCGCGCCGGCGGCGAGCGTGGCGCCGTCCATCACGGCGGCATCGAGCTCGTGGGTTTCGTCATGGGTGAAGACCGCGCCGTGGCCGGCGTTGAACAGCGGGCAGTCCTCGAGCAGTTCGACCGCGAGGCAGGTGGCGTCGAGCGCCGAGGCGCCCTGCAGCAGCGCGGCCTGGGCCGTGGCCACGATGTGGCGCAGCGCCTCGTGATAGGCCGCGGCCTGTTCGGGCGTGGTGGTGCCCGCGCTGATGGTGCCGGCGCCGCCATGGATGGCGATCACGGGCACGCGCGGGGTGGAGGCGTTGTCGTTCTGGGTGGGGCTGTTCATCGGGAGGTCTTCTTCTTCGGGGTGCTGTCTGCGGGCGGCGTGGCCTGCGGGTTCGCGCCGTTCGCGCCATTCGTGCGTGGCCCGTTGCCCCCGTGCAGCCACGGCCGCACCGCCTGCAGGATGCGGCCCGCCGACTGCACCGCGCCCGGCGCGCGCAGCGCCACGGCGCTGGTCAGCGCCTCGATCAGCGCGAGCACGCTGGTCTCGCAGTTGGGGCGGTAGCTGGTCTCGGTCTGGCAATAGAGCGCCACGTCGGCCAGCGGCGCCAGCGGCGAGCTCGGCCGGTCGGTCAGCGCGAGCACCGCGCAGCCCTGGCCGCGCGCGATCTGCGCCAGCGCGATGGTGTCGGTGAGATAGCGCGGGAAGGTCACGCCGATGAACACGTCCTGCGGCCCCGCATGCATCAGCGTGCGCGCGGCATGGGTCACGCCGCTCACGCCCGAGAGCAGGCGCACGTCGCTGCAGCTGCTGTCCAGCCCGTGCTGCAGCAGGCCCGCGAGCCAGGCGCTGGCGCCGAAGCCGCCGATGTAGATCGAGCGCGCCTTGCCGATGCGCTCCACGGCGGCCTCGCAGGCCGCGTAGTCGAGCGACTGGCGCGTGGCGTCGATGTTGCGGCGGCTCTCCTCGAGCGCCGCGGCGAACACCTCCGACACCGTGGTCGGCCGCTCGAGGTTGCCGCGCAGCCGCTCGACCGGCGCCACCAGCGGCTCGAAGCCGCGCACCAGCTCGGCCCGGAAGGCCGGGTAGCCATCGAAGTCGAGCGCGCGCGCGAAGCGGTTGGCCGTGGCCACCGACACGCCGGCCGCCGTGGCCAGCTCGTCGATCGGCAGCGTGGCCACCTGCAGCGGATGCTCGAGCACGTAGTCGGCCACCTGCCGGTGCGAGCGGGACAGCCGCGGCAGGGCCTGCGCGATGCGCTGGGCCACGGTGGTGCCTGGAGGGTCGACGTTGGTGCTCATGGGGTTCGGAAAGGGCGCCGGAACGGTGCAAATTTGAAAACTGATTTACAAATATAAGTCAGTTAAGAAAATTTTCTGTCATTTTTGGCCGAGTTTGCAAGTTGCGGGCCAGTGCCGTGGGGAGATCGGGGCGGGTGAGGGAGGGCGCCGCGCGGGTGCTTTTCCCTCTGGGCGAGGGCGCGCGCGGGCACGGCCGCGAGCGCGGCCTCGGGGATTTCCCTAGGGTCGCGTCAGAACGCGGTCTTCGAGGCCGCGGAGGCCGCCGAGGCCTGTTGCTCGAGCGATTGCGCGAGGAAGTCGACGAAGGCCCGCACGCGTGCCGCGAGCTGATGGCGCTGCGGGTACACCGCGTAGATGTCGGCATCGGGCGTGTGGAACGGGCGCAGCACCTGCACCAGCCGCCCGCTGCGCAGGTAGCGCGCGATGTCCCATTCGGCGCGCATCAGGATGCCGTGGCCCTCGAGCGCCCAGTTGACCGCGATCTCGCCGTCGTTGGTGGTCAGCGTGCCGCGCGTCTTCACGGCCTGCGTGCTTGCGCTCGCGCCGCGCCCGCTCGACAGCCGCCACAGGCCGTAGGCCTCCTCGCCCTGGCGGATGCCGATGCAGTTGTGGCGCGTGAGGTCGTTCGGCACCTTGGGCGTGCCGTGCTTCGCGAGGTAGGCCGGCGCCGCGCACAGCAGCCGCCGGTTGGCCGCGATGCGCCGCGCGATCACGCGCGCCTCGGGCGGCGCGCCGAAGCGCACGCAGACGTCGAACGAATCCTCGGTCAGCGGCGGCGGGTTCACCGACAGCTGCAGCTGCACCTCGACCTCGGGATGCCGGCGCACGAACTTCGAGATCAGCGGCGCCACGTGGCTGCGCCCGAAGCCCAGCGTGGCGTTGACGCGCAAGAGGCCCTGCGGCACCGCCTTCGACACCCCGAGCTGCTCGCCCAGGCTTTCGATGTCGGCCAGGATGCGCCGCGCCTGCGCGAGGTAGAGCTCGCCCTCGGGCGTGAGGCCCATGCGGCGCGTGGTGCGGTTGACCAGGCTCACGCCGAGCCGCGCCTCCATCTGCGCGAGGTGCTTGCTCACCGCGGCCGTCGTGATGCCGAGTTCGCGCGCCGCCGCGCTGAGGCTGCCGGCGCGCGCGAGCGCCGAGAAGAAGCCGAGGTCGGCCGGTTGGATCTCGTGGGCCATCGCGGTTTTCGCTGTTGACTTGAAGTTAACGATGGATTGACTTTAGGGGCGATCCGATCGCACGTCGAGTTCCTACAGTCGAAGCCGTTCCAACACTCCAGCGACGCAGCTACACCATGAAGACCTACAGGATCGCAACCATTCCCGGCGACGGCATCGGCAAGGAGGTGGTGCCGGCCGGGCGCGAGGTGCTCGAGGCACTGGCCGCCGGCGGCGAGCGCTTCGGCTTCGAGTTCGAGGACTTCGGCTGGGGCGGCGACTACTTCCGCGCCCACGGCGAGATGATGCCGGCCGACGGCCTCGACGCGCTGCGCGGCAAGGACGCGATCCTGTTCGGCTCGGCCGGCGATCCGCACATTCCCGATCACGTCACCCTGTGGGGCCTGCGCCTGAAGATCTGCCAGGGCTTCGACCAGTACGCCAACGTGCGGCCCACGCGCATCCTGCCCGGCATCGACGGCCCGCTCAAGCGCTGCGGCCCCGGCGACCTCGACTGGGTCATCGTGCGCGAGAACTCCGAGGGCGAGTACGCCGGTGTCGGCGGCCGCGTGCACCAGGGCCATGCGATCGAGGCCGCCACCGACGTCTCGATGATGACCCGCGCCGGCGTCGAGCGCATCATGCGCTTCGCCTTCTCGCTGGCCCGCTCGCGGCCGCGCCGCCAGCTCACCGTGATCACCAAGAGCAATGCCCAGCGCCATGCGATGGTGATGTGGGACGAGATCGCCGTGCAGGTGGCCCGGGAGTTCCCCGACGTGCGCTGGGACAAGGAACTGGTCGACGCCGCCACCGCGCGCATGGTCAACCGGCCGGCCTCGCTCGACACCATCGTCGCCACCAACCTGCATGCCGACATCCTCAGCGACCTGGCCGCCGCGCTCGCGGGCAGCCTGGGCATCGCACCCACCGGCAACATCGATCCCCAGCGCCGCTTCCCCTCGATGTTCGAGCCCATCCACGGCTCGGCCTTCGACATCATGGGCCAGGGCCTGGCCAACCCCGTCGGCACTTTCTGGTCTGTCGTGATGATGCTCGAGCACCTCGGCGAGCCCGAGGCTGCAGCGCGCCTGATGCGCGCCATCGAACAGGTCACGGCCGACGCCTCGCTGCACACGCGCGACCTCGGCGGCAGTGCCACCACCGCCGACGTGACCCGCGCCGTCTGCGCGCTGCTGGCCCCGCTGCCCGAGCGCCAGGCCGCCTGAGTTTTCCGCCCCCGGGGCCGGAGAGGGCGTGCGCGCACGGCCGGCCATTGCCACGACAACAAAGGAGACAACCCGTGACCCAGCCCATCGTCCGCCGCCGCGCGGCGCTGACCGCGCTCGCCGCCGCCTTCACCCTCGGCCTGGCCGCCTCGACCGCGGCCGCGCAGGCCTGGCCGGCCAAGCCCATCAACCTCGTCGTTCCCTTTCCGCCCGGCGGCAGCTCCGATGTGCTGGCGCGTTCATTGAGCGACAAGCTCTCGCAGAGCCTGGGCCAGCCCGTGGTGGTCGAGAGCCGTCCCGGCGCCGGCGCCACGCTCGGCGCCGACTACGTGGCCAAGGCGCGGCCCGACGGCTACACCCTGCTGATGGGCGCGGTGCACCACACCATCGCCACCAGCGTCTATCGCAAGCTGCCCTACGACTTCGAGAAGAGCTTCGCGCCGATCACCACCGTCGCGCTGGTGCCCAACGTGATGGTGGTCAACGCCAAGTCGCCCGCGCGCAATGCGCAGGCACTGATCGCCCAGGCCAAGGCCGCGCCGGCCAAGCTTTCGTATGGGTCGAACGGCAACGGCACCGTGCAGCACCTGATCGGCACCCAGCTCTCGGCCCTGTCGGGCATCGAGCTGCTGCACGTGCCCTACAAGGGCAGCGCGCCGCTCACCACCGACCTGCTCGGCGGCCAGGTCGACATGTCCTTCGACACCCTGACCCCCGTGCTGCAGCACATCCGCGCCGGCAAACTGCGCGCGCTCGCCGTGACCACCGCCAAACGCTCGAGCAGCCTGCCCGACGTGCCGACCCTGGCCGAGTCGGGGCTGAAGGATTTCGACCAGGGCACCTGGTTCGGCATCCTCGCGCCGGCGGGCACGCCGAAGGAGATCGTGGAGCGGCTCAACGTCGAGATGGTGAAGATCATCCAGTCGCCGGAGTTCAGGAAGCGCATGGAGGAGATCGGGGCGGAGCCGGTGGGGGATACGCCGGCGCAGATGGCGGCGCAGATTCGCGGTGACACCGCGAAATATGCGAGGTTGGTGAAGGAGGCGAGGGTGGCGATCGACTGACGAGGTTGCGCGGGCGTTGTCGCATGGAAAGCCTGCGATTGCCGCGACCTTGTGGCGCGCTACAGCTCACAGCCCGAAGCTACCCATTCGTGAAGGGCCTCGGCCACCGCGACGAAGTCGGCGCGCGACATGCTGCCGTGACCCACCAGGTACACCGCGGTCGGCCACTGGTCCGGTGCCACGACGATCGCGCTGCCTCCACCGTCATCGCCGATCGTCAGCCAGCCGGGGCAGTACGTCCTGGTCTCGTAGGTCTCGTTGCGTTCGAGCAGGTCGGCGGGGGCGTAGAAGTGGGCGAGGTCGCCGACGGTGGCGCCGTTCAGGCTGGAGAGCAATGCGCGCAAGGGTGATGAGATGGCGCATCCGCTCCATTCTTCGACTGCGCGAAATGGGTCCTCGTGATTCATTGGCTGTGTGCTTGTTGGATGGGGCTGATTGTGGCAACAGCAGTCGCATGGCTTGCTACAGCGAGCGGTCCGAATCGTCTTGATCGTGCGCATGCTTGCGCGAGACCGTCCTTCTTCGATTCAGGACAACGAGCTTGCATCCACCGCCACAGACCTTCTTCATAGGCCAAACGGCCGTGCAGCCAAATCATCGGAACTCCTGACAATGGCGCCGTCCATTTCCGGAGTCATCGATGCGTCCGCGTTCTGTCCTTGCCTTCCTTCGGCTGTTGGCCGCGCCGGCATCCGCCGGGCTGTTGTTTATCTCGACCATCGCGTCCGCACAGGACCTGCCCGGCGCCAAGGACAACCCGCTGCTCAAACGCTTCGCGGGCTCGACCATCGTCGGCTACGACTTCAAGCGCTTCGACGAATACCTGGTGCCGACGGGGACCTACAAGGGCTACGACACCACCTCGAGGAAGCGCAGCTGGACCGGCTCCGAGCCGGTCGAGGGCGCGTTGACCCGCCTCTGGTACGAGTCGGCGGGCGACACGTCCACGGCGGAGCTGATCCGCAACTACCAGAGCGAGGTGCAGGCGGCCGGTGGCGTCACGCTCTACGACTCGGGGCGTGACGAGAACTTCAAGAGCCGCTCCTGCTTCCTCTGCCCGTACAGCTGGAACGAGATCAAGACGAGCCGCAGCACCTACACCTTCTCGGCCGCCGAGGTCGCGACGGCGCGCCTGGCGAGCTTCAGGATTCCGCGGCCGCAAGGCGATCTCTACGTGGTCGTCGAGGCCGTGCAATGGGCCAAGGACAGCAAGGACTACAAGGCGGTCAAGGGCGCGTACGCGGCGGTCGACATCATCGAGGTCGGGGCGATGAAGCAGAACATGGTGACGGTGAGCGCGGGCGACATGTCGAAGGCCATTGCCGCCACCGGGCGCGTGGCGCTCTACGGCATCCTGTTCGACACCGCCAAGGCCGACATCAAGCCCGATTCCAAGCCCGCGCTGGACGAGATCGCCAAGCTGCTCAAGGCCGAGCCTGCACTCAAGCTGCGCGTGGTCGGCCACACGGACAACCAGGGCACGCTGGACAGCAACATCGCGCTGTCGAAGCGACGCGCGGAGGCGGTCAACGCGGCCCTGGCCAGCCAGTATGCGATCGCGGCCAACCGGCTCGCCGCGTATGGCGTGGCCGATCTGGCGCCGGTCGCCAGCAACGCGGCCGAGGACGGCCGCGCGAAGAACCGGCGCGTGGAACTGGTGCCGCAATAGGCACGGCGCCGGCGGCAAGGTCGGCTAACCGGGGTCCTTGCGATCGAACGCCAGCGACAGCGCGATTCCCAGCGCGAGACCGATGCCGATCCCCAGGCCGATCTCGTCGAGCAAGGCACCGATGCCCACGCCGGCCGCGAGCCCGGCGCCCACGCCAAGTCCTTGATTGGTTTTCATCGGCCCAGTCTAGGGTCGGGTGCGGCGCAGAGGTTCTACAGCGTGTAAGAACTGTACGCAGGCCCGGCGCTATCGCGCCAGTATCCAGCCCGCGATCCGCGGTACGACCTCGCCGTCGAGCCCGTTGAACCCGTGGTAGGCCATCGCGTCGCAGGGATCGCCGCGGTTCTCGCCGCCCTGGAAGCTCAGCACTTCCTTGCGCGGCGCGTTCTCGAGCTTCGCCATCAGCGCGGGCACGCCGGCGAAGGCACAGTGCCTGCAGCCGTCCTGTTCGTGATGCACCACGAGCACGGGCACGCGGATCTTTGCCAGTGGCATGGCGGGAACGGGGCGGCCGCCGTCGTCGGTGAGGATGGTGGAGCTCAGCACCACGCCATCCGGGCCATCGGTGCCCGAGAGCTCGGTCACAACATAGGCCGCCGATTGCGTGCCGCGGCTGGTGCCCACGAGCCATACCGGCACCTTCGACTGCGCGCGCATCCAGGCGATGACGGCCTGGAGATCGGCCGCATGCTCGGGCTTCTGGCGAAAGCCGGCGAGGTAGGGCGGGCTCTGCCGGTCGGACGGTGCGTCGATGACGGCCACCAGCAGTCCCTGGTCGGCGAACAGCTGCCGCGTGCGGACGAGGAAGTTGCCGGCACCCCATTGGAGCGATCCGTTGGCAAAGATCCGAAGCCCGCCATGTCCGCCCGCGATCAGGATCACGGCCGCCTTCGGCGTGGGCGGCGTCAGCACGAGCATGCGCTGCGTCACGCCGGGGCGGGTGGGGATGTCCACCACCTGCTGCGTGACCTGGGCCTGCACGGGTGAGAAGCACGCGATCCACAGGGCCGCGATCCAAAGTCCCGCAAGCTGGCGCATCGACGATCTCCTGGAGGAAGGGCGGTCGATGCTACCGCCGAGTCGCCAGGCCCAGCCATTCGCGTTGCGCTGCCAGCACTTCATCCGCCGTACGGCCCATCAGTTCCGCATAGACCGAAGGCGCGGTCGCCCCCTCGGTGCTGATCAAGAGCACCGTCGACGAAGCATCGAGCCCGGCCTGCGCCTTCGCCGTCCCGGACCGCGCGAGCTGCAGCAACGCGGCCGCGCCCGCGGCGCCCGATTCCCCGCTCACCACCGGCACGTCGCGCGCCGAGCCCTCGGCCAGCCGTCGCATCGCATCCACCGCCTCTTCATCCTCCAGCGTGAGGAAGACATCGACCGAGGGCTCGAGAAAGCGCCAGGCCAGGGTCGAGGTCTCGCCGCAGGCGAGGCCGGCCATCACCGAGTCGACGCTGCCGGTGGCCACTGCCGGCCGGCCTTCGATGGCGCTGCGCGTGAGGCAGTCGGCCTGGCGCGGTTCGGCGACGATGAGCACGGGGCGGCGCTCGCCGAAGCGTTCCCAGAGGTAGCTCGCCACGCCGGCCGCGAGGCCGCCGACGCCGCCTTGCAGGATCACGTGGGTGAAGGGACAGGCACCGTTGGACTCGGTGGCGAGCTGCTCGAGCGCCTCGTCGACCATCGTGCCGTAGCCCTGCATCACGTCGCGCGGCACGTCCTCGTAGCCCGGGTAGGCGGTATCGGACACGACCTGCCAGCCATGCCGCTCGGCGAGCTGCGCGGCATGCGCGACCGAGGCGTCGTAGTTGCCCTCGATGCGCACGATCTCGGCGCCGAAGTCGGCAATGGCGCGTTCGCGCTCGGCACTCACGTGCCGGTGCAGCACGATCACGCAGCGCACGCCCACGCTGCGCGCCGCGGCGGCGAGTGCGCGGCCGTGGTTGCCGTCGGTGGCGCTGATGACGACGAGGCCCTTCAAGGCATTCGCGTGTTCGCCGCGCAGCACCGCGTCGGCGTTCCAGTCCGGATGGCGCCGCAGCACCAGCCGCACCAGCGCGGCCGGCGCGCCGAGCGCCTTGAAGCTGCCGAGCGGCGAGCGCAGCGACTCGTCCTTGAGGAACACTTCGGCGATGCCGCAGGCCTGCGCCAGGTCGCTCAGGCGGCGCAGCGGCGTGGGCTCGGGCGCGAGCAGCGACCAGCGCGAGAGCCACGCGCGCGTGGCGCGTGCTTCGTCGATGTTGAGGATGCGGTGCAGCGCCTCGGGGTAGGGCGCGCGCACGGCGCGGGCATTGCGGACCAGCATGTCTGGTGTCTTTCAGAAGAAGAGAAGGGATTCAGCGCGGCAGCCGCAGCCGCACCAGTTCCGCGAAGTAGCGCGCGCCGATCTCGAGCACCGCGTCGTTGAAGTCGTAGCCCGCGTTGTGCAGCGGCGTGCCGCCGGGCTGGCCGTCGGCACCGTTGCCGAGGAACACGAAGGCGCCCGGCACCACGCGCAGGAAGGCGCCGAAGTCCTCCGAGGCCATCATCGGCACGGTGTTGGCGTCCACGCGCCCGGCGCCGAGCACCGCGGTTGCGGCGGCCACGGCGTACGGCACGCATTCGGGCCAGTTCACCGTGGGCTCGAACTCGTGCGTGTACGAGAACGCGCATTCGGCGCCGTGCAGCCGGCAGATGCCCTCGCTGATCTCGCGCATGCGCCGCTCCAGCGTGGCCTGCACGGCGGGGTCGTAGCTGCGGGTGTCGCCCTTGATGACGACGTTCGAGGGGATCGCGTTGCGGATGCCGTCGGTGATGAACTCGGTGCACGAGACCACGGCCTGCGCGCCCGGGTCGAGGCTGCGCGAGACGATGGTCTGCAGCGCGAGCACGATCTCGGCGCCGATCACGATCGGGTCGATGCCCATGTGCGGCCGCGCCGCATGGGTGCCGCGGCCGCGCACGTGGATCGTGAAGTTGTCTTCGCTGGCCATGATGCCGCCCGCGCAGGTGGCGATGGTGCCGGCCGCGAGGCCCGGCATGTTGTGCAGGCCGTAGATCTCGTCGACCGGGAAGCGCTCGAACAGGCCGTCGGCCATCATCGCCTTGGCGCCGCGGCCGTGTTCCTCGGCGGGCTGGAAGATGAAGCGCACGGTGCCGTCGAAGTCCTTGCGCTCGCGCAGCAGCCGCGCCGCGCCGAGCACGATCGACATGTGGCCGTCGTGGCCGCAGGCGTGCATCTTGCCGGGCGTGGCCGAGGCATGGGCACGGCCCGGCGCCGATTCGGCGATGTCGAGCGCATCCATCTCGGCGCGGATGCCGATCGCGCCGCGGCCTTCGCCCACGCGCAGGTTCGCCACCAGCCCGGTGCCGCCGATGCCCTCGTGCACCTCGAGGCCCAGCGCGCGCAGCGTGCGCGCGACGAAGGCCGAGGTGCGGTGCTCGGCGAAGCCGGTCTCGGGAATGGTGTGCAGGTAGCGGCGCCAGCCCGAGAGTTCGGCATCGAGCGGCGCGTCGGAGGCGAGGGTGGCGGTGGTCATGGGCAACAATGCTATGTCGCCGACCCATGAATTTGCGCGCATTGAAGGGGCTGTCGGCGCAATTTCATTCCACCCGCCACGCCTGCCGGTCCCGCCCATGCCCACGCCCCTCGATGCCTACGACCTCAAGCTGCTGGCGCTGGTGCAGCAGGACGCGCGCCTGCCGCAGGGCGAGCTGGGCCAGCAGGTGCATCTCTCGGCCGCGGCGGTCAACCGGCGCCTGAAGCGCATGGCCGACGAGGGCGTGATCGAGCGCCATGCGGCGATCGTCAATCCCGACGCGGTGGGCTGCGAGCTCACGGTGATCGTCGAGGTCGAGGTGGAGAGCGAGCGCGTCGACCTGCTCGATGCGATGAAGCGCAGCTTCCAGGCCTGCCCGCAGGTGCAGCAGTGCTACTACGTGGCGGGCGAGTGCGACTTCGTGCTGATCTTCGCGGTGCGCAGCATGGCCGACTACACGCGGCTCACGCGCGAACTGTTCTTCGAGAACAACAACGTGAAGCGCTTCAAGACGCTGGTGGCCATGAGCCGGGTGAAGGTGGGACTGACGGTGCCGGTGGACGAGGCGCTGAAGGAGATCGCCCCTTGAGCTCGCGCGACACCGCGCTCGGCGGCCGCATCCTCAAGGTCGACCATGCGGGCGAGCAGGGCGCGGTGAACATCTACCGCGCGCAGATCCTGGCCGCGCGCATCACCGCGCCGGCGCTGATGCCGCAGTTGCGCGAATTCAAGTCGCACGAGGAACGGCACCGCGCCGTGTTCGCCACCGAGTTGCAACGGCGCGGCGTGCGCCGCTGCCGCAGCTACTGGCTGTGCGGCATCGGCGGCTGGGTGCTGGGCCTGGTCACCGGGCTGCTCGGCCGCCATGCGATCGCTGCCACCACCGTGGCGGTGGAGCGCGTGGTGCTGCGCCATCTCGAGGCGCAACTGCGCGAGCTGGCGGGCCAGGACGAGGCGGCGGTGGCGGCCATCGCGCAGATCGTCGACGAGGAGCGGCAGCACCACGACCAGTCGGCCTCGCACCTCGAGCCCGGCCGCTTCTGGTCGCGGCTGCTGAGCCCGGTCGTCGCGGCCTCGACCGAATCGGTGATCTGGCTCGGCATGCGGCTGTAGACGCCATCGTGCCGTCGCGAGGCGTGTGGACATGGCGCCACAGCCTGGCCGATCCGACCGGCGAGGTTGACGCTGCCCGGCCCCCGGCGCAGCATCCCGCCCGGCACGACGTGTGCCGGGGTAGAAGAAGAGGAACCACATGAGACAAGAAAAATGGCGCCGCGCACTCGCGGCCGTGTGCGGTTGCGTGCTCGTCGCGGCGATGGCGGCCTGCGGTGGGGGCGGCGGTGGCGGTGGAGGCGGCGGCCTCCCGATCCTGCCTCCGGCTCCGGCACCCGAGCAGCCCGCGCCGCCGCCGCCATCCTCCACCGGCCGCGTGGTCAGCGAGACCGTCAGCGCCAAGGCCTATGGCGTGGACTACCGCATCGACATCTACATCCCGGCCGGCTACGACGCCGGCACCGATGCCTACGCCACCATCTATGCGCTCGACGGCGATGCCACCAACGGCCTGCCCGACACGCGCTTCACGAACCTCAAGAACATCCTGCAACGGCGTGGCACCAAGGCCATCCTGGTGGGCATCGGCGGCAGCGCGCGGCGGCAGGAGGACTACAACTTTCCCGGCGCCACCGGCTACCACGGCTTCCTCGTGAAGGAGCTGGTTCCCTACCTCGAATCGAAGTACCGCATGGACCCGAAGCGCCGCATGCTCTCGGGCTTGTCGACCAGCGGCAACCTGGCCGCGACCGCGATGTTCCTCGAGGCGCCCGACCAACTGGTGTTCTCATACTTCCTGTCCACCGAGGCCGCCTTCTGGCAGCAGAAGGACCTCAACTACGACCTCGAGCAGAAGATGTTCACCGCGCTGGCCGGCAAGTCGCTGCCCGCGACCATGGTGCTGGCGCGCTGCGACGCCAACTGCAACGGGCCGCTGGTGAAGGAGATGTACGACCGGCTCGCGGCCCGCAACTACAAGGACTTCAAGCTGACGCAGACGGTGTTCAACTCCACCCACGTCGGTTCGGACGTGCTGGCCTTCGAGGACGCGATCTCGAAGCTGCTGCCCTAGAAGCCCGACTGCCGGCCGGGGTTCAGTCCCGCGGCCAACAATGGCGGCCATCCGCGGGCCGCCGGCCCGCACCACCTGGCCCGCGGGCCGAAGGAGCAGCATCTTGGAATACCGTCATCTGGGCCGATCGGGCCTCAAGGTCCCCGTCCTGAGCTTCGGCACCGGCACCTTCGGGGGCAAGGGCGAATTCTTCCAGGCCTGGGGCAGCACCGACGTGGCCGAGGCCCGCAAGCTGATCGACATCTGCATCGACGCGGGCGTCAACATGTTCGACAGCGCCGACATCTATTCGGGCGGCGCGGCCGAGTCGGTGCTCGGCGAAGCCATCAAGGGCCGGCCGCGCGACAAGCTGCTGATCTCGACCAAGGCCACCTTCCGCAGCGGCGAGGGCGTCAACGAGGTCGGCTCCTCGCGCTACCACCTGGTCGCCGCGGTCGACGCCGCGCTCCAGCGCCTGGGCACCGACTACATCGACCTGTTCCAGCTGCACGGCTTCGATGCCGCCACGCCGGTGGAAGAGACGCTCTCGACGCTCGACGACCTGGTGCGCGCCGGCAAGCTGCGCTACGTGGGCGCCTCCAACTTCTCGGGCTGGCACCTGATGAAGTCGCTGGGCGTGGCCGATCGTTACGGCTATCCGCGCTACGTGGCGCACCAGGCCTACTACTCGCTGGTGGGCCGCGACTACGAATGGGAGCTGATGCCGCTGGCGCAGGACCAGGGCGTGGGCGCGGTGGTGTGGAGCCCGCTGGGCTGGGGCCGCCTCACCGGCAAGATCCGCCGCGGCCAGCCGCTGCCGGCCAACAGTCGCCTGCACGTCACGGCAGACATGGGCCCGCCGGTGCCCGACGAGCTGCTCTACCGCGTCGTCGATGCGCTCGAGAAGATCGCCGGCGAGACCGGCAAGACGGTGCCGCAGGTGGCGCTGAACTGGCTGCTGCAGCGCCCGACGGTGTCGAGCGTGGTGATCGGCGCGCGCGACGAGCAGCAGCTGCGCCAGAACCTCGGCGCGGTGGGCTGGAACCTCACGAAGGAGCAGGTGGCCGAGCTCGACGTGGCCAGCACGACGACGCTGGCCTATCCGTACTGGCACCAGCGCGGCTTCGCGGAGCGCAACCCGGCGCCGGTCTGATCGGGCTCAGCCCTTCTCGGGCGTCAGGCTCAGCACCCAGCGCTTGAAATGCTCGAGCGCCCCCGAGGCCGGCCGGCCCTCGGGATAGGCGAAGTAGTAGCCCTGGCTCACGTCGAGGCTGCGGTCGATCGGGATCACGAGCTCGCCGGTGCGCAGCTCGTGCTGGATCAACAGGCGCGGCGCCAGGCCCACGCCCATGCCGGCCGCGGTGGCGGCCGTCACCATGGTGAAGAGCTCGTAGCGCGGCCCGCGCGAGGCATGCACCGTGTAGTCCCAGCCCTGCTGCGCATACCAGTCGCGCCAGGCATGGGCGCGCGTGCTCAGGTGCACGTGGCGGCAGCGCGCGAACGCGGCCTCGTCCCAGGGGCCGTTGGCATCGCGGAAGGCCGGGCTGCACACCGGCACCATCTCGCCCTCGGAGAAGATGCGCCCGCCGCGCGTGTCGGGCCAGAACTGGTCGCCGAAGTAGATCGCGGCGTCGTAGGCGTTCTCCTGGAACGAGAAGGGCTGCGAGCGCGCCGACAGGTTGACCGTGATGTTGGGATGCAGCCGGCTGAAATCGGGCAGGCGCGGAATCAGCCACTGGGTCGCGAAGGTGGGCACCACCGCCACCTCGAGCACGAAGCCCATGTCGTGGCCGGCGGCGATCTCCAGCGTGTCGCGCCGGATCTGGTCGAGGTGGCGGCGGATGCGCGCCGCGTACTCGCGGCCCACGTCGGTCAGGGTGAGCCGGCGCCGCACGCGCGAGAACAGCGCCACGCCGAGCCGCTGCTCGAGCATCGCCACCTGGCGGCCGACCGCGCTCTGCGTGAGCGCCAGTTCGCTCGCGGCGCGCGTGAAGCTGCCCAGCCGCGCCGAGGCCTCGAAGGCCTGCAGCGCGCCGAGGTTGGGTATGTCTTTTCTCATCTCGCCTGCTTGTCCTGGTGGGCCGATTCTGGCGCGGCCCGCTTTCCGTCAACCAAAGCATTCATCGCATCACCGATCCGGAGGGCTTCCTTCCGGGATCGCACAACGTCGTGCGCATTGAGCGTTTGTTGCGCCCGCCAGCGCGACTCTATTCTGCGTTCGGGCCTCCAGCGCGGCCCGCACGCACAAACACAAGGAGACTTTCGATGACCGCTTCGCGCGTATCGCTGCGGCGCCATGCCGCCGTCTCGGCCTGCCTGCTGGTCGGCGTCCTGGCGCTGCCGGCCTGGGCCCAGTCCGAGCAGACGGTGCTGATCGGCCATGCCGGCCCGCTCACGGGCGGCGCCGCCCACTGGGGCAAGGACAACGACAACGGCGCGCGGCTCGCAGTGGAGGACCTCAACAGGCAGAACCTGCTGATCGGCGGCAGGAAGATCAAGTTCGTGCTGCAGTCCGAGGACGACCAGGCCGATCCCAAGCAGGCCATGGTGGTCGCCAACAAGCTGGCCGACATGGGCGTGAAGGGCATCCTCGGCCACTTCAATTCGGGCGCCGCCATCCCCGCCTCGGCCGTCTACAGCCGCGCCGGCCTGCCCGACGTGTCGACCGCCACCAACCCGAGCTTCACGAAGCAGGGCTACGACAACGTGTTCCGCATCCTCGCGAGCGACGACGACGTGGGCATGGCGATCGCGAACTACACGGTGAAGGAGCTCAAGGCCACGAAGATCGCCGTGATCGACGACCGCACCGCCTACGGGCAGGGCGCAGCCGAGGTGTTCGCGCGCGGCGTCAAGGCGCTGGGCGGCACCATCGTCGCGCAGGAGTACGGCAGCGACAAGGCGACCGACTTCATGGCGATCCTCACCAGCATCAAGGCCAGGCAGCCCGAGGTCGTGTTCTACGGCGGCATGGACGCGCAGGGCGGGCTGATCGCGCGGCAGATGAAGCAGCTCGGCATCACGGCCAAGCTGCTGGGCACCGACGGCCTGTGCACCAACGAGGTCGCCAGGATCAGCGGCGGCGCGGTCGACGGGCTGCTCTACTGCACGCGCGGCGGCAAGGAGGTCGAGAAGACCACCAGGGGCGCCGAGTTCGAGCAGCGCTACAAGGCGCGCTTCGGCGTCGACGTGCTGACCTACGCGCCCTACCTCTACGACGCGATGATGGCGCTGGCCGCCGGCATGCGCGAGGCCAACTCGGTCGAGCCCGCGGCCTACCTGCCGGCGATGCGCAAGGTGAAGTTCGACGGCGTGACCGGCGCCATCGCCTTCGATGCCAAGGGCAACCTGCAGAAGCCCGACTTCACCGTCTTCACCTACAAGGACGGCAAGCGCGTGCGCGTCGCCGGTTCCTGAGGCGGCCCCGGTGCGCACGCTCGATGCGGCCGAGACGGCCGCGGCCTTGCCCTGGGGACCGCTGGTCGAGGCGATGCTGCGGATGTTCGAGCGCGAACGCCGCGGCGAGGCACGGGCCGCGCCGCGCACCGCGGTGCCGCTTGCGGCCGGCGGCACGATGCTGCTGATGCCCGCGGCCGACGCCGACTTCGCCGCGCTCAAGACCGTGACCGTGCATGCGGGCAACGCGGCGCGCGGCCTGCCGGTGGTGCAGGGCGAGGTGGTGCTGTTCGATGCGGCCACCGGCACGCGGCTGCTCGCACTCGACGGCAATGTGCTGACCGCGCGGCGCACGGCGGCCCTGTCGCTGGCCGGCGCGATGCGGGCCGGGCGCAAGGGTGCGGAACGGGTGCTGCTGATCGGCGCGGGCGTGCAGGCGCGCGCGCATGCCGAGGCGCTGGCCGAACTGTGGGACGTGCGCCGGCTCGCGATCCATGCGCGCACTGCCGCCCATGCCGAGGACCTCGCGCGGCACATGCGTTCGCTCGGCGTCGAGGCGCAGGCGATCGCCGATCCGGACGCAGTCGCGCGCGAGGCCGACCTCGTCGTCGCCGCGACCAATGCGCTCGACCCCGTGGTGCCGCCCGATCTGCGCCCCGATGCCTGCGTGATCGCGATCGGCGCCTACCGCGCCGACATGGCCGAGGTGCCCGCCGCGCTGGTGCGCCGCGGCAGCGTGTTTGTGGATACGCTGGAGGGCGCGCGCCGCGAGGCCGGCGACCTGATCCGCGCCGAGGTCGATTGGCGCGCCGTGCAGGACTTCGCGCACGCGGTGCCCGCGGCGGCCGGCGCGCCGGTGCTGGTCAAGACCGTGGGCCATGCGCTGTGGGATCTGGCGGCGGCGCGGCTGGCGCATGACGAAGAAAAGTGAAGATGACGAGCGAAGCGAAAGGCATTCCATGCGGCGTGTGGTGATCATCGGCGGCGGAGCCATCGGCTCGGCCACCGCCTATTTCCTGACCCGCGATCCGGCGCAGGAGCCCTTCGAGGTCACGGTGGTCGAGCGCGACTTCTCGTACAGCCAGGCCTCCTCGGCGCTGTCGGCCAGCTCGATCCGCCAGCAGTTCTCGACCGCCATCAACATCGAGATGTCGCGCTACGGCATCGACTTCTTCCGCAGCCTGGGCCAGACGCTGCGCGTGGGCGACGACGAACCCGACATCGGTCTGGTCGAGCCCGGCTACCTCTACCTGGCCTCCGCGGCGGGTGAGGGCGTGCTGCGCGAGAACCATGCGCTGCAGAAAGCGCATGCGGTCGACGTGGCGCTGCTCACCCCCGAGGAGTTGAAGACCCGCTTTCCGTGGCTCGACACGGAGGGCGTGGCGCTGGGTTCGCTGGGGCTCTCGGGCGAGGGCTGGTACGACGGCTACAGCCTGCTGCAGGCCTTCCGCAGGAAGGCCGTGTCGCAGGGCGTGCGCTACGTGCAGGCGCGGGCGACCGGGCTGCAATGCGAAGGGCGCCTCGTGCGCGGCGTCGTGCTCGCCGATGGCCAGACCCTGCCGGCCGACGTGGTCGTCAATGCCGCGGGCGCCTGGGCCGCGACGGTGGCGCGCTGGGCCGGCATCGACCTGCCGGTGCGCGGCCGTCGGCGCAGCGTGTTCAGCTTCTCGTGTCCCGACGCCTTGCCCGGCTGCCCGCTGGTGATCGACACCTCGGGCATCTGGCTGCGCCCCGAGGGCCGCCAGTTCATCTGCGGCTTCGCGCCGCCCGAGGACCAGGACCCCGACGACGCCGCGCTCGAGGTCGAGTACGAGGCCTTCGACAGCTTCATCTGGCCCGCGCTGGCCGAACGCGTGCCGGCCTTCGAAGCCATCCGCATGACCGGCGCCTGGGCCGGCTACTACGAGATGAACCTGTTCGACCACAACGCCATCCTCGGCCTGCACCCCGACTGCGACAACCTCTACTTCGCCAACGGCTTCTCGGGCCATGGTCTGCAGCAATGCCCGGCGGCGGGGCGCGGCGTGGCCGAGCTGATCCGCTTCGGCGGTTACCGCAGCCTCGACCTGTCGGCCGTGGGCTTCGAACGCATCCTGCGCAACGCGCCGCTCTTGGAGCGCAACGTCATCTAGGGGCAAGCCTCGCGGGCGTAGGATGGCCCCCGAAAGGTGTCCCGACATGACCGCCAAGACATTGACCGACACGGCCGCCGCGCTGCTGGCCGCCGACAAGGGCCTGCTCGCGATGGACGAGAGCAACGCCACCTGCAACAAGCGCTTCGCCGCGCTCGGCATTCCGCAGACCGAGGCGGCGCGGCGCGACTGGCGCGAGCTGATCGTCACGGCGCCGGGGTTGTCCGACAGCATCGGCGGCGCGATCCTGTTCGACGAGACGCTGCGCCAGACCACCAACGCCGGCATGCCCTTCGCGCAGGCCCTGGCCGCCGCGGGCATCGTGCCGGGCATCAAGGTCGACACCGGCGCCAAGCCGCTTGCGGGCCATTCGGGCGAGACCGTGACCGAGGGCCTCGACGGCCTGCGCGAACGGCTGGCCGAGTACGCAGGCCTGGGCGCGCGCTTCGCCAAGTGGCGCGGCGTGATCGCGATCGGCGCGGGCCTGCCCAGCCGTGCCTGCATCCGCGTCAACGCCCATGCACTCGCGCGCTATGCGGCGCTGTGCCAGGAAGCCGGGCTGGTGCCGATCGTCGAGCCCGAGGTGCTGATGGACGGCGACCATTCGCTCGCGCGCTGCGCCGAGGTCACGGAAGAAGTGCTGCACCGCACCTTCGCCGAGCTGCGCGCGCAGGGCGTGCTGCTCGAGGGCATGCTGCTCAAGCCGAACATGGTGCTGCCAGCACAGAACGCCGCCGTGCAGGACGACGTGGCCGCGGTGGCCGATGCCACGGTGCATTGCCTGCTGCGCAGCGTGCCCGCCGCGGTGCCGGGCGTGGCCTTCCTCTCGGGCGGGCAGTCGGCACAGCTCGCCTCGGCGCGGCTCAATGCGATGAATGCCCGCTTCGGCGCGCGGCTTCCGTGGGCGCTGAGCTTCTCGTTCTCGCGCGCGGTGCAGCAGCCCGCGCTCGAGCTTTGGAAGGGCGACCCGGCCCGTGTGGCCGAGGCGCAGAAGGCCTTGGTGTTCCGTGCGCGCTGCAACCGGGCCGCGCGGCGCGGCACCTACGATGCGCGCAACGACGCGCCGCTGTAGGCCGCCCCCTCATTTCCCATCCCTTCAGAAAAAGAGACGAGACGCTTCATGGACTTCCAGGACCAGTACCGCCGCAAGCGCGCGAGCGCCGCCGATGCCGTGCGCCAGGTGCGCAACGGCGACATGATCATCGTGCCCACCGGCGTGGGCGAGCCGCCCGCGCTGCTCGAGGCACTGTCGGAACAGCGGCGCGATTTCCGCAACGTCAAGGTCGCGCAGATCCTCGCGATGCGCAAGTACGCCTACATCGATCCCGAGACGGTGGCGCACGTGCGCCATGTCGCGCTGTTCTTCGGCGGCGCCACGCGCGCGGGCGGGCAGGAGGGCTGGATCGATTTCCTGCCCAACTACTTCTCGGAGATCCCGGCGCAGATCGAGCGCGGCCAGATTCCGGCCGACGTGGTCTTCAGCATGGCCTCGCCGATGGACGCGCACGGCTACTTCGCGCTGAGCCTGGGTGCGGACTACACGATGGCCGCCGTGGCCAAGGCGCGCGCGGTGGTGCTCGAGGTCAACCCGAACGTGCCCTTCGCGCATGGCGCCTGCCATGTGCACGTGTCGCAGGTGGCGGCACTGGTCGAGAGCGAGGCGCCGGTGCTCGAGGTGGGCCTGCCCAAGATCGGCCCGGTGCAGCAGGCCATCGGCAAGTACGTGGCCGAGCGCATCGACGACGGCTCGACCTTGCAGATTGGCTATGGCGGCATTCCCGACGCGGTGGTGATGCAGCTCACGGCCAAGCGCGACCTCGGCATCCACACCGAGATGATCGGCGACGGCATCCTCACGCTGGTGGAGAGCGGCGCCGTGACCAACCGGCGCAAGAGCCACCTGCCGGGCAAGTCGATCGCGACCTTCGCGCTGGGCTCGAGCAAGCTCTACCGCTTCATGGACCGCAACCCGGCGCTCGAGATGCATCCGGTGAACTTCACCAACGACCCGGCGCTCGCGGGCCTCAACGACAACCTGGTCGCGATCAACGCCACCATGCAGATCGACCTGCTGGGCCAGTGCGGTTCCGAGAGCCTGGGTCACGCGCCGTACTCGGGCACGGGCGGCCAGTCGGACTTCGTGCGCGCGGCCAACCGCTCGCGCGGCGGCAAGGCTTTCATCGTGCTGCCCTCGACCGCCAAGGGCGACACCATCTCGCGCATCGTGCCTTCGCTGTCGCCCGGCACGCACGTGAGCACGAGCAAGAACGACATCGACTACGTGGTGACCGAGCATGGCGTGGCGCAACTGCGCGGCAAGTCGGCCAAGCAGCGCGCGCGCGAGCTGATCGCGATCGCGCATCCGGCGTTTCGCGCGGAGCTGGAAGAGCAGGCGGGGCGGCTGAGGCTGCTCTAACGCTGTTACGGCGCGTGGCCGACTGCCGTCAGCTCGCCTTCGCCGCGCTCACCAGCGCCGGCGCCGAGCGATAGCTCTCGGGAAAGAGCTTCTTCAGATCGTCGATCTTCGGCCAGTCGTTAACGACGATGTAGCCGTGGTCCGGGTGCTTGGTGAGGAAGTCCTGGTGGTAGTCCTCGGCGGCGTAGAAGGGCTTGCCCGTCTCGATGGTTGTGGCGAGCGGCTTGCCGAAGGTCCTGGCCTGGTTCAACTGGGCGATGTAGGCCTTCGCGATGCGCGCCTGCTCGGCGTTCTCGGCGAACACGGTGGAGCGGTACTGAGTGCCGGTGTCGGGGCCCTGGCGGTTGAGCTCGGTCGGGTCGTGCGCGACCGAGAAATAGATCTGCAACAGCTTGCCGTAGCTGATCTGCTTGGGGTCGTAGGTGATGCGCACCGATTCGGCATGGCCGGTGCGGCCCGAGCCGACCTCGTCGTACTTGGCGGTCTTCGCATCGCCACCCGCATAGCCCGAGACGGCGTTGCTCACGCCCTGCACGCGCTGGAACACGCCCTGCACGCCCCAGAAGCAGCCGCCCGCGAAGACGGCGGTTTCGGTCTTAGCGGCGGGTGGTGCCACGAGGTCGGCGGTGGGAGCGGGCACGCGGCGCGCCGGTTCGGCCGAGGAGGGCACGGCATGCCAGACCAGGGCCGCGGCGGCGAGGGTGGCGGCGGTGAATGCGAGGGATTTCATGGGTGGTCCTTGAGGGGAGGTTGCCGCGCGGGCGCGGCCGCCGGAGGCGACATTGCCGCCGATTCCGGCGGCCGTCAATGCCGCGTCCGGTTCGGGCGTCCTTTTCCTACTTCTTCATCTCGTCCTTGCCCATGGCATCCTTCTTCATGCCATCCTTGGACATGGAGTCTTTGGCCATCGAGTCCTTCTTCATGCCGTCTTTCGACATGGAGTCCTTCGCCATCGAATCCTTCTTCATGGCGTCCTTGGACATCGAGTCCTTGGCCATGCCATCCTTGGCCATCTCGTCGGCGGCAAAGGCGGAGGCGCCGGCAAAGGCCAGGCAGGTGGCGAGCAGGGTTGCGCTGAGCTTGTTCATTGGGAAGTCTTTCGGGTTGAGTTTCACTTTTCAAGAGAGGCGCGGTTCGTCGAGGAACACGGCCTCGCGCTTTCATCGGCAGTCGAATCGTCGCGGGCGACGACTCAGCTCCCTCCGAACCAGTTGTAGCCCTGGTCTTCCCAGTAGCCACCTGAATAGGTATTGCTGACGAACATCGCCTGGATATGCTTGGGGTTCTTGTAGCCAAGCTTGGTGGGCATCCGCAGCTTCATCGGAAAGCCATACTTCGGCGGCAGCACCTCGCCGTCGTAGGTCAGCGCCAGCAGGGTCTGCGGATGCAGCGCAGTCGCCATGTCGATGCTGGTGTAGTAGTCGTCGGCGCACTTGAAGCCGACGTAGCGCGCGGTGGTGTCGGCGCCGACATGGCGCAGAAAATCGGCGAAGCGCACGCCGCCCCAGCGGCCGATGGCGCTCCAGCCTTCCACGCAGATATGGCGTGTGATCTGCTCGTGCTGCGGCATGGCGCGCAACTCGGGCAGGGTCCAGCGGCGCTTGTCGGCGACCAGGCCGGTCACCTCGAGCCGGTAGCTTTCCCCGTCGACCTCGCGGACCTCGTCCTCGCCGTAGTAGGCATTGAACGGAAACGGCCGCGTGATCATCGAGGCGGGATAGGTCTCGGCGAGTTGCGTGGGGCTGAAGATCAGGCCCTGCACCTTGTCGTTGATGCGCGAGATCTTCGAGAGCGCGGCTTCGACGTGGCTGTCGTCGCTGATGCTGCAGCCTGTGAGCAGCGACAGGCCACCCAGGGTCAATGAGCGTTGCAGGAAGGCGCGGCGTGCGGGGTGCTCCACCTTCTTCGCGATCAATGCTCGGGCTTCCTGGACCACTGCTTCGCTGTCGACGCCGGTCATCTTGGGGGCTTTGAAGATTCTCATGTCTGGCTTTGGTTGTTGGGGGTCGGGGCGCGTGCACAGGACAGCGGGTACTTCCCTCCGCGAATGTCCCCCGCCTTCGGCTCCTCCTTTATTTCGCTGCGGGAAGCACCCACTGCCCTGTGCACGTGGGCGCAGCAGTTGTGCAACCGGTTCGACCGGCGCGTCCCAGGCGCACGTCGATGGGGTACTCCCCGCAGCGAAATAAAGGAGGAGGCCGCAGGCCGGGGGACATTCGCGGAGGGGAGTACCCCGTCGGCGTGAGCCCACCCCGAACGCAGCACATCAAGAGCCAGGGCGTTCATTTCGGACCCCGAGAAGAACGGCCCCAAACCATGGCGAGCAAGGTGCGCGGAACCAGCGCCACCATCACCAGATGCACCACGACAAAGGCAACCAAAGAGGCCATCCCGAAGAAGTGAATGCGCCGTGCGAACTCGTAGCCACCCAACAGATCACGCAACACAGCGAACTGCACCGACTTCCAGAGCACCAGCCCCGACAGCACGATCACCACGATGTCGAGCATCACGAACAGATAGGCCAGCCGCTGCACGTTGTTGTAGCGGCGCGGATCGGCATGCGAGAGCCGCCCCTTGAGCGCCGACAGCGCGTCGTGCCACACACCGGCGGGCGTGACCGGAAAGAACTTGGTGGCCAGCCGTCCGCTTGCGATGTTGAGCGCCAGGTAGACGAAGCCGTTGAACACCAGCAGCCACATCGCCGCGAAGTGCCATTGCAGCGCGCCGCCGAGCCAGCCGCCGAGCGTGATCTCGGTCGGGATGCGGAACGGCAGGAAGGGGGCCGCGTCGTAGATGCGCCAGCCGCTCGTCACCAGCACCAGCACCGCGAGCGCGTTGAGCCAATGCGTGATGCGCATCCACAGCGGATGGATGGGACGGCTGTCCGGGGTGGCGAGGGCGGTGCTGTTCATGGAGCGGATTCTTGGGCCCACCCCCTGGCCGATTCATCACGCAAAGTTCAAAGAATCGTGATAACTCGGGAATCCGTATCGCGGGACAATCGGCGCCATGGACACCCCCAAGCGCGTGCTGCTGGTCGAAGACGACGCCCATATCGCCGAATTGCTGCGCATGCACCTGCGCGACGAAGGCTATGCGGTGGTGCATGCGGCCGATGGGCACGCGGGCCTGCGTGAACTGGAGCGCGGCCAGTGGGACGCGCTGGTGCTCGACCTCATGCTGCCCGGCATCGACGGGCTCGAGATCTGCCGCCGCGCACGCGCCATGGCACGTTACACCCCGATCATCATCATCAGCGCGCGCTCGAGCGAGGTGCACCGCATCCTCGGCCTCGAGCTCGGCGCCGACGACTATCTGGCCAAGCCCTTCTCGGTGCTCGAGCTGGTGGCGCGCGTGAAGGCGCTGATCCGCCGCACCGATGCGCTGGCGCGCAATGCGCGGCTGGAGTCGGGCAGCCTCGCGCTCGGCAACCTCGAGATCGAGCCGCTCGCACGCGAGGTGCGCGTGGACGGCAAGCCCATCGAGCTCACGCCGCGCGAGTTCGACCTGCTGTACTTCTTCGCGCGCCACCCGGGCAAGGTGTTCTCGCGGCTCGACCTGCTCAACCAGGTCTGGGGCTACCAGCATGACGGCTACGAGCACACCGTCAACACCCACATCAACCGGCTGCGCACCAAGGTCGAGGCCGACCCGGCCGCGCCGCGGCGAATCCTCACCGTCTGGGGCCGCGGCTACAAGCTCTCGGCCACGGCCGATGGCAAGGACGAGGGCGCCGCATGATGGGCTGGGCCACGCTCTCGCGCCGGCTGTCGCTGGTGTTCGCGCTGCTGCTGCTGGTGTGCTGCGGCGCCTCGGCCTGGCTGCAGGTGCGCGCGAACGGGCGTCACGAGCAGGAGGTGATCCAGCGCCTGTCGGGCGGCCTGGCCGCGCACATCGCCGAGAACGCCGAGTTGATGCGCCCGGGCGGGCTCGACCCGGCCGCGGTCAAGCGGCTGTTCGACCAGCTGATGGCCGTCAACCCCAGCGTCGAGGTCTACCTGCTCGCGCTCGACGGCCGCATCGAGGCCCAGGCCGCGCCCGAGGGACACCTCAAGCGCGATCGCGTCGACCTCGCGCCCGTGCGGCGCCTGCTGGCCGGCGCGCCGATGCCGATCCTCGGCGACGATCCGCGCAACCTGCAGACCGCCAAGGTCTTCAGCGCCGCGCCGCTGCGCATGGACGGCCGCGACGCCGGCTATGTCTACGTCGTGCTGCAGGGCGAGGACCACGATGCGCTCGCCGCGCACGTGGCGGCCGACAACGCGCTGCGCACCACGCTGTGGTCGATGGGGCTGGTGGCGCTGCTCGGGCTGGTCGCGGGCACGGCCGCGTTCTGGCTCATCACGCGGCCGCTGCGCGAGCTCACGGCCGCGGTGCGGCGCTTCGAGACCGAGGGCATCGATGCGATCGAGGGCCAGGCGCCGACGCTGGAGCGCATCGCGCGCGGCGGCGGCGAGATCGCCTTGCTGGCACAGGCCTTCGCGCAGATGACGCGGCGCATCGCCGAGCAGTGGCGCGAGCTCACCTTGCAGGACCAGCAGCGGCGCGAGCTGTTCGCCAACGTCTCGCACGACCTGCGCACGCCGCTGACCTCGCTGCACGGCTACCTCGAGACCCTGCGGCTGAAGGCCGGCACGCTCGACGAGGAGGAGCGCCGCCGCTACCTCGACATCGCGCTCGACCAGAGCCGCAAGGTGGGGCGGCTCGCGCAGGAGCTGTTCGAGCTGGCGCGGCTCGAGTACGGCGTGGTCAAGCCCGAGAAGGAGAGCTTCGCGCTGGCCGACCTGGTGCAGGACGTGTTCCAGAAGTTCGAGCTCGCGGCCGAGTCGCGGCAGCAGAAGCTGCGTCCCGACATCGCGCCGGGCCTGCCGGTGGTGTCGGCCGACCTCGGGATGATCGAGCGCGTGCTGACCAACCTGCTCGACAACGCGATCCGCCACACGCCGGCCGGCGGCGAGATCGTGGTGCAGCTGCGGGCGGCCACCGGCGACGAGGGCACGGGCGTGACGGTGCAGGTCAGCGACACCGGGCCCGGCATTCCGCGCGAGCTGCAGCCCGGCCTGTTCAAACGCCCGGCGTTCACCGGCAGCGTGCGCAGCGATGGCTCGGCCGGCGGCGGGCTGGGGTTGGTGTTCGTGCAGCGCATCCTGCAGCTGCATGGCAGCGACATCCGCTTGGTGCCGCAGGCGGGGCGCGGCGCAGTGTTCCGCTTCCGGCTCTCGGGCGCCTGAGCACGGGGCGCATCGGTGCAAGCGCCGGTTGCGCGCGCGGCGGCCGATGCTACAAGCGGATGCGGGATGCAGGCACGTCGACCTGTGCCCGACGATCCACCCAGGAGACACCGCCCATGCCCGACTTCCGCACCGTCGTCATCGACCAGGACCCGCAGCATCCGCGCATCGCGCGCCTCGTGCTCAACCGCCCCGAGAAGCTCAACGCCATCGCCGAGACCACGCCCACCGACATCCGCCATGCGGTGGAGTGGGCGCAGGCCGAGGACGCGGTGCACGTGATCGTGGTCGAGGGCGCGGGCCGCGCCTTCTGCGCCGGCTACGACCTCGGCGACTATGCCGAGGGCCACGGCCGCGAGGGGCAGGGCGAGCATCCGTGCCGGCAGGAGAAGACGCCCTGGGACCCGATGCTCGACTACGCCGCGATGAAGCGCAACACCGACGACTTCATGGCGCTGTGGCGCTGCACCAAGCCGACCATCGCCAAGGTGCATGGCTACGCGGTGGCCGGCGGCAGCGACATCGCGCTGTGCTGCGACCTGCTGACCATGGCCGACGATGCGCGCATCGGCTACATGCCCACGCGCGTGTGGGGCTGCCCGACCACGGCCATGTGGACCTACCGGCTCGGCGCGCTGCGCGCCAAGCAGCTGATGTTCACCGGCGACACCATCGACGGCGCGCACGCGGCCGACTGGGGCCTCGCCAACTTCGCGGTGCCGGCCGATGAGCTCGACGCCGCCACGCTGAAGCTGGCGCTGCGCATCGCGGGTGTGCCGCGCTCGCACCTGATGATGCACAAGCTGGTGGTCAACCAGGTCTGGCACTCGATGGGACTCGAGCAGAGCCAGATGTTCGCCACCGTGTTCGACGGCATCACGCGCCACAACCCCGAGGGCATGTGGTTCCGCCGCCAGGCCGAGGCCGAGGGCTTCAAGAGCGCGGTGCAGTGGCGCGACAGCGGGCGCGACATCCCCGAAGGCGACGAGGCGAGGGCGCTGATCGCCGCGCTCGAGGCGAAGCTGGCCGCGCGCTCCTGAGCGAGGCGCGGGGGCCGTGCATGTCACGGCGCAGACACATGGCCTCGCAATGATCCGACGCCCGCCAAGAACCCATAACAACGCGCGGCGGGTGGCGACGAATCCGTACCAGCCACACAGCGAGAGAGAGGGTCTCCCATGCAGTCATTTTCCCTGGCCAGGATCGCCCTGGCGGTCAGCGCCTGCGCGCTCATGAGCGCTTGCGGCGGAGGCGGCGGCAACGCCGTCTTCCCGATCCTGCCGCCCGCACCGGCCCCCGCGCCGCCGGCACCGCCGCCGCCCGCGCCGGCCCCCGTGCCCGCCGCGCTCGTGATCGGGCACCGCGGCGAACCGGCCCAGCGGCCCGAACACACGCTGGCCTCGTACCAGCAGGCCATCGACGACGGCGCCGACTTCATCGAACCCGACCTCGTGCCGACCAGGGACGGCGAGCTGGTGGCGCGCCACGAGAACGCGATCGCCATCGTCGACGCCGGCGGGAACGTGCTCGAAGCCACCACCAACGTGATGGACGTGCCGAAGTTCGCGAGCCGCAAGACCACCAAGACCATCGACGGCCGCCAGGTCATCGGCTGGTTCACCGAGGACTTCACGCTGGCCGAGCTCAAGGAGCTGCGCGCGCGCGAGCGCATTCCGGCGCAGCGCCCGGCCAACGTGTCGTTCAACGACCAGTTCCATGTGCCCACGCTCGACGAGGTGATCGAGCTCGCGAAGGCGCAGTCGCAGGCCAAGGGCCGCACCATCGGCATCTATCCCGAGACCAAGCACCCGACCTACTTCCGCTCGATCGGCCTGCCGCTCGAGAACAAGCTGCTCGACACGCTGCAGAAGCACGGCCTGAACAAGGCCGAGGCGCCGGTGTTCGTGCAGTCCTTCGAGACCGGCAACCTGAAGGACGTGCGCCTGCGCAGCACGGTGAAGATCGTGCAGCTGATCGGCGGCTCGGGCGCGCCCTACGACCTCGTGGCGCTCGGCGACAAGCGCACCTATGCCGACCTCGTGAAGCCCGAGGGCCTGGCCGAGATCGCGACCTATGCGCAGGGCATCGGTCCCGACAAGTCGCGCGTGATCCCGGTGGTGGCCGGCAAGCTGGGCACGCCCACCACGCTGGTGAAGGATGCGCACGACAAAAAGCTGTTCGTCCACATCTACACGGTCCGGCCCGAGAACGCCTTCCTGCCCGACAGCCTCAAGAAGGAGCCCAAGGCCGACGGCACCGTGCACGGCGACACGGCGGCGGAGATCACCGCTTTCCTCGATGCCGGGATCGACGGGCTGTTCGTCGACAGCGCCGCGACCGCGGTGCCGGTGGTGAAGGCCTACAGCGCGCAGAAGCGCTGAAGGCGGGCGGGAACCGCCGCGCGGGCGGTTCCCGTTCGATGCACGTCAGCAGGGACGCGCGGCGGCGGCGCCGGGCCGCGTCAGCTGGCTGGTGCCGCTTTCGTCCACCGTGCCCAGCGGCCGTGTGAAGGTGCAGCCGTACTTCGGATCGGCCACCGTCGCCGCGGTCACCACGTTGTCGCCCGCGGGCTTCACGCCGTCGCGCTCCCACTTGATCATCGCGTCGAAGGCCTCGACCTGCTCGGCCAGCGTGAAGTCACAGTGCGAGATGCCGCGCACCGCGCGCTGCACCAGCCAGCTGGCGTTGCCCTTGGCCGCGACGCGCTTGTTGTAGATCTGCTCCATGCTGAAGGGCACGTAGAGATCGCCGAGCGTGTGCAGGCTCACCACCGGGATCTTGAACTCGCCGTTGGCCTTCGGGATCCAGCGCAGGCCGTCGCGGCGCAGCCGGTTGGCATCGGCCGCGGCGGTGAGCTTGATGACCGAGGCATTGAGCGCGGTCGAGCCCGCGGTGTCGCCCTCGATGGTGTAGGTGAAGCGGTTGGTGTCGAGCGTGTTCTTGTTGAGGATGCCGTTGACCGTGCCGTCGCTGCCGAACACGCCCCATACCGCGGCGAAGGAGCCGCCCGCGGTGAAGCCGAGGTCGAACATGGGACGCTTGCCGCCCGTGAGGTTCTCGACCACCGAGGCGAACTTCAGGCCGGTGGCCGTGGGCGCGCCCGGGAAGCTGGTGTAGAGCGTGCCGGTCACCTGCGCGGAGATGTCCGACCAGTTCACCGTCGGGTACTTCGGCAGTCCCGCCAGCGCCTGCGCCGTGACCTGCGCGCCCGCGAAGTAGTCGAACAGCTCGGTGTCGCCGACCACGCCGCACATCGGCACCGCGCCGTTGTAGCGCACCTTGTGGTTGGCCGTGGCATAGGCCTCGTCCTCGATCGCCGCGGCCGTGATGTGGCCGCCCATCGAGTGGCCCGTGATGTAGATCTTCGAGGGCGCGGCGAGCTCGCGGCCGTTGGCCTTGGCGATCTTGTTGAACTCCAGCGCCAGCGCGTTGGTGTCTTCCACGCCCACGCGCACGTCGTAGAAGTTCTTGCTGTAGCTCGAGGCGGCCCAGGCATAGCCGTTCTGGATCAGGTAGCGGCGGATCGAGGGATTGCTGACCGCGAGCACGTTGCCTTCGCCGGCATAGCCGTGCGCATACATCACGAGCTTGCCGTTCCAGTTGGCCGGCACCTCCACGCGGTAGGCCGCGCCGCCGAGCACGCCGGCCCAGCGGCTGGTGGTCGCGTTGTCGACCGTGTCGCCGGCCGCGGCGGCCAGCGCCGTGAAGGTGGTGGCCGCGGCATCGGCCGGCGCGAAGGAATTGCGGTCGTCCTGCGCGCGGCGCTCCTCGGGCGCGGGGGGCGGCGGGGGCGGTGCCGGCGGCGCGGGGGCGGGCGCGGGCGGCACGATCGGGAAAATGGCCCCACCGCCGCCTCCGCCGCCGCAGGAAGCGGCGGCGATGCTGGCGGCGATGACGATGAGCTTGAGGCGCGCGGAATGCATGGTTCGTTGTCTCCGTTTTCTGGGGGCGAGGAATGCCGGCCGCCTTCGTCCGGAGGTGCCCATGAGGCTGGCACGACCGTGCTTTTCTTGCGGACCGGCGGCGCAGCGTAGAGGCGCCGCCCCTGCAAACGGTGGGGGCTTTCCCGTAGCCGCTATCGCCTGCGCGACAGCGGCGCCGCGCGCGGCGCGCTCAGTTGCGCCGGCGCGTGACCGTCACCGTGGCCTCGAGGCCTTCGTAGGCCTCGGCCGGGCCGTACCAGCTGCCCGAGATCGGCGCGCCCTGGGCCGGGTCGCGCGTCACGCCGACGCGGATCAACTGGCCGCTGCCCATGAGGTTGTTGGTCGGGTCGAACGCGACCCAGCCCGCGCCCGGCAGGTAGGCCTGCAGCCAGGCGTGGGTGGTGCCGGCGCCGGTCATGGCCTCGCCCTTGGCCTGCACCGTGCTGTCGAGCGCGGCGTCGTAGATGTAGCCCGAGACGAAGCGCGTGGCGATGCCCAGGCGGCGCACCGCCTCCATCATCAGCAGCGCGTAGTCGCGGCAGCTGCCGCTGCCCAGCGCCAGCGTCTCGAGCGGCGTCTGCGTGCCTTCCTCGTCGCGCGCCAGGTACTCGAGGCTCTGGCCGATGTGGGCGTTCATGCGCGTGAGCACCTCGCGCGTGCTGTTGGGCTTGTCGGTGTGCAGGAACTGGTGGGCCCAGCGGATCAGCGTGCCGTCGGGGTCGTCGTGGTGCGGGCGCAGGTAGTGCTCGAGGTCGAGCCGGTCCTGCACCGAATAGGCGAAGGGCAGGAACTCCGCGGCCGGGTCGATCGCGAGCTGGTCCTGCGTGGCCGCGGGCACGGTCTCGATGGTGAAGGCGCAGACGATGCGCAGCTCGGTCGCTTCGCCCATCGGCTGCACCAGCGCCACCGAGTTGGAGTGCGGGTCCTGGATCAGCCGCGTGTGGGCCGACGGGCTCACCTGCAGGTCGGTGGCCAGCACGCGCAGGTCGTGGCTGTCGCGTGGCCGGAACATCACGCGGTGCAGCCCGAAGCTGACCGGCTCGTTGTAGCGGTAGATCGTGGTGTGGCGGATGTCGTACTGGGTGCTGGGCATGGGGCATTCTCCTGCGTTCGTGTGTCGCCGGACATGTCCGCGGTGATGGGACAGGCAGGACTGCCGCATAATCCGCGCCCCTTCGGCCCGCGTGGCCGCACCGTTCGCCCATGGAGGACCATGTACGCATCGACTTTCATCTTCGCCACCCGCCAGTTCGACGACGCCTTCCACCGGCTCGACCAGGCGATCGCCGAGGCCGCCCGCGCGCTGCCCGGCTACCTGGGCGAGGAGAGCTGGGAGAACAGCGCCAACGGGCTGGTGTCGAACGTCTACTACTGGCGCTCGCTCGAGGCGCTGCAGGCGCTGATGACGCACCCTTCCCATCTGAAGGCCAAGGCGGCGCAGGCGAACTGGCTCGATGGCTACCGGGTGGTGATCTCGGAGGTGGTGCGCAGCTACGGCGACGGCCGCATCGACCACCTGCTGCCCGCGCTCGACGCCGCGTAGCGGCCCTCAGGGCCGCGCGGTGCGCCGCGTATCGAGCGCCTTGGCCAGCGCCGCCGGCAGCGGCAAGGGCTCGCCATGCCACTGCGCGGCCAGCAGTTCGGCGCACAGCGCGGCGAAGCTGAGCCCGCGCGAGCCTAGCGCCGTGCAGGCCCACAGGCCCTTGTCTTCGGGCGCATCGCCGAGCGGCCCGACCAGCGGCCGGCGGTCGCCCGAGGCGCAGCGCACGCCAACCCAGGCCTGGGCCTCGCCGCGTGCGAAGGCCTGGTCGATCGATTCGGCGCTGGGCGGATGCAGCCGAGTGGCGCGTTCGCGCACGGCCTCGGCGTCGCTGTCGCGCGGCGCGAGGTCATGGCTGTCGCGGTCGAAGGTGGCGCCGGCCAGCCACAGCGGCGCGCCGCCATCGGGTTCGGGCACGCCGGCGATCAGGTGGCCGTCGCCGTTCACCGGCGCGGCGGGCAGCGCGGCCGCGTCGCTCCGGCCCCAGGCGACTTGGCCGCGCACCGGCTGCAGCGGCAGGCGCGGCGCCAGCAGGCCCGAGCCGTGGCCCATTGCGACCACCACACGGTCGGCCTCGGCCAGCACGCGGCCGTCTTCGGCCAGCAGGCGCCAGCCGCCGGTGGCCGCATCGCGCTCCAGCCGCTCGACGCGGCAGCCGCCGCGGAACGCGATGCCGGGCTCGCGCAGCCAGGCCTCGACCAGCGCACGCGGCCGCACCCAGGCGGCACGCGCATGCCACAGCGCGGGCGCTTCGGGCGGCAGGCCCGCGGCCGCGAGCTGCGCGGCGCTCGCGGGCCAGGATTCGTTGGGCCCGTCGGCCTGCCAGCCCGTGGGCATGCGCACATCGCCATCGGGCCGGCGCTCCAGCGTGCCGGTGCCGCGCCAGTCGCGGCCTTCTTCGAGGCGCTGCGCCAGTTCGTTCCAGGTGGCGCGGATGCCGGCGCGCGTGAGCCGCGAAAGCAGGGCGTCGTCGGGCGACACATGGGGCGCGAGCAGCCCCACGGGCAGGCCCGAAGCGCCTTCGGCCGGCCGCGCGGCGGCGTCGAGCACCTCGACCTGCCAGCCGCGCCGCGCGAGGCTGGCTGCCACGGCCGCGCCCGCGAGGCCGGCGCCGATCACGGCGCAGCGGCCCGGCGCTTCGACGGTCTCGGGCAGCGGCTCGCGCCGGCGCACGGTCCAGGCCGGCGCGAAGCGCGCGCCCAGGCAGTCGCGCTTGGGCGGCAGGCCGGGCCGGCGTTCGAGCTGGAAGCCGTTCTGCGCCAGCGCGTCGCGCACGGCGCGCGCATAGGTCCAGGTGCCGAGCAGGGTGCCCTGGCGCGCGAAGCGCGAGAGCGCCTTCAGCGTCTCGGGCGACCACATCTCGGGATTGCACTGCGGGCTGAAGCCGTCGAGGTACAGGCTCTCGGCCTCGAAGCGCTGGGCGCGCAGCATGGGCTGCACCTCGCCCACGCAGAGCGTGAGCAGCACCCGGCCGTCGTCGAAGGCCAGCCGATGGAAGCCCGGCAGCAGGCCGTGCCAGCGCGCGGCCAGCTCGCGTGCGAGCGGCGCGAGTTCCTCATAGGCGCCGGCGGCGCGCAGCAGGCTTTCGGCCGCGACCGGCCAGGCCTCGATCGAGACGAAGTGAAGCAGCCGCGGGCGTGCCGGATCGGCGCGCCATGCGGCCCAGGTCGCGAGGAAGTTGAGCCCCAGCCCGAAGCCGGTTTCGAGAATGCGCCACTGCGGCTGGCCGGCCCAGGCGGCCGGCAGGCCGCAGCCGCCGAGGAAGACGTGGCGCGACTGCGCGAGCGCGCCGGCCTCCGTGTGATAGATGTCGCCGAAGCGCTCGCTGTGCGGTGTGCCGTCCGTGCGCCAGGCGACCGGTTCGGCCGTCACTGCAAGTAGGTGCGCGGCCTCAGGCCGACGGCGGGACGTAGCCCTGGGCGACGTCGGCGCCCTCGCCGAAGAAGTGCTTCTCCATCTGGCGTGCCAGGTACTGGCGGGCGCGCTGGTCGGCGAGGTTCAGGCGGTTCTCGTTCACCAGCATGGTCTGCTGCTTGAGCCAGGCGGCCCAGGCTTCCTTGCTGACGCTCTCCCAGATGCGCTTGCCGAGTTCGCCGGGGTAGGGCGGGAAGTCGAGCCCTTCGGCTTCCTTGCCGAGCTTGATGCACTGAATCATGCGTGCCATGTCGATTGCCTTTGGGTGGGGGAGCGCGAAAAAGCTGCTCTTAGTTGATTTAGCTATTTAGAACTGAAAACTTGGTCGTTCCAGTTCCTATATGTCGTATTGAGAATACGCAGCTTCATTGATATGCCATTCGAGAACGACACCATGAGCCTCCGCCGCGACTTTATCAAGCTTTCCCTCGGTGCCGGCGTGGCCGGCGCCATGGCCCTGTCGGCGCTGCCGGCGTTCGCCCAGGGCAGCGCCGCCGGTCCGGTGACGCTGCTGAACGTCTCCTACGACCCCACGCGCGAGCTGTACGTGGACTACAACCAGGCCTTCGCCAAGTACTGGAAGGGCAAGACCGGCCAGGACGTGACGATCAAGCAGTCGCACGGCGGCTCGGGCAAGCAGGCCCGCTCGATCATCGACGGCATCGACGCCGACGTGGCCACGCTGGCCCTCGGCGGCGACGTCGACGCGCTGGTGACCCATGGCGGCCTGCTCAAGGCCGACTGGCAGAAGCGCCTGCCGCACAACTCGGCGCCCTACACCTCGACCATCGTGTTCCTGGTGAAGAAGGGCAACCCCAAGGGCCTGAAGGACTGGGACGACCTGGTCAAGCCCGGCGTGCAGGTGATCACCCCCAACCCCAAGACCTCGGGCGGCGCCCGCTGGAACTACCTCGCGGCCTGGGAATTCGCCAAGCGCAAGTACGGCGGCGATGCCAAGGCCAAGGAATACGTGGGCAACCTGTTCAAGAACGTGCCCGTGCTCGACACCGGCGCGCGCGGCTCGACCATCACCTTCGTCCAGCGCGGCGTGGGCGACGTGCTGCTGGCCTGGGAGAACGAAGCCTTCCTGGCGCTGAAGGAATTCGGCCCCGAGAAGTTCGAGATCGTGGTGCCGTCGATCTCCATCCTGGCCGAGCCCACCGTGGCGGTGGTCGACAAGGTGGTCGACAAGAAGGGCACGCGCGCCGTGGCCGAGGAATACCTGAAGTACCTGTATTCCGACGAAGGCCAGGACATCGCGGGCCGCAACTTCTACCGTCCGACCTCGGACAAGGCGAAGGCCAAGTACGAGAAGCAGTTCCCCAAGCTGACGCTGGTGACCATCGACCAGGCCTTCGGCGGCTGGGGCAAGGCCGACAAAGACCACTTCGCCGACGGCGCCTCGTTCGACCAGATCTACACCGCCAAGCAGAAGTAAGCGCGGCATTCGCCCCGCGGCGACCGACCCCGATGGCGCCCGCTGCGGCGGATGCCAGGGACCGGTTCGCTTCGACCCTTCCGATACCGCCACCCGAAAGCCTTCCGTGTCCGTTCTCCTGATTGCCGGCAGCCCCTCGGCGCCCTCGCGCTCCACCGCCTTGCTCGACGCGGTGGCCGAGCGCCTGGCGCGGCGCCATGCGCAGATCGAACGGCTCGCGATCCGCGACCTGCCGGCGCAGGCGCTGCTGCTGGCGGACTGGAACCATCCGGCCATCGTGCAGGCCATCGCCCAGGTGACGCGGGCCCGCGCCATCGTGGTGGCCACGCCGGTCTACAAGGCCGCCTACAGCGGCGTGCTCAAGGTCTTCCTCGACCTGCTGGCGCAGAACGCGCTCAAGGGCAAGACGGTGCTGCCGCTGGCCACCGGCGGCAGCCCGCACCACATGCTCGCGCTCGACTACGCGCTGCGGCCCGTGCTGCAGTCGCTGTCGGCGCGCCACATCCTGCCGGGCGTCTACGCGAGCGATTCGCAGATCGCGCTGACGCCCGAGAACGCCTACCAGGTGCACAACGACCTGGCGGAGCGGCTCAACGAGGCCGTCGAGGTGCTGGCAACCGAGGGGCTGAAGCTGCCGGCGACACACGGCTTCGAGCCGGTGCCGTTCTCGCGCGTGCGATGTAGCGTCTGAAGCCGGCCGGCGCACGGCCCGGCCGCCCACACCGCTTCATCCCATTCCCGACCCTTCCGAACGCGGCGCTGTGCACCGCGCGGGGATGGCTTCGCCTCCAGTTTCGATTCAGTCCAAGGACCATCCCGCATGAACCCCGTTGCCACCGAAGACTCCGTGCTCGACGTGCCGCCGCGCTCGCTCTGGCGCGCATTGCGCGACCTCGCCGTCAGCATCGTCGTGGTCGCCGCGATCGCACTGATCGTGAGCTTCCTGTCCGCCACCTCCGCGCATGCGCAGGGCAAGGCCGGCGCCGCCAAGGAGCTGCGCATCGGCTACCAGAAGTCGGCCAGCCTGTTCGTGCTGCAGAAGGCACAGGGCTCGCTCGAGAAGCGCCTCGCGCCGCTGGGCGTGGGCGTGAAGTGGGTCGAGTTCCCGGCCGGCCCGCAACTGCTCGAGGGCCTGAACGTCGGCGCCGTCGACGTCGGCTACGTGGGCGAGGCGCCGCCGATCTTCGCGCAGGCCGCGGGCGCCAAGTTCGTCTACTTCGGCTACGACCCGGCCGCGCCGCGCGCCGAGGCGATCCTGGTCACCAGGGATTCGCCGATCCAGTCGGTGGCCGACCTCAAGGGCAGGAAGGTCGCGCTCAACAAGGGCAGCAACGTGCACTACCTGCTCGTGAAGCAGCTCGAGAAGAACGGCCTGAAGTTCAGCGACATCCAGCCTGTGTACCTGGCACCGGCCGATGGCCGCGCCGCCTTCGAGAGCAAGAACGTCGACGCCTGGGTGATCTGGGATCCGTTCCAGGCCGCGGCCGAGAAGGCCACCGGCGCGCGCGTGCTCGCCGACGGCACGCCGGGCGTGGTCAGCAACTACCAGTACTACCTCGGCGAGCGCGGCTTCGTGAAGAACAACCCGAAGGTGATCGAGGCCCTGTTCGAGGACTCGGTGGCCCAGGGCATCTGGCTCAAGAAGAACCTGCGCCAGGCGGCCGAGCTGATCGCGCCGCTGCAGGGCCTGCCGGTCGACGTGGTCGAGCTCGCGCTGCGCCGCTACGAGTTCAACGTGAAGCCGATCACGCCCGAGGTCGCCGCCGACCAGCAGCGCATCGCCGACACCTTCTACGCGCTCAAGCTGATTCCGAAGCCGATCAAGGTCAGCGAGGCCGTCGTCGCGGCCCAGCCCTGAGCACCGGTCCCCTTCATCTTTCGCAAGCCACACCAGCCATGACCACCATCTCCCTCCCGCGCCGCCGCCTGCTGCAGGGCGCCGCCGCCGCCATCGCGCTGCCGTCCGCCTTCGGTGCGCTGGCGCAGGCGCCGGCGCGCCAGTTCCGCATCGGCAACCAGAAGGGCCTGCTCAACATCCTCAAGGGCCGCGGCACGCTCGAGAAGCGCCTCGCGCCGCTGGGCGTGAGCCTCAAGTGGACCGAGTTCACGGCCGGCCCGGTGCAGCTCGAGGCGCTGAACGTCGGCTCGATCGACTTCGGCGACGTGGGCGAGGCGCCGCCGATCTTCGCGCAGGCCGCCGGCGCGCCGCTGGCCTACGTGGGTGCCACGGTGCCGCGTCCGCAGTCGGAAGCGGTGCTGGTGCCCAAGGGCTCGGCCATCAAGAGCGTGGCCGAACTCAAGGGCAAGAAGATCGCGCTCAACAAGGGCTCGAACGTCCACTACTTCATCGTCAAGCTGTTCGAGAAGCACGGCCTGTCGTATGCCGACCTGAACCTGGTCTACCTGCCGCCGGCCGATGCGCGCGCGGCCTTCGAGAAGGGCTCGATCGACGCCTGGGTCATCTGGGACCCGTTCCTGGCTGCGGCCGAGAAGACGCTCGAGGCACGCGTGCTGGCCGACGCCACCGGCGTGGTGGGCAACCGCGCCTACTACTTCTCGTCGCTCGATTACGCCGCGAAGAACGCCGACGTGGTGGCGATCGCGATCGAGGAACTCAACAAGGTCGACGCCTGGGGCTCGGCCAACCGCGGCGAACTCGCGACCGAACTGGCCGCGCTGTGGGGCCTGCCCAAGCCGGTGGCCGACCTCACGGTGGCGCGCACCGCCTACGGCACCACGCCGATCACCAAGGCCATCCTCGGCGAGCAGCAGAAGATCGCCGACACCTTCTTCGAGCTCAAACTGATCCCGAAGAAGATCAACGTGCTCGAAGCCGCCACGGGGATCGCGTGATGCAGATCTTCTGGTTCCTGCCCACGCACGGCGACAGCCGCTACCTCGGCACCAGCGAAGGCGCGCGCCCGGTCGACCTCGACTACCTGCAGCAGATCGCGGGCGCGGCCGATCACCTCGGCTACGAAGGCGTGCTGATCCCGACCGGCCGCTCGTGCGAGGACCCGTGGGTGATCGCCTCGAGCCTGATCGGCGCGACGAAGAAGCTCAAGTTCCTGGTCGCGGTGCGGCCCGGCCTGCACCAGCCCAGCCTGGCCGCGCGCATGGCCGCGACCTTCGACCGGCTCTCGAACGGACGCCTGCTGGTGAACCTCGTGACCGGCGGCGACCAGGCCGAGCTCGAGGGCGACGGCGTCTACCTCGACCATGCCGCGCGCTACGAGCAGTCGGCCGAGTTCATCCGCATCTGGCGCGAGATCCTGGCGCGCAGCCACGACGGCCAGGCCTTCGACTACGAGGGCAAGCACCTGAGCGTGAAGGGCGCCAAGCTGCTCTATCCGCCGGTGCAGAAACCGCATCCGCCGGTGTGGTTCGGCGGCTCGTCGGCCGCGGCCCACGAGCTCGCGGCCGAGCAGGTCGATGCCTACCTCACGTGGGGCGAACCGCCGGCCGAGGTGGCGAAGAAGCTCGGCGACGTGCGTGCGCGCGCCGAGCGCCAGGGCCGCCAGGTGCAGTTCGGCATCCGCCTGCACGTGATCGTGCGCGAGACCGAGGAGGCCGCCTGGCAGGCCGCCGAGGACCTGATCAGCCGCGTCGACGACGAGACCGTGATCCGCGCCCAGGCCGCCTTCGCGCGCATGGACTCCGAAGGCCAGCGCCGCATGGCCGCGCTGCATGCGGGCGGCGCCAGGCGCACGCGCGCCGAACTCGAGATCGCGCCCAACCTCTGGGCCGGCGTGGGGCTGGTGCGCGGCGGTGCCGGCACGGCGCTGGTCGGCGACGCCAAGACCGTGGCCGCGCGCATCGAGGAATACGCCGCGCTCGGGCTCGACCGCTTCATTCTCTCGGGCTACCCGCACCTCGAGGAGGCCTACCGCTTCGCCGAGCTGGTGTTCCCGCTGCTCTCGCGCAAGGCCAAGGCCCGGCTGGCCGGCGGCTCGCTGAGCGGGCCTTTCGGCGAGGTCGTCGCCAACCTCGACGCGCCTTCGCGCCTCGTCTCGCAAAGCTGAAGGACATGCCATGACGGAACAGGTTCAGGAACTGCCGGCGGTCGCGCCGGCCGAGGGCGCGGGCTCCGCGCTGCGGGGCTTCGGCCTCAATGTCGCCAGGCGGCTGGTGCCGTGGCTGGTGCCCGTGGGGCTGATCGTGGTGTGGCAGATCGCGTCGTCGCTGGGCTGGCTCAGCACCCGCGTGCTGCCGGCGCCGGTCGACGTGGTGAAGGCCGCATGGAACCTCACGGTGTCGGGCGAGCTGTGGACGCACGTGAAGGTCAGCGCGGGCCGCGCGCTCGCGGGGCTGGCCATCGGCGGCGGCGCCGGGCTGGCGCTGGGCCTGCTCACGGGCTCGGTGAAGTTCTTCGAGACGCTGCTCGACTCCACCATCCAGATGGTGCGCAACATCCCCGCGCTGGCGCTGATCCCGCTGGTCATCCTGTGGTTCGGCATCGACGAGTCGGCCAAGCTGTTCCTGATCTCGGTGTCGGTGTTCTTCCCGATCTACCTCAACACCTTCCACGGCATCCGCAACGTCGATCCGCAGCTGATCGAGATGGGCCGCACCTACGGCCTCACGCGCTGGCAGCTCTATCGCGAGGTGATCCTGCCGGGCGCGCTGTCCTCGATCCTGGTCGGCCTGCGCTTCTCGCTGGGCCTGATGTGGGTGATCCTGATCGTGGCCGAGACCATCTCGGCGCAGGCCGGCATCGGCTACCTGACGATGAACGCACGCGAGTTCCTGCAGACCGACATCGTGCTGGTGGGCATCCTGCTGTACGCGCTGCTCGGCAAGCTGGCCGACCTGTTCGCGCGCGGCCTCGAGCAGTGGTGGTTGCGCTGGCATCCGGGCTACCAGAAGAAGACGGCGAAGTGAGGGCAGGGGAATGACGCACACGACCATCTCCCGCCGCCAGGCGATCGCGACGCTCGGCGCAGCCGGCGTGCTCGGCCTGACGGGCGCGCCCGCCGCCTTCGCGCAGGGCACGGCCGCGCGGCCTGCCACCGTGCGCCTGGGCTACCAGAAGTCCTCGACGCTGATCGCGGTACTCAAGGCGCAGGGCGTGCTCGAGAAGCAGCTCGCGCCGCTCAACGCCACCCTGAGCTGGCACGAGTTCACCAGCGGCCTGCCGCTGCTCGAGGCGCTGAACCTCGACAACCTCGACATCAGCGCCGACGTGGCCGACACCGTGCCGGTGTTCGCGCAGGCGGCCGGTGCCGAGCTGACCTTCATCGCGCAGGAAGCGCCGTCGCCCGCGGCGCAGGCGATCCTGGTGCGCGAGGACTCGCCGCTCAGGACCGTGGCCGATCTCAAGGGCAAGAAGGTCGGCTTCGCCAAGGCGGCCGGCGCGCACTACCTGCTGATCGCCGCGCTCGACAAGGCCGGCCTCTCGTTCAAGGACATAGAGCCCGCCTACCTGACGCCGGCCGACGGCCGCGCCGCGTTCGAGAAGGGCGCGATCGACGCCTGGGTGGTGTGGGACCCGTTCCTCGCCGCCGCGCAACGCCAGTCGAAGGTGCGCGTGCTGGCCGACGGCGCGGGCATCGCGTCCTACCAGCGCTACTACCTCGCGAGCACCAAGTTCGCGAAGGCGCGGCCCGACGTGCTGCGCGTGGTCTATGCCGAGCTCGAGAAGACCGGCAGGTGGGTCAAGCAGAACCCCAGGGAGGCGGCCGCGCTGCTGTCGCCCGTGTGGGGCCTCGACGCCGCCACCATCGAGCAGGCCAACGGCCGCCGCAGCTATGCGGTGCGGCCGGTGGTGCCCGAGGTGCTCGGCGAGCAGCAGCGCATCGCCGACGCCTTCCTGGCCGAGAAGCTGCTGCCCAAGAAGATCAATGCGCTCGACGTGGCGCTGTTCAAGCCTGGAGCCTGAGATGAGTGCCGTCCTCGACCGACCGCAGAACGACGCGCCGCTGGCGATTCCCGGCGGCGTGCGCCTGGAAGTGCGCGGCCTGCACAAGCGCTACGGCGAACGCGAGGTGCTGCGCAACACGCAGCTCGCGATCGAGCCGGGCCAGTTCATCGCCATCGTGGGCCGCAGCGGCTGCGGCAAGAGCACGCTGCTGCGCCTGATCGCCGGCCTCGAGGAGGCCTCGTCCGGCGCGCTCTACACCGACGGCAAGCCGGTCAGCGGCCTGCACGACGACACCCGGATCATGTTCCAGGAGGCGCGCCTGCTGCCCTGGCGCCGCGTGCTCGACAACGTGACGCTGGGCCTGTCGAAGGACGCCAGGGCGCGCGGCAAGGAGGTGCTGGCGCATGTCGGCCTGGCCGATCGCGAGAACGAATGGCCGGCACGCCTGTCGGGCGGCCAGCGCCAGCGCGTGGCCCTGGCGCGCGCGCTGGTGCACCACCCGCGGCTGCTGCTGCTCGACGAGCCGCTGGGTGCGCTCGACGCGCTCACGCGCATCGAGATGCACCGGCTGATCGAGAACCTGTGGCAGCGCCACCGCTTCACCGCGCTGCTGGTCACGCACGACGTGCAGGAAGCGGTGGCGCTGGCCGACCGCGTGATCCTGATCGAAGACGGGCGCATCGCGCTCGACGAGAACATCGCCCTGGCGCGTCCGCGCTCGCAGGGCGACCCGGCCTTCGCGGCCATCGAAAAACGCATCCTCGACAGGGTGCTGCAAAAGCCCGGGGCAACCGAAGAGGCTGAAGGCGGCACCGAAGCAAGCTGGCTCGGCAAGCCCGCGCACGAACTGCGCTGGGCGATCTGAGCGTTCCTTCCTCCCATCTGAAAGGCTTCGCATGTCGCAACACTGGAAATTCGAGACCCTGTCGGTGCACGCCGGCTATTCGCCCGACCCGACCACGCGCGCCGTGGCGCCGCCGATCTACCAGACGGTGGCCTACGCCTTCGACAGCGCGCAGCACGGCGCCGACCTGTTCGACCTCAAGGTGCCGGGCAACATCTACACTCGCATCAACAACCCGACGCAGGACGTGCTCGAGCAGCGCATCGCCGCGCTCGAGGGCGGCATCGCCGCGCTGGCGCTGGCCTCGGGCCAAGCGGCCGTGACCTACGCGATCCAGACCATCGCGGAAGCCGGCGACAACATCATCAGCAGCACGGCGCTCTACGGCGGCACCTACAACCTGTTCGCCCACACGCTGCCGCAGTTCGGCATCACGACGCGCTTCGCCGACCACCGCGATCCGAAGAGCTTCGAGAAGCTGTTCGACGAGAAGACCAAGGCGGTGTTCGTCGAGTCGCTCGGCAACCCGGCCGGCAACGTGACCGACATCGCGGCCATCGCCGAGATCGCGCATCACCATGGCGTGCCGCTGATCGTCGACAACACCGTGCCCTCGCCGTACCTGAGCCGGCCGATCGAGCATGGCGCCGACATCGTGGTGCATTCGCTGACCAAGTACCTCGGCGGCCACGGCACCAGCATCGGCGGCGCGATCGTCGATTCGGGCAAGTTCCCGTGGGCGCAGCACAAGCAGCGCTTCAAGCGCCTGAACGAACCCGACGTGAGCTACCACGGCGTGGTCTACACCGACGCGCTCGGCCCGGCCGCCTACATCGGCCGCGCACGCGTGGTGCCGCTGCGCAACACGGGTGCGGCGATCTCGCCGTTCAACGCCTTCCTGATCCTGCAGGGCATCGAGACGCTGTCGCTGCGCGTGGAGCGCATCAGCGACAACGCGCTGGCCGTGGCACGGCACCTGAAGGCGAACAAGTCGGTGAAGTGGGTCAACTACGCGGCGCTCGAGGACCATCCCGACCATGCGCTGGCGCAGAAGTACCTGGGCGGCAAGGCCAGCGGCGTGCTGACCTTCGGCATCGAGGGCGGCCGCGAGGCGGGCGCGAAGTTCCTCGACGCGCTCAAGCTGTTCACGCGCCTCGTCAACATCGGCGACGTGCGCTCGCTTGCCACCCATCCGGCCTCGACCACGCACCGCCAGCTCTCGCCCGAGGAACTCGCGCGCGCCGGCGTGAGCGAGGAGACCGTGCGCCTGTCGGTCGGCATCGAGCACATCGACGACCTGCGCGCCGACCTCGACCAAGCGCTGGCCGCGGCCTCGGCCTGAAGCAGGGGAGAAAGCAAAACCATGACAACACTGCAATCCATTCCCGACGCCGCGCTCGACCAGCTGTTCCGCAAGGCGCGCACCGTGCATGCCTTCAAGCCGGTGCCCGTGAGCGACGAGACCATCCGCCAGCTCTACGAACTGCTGAAGTGGGGCCCGACGGCCTACAACGCCCAGCCCGCGCGCTACGTGTTCGTGCGCAGCGAGGAGGCCAAGGCCAGGCTCAAGCCCGCCCTGTCGTCGGGCAACACCGCGCAGACGCTGGCCGCGGGCGTGACCGTGATCGTGGCGCACGACACGCGCTTCTACGACCACCTGCCGGTGCTGTTCCCGGCCTACGACGCCAAGCCCTTCTTCGAGAAGAGCGCCGAGGCGGCGCAGGCCACGGCGTTCCGCAACAGCAGCCTGCAGGGCGCCTACCTGATCCTCGCGGCGCGCGCGCTCGGCCTTGATGCCGGGCCGCAGTCGGGCTTCAACGCCGAGCTGGTCGACAAGGCCTTCTTCCCCGACGGCCGCTGGCGCGCCAACTTCCTCGTCAACCTCGGCGTGGCCGACCATGCCGGCACCTTCGAGCGCGGGCCCCGGCTCGCGTTCGACGACGTGGCCGAGATCGCCTGAGCGCCACGTTCTTCCTTCACCGATCCATCCATCCACACCATCCAACCAAAGGGAACCATCATGTCCATCCAAGCCATCAACGTGCGCAACCAGTTCAAGGGCAAGGTCCGCGAGATCATCCGCGGCGACGTCGTCTCCGAAGTCGATGTCGAGACCGCCTGGGGCATCGTGACCTCGGTCATCACCACGCGCTCGATCGACGAGCTGCAGCTCAAGGTCGGCTCCGACGTCGTCGCGCTGGTGAAGTCCACCGAAGTGTCGATCGCCAAGCTCTGAGTCCCCTGGAGTGCGCGTGGCGCATTCCCCCTCGGCCCGGCGCCAGCGATGGCGTCGGGCTTTTTTTCGTCGGCGCGACTCAGTACTTGATCGTGATGCCGGCCTTCACGCCGTTGTTCTGCTTGCCATCGGATTCGACGCCGGCCGAGAACGAGGTGTTGCCGCCCGTGCTGCCGCCCACCGAGTAGATCGGGCGCGAGCCCGAGGTGTCCATGCCGCCGTAGGCCGCGGCGCCGCTGGGGCGTTGCACGCCGATGGTCGCGCCGAGGGTGTCGGCCGATTTCTCGGTGGGCGCGATCTTGGGTGCGACGTAGAGGATGGTGCCGTCGTCGGTCTTCACCGGGAGCTTGGGTTCGTCGGCCCAGGCGAGGGCGGCGGCGGTGCAGCCGGCGGCCAGGGCGAGGGTGGTCGAGAGGAATCTGCGCATGCGTCGGGGGAGGAGGTCGTCGGGGTTCAGGAGGTGGTCCTGCTGGCACGCCAGGGCAGGCCCGTCAGGATATCGAAGGCGTGCTCGGTCTCGCCGATCCGGATCACGAAGACGTAATCGTTTGTCAGTCCCTGCTGGCGCGCGCCGAGCACCTTGTAACCGGCGCGTCCCGAGGGCACCTCGTAGGTGGGCCCGAATTCGGCGCCCAGCGCGAGCAGCTCGCGCGTGGTCCAGGTCTTCAGCAGCCGGCCGCCGAGATAGAAGCCGAACGCGGCCCGTGGGCCCGCGGACGACGGCTCCAGCTCGCGGTCGAGCCGCATCAGCGCGACTTGGCCCGCGATCGGGCTCCACGCCAGCAGCAGGCGGCCCGGGTTGAACCAGGGATAGCGGTCGATGGCTTCGTCGCCGGTCTTGCGCACGCGGTAGACCGTGGTCGTCCCGGCGTCGCCCGTGTCGGAGTCGGGTATGCATCGGGCGTAGAAGACACCATCGGGGCCGGCCACGACGTAGGCGATGTTCGCCATCGCGCGCGCGGCGAACACGCCGCCGGGCAGCCCGACGATGCCCGAGAGCAGGGCCAGCGGGGCCAGGGGCCAGAGGGATCTGCGTTGCATGAATGCACTCCCGAAGCGGTGGGCGGGGACTGTAGCGCCGGGCCCGCGGCGCGGCTTCAGCTTCCCTTCAGCACCTGGAATGACGCTTAGAACGCCCGGTTGTTAAGAATCGACTTTTCAGTCGTTTGAGGATCGCGGACGGGCTCCTACAGTGATGGTCATCGCCACCAACGGCGCATGCATCCATCCCGACAGCAACGCACACCAGGAGCCCGCACACCATGTCCGTGGAAGTTGAAGACCTCGTTCTGCCCGAAGCGCTCGAACAGGCGCGCGCCCATGCCGCCGAAGCCGGCTGGCCCCATGCCGGCGGGGTAACGCCGCCCGTGGCCTGGCAGCTGGTGCAGGAAGGCAAGGCGGTGCTGGTCGACGTGCGTTCGGGCGAAGAGCGCAAGTTCGTCGGCCACGTGCCCGCGAGCCTGCACGTGGCCTGGGCCACCGGCACCGCGCTCACGCGCAATCCGCGCTTCGTGCGCGAGCTCGAGGCCAAGCTCGCCAAGGACGGCGGCAAGGATGCCGTGGTGCTGCTGCTGTGCCGCAGCGGCAAGCGCTCGGCGCTCGCGGCCGAGGCCGCCGCCAAGGCCGGCTTCTCGCAGGTCTACAACGTGCTCGAGGGCTTCGAGGGCGAGATCGATGCGCAGCAGCACCGCGGCGGCGCCGACGGCTGGCGCTTCCACGGCCTGCCCTGGGTGCAGGACTGATCTCTCTCCACGCACAGAAGGAAGAACGGCCCATGGCCCATTTCGAAGTCGCGGAGATCGTCGCCGCGCTGCATGCGGTGCGCAACGAATGGCGCGACCTGCAGCGCCGCTCGCGCGAACCCGGCGCGCGCGAGTTTCCCTCGCGCGACGCACTGGCCCAGATCGTGGAATCGCTCAAGGGCGCGTTGTTTCCGATGCGGCTCGGCCCGCACGACCTGCGCCACGAGAGCGAGGATTTCTATGTCGGCCACACGCTCGACGCCGCCTTGCAGGCGCTGCTGACGCAGGCGCGGCTGGAACTGCATTTCAACGCGCGCCATGTGCCGCGCAGCGCCAGCGAGATCGACGAGGCCGCCACCGCGGCGGTGCGCAGTTTCGCGAATCGCCTGCCCGAGCTGCGCCGGCTGCTCGACAGCGACGTGCTCGCCGCCTACCAGGGCGACCCGGCCGCGCGCAGCGTCGACGAGGTGCTGCTGTGCTATCCGGGCGTGCTCGCGATGATCCACCACCGGCTCGCGCACGAGCTCTACCGCCTCGACCTGCCGCTGCTGGCGCGCATCGTGGCCGAGCTCGCGCACGGGCAGACCGGCATCGACATCCATCCGGGCGCGCGCATCGATGCCGGCTTCTTCATCGACCACGGCACCGGTGTCGTGATCGGCGAGACCGCGGTCATCGGCAAGCGCGTGCGGCTCTACCAGGCCGTGACGCTGGGCGCCAAGCGCTTTCCGACCGACACCGAAGGCAACCTGCAGAAGGGCCTGCCGCGCCATCCGGTGGTGGAGGACGACGTCGTGATCTACGCCGGCGCCACCATCCTCGGGCGCGTCACGCTCGGCAAGGGGGCCGTCATCGGCGGCAATGTCTGGATCACCGACGACGTGCCGCCGGGCGCGAGCGTCACGCAGGCCAGCCTGCAGAAGAACAACGCACCGAGGGGGTGAACACACCATGAATGCATTCGTCGAAGATTTCGGAGTGGCCGTGCGGCAGTTGCGCGAGGCCCATGGCTGGTCGCAGGAGCAGCTCGCGGAGCGCTCGGACCTCAACCGCTCCTACGTGGGCGAGGTGGAGCGCGGCCGCGTGATCCCCTCGATCGTCACCGCGCACAAGCTCGCCACCGCGCTCGAGATCAACATCGTGCATCTGCTGTCGCGCTGCGAGCAGCTTGGCCAGTCGCGCCTGGCACGCCGGATCAACTTGGCGGCTATAGCCTGTTGAGGGGAAACCCTTGGCGCCGGGACACTCCCGCCGTCAGTCGCGTTCGTCCCTTTTCTTCATTCCCACGGCCTTTCGGAGTCGCCGGCACCGCTCGCGGTGACCCGGTGGGCCTGATCACATCGGAGCTTTCTTCATGACCGCAACCGTCGGTGGAACCACCGCGCTCGGCGACAACGCCGCAAGGCAGTTGGCCAATGCCACCAAGACCGTTCCCCAGCTCGAGACCATCAGCCCGCGCTGGCTGACGCACCTGCTCCAGTGGGTGCCGGTGGAGGCGGGCATCTACCGCGTCAACAAGGTCAAGAACCCCGAGTCGATCAAGGTCACCTGCACCTCGCGCGAGGAAGAGAACCAGCTGCCGCGCACCTTCGTCGACTACGAGGAGAACCCGCGCGAGCACTACCTCAATGCCGTGAGCACCGTGCTCGACGTGCACACCCGCATCTCCGACCTCTACAGCAGCCCGCACGACCAGATCAAGGAACAGCTGCGCCTCACGATCGAGACGATCAAGGAGAACCAGGAGAGCGAGCTCATCAACAACCCCGACTACGGCCTGCTGGCCCAGGTCAGCGAAGAGCAGCGCATCTTCCCGCTGGCCGGCGCGCCCACGCCCGACGACCTCGACGAGCTGCTGACCAAGGTCTGGAAGGAGCCAGCCTTCTTCCTCACGCACCCGCTGGCGATTGCCGCCTTCGGCCGCGAAGCCACGCGCCGCGGCACGCCGCCGCCGACCGTGAGCCTGTTCGGTTCGCAGTTCATCACCTGGCGCGGCATTCCGCTGATCCCGTCGAACAAGGTGCCGGTGGCCGACGGCAAGAGCAAGATCCTGCTGCTGCGCGTGGGCGACAAGCGCCAGGGCGTGGTCGGCCTGTTCCAGCCGGGCCTCGCGGGCGAACAGAGCCCGGGCCTGTCGGTGCGCTTCATGGGCATCAACAACCATGCGATCGCTTCCTACCTGATCTCGCTGTACTGCTCGCTCGCGGTGCTGACCACCGATGCGCTGGCGGTGCTCGACGACGTCGAGATCGGCAAGTACCACGACTATCCCGACACCTACAAGTAAGCCGCGGTGAACACTCCCACGACTCCGGGCGAGGCGCCGTTCGATCCGGCGATCCTTGCGCGCATGGCGAGCGCGATGTTCGCCGCGCTGCCGGGCACGCCGCCGGCTTCGTTGCCGGGCGTTGCCAACGGCCTGGTGCCGGGCGCGCAGTTCCCCGGCAACATCGCGCCGCCGGGTTCGCCGCTCGTGAGCCCGGCCGGCTTCGGGCCCAGCGTGCCGGGCACGCCGATCCCGCAGGGGCAGGTGCCGGGCACCAACCTGCTGCCGGCCTCGCCCACGCAACTGCCTTCGCTCGCGAATCGCGCGCCCGCGCTGCTGCCGCATGCGGTGGCCGGCAACGGCGTGCCCGACACGGTGCTGTCGGTGGCGCCGGCCTTCGAGCCGCGCTCGGGCGGCCACGTGCTCGGCGTGCCGCCGGTGCAGCCCTCGCAGGCCGCATCGAGCGCCGCCTCGCCGTACTACTTCCTCGGCGGCAGCCACGGCCAGCCGGCCGGTGCCGGCGGCTTCGCGGTGCACGATCCCTTCGCCGACCTCGCGGCGCTGGCCGTGTCGCGCGAGCCCGCCGTGGCGCCGTCCGCGCCCTCGGCACCGGCCAACGGCCGCGATGCGCAGTTCTACTTCGTCGACGCGGTGCGGCTGCCCAGCGGCTTCGTCACGCCGGCCAAGGCCGATCCGCGCGGGCCCGAGGCGGTGCCGCTGGCCGGCAGCGGCCAGCATCCGCCGTTCGACGTCAACGCCGTGCGGCGCGACTTCCCGATCCTGCAGGAGCGCGTGAACGGCAGACAGCTCGTGTGGTTCGACAACGCGGCCACCACGCACAAGCCGCAGTCGGTGATCGACCGCATCGCCTACTTCTACGCGCACGAGAACTCGAACATCCACCGCGCGGCGCACGAGCTGGCCGCGCGCGCCACCGACGCCTACGAAGGCGCGCGGGAGCGCGTGCGCAGGTTCATCAACGCGCCCGAGGTGGAGGAAGTGATCTTCGTGCGCGGCACCACCGAGGCCATCAACCTGGTGGCCAAGAGCTGGGGCGGCCAGCACGTGGGCGAGGGCGACGAGATCATCGTCTCGAACCTCGAGCACCACGCCAACATCGTGCCGTGGCAGCAGCTCGCCGCCGCCAAGGGCGCGAAGCTGCGCGTGATCCCGGTCGACGACTCGGGCCAGGTGCTGCTCGACGAGTACCGCAAGCTGCTCAACGACCGCACGAAGATCGTCGCCGTCACCCAGGTGTCGAACGCGCTCGGCACCGTGGTGCCGGTGAAGCAGATCGTGGAACTCGCGCACCGCGCGGGCGCCCGGGCGCTGGTCGACGGCGCGCAGTCGGTCTCGCACATGCGCGTGGACGTGCAGGACATCGGCGCCGACTTCTTCGTGTTCTCGGGCCACAAGGTGTTCGGGCCGACCGGCATCGGCGTGGTGTGGGGCAAGCGCGAGGTGCTCGAGGACATGCCGCCGTGGCAGGGCGGCGGCAACATGATCGCCGACGTGACCTTCGAGAAGACCGTGTTCCAGCCGATCCCGAACAAGTTCGAGGCCGGCACCGGCAACATCGCCGATGCGGTGGGCCTGGGCGCGGCGATCGATTACGTCAACAAGGTCGGCATCGAGAACATCGCGCGCTACGAGCACGACCTGCTGGTCTACGGCATGGCGCAGCTCGGCGCGATTCCCGGCGTGCGGCTGATCGGCACCGCGGCCGACAAAGCCAGCGTGATGTCCTTCGTGCTCGACGGCTACAGCACCGAGGAGGTGGGCCAGGCGCTCAACGAGGAAGGCATCGCGGTGCGCACCGGCCACCATTGTGCGCAGCCGATCCTGCGCCGCTTCGGTGTCGAGACCACGGTGCGGCCCTCGCTGGCCTTCTACAACACCTTCGACGAGATCGACCGGCTCGTGGCGGTGGTGAGAAGGCTCGCGGGCCAGCGGCGCGCGGGTTAGTTCGACGACCCGAGGTGCTGCCTGAAGAAGGCCAGCACCTCGGCGTTGAAGGCCGCGTGGAAAGCCGTGCGGTCGAAGCCCGGGCCGTCGCGGCAGATCTCCGAACTCGCCGCGAGCTGCGCGGCGGAGCAGGGCGCGAGAAAGCCGAAATGGCCGGCCTTGTCGGCCACGCGCCAGTCCGGGGCCGTCGGCAGGTTGCGCCGCACGGCCGCCACGTTGTCGGGCGTGACGCCATCGCCCCCGTATGCCGAGGCCCAGAGCTGCACCGGCACCTTCACCTGCTTCAGGCTCTCGGCATCGAACAGCATGCTGAGCGGATCGGCGATCACCGCGGCCTGGATGCGTTCGTCGTGCGCCAGCGGTGCCGCGAGCAGCGCGCGAAAGCGCTGCCGCATGGCCGTGCAGGCCGGGCCCTGCGGCGCCGCGCTGCAGGGCGAGCCGGGCAGCGGCGGCAGCTTCTCGAAATCGGGCCGCGCGCCGATCAGCACCAGGCCCGTGTAGCCGCCGCGCGAGAAGCCGTAGAAGCCGACCTTGCCGGGCGCGAGTTGCGCATGCGCGGGCCAGCGCGCGAGCATGTGGTCGACCAGGCGGCGGATGTCGGTGGTGCGCGTCGCGAGCGCCACGATGCTGTCCTCGGGGCCGCCGCGGATGCGGAAGTTGTCGTCCGAGTGGTTGATCGCGGCGACCACGAAGCCCGCGTTCGCGAGCGCCTCGGCCGTGTCGTGGTGGCCGAGGAAGGAGCCGCCGTAGCCGTGCGACAGCACCACCAGCGGCAGCCGCTCGCCCGCGATCGGGCAGTCGCGCACCCCGGGCAGCGTGGCGCGCTCGAGCTGGACCTGGCCATCGGGCGCGGCGCAGGGCGTCCATACCGCGCCGCGCAGCGCCGGGCCGTCGGCATCGGCCGGTATCTCGAGGGTGCTGAAGCCCGCGGCCTGGGCGCAGGCCGCCCCCAGGCCGAGCGCGAGGGGAAGAAGGAAGCGAAGCAGGTTCATGGCGGCAGTGAAGACCGGGATCAGCCGGCGGGACGGATCGGAATCAGCAGGTCGGTGCGCAACGCCGCCGGCGCGACCTGGCGCGGCGAGTTCAGGTAGTGCTCGAGCGTGGGCCGGTCGTCGGGCTCGTAGCCGCTGCCGGGCAGCCAGCGTGCGTAGAGCGCGTAGACGGCGGCGTTGATGCGCGTGTAGGGCCCGGCAAGGGTGTGCACGGCGTAGAGGCCGCCCGGCATGTCGAAGGCCTCGATCTCGGTGTCGCCGGCCGGCCAGGGATCGGGCGAGGCCGCCGCCACGTAGTAGCGGAAATCCGGCCGCGCCTCGGGATTGCCGCAGGAGATGCCGAACCAGCCCGAGACGCGGCGCGGGCCCAGCCGGGCGCGCAGCCGCCGGTGCGTGTGCGGGATGGTGGAGGCCGGCCCGTGGTGGCGCAGCGCATGCACCGGCTGCGCCGGGCGCTCGACGATCCGCACGGCGGGTGGCGCCTCGTCGCTCCGGTCCCGCGCCACGGGCATCGCGTCGAGCACCACCGCGTGCATCTGCTGCTGGAATTCGCGCGGCGATTGCCCGGTGAACTGGCCGAAGGCGCGCGTGAAGGCCTGCGGGCTCTCGTAGCCCACGGCCAGCGCCACGTCCGTGATGCTCTGGCCGCCGCGCACGAGCAGCCGCGTGGCCAGCGCGAGCCGCACGCGCCGCACCGTGGCGGCCACGGTCTCGCCCGCGACGCTCTGGTAGATGCGGTGGAAGTGGAAGGGCGAGAAATGCGCGAGCGCCGCGAGGTCCTCGAGCCGGTGGTCGGCCATCGGGTCGGCCACGATGGCCGCGACGGCGCGCGCCACGCGTTCGCGGTAGTCGTGTTCGGCGCGGGGGGCGGTCATGCCCCGCAGTGTGCCGCCGGGCGGCGGCGGCCGCTTAGCCGACTTTGCGGAGTCCGCGACGCACAGGCTATGCTTTGCGGTCGTCGACAACGTAGCCTGTCCCTCGCATGTCCCAGCCTCCCGTTTCCACTCCCGCATCCTCGGTCACCGACGAATCCTGCGACGTGCTCGTCGTGGGCGGCGGCCCCGCCGGCTCCACCGTGGCCGCGCTGCTCGCCCAGCAGGGCCGCAAGGTGGTGCTGCTCGAGAAGGCGCAGCACCCGCGCTTCCACATCGGCGAATCGCTGCTGCCGGCCAATGTCGAGCTGTTCGACAAGCTCGGCGTGCGCGACCAGGTCGAGAAGATCGGCATGCCGAAGTTCGGCATCGAGTTCGTCTCGCCCGAGCACGAGCACCGCAGCTACGTCGACTTCGCCGAGGGCTGGGACAAGTCGCTCGACTCGGCCTGGCAGGTGCGCCGCTCGGAGCTCGACGAGCTGCTGTTCCGCAACGCCGCGGCGCGCGGCGCCGAGGCGATCGAGGGCTGCCGGGTGCGCGACGTGAGCTTCGACGCCGACGGCGCCACGGTGCGCACGCAGATGGACGACGGCGAGCGCCGCAGCTGGCGCGCGCGCTTCGTGGTCGATGCGACCGGCCGCGACACCCTGCTGGCCAACCAGTTCCGCTGCAAGGAGAAGAACCCCGAGCACAACAGCACCGCGCTGTTCGGCCATTTCCGCAATGCCAAGCGGCTCGAGGGCCGCAAGGAAGGCAACATCAGCATCTGCTGGTTCCCGCACGGCTGGTTCTGGTTCATCCCGCTGGCCGACGGCACCACCAGCGTGGGCGCGGTCTGCTGGCCCTACTACCTGAAGTCGCGCGAGAAGCCGCTCAAGGACTTCTTCTACGACACCATCGCGCTGTGCCCGGTGCTGGTCGAGCGCCTGAAGGACGCCGAGCTGGTCGACGACGCCGTGCACGCCACCGGCAACTTCTCGTACGCCAGCACCCATGCCACCGGCGACCGCTACCTGCTGCTGGGCGACGCCTTCGCCTTCATCGACCCGATGTTCTCCTCGGGCGTCTACCTCGCGATGCACAGCGCCTTCGACGGCGCCGAGGCCGTGGCCAAGGCACTCGACCGCCCGATGGAGTACGCGGGCGCGCGTGCCGACTTCGAGGCCATGATGCGCAAGGGCCCGCGCGAGTACTCGTGGTTCATCTACCGCGTGACCAACCCGACGATCCGCGAGATGTTCATGTACCCGGGCAATCCCTTCCGCGTGAAGGAGGGCCTGATGTCGCTGCTGGCCGGCGACATCTACCGCGGCACGCCGTTCTGGCGCGCGCTGGGCATGTTCAAGGTGCTGTACTACTTCATCTCGGCGATGCATCCGCGCCGCACCTGGGCCGGGTGGAAGCGGCACCGCGTCAACATCCAGGACATGGGGATGTTGAAGGGGGAGACGATTCTCAAGTCGGATTGAGCCTCGCGCCGCCTGCGGCTTCAGCCGGGGTCGGCGAACCGTGCGTTTTCGCGCGCGGTGGCGCGGAAGTCTGCCGTGATGCGCGTGTCGGCGGCGGCGGCCCGCCAGAACAGCGTGGCGAGTTCGCGAGCGCGCGGCCATTCTTCGAGGGTGTCGACCGTGGGCGCGAGGTTTTCGGCCGCGAGTTCGCGCGGCGGTAGTTCGCCGTTGACCGGGGCATAGAGCGTCGGCAGCACGTCGTAGGCGGGCGCCAGCCGCCAGCGGCCATCTTCGATCAGCAGCGAGATGTTGCCGTAGTGCCGGTCGGTGTTCCCGATCAGCCGGCCGAAGGCTTCGAGGAAGCGCAGGCGCCCAGCGTCGTCCGCCGACAGCAGTTCGCGCGAGGCCATGCGGTTGGCGGTGGCGGCCCAGTTGTCGATCTTGCCGACGTGCTGCGCGTCGTAGGCCATCAGCGACACCATGCCGATGCGGCCGTGCGCGGTGCGGTCGAAGCGCTCGACCTCGAGGAAGACGCGGCCCGCTTCGAGAAGGATCTGTGTGGTGGCGGCTGCGACACCGGCGTCCTGCAGCGTGCGCAGCGCGAGGTGCTCGCACACCAGCAGATCGCGTGCGCGACGCTCGGCGGCCGAGCTGCCGGAGGGAGAGAACTTGACGATCACCTGCCGGCCTTCGCGCACCGTGCAGAACTTGGGCTGCTCGCCGCCGGCCGACGAGCCCGGCAGACTGCCCTGCATCGCGCGGTCGGCCATCGCGGGATAGTCGGCCGTCGTCACCGATGGCGTCGGGCGCGCGGTGATCGCCTGGAAGCGCTCGAAGGAACCGACGCCGACCACGAGGCTTCCCGGCAGGTCCTCGCCATTGAGCGCCAGGGCCTGGAGGATCTGGTCGTCGGTCCAGTGTTCGGGATTGGCGGGCAGGCCGAGTTCGGGGTGCCCCTGGGCGAAGGCGCGGCCGATGAAGCCCTGCGGCCGCATGTCGGAGATGAACCAGGGCAGGCCGTCGTACAGGGCGCTGAGGCCTTCCCGTTCGTCCATCCAGCACCGGCCGCCATGCAGCGGCACGAGGCGGCCGAAGGGCGCGGCCTTGCCTTGCGCATCGATCCTGACGACCGGAACCTCGGTGCCCACGCGCTCGACGGATCGCGGCGCCACATAGGTTTGCGAGCGCGCGGCGCCGACCTTGAGAAGCTCGGCGCTGCGCACCAATGGCGCCAGCGCGCGCGAGGCCGTGGGCTGGCTGACGCCGAGCCGGGCCTGGACCTCGGCGCTCGTCGCCGCGCCCTGCGCCTGGATGAAGGCGAGGGCGGTTTCAGCCGGGGTGGCGGCGGAAGAGGCAGGCATTGAATACCAATGTGAATAGATAAATTATTCTATTCTTCGTTGGGAAAATGCGGAAACTGAATGGATTTGTGAATAGATACTCGGAGCAACCGGGCCGGCGGCGCCCGCCGGCTCAGTTCGCCGCAGCCTGCGCGCGGGCGCGCTGCACCTCGTAGGCCTTCAGGTGCACATAGGCGATGCGCAGCACAGAGGGCACGGCGGGCGCGGGCTGCGGCGCGCGGCTCAGCAGGTCGCCGAGGATGTGGTCGGCCTCGACGGCGCCGCCGCGCGCGAGGTCCTTGTACATCGAAGCGGTGATCGGCGAGCCGGCCGCGGTCATGAAGGCATGGCCGCGCTCGATGGCGCCGGGGCGCACCGCGAAGCCGTTGTGGGCGGCGATGGCGGCGCATTCGTCGAACAGGGCCAGCGCCACGTCCTGGCCGCCCGCGGCGACCACGTCGCCGATGGCGCCGCGCATCAGGCTGGTGAGGCCGGCGATCGAGGCGATGAAGACCCACTTCTCCCACATGTCCTGCAGCACGTTGTCGCTGGCCTTGGCCTCGAAGCCGGCGCCCTCGAACTGCTGCTGGATCGCCTGGATGCGCGGCGGGATGCCGCCCGTGCGGTCGCCGTAGGTGAGGCCGTGCGAATCGTTGAGGTGCAGCACCCGGCCCTCGTCGTCGAGCGTGGCCGAGATCAGGCACAGGCCGCCAAGCACGCGCGCCTCGCCGAAGCGCTCGACCAGGGCGTCGATGTGCTGCATACCGTTGAGCAGCGGCAGGATCATCGTCTCGGGGCCGACGGCGGGCGCGAACGAGTCCATGGTCGAGGCCAGGTCGTAGGCCTTGCTGCCGACCACGACCACGTCGTAGGGGCCGCCGATGTTCTCGGCCGACACGTGGGGCGGCGAGGGAATGTGCAGGTTGCCCTGCGGGCTCTGGATCACGAGGCCGGTGGCCGCGATCTGCGCCGCGCGCCGCGCGCGCAGCAGGAAAGTGACGTCGCGTCCCGCCGCCAGCAGGCGGCCACCGAAATAACCACCGAGTGCGCCGGCACCCACCACCAGAAATCTCATCGCGCTTGCTCCTGAATCAGACAAAGAACCGGCGGCGATGATGCCGAAGATCGCGCAAGGCTGCTCTACGCCACCGGCTTCTCCAGCAGCCGCTGGCGGGCAAAGGGCGAGAGGTCGAGCGTGCTCGCGCGCCCCAGCACATGATCGGCGATGGCATCGCCGAGCCCGGCCGAGTGCTTGAAGCCATGGCCCGAGCAGGCCGAGACCACCAGCACGCCGGGCAGGTCGTCGAGCGCGTCGATGACGAAGCGGCGGTCGGGCGTCACGGTGTACATGCAGGCGCGCGCCTTGAGGGCGCGGCCCTCGATCTGCGGGAAGCGCCCGGCCACGCGCTCGCGGAACATCGCGGCGCTTTCCTCGGGCCGCACGCTGCGGTCGATGGCGTCGGGCGTGGTGGCTTCCACGTATTGCTCGGTCGCGACCTTGAGCGCGGGCTGCGCGGGGTCGGAGGACGGAAAGCCGTACATGTAGTCCTCGGGGCCGTCGCCGAACATCCAGATGAAGACCGGGAAGCGGCCGGGCGCGAAGTCGGCGGCGGCCGCGCCGGTGTCGAACCAGTGCATGACCTGGCGGTGCACCGAGAAGTCGCGCTGCCAGTCGGCGCGCGCCTGCCGGCCGAGGAATTCGGGCAGCCAGGCGCCGGCCGCGACCACGACGCGCCCGGCCTCGAAGCTCGCTGTTTCGGTGCGCACGCGCACGGTGTCGCCGTTGCCCACGGGCTCGACGGCCAGCACCTTCTCTCCGGTGCGCACCTGCGCGCCCGAGGCGCGCGCCACCGCGAGCTGGACCTCGATCGCCGCCTCGGGCCGCACGAAGCCGGCCTCGTGCTCGTGGTAGCCGATCTCGTCGCCCTGCAGCTGGAACTGCGGGAAGCGCGCGCGGATGCCGGCCGCGTGGAGCACCTCGTGCGCGATGCCGAAGCGCTCGGCGCAGGCGATGGTGCGGCGCACGAAGTCGGGCTTGCCGTGGTGCTCGGCCACGCGGCCCTGCGGCGCCAGCACCAGGCCGCCGGTGGTGGTCATCAGCGAACGGCCGGTGCGCGTTTCCAGTTCGCGCCAGATGGCGTGCGAGCGCTGCACGAAGGGCACGCATTCGTCGCCTTCGCCGATCGCGAGCCGCGTGATGCGCGAATCGCCGTGCGAGGAGCCGAGCTCGTGCGGCGGCGCGAACTGGTCGATGCCGAGCACGCGCGCGCCGCGTTGCGAGAGCTGGTGGAGCGTGGCGGCGCCGAGGGCGCCGAGGCCGATGACGATGACGTCGTGGTGGGAGCTGGAAGTCAAGAGGGCAGCGGTGTCAGACGAGGTTCAGGTCCAGGAAGGCGTCCTTCACCTCGATCGGTTTGGGAATGAGCTTGAGCTGCGCGAACACGTCGGCCAGGCCCTGCTGTTCGCGGGCGATGGCCAGCGTGAGCGCGACCACGCCATATTGACGCCGTTCGGTCGCGAGCGCCAGCACCTTGGGCTCGACCTTGAGCTGCGGCGCCAGCGTCGCCACCACCTCGGCGGGATGGGCCTGGGCCCAGTCGTTGGTCTTGCGCAGCTCGGCGAACACGGTGCGCAGCAGCTCGGCATTGGCGCGCGCGAACTCGGGCTGCGCGAAGTGGTAGGTGCGGTTGCCGCTGAGGCCGGTGCCGTCGAACAGCAGGCGCGATTCGGTGGCCTGCTGCGCGCCGGCCAGGAACGGGTCCCACAGGCCGATCGCGGCCACGCTGCCCGACTGGTAGGCCGCCACGGTGTCGGAGGCGGTGACGATGTAGACCGGCTCGATGTCCTCGTAGCGCAGGCCCGCGGCCTCGAGTGCGCGGATCAGCACGTACTGCGTGTTGTAGCCGCGGCCCGTGACCACCTTCCTGCCCTTGAGGTCGCGCACGCTGCGGATCGGCGAGTCGCGCGGCACCAGGAAGCCGACGCCGCCGGGGTAGGGGCTCTCGGCCGCGAGATAGACCAGGCCCTTGCCGCTGGCCTGCTGGAACACGCCGATGCCGTCGGAGGCATGGCCGAAGTCGATGGCGCCGGCGGCCAGCGCCTCCGACAGCTGCGCACCGCCGAGGAACTCGGCCCATTCCACCTTCACGCCCGCGGGCGCGAGCGCCTGCTCGAGCCGGCCCGTGCCCTTGAGGATGTTGAGCGTGTTGAACTTCTGATAGCCGATGCGCAGGGTCTTGGCACGGGTCTGCGCGAACAGCGGCGTGGCGGCCGCGGCCATGGCGGCGAAGGCGGCGCTGGCGCCGGCGCGAAGCACGAGGCGCCGCGAGAGGGCGGAGGAGGACGGACGGGGAGTGTTCATGGCGATGCCGCGCGCGGCGCGGTGGGAGAAGTGAGCGGGAAGGCCGGCGACTCTAGGGGCCGCGCGCGCATCGCGCGACGAAGCTTTTCGCATGAGCTCATGCGCAACTCCGCGGGGCATATGCAAGCGGAAATTGCTTCGTTGGAAGCGACGCGCGCGCTGCCTAGAGTCGCGGCTTTTCATTCCGAAGAGCAGGCATGACCCGCAGCACATTCATTCTCTCGAGCCTGGCGCTGGCCATCGGCTCCTTCACCCTGTCCGGCGCCGCCTGGGCCGACCGGCTCGACGACGTCAGGAAGGCCGGCGTCCTGCGCGTGGCCGCCTTCGACGGCAACCCGCCGTTCGGCCACATCGACCCGGCCAGCAAGAAGCAGGTGGGCCACGACATCGACCTCGCGACCGAGTTCGCCAAGAGCCTGGGCGTGAAGATCGAGCTGGTGCCGACCAACCCGGCCAACCGCATCCCGCTGCTGACCTCGGGCAAGGCCGACGTGGTGTTCGCGAGCTTCACCATCACCGACGAGCGCGCCAAGGCGGTGGACTTCACCACGCCGTACTTCCTGGTCGGCCAGCAGTTCCTCGCGAAGAAGGGGCTGCTGAAGGACGTGGCGCAGATCAACGAGATCCGCATCGGCACCGAGAAGGGCACGACGATGGAATCGAACCTGCGCAAGAACTATCCCGAGGCCAAGGTCGTGCTCTACGACGATTCGCCGTTTGCGCTGGCCGCGCTGCGCAACGGCAACGTGCAGGCCATCACCAACGACGGCGTGAAGCTCACGGCGCAGTGGAACGCGCTGCCCGACAAGGAGAAGTACGAGATCCCGGCGATCACGGTCTCGAAGGAGTACCTCGGCGCGGCCGTGCCCAAGGGCGAGACCCGGCTGCTCGAGGCGCTCAACACCTGGCTGGCCGAGAGCGAGAGGAACGGCCGCGCGCTGGCGATCTACGACACCTGGTTCGGCCCGAACAGCAAGGCGCCGCTGCCGCGGCTGCTGAAGATCGGCGACCAGCGCGTGGCGGCGCGCTGAAGGCGCCACGGCCTTGATCGATCTCCTGCGCGAGCAGCTGCTCGCGCCGCACTACCTGGGCTGGCTGCTCGACGGCTGGCTGACGACGATGTGGAGTTCGCTGCTGGTGGTGGCCGGGGCCACGGTGCTGGGCGTGGCGGTCGCGGCTGGGCGTTCCTCGGACCGGCCCGCGCTGCGGCGCGCCACCGCGGCCTATGTCTCGCTGTTCCGCAACACGCCGCTGCTGGTGCAGCTCTTCTTCTGGTACTTCGGCGCGCCCTCTGTGCTGCCCGAGGCCGCGCGCGAATGGCTCTACGCGGGCCACGTGCTGTCGTTCGAGCTGCTGTCGGCGTTCGTCGGGCTCACGCTCTACGCGGCCGCCTACGTGGGCGAGGACATCCGCTCGGGCATCTGCGGCGTGCCCGTGGGCCAGACGCTGGCCGCGTCGGCGCTGGGCTTCACGCGCGCCCAGGTGCTGGCGCAGGTGGTGCTGCCGCAGGCGCTGCGCATCGCGCTGCCGCCGCTCTTGGGCCAATACATGAACATCGTCAAGAACACCTCGCTCGCGATGGCGGTCGGGCTGGTCGAGCTGTCCTATGCCTCGCGGCAGGTGGAGGCCGAGACCTTCAAGACCTTCCAGGCCTTCGGCATCGCGACCTTGCTCTACATCGCGACAATCGGCGCGATCGAGCTGCTGGCGGCCTGGGCCGCGCGGCGGCAGGCGAGGGCGGCATGACGGTGTTCGAGACGCTGTGGGACAGCCTGCCGTACCTGCTGTGGGGCGCCTTTCCGCAGGGGCCATTGGGTGGCGCCGCGCTCACGCTGCTGCTGAGCGCCGGCTCGGCCGTGGCCTCGGCGCTGCTGGGGCTGGCCGGGGGCATCGGGCTCGCGACGGCGCGTGGCGGCCTCAAGGCGCTGCTGGTGCTGGTGCTGGGCTTCCTGCGCGCCATTCCGGTGCTGATGCTGATCTTCTGGACCTACTTCCTGCTGCCCTTCGCCTTCGGCGTCAGCGTGCCGGGCGTGCTGTCGGTGATGTGCGCGCTGTCGCTGGTGGGCGGCGCCTACCTCGCGCATGCGGTGCACGCGGGCACCCGCGGCGTGGGGGCCGGGCAATGGGCGGCGGGGCTGTCGCTCGGGCTCACGCGCTGGGGCACGCTGCGTGTCATCGTGCTGCCGCAGGCGCTGCGCATGATGCTGCCCTCGTTCGTCAACCAGTGGGTCACGCTGGTGAAGGACAGCTCGCTGGCCTACATCGTCGGCGTGGGCGAGCTGTCGTTCGTGGCCGCGCAGGTGAATGCGCGCACCATGGTCTATCCGGCCGAGATCTTCATGCTGGTGGGCGCGATCTACTGGCTGCTGTGCAGCGGGCTCGACCGGCTGGCGAACGCATGGCTGCGGCGGGCGCGCGCCGATGGCGCCGAGGCCAAGAACTTTTCCGGAAAAGGTCTTGAACGCTTCGCATAATCGCGGGCGTCAATCGACAACCATCACTACGACTCTCTCATTCAAGGAGCTTCACCCATGGCCCAGACCCGGATCGCCGTCATCGTCGGCAGCCTGCGCAAGGACTCGTTCAACCAGAAACTGGCGCTCGCGCTGGCCAAGCTGGCGCCCGAGGACTTCACCTTCGAGCACGTGCGCATCGACGACCTGCCGCTGTACAACCAGGACGACGACGGCAACCAGGCGGCGTCGGTCAAGCGCCTGAAGACCGAGATCGCCGCGGCCGACGGCCTGCTGTTCGTCACGCCCGAATACAACCGCTCGGTGCCGGGCGTGCTGAAGAACGCGATCGACCATGCCTCGCGCCCCTACGGCCAGAGCGCCTGGGCCGGCAAGCCAGCCGGCGTGGTCGGCATCTCGGTCGGCGCCATCGGCACCGCGCTGGCGCAGCAGCACCTGCGCAACGTGCTGGCCTACCTCGACGTGCCCACGCTCGGCGCGCCCGAGGTGTTCCTGCAGACCAAGGACGACCTGTTCGACGACAAGGGCCACATCGGCAACGAAGGCTCGAAGAAGTTCCTGCAGGGCTGGATGGACAAGTACGTGGGCTGGATCAAGAGCCACAAGGCGGCCTGAGCACGGTCCGCACGCGGATTCAATAGAGGATCACCAGCACGGTCTCGCCGCCGAAGGCCTCGTCGCGGGCCACGGCGGCCGTGACCGGCCGGGTGGCGACCTTGCCCGCCTTGCCGTCCTTGTCGATCCTCGGCGGCAAGGGCGCGTTCAACTGCACGTAGCGCACCTGCGCCGGCGCGGCGGCGAACTCGGCCACCGCGCGCAGCGAGGCCGCGCCGGGCGGCGGCGCCACGGCCTGCATCTGCTGGTTCACGCGCTGCGAGAGTTCCTGCAGCGCCTTGAGATCGCCGCGCGCCGCCGCGGCCTGCAGTTCCTGCCGCATCGAATCCATCGACTTCATCGCCGCATCCTGCTGCTTGCGGCCGGGCACCTGCGAGCCGTCGAAGGTCTTCTGGCCCTTGGCCACCAGCTGCAGCACCTGCTCGGGCGACAGCCGCGTGGTGAAGACCGCGCGGCCCTCGCGCGCGTCGCTCGCGAACGGGCGCCAGCGCAGCGTGGCCGCGTCCTTCGCGCCGACGGCGCTGGCCAGGCCCAGCCGCGTGGCATCGGGCTGCTCGTCGGGCACCAGCGCGCCGAAGCCGTTGCGCTGGCCGGCGCGCATCCACGGTCCCAGGCCCTTGCGGAAGCGGTCGTCCTGCACCTCGAGCATCTGGCGCGCGATCGCGCGCACGCCGGGCGCGGTGTGGTCAAGCGCGGCCAGCACCGCCTCGCGGTCCTCGGGCGAGCCGATCTTGCCCAGCCTGCGCAGGCCCATCTCGGCCAGCATGGGGAAGCGGGCGCGCGCGGCGCTGCGCAGCACCTCGCGGTCGATCTCGCCGCGCGACTGCAGCATCTGCAGTTCGCCGTAGAGCGAGAGTTCGAGTTCGGTGCGCAGGCCGGGGCAGGCGGCGTTCCAGCGGCCGTCGACGCACTGGGCCTCGAAGCGCGGCAGCACCTGCTCGGGCGGGATCTCGGTGCGCGGGCCGCCGATCAGCAGCGCGGCGCTCAGCAACAGGGCTTCGTTCATGGCGATGACTCCGGATGGGGGCTCACTGCGTGGCGCGGCGCATCGCGCTGCCCTTGGCCTTGACGTTCTTCGTCAGGGTGACGATCTCCTCGGGCGTCGGCACCACCATGCTGTTGTCGGGCTTGCGCACGTTGGTCGAGCCGGCCCACTGGCACTTGCGCGCCAGCGCCGCGATGGCGTCGCGCAGCACCCGCACGCCGGCGTCGTAGGCCTTGGCGTCGCTCTGCACGAACCATTCGACCGACTCGACCGACTTGTCGCCGGCCTTGTAGGCGGCCGCGCAGGCCTTGATGTGCGTGTTCTCGTGCTCGATGGTGAATTCGGCCAGCGGCTTGCACAGCTTCTGCCGGATCTGCTGCTCGGTCACCGGCCGCGTGGTCGGCGACTGGCCCGGGCGCGGAACGTACTCCACCAACTGGCAGCTGCCGCCGCTGATCACCGTGCCGAAGGAGGGCGCCGCGGCCCCGGCCGTGCCGGCGTCGCTGGCCGGCGGCGCGAGCACGCCGTACAGGTTGCCTTGCATGGCCGCGGTGAGCGCGCTGGTGGCCTGTGTCTGCATCGCATCGATGCTCAGGGGGTAGTAGGCCTGGGAGATCCAGGTCTGGAATTTGGCGCGCAGGAACTCCTGTTCGAGCATTTCGCGGTACAGCCGTGGCAGGTCCTGGCAGCGGTCGCAGTCGGGCGCGGCCTGGGCGGCGGCGCAGCCGAGCGCGAGCGCCAGCGCGGCCAGCGCGCGCGAGGGGCGTGGAAGCAGCTTCACGGTGGGGGGCTCCTGGAGGGAAGGGAGGGGGACGGCGCTTCGTCGTCGGCCGCCAGCGAGATCGCGAGCGCCAGTGCCTGGGTGCGTGGTGCGTCGGCATCGAGCGCAAGGGCCATGTCGATGCTTCGACGCGCATCGGCATCGCGGCCCGCGGCGGATTCGGCCAGCGCGCGGTTGTGCCAGGCGCGGGCCGACAGCGGCGCGCGTTCGGTGGCTTCGCGCCAGAGCGCGGCCGGGTCGGCCCAGGTGGCGGCGCGCCAGGCGCAGGTGGCCGCGAGTGCCGCCAGCAGGACGAGTCCCGGAACTGCGCGGCCGGGCCGGCGCAGCCAGGTCGCGAGCAGGGCGCCCAGTGCCAGTGCGGGGCCGATCCACGCGGGGTACAGCGGCTTTTCCACGACCCAGTCGAGCCGCGCGATCAGCGTGTGGGTCGGCGCGAGCATGGCCAGCGGCCACAGCAGTCCGAGCGTTGCGAGCGGCCAGCGCCGGCGCAGCGCGAGCGCGGCGAGCAGCAGGCCCGCGAGCGCGAGAGCGCCCGGCAGCACCGCGTTTGCACTGGGCGCCGGGTGCTCGACCGACAGCGCCCATGGCCGCAGCCACAGTGCGAGCGACAGCGGCAGCGCGGCGGCATGCCGGGCCAGGGCCTCGAGCGGGTCGGCCAGCGCGAGCGAATAGCCAGCCAGTTCGCGCAGCCGGGAGCCGAAGGCCCAGAGCAGCGCGGCACCGGCGAGCGCGGCGAACGCGGGCCAGGCCACGCGCCGCGCGATGCGACCAGCCGTGGAACCGGGCCGGATCGCTTCCCAGAGCGTCAGCAGCAGCGGGTAGACCAGCGCCACTTCCTTGGCCGACACCGCGAGCGCGAAGGCGACGAGCGACAGCGCCTCGAAGACGGCGCGGCGCGCGCGGACCAGGCCCTCGCGCCATGCATGGTCATGGGCCAGCAGGGCCAGCAACAGCCCCAGCGTCATCAGTCCGGTGGAGCGCCCGCTCGCGAAGCTCACCACCGCCGCGTGCGCGGGCTGCAGCGCGAACAGCGCGGCGGCCAGGAAGGCGGCCAGCGGATCGGCCAGCCGGCCGAGGGCGAGCCGCCACACGGCCAGCACCGTGGCCGCGTGCAGCGCGAGGTTGGTGGCCAGGAAGCCGGTGCCGTCGAAGCCCCACAGCGCATGGTCGGCGACGTAGCTCAGCCGCAGCAGCGGCCGGAAGCCGTTGGCGAGCCGCTCGCGCAGGGCCTCGCCGCCGGCCGTGGCCGGGTCGAGCACGATGTTGGGCAGGTCGTCGTACTGGAAGCCGCCGGCCAGCCCGGCGGCCCAGGCGGCGAGGCACAGCGCCAGCAGCGCGACCGCCGCCATGGGCTCGGTCGCGGGAAGAAGAGGGATGCGGGAAGCCGGAAGGCGGGCTGCGGGCATGCGGCGATTCTGTCGAGCGGGCCGCGCGCCAGCCATTGGCCGAAGCGTCTATGTCAGCCGGGGTGCTGGCAGTCGTTGAATGCGGGGCGGCTCGTGCCGATTCGCAACCCGTCGTGAGGTCGGCGGCACACAAGTTTTTTGCATTTTTATGCAAAAAAATCCTGTACTCCTGTTCTTATGCGGCTATTTGTGTTTCTATGCGGCAATGAGACTGTTGGGAACCCTCGATGAGCCCCATTGAACACGTCGGCGGCAGCTGGCTCGTGGAGCATCTGGGCATCGGCCTCGTCCAGCCGCTCGCGGTCGAAAGCCGTATCGGAGGCCGGCGTTCCACGAACCATTCGGGAGGCATGCGGCAGGAGGTGTTCCAGCCCAACATGCGACCTGAGCCGACGCTGGCCGGACACCTCACGTTCCATCTCAAGCACGAGGTCGTGCACCTGGAGTTGCTCGCGCGCCTCTTTGCTGTCGTCGACCCTGCCGATCTTGCCGCCTGGGTCACCGATGAGCCCAGTGGCCAGTATGCGCGACGGATCGGCTTTCTCTATGAGTGGATGACCGGCCGCCAGTTGCCGGTGACGCCCGCCGTGCAGGGCGGCTACCACGACGCGCTGGACGGCAAGCAGATGCTGGTCGCCACGACGACGGTCAACAACCAGCGCTGGCGCATCAGGGACAACATGCCGGGTTCGCCCGATTTCTGTCCGACCGTGCGCCTGACCGAGGCGAGCCGGCCGGCGGCCGCGTTCGACGTGGGGGCCGCGCTGAGAAGGCAGGAAGCGGTTTTCGGTGCCGAGCTGCTTCGCCGCAGCGCGGTGTGGATGACGCTCAAGGAGAGCCGCTCGAGCTTCCTCATCGAGGGCGAGCAGGACCAGACGCTGAAGATTCAACGCTTCGCGGCAGTCATGGAGACGCGCACGGGCCAGGGGCCCACGCCCCTGTTGCCCAATGAACTGGCCTCGCTGCAGGCGGCCATCCTTGGTGAGGACACCACGCTCGCGGCCTTCGGCCTGCGCAGGTCACCGGTCTTCGTGGGGCAGAACGTGCGCTATGAAAACATCGTGCACTACGTCGCGCCGCCATGGGAATCGGTCCCCAGGTTCGTTCAGGGGCTGGCGCACGCCCTGTCGCGCACCGAAGGCCAGATCGGCTTCGCGGCGGCGCGTGCCGCGATCGCCGCTTTCGGTTTCGTCTACATCCACCCGCTGGCCGATGGCAACGGCCGGTTGCATCGCTTCCTCATCAACGACACCTTGCGCCGCGACGGCGTCGTCCCCGCGCCGTTCATCCTGCCCGTTTCCGCGCTCATCACGGAAAGCACCAAGGAGCGGGCCGACTACGACCGCGCGCTCGAGGCCTTCTCGCGCCCGTTCATGCAGCACTACGGCGAGGCCGTGTCGTTCGGCAACGAAGAGCGCGACGAAGCCGACGGGATCCGGTCGAACTTCAATTTCTCGGCCTATGACGACGCGATGCCGGCCTGGCGCTTCCTGGATCTCACCAGCCACGTGACCTACCTCGGCCACGTCCTGCGATTCACCATCGAGCAGGAGATGCATCAGCAGGCCAGGTTTTTCCGCTCCAACGACCTGGCGCGCAGACTGGTCAAGGACGTGATCGAAGGGCCGGACACCGATATCGACGCGATCATCCGCAGCGCGCGCGAGAACGGCGGCGCACTGTCGGGCAAGCTGGCCAAGCGCTTCCCCATCCTCGAGAAGCCGGGGCGATGGGATCGCGTGATGGCGGCGATCAACACCGCCTTCGCCGATGGGCTGGATGACGAAGTCGACGATGGTGACCCGATCGACGAACCTCGGGCGTAGCCGACAAGTCCGCCGCCCATGAAAAAGCCGGCACGTCGGCCGGCTTGTCGTCGGGGTGCGCCGCGAACGGCGCGCCGCCATCAGGCCGCGAGGGCCGCGACGCTCTGGTTGGCGGCTTCGGCGGTCGCCGTGCCGATGTCGCCGCGGGCCGAAGCCAGCGCGGCGTTCTTGACCGCGTCGCCCATGCCGAGGCCTTCGGCGCGCACGAAGCGCACGTCGGTGATGCCGAAGAAGCCGAAGATCACCTTCAGGTAGCTCTCCTGGTGCTCGGTGGCCTGGCCGCCTTCGGTGGTCGAGTAGATGCCGCCGCGGCTCGAGGCCACGATCACGGTCTTGCCGCCAGCGAGGCCGACCGGGCCCTTGTCGGTGTACTTGAAGGTGCGGCCGGCCTGCGCGAGGCGGTCGATCCAGGCCTTGAGCTGGCTCGGAATGGTGAAGTTGTAGAGCGGGGCGCCCACGACCACCACGTCGGCGGCGAGGAACTGGCTCACCAGCTTCTCGGACAGCGCGTTCTCGCGCTGCTGGGCTTCGGTCGGCTGGGCCTGCACGCCGGTCTTGATGCCGAGCGCGTCGGCGCTGAAGTGGGAGGGGGTGTCGACCGCGAGGTCGAGGTACTCGACCGTGGTGTCGGGATGGGCGGCGCGCCAGGCGGCCACGGTTTCGGCGGTGAGCAGGCGCGAGGCCGAGTTGCCGCTGAGGATGCTGGAGTCGACGTGAAGCAGCTTCATGATGTTGATCGCTTTCTTTCTTTCGATGTCGGCGCTCAAAGGTGGCCGGCGTGGTCAGAATTCTATTTTTGGTGCGAGTGGGTGATAAGTAGTTAAAAATAAGCCACATCGTTTCAAAAACAGGACAGTAGAGCCATGCAGGACCTCAACGACATGGTGTTCTTCGCCGAAGTGGCCGAGCGCGGCGGCTTCGCGGCCGCGAGCCGGGCGCTGGGCATTCCGAAGTCGCGGCTGTCGCGGCGCGTGGCCGAGCTCGAGGAGCAGCTCGGCGTGCAGCTGATGCAGCGCAGCACGCGGCGGCTGTCGCTCACGCCGGCCGGCGAGATCTACCTGCGCCACGCGGCCTCGGTGCGCGACGCGGCGCGCGCCGCCTCCGAGGCCGTGGCGCAGGTGCAGACCGAGCCCAGCGGGCTGGTGCGGCTCAGCTGCCCGGTCACGATCTCGCACAGCGGGCTGGCGCAGGTGCTGCCGAGCTTCCTCGAGCGCTATCCGGCGGTGCGCATCGACATGCGGGTGATCAACCGCCCGGTCGACCTGATCGAGGAGGGCATCGACATCGCGCTGCGCGTGCGGCCGCAGATCGAGGACAGCGCGACCCTGGTGGCGCGCACCTTCGGCACCAGCCGCGGCGTGCTGGTGGCCACGCCCGAGCTGGTGCGGCGGCTGGGGCCGATCGAGGGGCCGGAGGATCTCGCGAAGCTGCCGACCGCGGCGATGTCGGTCAACGGGGAGGGGCGCAGCGAATGGCGGCTCGAGGGCCCCAAGGGCCGGATCCACGTGCATGCCCATACGCCGCGCTACGTGGCCGACGACCTCGCCACCCTGCAGTACGCGGTGCTCGGCGGCGTGGGCGCGACCCTTTTGCCCGACTACATGTGCCGCGCCGACCTCAACGAAGGGCGGCTGACCCGGGTGCTGTGCGACTGGGGGCCGACGCCGGTGGTCGCGCACATGGTGTTCCCGGCGCGGCGCGCGCTGGTGCCGGCGGTGCGGCGGCTGATCGACTTCCTCGTCGAGCACCTGGAACACGGGGCGCACCGCATGTTCTGACGGCGATTTCGAGGCCCCGGATCGCCTCGTTATGCAAAAAACGTCATAACCAAACAATCAGATATTCGTTTGGCATCCTTGGCGGGGTTCGGACAATCCAGGTCTTCCATTCCATCCAAGGAACGACCATGGCAACCCTCCGTCTCGGCGACAGCGCCCCCGATTTCACCCAGGATTCCAGCGAAGGCCCGATCAAATTCCATGAGTGGGCCGGCGATTCGTGGGTCGTGTTCTTCTCGCACCCGGCCGACTTCACGCCCGTGTGCACCACCGAACTCGGCAAGACGGCGGCCCTGTCGGGCGAGTTCCAGAAGCGCGGCGTGAAGCCGATCGCGCTGAGCGTGGACCCGGCCGACAAGCACAAGGAATGGATCGGCGACATCAACGACACGCAGAACACCACGGTCAACTTCCCGATCGTGGCCGACGCCGACCGCAAGGTGTCGGACCTCTACGACCTGATCCACCCGAACGCCTCGGCCACGGCCACGGTGCGCAGCGTGTTCATCATCGATCCGAAGAAGGCGATCCGCACCATCATCACCTACCCGGCCTCGACCGGCCGCAACTTCGACGAGATCCTGCGCGTCATCGACTCGCTGCAGCTCACCGACAGCCACAAGGTGGCGACGCCCGTGAACTGGAAGGATGGCGACGACGTGGTCATCATCCCGAGCCTGCAGGACCCGGCCGAGATCGCCCAGCGCTTCCCCAAGGGCTACAAGGCGGTGCGTCCCTACCTGCGCCTGACGCCGCAGCCGAACAAGTAAGCCGGCGGCATCGGCCCAGGCCCACCACCTTCGCATGCAGACCCGCATCGTCATCGTTCCCGGCTGGCGCGACTCCGGCCCCGGCCACTGGCAGAGCCTGTGGCAGGAGCGCATTCCGGGCGCCGCGCGCGTGCAGCAGGACGACTGGGCCTCGCCGCGGCGCGAAGCCTGGGTGTCGACGCTGGCGCGGCTGGTGCTCGAATCGCCGCAGCCGGTGGTGATCGCGGCGCACAGCCTGGGCTGCATCGCCACGGCGCACCTGCCGGCGGAGGCCGCGGCCCGGATCCAGGGCGCGCTGCTGGTGGCGCCGGCCGATCCGGAGCGCCGCGCCGTGCTGTCGGACTTCGCGCCCGTGCCCTACGCGGCGCTGCCGTACCGCAGCATCGTGGTGGCCAGCAGCAACGACCCGTACTGCCCGATCCGCCTGGCCGGCGCATACTCGCGCGCCTGGGGCAGCGAGTTCGTTCGCATGCAGAATGCGGGCCACATCAACGTCGACTCGGGACACGGGGAATGGCCGCTCGGCCTGGCCCTGCTCCAGTCGCTGACCGACGAGCCCGCCCCCTGGGCGGCGGGCCGTGATTTTTCAGAAACCTTGGCAACCACATGACTTCCAGAATCAAGACCTTCGCCGCCGTGCTCGCGCTGGCGTCCTCCGCACTCGTCGGCAGCAGCGCCCTGGCCCAGGGCACCGGCCTGCTGAACGCCTCGTACGACGTGGCGCGCGAGTTCTACAAGGACTACAACGCGGCCTTCACGGCGCACTACAAGAAGGCCACCGGCAAGGACGTCAAGATCGACCAGTCGCACGGCGGCTCCAGCGCCCAGGCGCGCGCGGTGGCCGACGGCCTCGATGCCGACGTGGTGACCATGAACACCTCGACCGACATCGACTTCCTGGCCAACGCCGGTGTGGTCGCCAAGGACTGGACCAAGAAATTCCCCGAGAACGCATCGCCGACCACCTCGACCATGCTGTTCCTGGTGCGCAACGGCAATCCCAAGGGCATCAAGGACTGGGACGACCTGGTCAAGCCCGGCGTGCAGGTCGTGATCGTCAACCCCAAGACCGGCGGCAACGGCCGCTACGCCTACCTGGCGGCCTGGGGCTACGTCAAGAAGAAGGGCGGCACCGACGCCCAGGCGGCCGAGTTCGTCGGCAAGCTGTTCAAGAACACGCCGGTGCTGGCGCGCGGCGGCCGCGATGCCACCACCGCCTTCCTGCAACGCAACATCGGCGACGCGCTGATCACCTTCGAATCCGAAGTGGTCTCGATCGACCGCGAATTCGGCACCGGCAAGGTCGACTCGGTCTACCCGTCGATCAGCATCGTGGCCGAGAACCCGGTGGCCGTTGTCGAGCGCACCGTCGCCAAGAAGGGCACCGGCGAACTCGCCAAGGCCTACCTCGACTGGCTCTATTCCGAAGAAGCGCAGGAAATCGCCGCCAAGCACGCGCTGCGCCCGCGTTCGCAGACCGTGCTCAAGAAGTACGCCGCGACCTTCAAGCCGCTGCAGCTGTTCACGGTGCAGGAGCTGTTCGGCAGCCTCGGCGAAGCGCAGAAGGTGCACTTCAACGACGGCGGTCAGTTCGACAAGCTCTACACGCCCGGCGCCCGGTAAATGAGCGGGGCAACCTCCTCGGCGCTGTCCTCACCGGCAGCGCCGTTTTCGCGTGCGGTCGGCGGCGGTGGCGCCAAGCGCGTGCTGCCCGGCTTCTCGATGACGCTGGGCTTCGCGGTCTTCTACCTCTGCCTGATCGTGCTGATCCCGCTGTCGGCGCTGGTCTTCAAGACCTTCACGCTGAACTGGGACCAGTTCTGGGTCGCCGTGACCGCGCCGCGCGTGCTGGCCTCGTACCGGCTGACCTTCGGCGCCTCGCTGCTCGCGGCGCTGGTGAACCTGGTGTTCGGGCTGCTCGTGGCCTGGGTGCTGGTGCGCTACAAGTTCCCGGGCAAGCGCATCGTCGATGCGCTGGTCGACCTGCCGTTCGCGCTGCCCACGGCCGTGGCCGGCATCTCGCTGACCGCGCTGCTGGCCGGCAACGGCTGGGTCGGGCAGTACCTCGAGCCGCACGGCATCAAGCTCGCGTTCACGCCCGCGGGCGTGGTGATCGCGCTGATCTTCATCGGGCTGCCCTTCGTGGTGCGCACGGTGCAGCCGGTGCTCGAAGACGCCGAGAAGGAACTCGAGGAGGCCGCCACCTCGCTGGGCGCGACGCGGCTGCAGACCTTCACCAAGGTGATCTTCCCCTCGATCGCGCCGGCGCTGCTCACGGGCTTCGCCATGGCCTTCGCGCGCGCGATCGGCGAGTACGGCTCGGTGATCTTCATAGCCGGCAACATGCCGATGATCTCGGAGATCACGCCGCTGATCATCATCGGCAAGCTCGAGCAGTACGACTACGCGGGCGCCACCGCGGTCGCGCTGGTGATGCTGGTGATCTCGTTCCTGCTGCTCTTGGTCATCAACGGCCTGCAGGCATGGCAGCGTCGCCGCGCAGGGGGTTGAGATGAGCGCACCATCCAAAGTCATCCGCCGCACCCAGGCCGGCACCACCGAAGCCGCCTGGGTCCGCTGGCTGCTGATCGGCCTCGCGCTGGTCTTCATGTTCCTGTTCCTCGTGCTGCCGCTGGCGGCCGTGGCCACCGAGGCGCTGCGCAAGGGCCTCAACGCCTACCTCGAGGCGCTGAAGGAACCCGATGCCTGGAGCGCGATCCGCCTGACGCTGATCACGGCCGCCATCGCGGTGCCGCTGAACCTGGTGTTCGGCGTGGCCGCGGCCTGGGCCATCGCCAAGTTCGAGTTCCGCGGCAAGGCCTTCCTCACCACGCTGATAGACCTGCCGTTCGCGGTGTCGCCGGTGGTGGCGGGCCTGATCTACGTGCTGGTGTTCGGTGCCCAGGGCTGGTTCGGCCCGTGGCTGGCCGCGCACGACATCAAGATCATCTTCGCCGTGCCCGGTATCGTGCTGGCCACCGTGTTCGTGACCTTCCCGTTCATCGCGCGCGAGCTGATCCCGCTGATGCAGGCGCAGGGCACCGACGAGGAACAGGCCGCGATCGTGCTCGGCGCGAACGGCTGGCAGACCTTCTGGCGCGTGACGCTGCCCAACATCAAGTGGGGCCTGCTGTACGGGGTGATCCTGTGCAATGCGCGCGCCATGGGCGAGTTCGGCGCGGTGTCGGTGGTCTCGGGCCACATCCGCGGCCAGACCAACACCATGCCGCTGCACGTGGAAGTGCTCTACAACGAATACCAGTCGGTGGCCGCCTTCGCGGTGGCCTCGCTGCTGGCGATCCTGGCGCTGGTGACGCTGGTGATCAAGTCGGTGATCGAATGGCGCCACGAGCGCGAGATGAAGGCGATCGCCGAGCTGCCGCCGGAACGGCCGACGGCGGCCTAGGAAGAAAGAATTTCATGAGCATCGAAATCCGCAACATCAGCAAGCAGTTCGGCACCTTCCGGGCCTTGAACGACGTCAACCTGAACGTCGAATCGGGCGAGCTCGTCGCGCTGCTCGGCCCCTCGGGCTGCGGCAAGACCACGCTGCTGCGCATCATCGCCGGGCTGGAAACGGCCGACGCCGGCAGCATCCTGTTCTCGGGCGAGGACACCACCGACGTGCACGTGCGCGAGCGCCAGGTCGGCTTCGTGTTCCAGCACTACGCGCTGTTCCGCCACATGACCGTGTTCGAGAACGTGGCCTTCGGCCTGCGCGTGAAGCCGCGCAAGGAGCGCCCGAGCGAAGCCCAGATCAAGGCCAAGGTGACCGAGTTGCTCAAGCTCGTGCAGCTCGACTGGCTGGCCGACCGCTATCCGCCGCAGCTCTCGGGCGGCCAGCGCCAGCGCATCGCGCTGGCCCGCGCGCTCGCGGTCGAGCCCAAGGTGCTGCTGCTCGACGAGCCCTTCGGCGCGCTCGACGCCAAGGTGCGCAAGGAACTGCGCCGCTGGCTGCGCCGGCTGCACGACGAGCTGCACGTCACCTCGATCTTCGTCACCCACGACCAGGAAGAGGCGCTCGAGGTGGCCGACCGCGTGGTGGTCATCAACAAGGGCCACATCGAGCAGGTCGGCTCGCCGCAGGAGGTCTGGGACCAGCCCGCGAGCCCCTTCGTCTACGGCTTCCTCGGCGACGTGAACCTGTTCCACGGCCGCGCCGACAACGGCTCGGTGCAACTGGGCGACGTGCGCCTCGATTCGCCCGAGCACAGCGGCGCGCGCGACGCCAAGGCGCTGGCCTACGTCCGTCCGCATGACCTGGAGGTGACAGCCCACGTGCCGGGCGCGACGAGCGGCATCGTCGCGACGCTGGCGCGCGCGATCGTCGTCGGTCCGATCGCGCGGCTGGAACTTGAACCCGTCGACACGAATCCAGACAATCCGGGCTCCGGAACCATCATCGAGGCGCAACTCCCTGCGCAACAGTTCCGTGACCTGGGCTTGAAGGAGGGCGACACCGTCGTCGCCACGCCACGCAAGGCCAGGGTGTTCGTAGAAGAGGATTGGGTGTCTCCTTGATCGATTGGTACTTCGGCGCGCCGCGCCGCGCTTACGGCCTGATCTGCCTGGCCTGTGTGCTCATGCTGGCCTTCGGGCTCTACCTGCAGCACGTGGTGGGGCTCGAGCCCTGTCCGATGTGCATCGTCCAGCGCTATGCGCTGGTGCTGGTGGCGGTGTTCACGGGGCTGGCCGGGGCTTTCCGCGGCCGCGCGCTGCAGGTCGGCGGCGGCCTGCTGGCCCTGCTGTCGGCCCTCGGCGGCGCCTACACGGCGGCCTCGCAGAGCTGGCTGCAGTGGTATCCGCCCGAGGTGGTGTCGTGCGGCCGCGACCTCTACGGCATGATCGAGACCTTCCCGCTCAAGCGGGCGCTGCCGATGATCTTCCGCGGCGGCGGCGACTGCTCCAAGATCGACTGGACGCTGTTCGGCCTCACGCTGGCGAACTGGTCCTTCATCGCCTTCGCGGTGCTGACGGTCCTGCTGCTGGTGCTGCTGTTCCGCCGGCGCCCGGCGCGCTGAGCGCGGCGTTCGCCGCATCGGCCTTCCAAGGCGGACCGCGGGTCCGCCTTTCGTCTTTGTGGCGCCCGTCACGCTAAGGTGGGCGGCGAGGGCGGAGTAACCCCGCCGCGGAACTCCGTCTTTAGGAACGCTTCAGACAGCGGGACTAGGATGCCCCCATCCCCCTTGCATGGCGACCCGGCCGCAGAGCCCGGCGAATGCATCCCCCGCCCGTTCCACTTCCTTCCCGCTGCATGCCCCAGACTCCCCCCCGGCGTTCGCGCAAGCTCCTCTACGGCATCCTGGCCCTCGTCGTGCTCGGCATCGCGGCCGCGATCGTGCTCACGCCGGCCAAGAAAGCCGAATACCTGACGGCGACGGTGCAGCGCGCCGACCTCGAGAACGCGGTGCTGGCCACCGGCGTGCTGCAGGCGCTGCGGCAGGTGGAGGTGGGCGCGCAGGTCACGGGCCAGCTCAAGTCGCTCAAGGTGGCGCTGGGCCAGACCGTGAAGAAGGGCGACTGGCTGGCCGAGATCGATCCCGCGATCTCGCAGAACACGCTGGCGCAGGAACAGGCCCGGCTCGACAACCTGCAGGCCCAGAAGGTGGCGAAGGAAGTGCGCGTCAAGCAGGCCGAGCTGGCCTGGGCGCGCCAGCGCGAGATGTTGGCGCAGGACGCCTCGGCGCGGCAGGACATGGAGAGCGCCGACGCCGAGCTGCGCGCGCTGCGCGCCGACGCGGTGTCGCTCGACGCGCAGATCCGCCAGCAGCGCCTGGCCGTGTCCTCGGCTCAGACCAACCTCTCGTACACCCGGATCATCGCGCCCATCGACGGCGACGTGATCTCGATCAAGACGCTCGAGGGCCAGACCGTGGTCGCGTCGTTCCAGGTGCCCACGCTGATGACCCTGGCCGACCTGTCGACGATGACGATCAAGGCCCAGGTGTCCGAAGCCGACGTGGTGCGCGTGCGCGCCGGGCTGCCGGTCTACTTCACCATCCTCGGCGACCCCGACAAGCGCTACCACGGCACCCTGCGCGCGGTGCAGCCCTCGCCCGAGAAGATCAACAACGCGGTGTTCTTCAACGCGCTGTTCGACGTGCCGAACCCCGACCGCACCCTGCGCGTGGACATGACGGCCCAGGTCGCGATCATGCTCGGCGAGGCCAAGCAGGCGCTGACCGTGCCGCTGACCGCGCTCGGCAACCGCGACAAGGAGGGTCGCTACGAGGTGCGCGTGCTCAAGGCCGACCATACGCCCGAGACGCGCAAGGTGCGCACCGGCATCACCAACAACTTCCAGGCCCAGGTGCTCGAGGGGCTGAAGGAGGGCGACCAGGTCATCACCGGCGACGCCTCGGCCGTGGAGCCGCGCGAGGGCGAGGCCAACGGCGGCGAACGCCGCGGCAAGGGCCCATGACGCAGCCACGGCAAGCCCTGCTGTCGCTGCGCGGCATCGGGCGCAGCTTCCCCTCGGGCGAGACGCGGGTGCAGGTGCTCGAGGACGTGAACCTCGACATCGGCCACGGCGAGATGCTCGCGATCGTCGGCGCCTCGGGTTCGGGCAAGTCGACGCTGATGAACATCCTGGGCTGCCTCGACCGGCCCAGCAGCGGCAGCTACACGGTCTCGGGCCACGACGTGGGCACGCTCGACAGCGACGCGCTGGCCGAGCTGCGGCGCGAGCACTTCGGCTTCATCTTCCAGCGCTACCACCTGATGCAGCACCTGACGGCCACCGGCAACGTCGAGGTGCCGGCGGTGTACGCGGGCACCGACGGCACGGCGCGCGAGGCGAGGGCGCGGCAACTGCTCGCGCGGCTGGGGCTCGACGACCGCGGCGACCACCGGCCGAGCCAGCTCTCGGGCGGCCAGCAGCAGCGCGTGAGCATCGCGCGTGCGCTGATGAACGGCGGCCAGGTGATCCTGGCCGACGAGCCCACGGGCGCGCTCGACAGCCGCAGCGGCCAGGAGGTGATCGCGATCCTGCGCGAGCTGCATGCGCAGGGCCACACCATCATCATCGTGACCCACGACATGCAGGTGGCGAGCTGCACCGAACGCATCATCGAGATCGCCGACGGCCGCATCGTCGGCGACCGGTCCAACGTGCCGGCCGTGCCGGCGCCCGCGGCCGCCAACGCCGGCGAGGCACCGCAGCCCGTGACCCGGCCCGCCACGGGCGGCCGGCTGAGCACCGGCTGGTCGCGTTTCGCCGAGGCCTTCCGCATGGCCTGGCGCTCGATGATGTCGCACCGCATGCGCACTGCGCTCACCATGCTGGGCATCGTGATCGGCATCACCTCGGTGGTCTCGATCGTGGCGATCGGGGAGGGCGCCAAGCGCTTCGTGCTGTCCGACATCCGCGCCATCGGCACCAACACGCTCGACATCTACCCGGGCCGCGACTTCGGCGACGACAAGGCGCAGAGCATCCGCACGCTGGTGCCGGCCGACCTGCAGGCGATCGCCGCGCAGCCCTTCGTGCACAGCGTGACGCCGGCCACCATGCGCAGCCTGCGGCTGCGCTACCGCAGCATCGACATCAACGGCAACGTGAACGGCGTCAGCGACAACTACTTCGCGGTGCGCGACGTGCAGATGGCCAGCGGCATCGCCTTCAACGCCAACGACGTGCGGCACCAGTCGCAGGTGGTGGTGATCGACCAGAACACGCGCCGCAAGCTGTTCCCCGAGGGCGTGGATCCGCTCGGCAAGATCATCCTGGTCGGCAGCCTGCCGTGCACCGTGATCGGCGTGGCGCAGGAGAAGAAGAGCATGTTCGGCGAGAACAAGCAGCTCAACATCTGGCTGCCCTACAGCACCGCGGCGAGCCGGCTGTTCGGCCAGCAGCACTTCGACGGCATCACGGTGCGCATCCGCGACGAGCAGCCGACCAAGGCGGCCGAGGACGGCATCGTGAAGCTGCTGACCCTGCGCCACGGCGGCAAGGACTTCTTCACCTTCAACATGGACAGCATCGTGAAGACGGCCGAGCGCACCAGCCAGTCGCTGACCCTGCTGCTGTCGCTGATCGCGGTGATCTCGCTGGTGGTGGGCGGCATCGGCGTGATGAACATCATGCTGGTGTCGGTGACCGAGCGCACGCGCGAGATCGGCATCCGCATGGCGGTGGGGGCGCGCCAGAGCGACGTGTTGCAGCAGTTCCTGACCGAGGCTGTGCTGGTGTGCCTGGTCGGCGGGCTGATCGGCGTGCTGCTGTCCTATGGCATCAGCTTCCTGTTCTCCCTGTTCGTGAAGCAATGGCAGATGATCTTCTCGCTCGGTGCCGTGCTGTCGGCCTTCTTCTGCGCCTCGCTGATCGGCGTGCTGTTCGGCTACCTGCCGGCACGCAACGCGGCGCGGCTCGACCCCATCGAGGCACTGGCCCGTGAGTAAGGCGCGCCTGCTCCCCCTGGCCCTGGCGGCCGCGCTGGTCGCGGCCGGCTGCACCGCGTTCCAGCCCGAGCGCCGGCCCGAGAAGCCGCTCGAGCTGCCCTCGGCCTGGCAGCAGCCGCAGCCGGGCACAGCCAGCGCGGCGGCGGTGTTCCCGGCGAAGTGGTGGTCGTCCTTCGGCGATCCGCGGCTCGATGCGCTGGTCGACCAGGCGCTGCAGGTCAACAACGACCTCGCGGCCGCCGGCATCCGGGTGCAGCGCGCGCAGCTGCAGGCCGGCCTGGCCGACACCAACCTCACGCCCGGCGTGGTCGGGCAGGCCGCCACCAGCCGCGGCTACGACCTCAAGCGCGGCGGTGTCGCGGGCTCGAGTTCCAGCTCGCTCGTGACGCTGAGCTACGAGCTCGACCTCTGGGGCCGTATCGCGGCGGTGCGCAGCGCGGCCGACTGGGAACTGAAGGCGACCCAGTCCGACCGGCAGGCCGCGGCGCTGGCGCTGGTCGCCACCACCGCCAATCTCTACTGGCAGACCGGTTACCTGAACCAGCGCATCGCGCTGAGCGAGGCCGGCATGGAGGACGCGCGGCGCATCGTGGCGCTGGTGCGCGCGCGCTACGAGGCCGGCGCGGTCTCGGGCCTCGACGTGGCGCAGGCCGGCCAGAACCTCGCGAGCCAGGAGGCGGCGCACACGCAGCTGCTGCAGCAGCGCGTGGAAACGCGCAATGCGCTCGCGATCCTGTTCGACCGTCCGCCCGAGGTGGCGGCCGAGGAGCCCGCGAGCCTGCCCGACGCGGCGCTGCCCGCCATCGACGCGGGCCTGCCCGCCAGCCTGCTGGGCCGGCGCCCCGACCTGCGCGCGGCCGAGCAGCGGCTGCGCGGCGCGCTCGCCAATGTCGACGCGACGCGCACCGGCTTCTATCCGGCGCTGAGCCTCACGGGCTCGCTCGGCACCTCGAGCACGGCGCTGGGCGAACTGCTGCGCAACCCGGTCGCGACGCTGGGTGCGGGGCTGGCGCTGCCGTTCCTGCAATGGAACACGGCGCGGCTGACGGTGGCGGTGTCGCAGAGCCAGTACGAGGAAGCGGTGGTGGGCTTCCGGCAAGCGCTGTACACGGCGCTGTCGGAAGTGGAGAACGCGTTGTCGTCGCGCACCCAGTTGCGCGACGAGAGCGCGAAGCTGGTGGTGGCGCTGGAGCTGGCGCAGCGTGCCGAGCGGCTGTCGGAGGTGCGCTACCGCGCGGGGGCGACCGCGCTGCAGCCGGTGCTCGACGCGAAGGACCGGCGGCGCGCGGCCGAGGTGTCGCTGGCGCAGAACCGGGTCAACCAGCTCAACGCGACGATGACGCTCTACAAGGCGCTCGGCGGCGGAGCCGTCGAATAGCGGGCGCGGTGGATCAGGCCTGGAACGGCGGCGCGCCGCGCAGCTTGCGCCAGAGCAGGCCCGGCAGCCGCAGCACGAACTCCACCATCAGCCGCGTGTGCATCCAGGTCAGCAGCACGTTGTCGCGCCCGTAGCGGAAATGCGAGACCCCGCCTTCCTCGGCCGTCAGGTACTTGACCGGCGCGTCGATGTTGACCGGCTTCACGCCGCGCCAGGCCAGCCGCACCACGGCCTCGGTGTCGAAGTCGAAGCGGCGCATCCAGGGCTGGCGCTGCATCACCGCGATCAGGTCCTGTACCGGGTAGACGCGAAAGCCGTAGAGCGAATCGCCGACGCCGGCGAACAGCGTCTCGAGCTGGGTCCAGCCGTTGGAGACGCGGCGCCCGCGCACGCGCAGCAGCGGCGCGCTGGCGTCGAACACCGGGCGGCCCAGCACCATGGTCTCGGGCCGCGCCAGCGAGGCCTGCATGAAGGCCGGGATCAGCGGCGCCGGATGCTGGCCGTCGGAATCCATGGTGAGCGCATGCGTGAAACCGGCGTCGCGCGCCGCGCGCAGCCCGTGCAGCACCGCCGCGCCCTTGCCCTGGTTCTCGGGCAGCAGCCACACGCGCAGGCCGGGGCGGTCGGCGGCCATCCGCTGCAGCCGCTCGCCGGTGCCGTCGTCGCTGCCGTCGACCACCACCCACACCGGGCTCCATTGCGCGAGCGCCGCCTCGACGGTGGAGAACAGGCGCTCGCCCGTGTTGTAGCTCGGGATCAGGACAAGGTGGGTGCGCGAGGCGTCTGGCATTCGGGAGAGTCGGCGTCGGCGGCGCGCCGTTCCAGGTGGTGGCGGAAATATTGTTCGAGTTCGGATTGCAGCACGTCGCTGTCCTGCGTCGGCGCGAAGCGCTGGCCCAGGCGCAGCTTGAAGACGATCGGCAGCGGCGGCACGCGCCAGATCGGCCAGCCCTTGCCGAGGTAGGGCGAGTCGGTGTCGATGAACACGGTCTGGATCGGCGCCTGCGCGAGCTTGGCGATCAGCGTGACACCGGGGCGGAACGGATTGAGCGGCGGCGTGACGGTGCGCGTGCCCTCGGGAAAGATCACCAGCTGGCCGCCTTCGCGCAGGTCGGCCACCGCCAGCCGCACCATGGTGCGCGCCGATTCGTTGCTGATGTAGCGCGCCAGCCGCGCGCCCGCGCCCAGGAAGATGTTGTGCAGCAGCTCGGCCTTCATGATGCAGGCGCTGCGCGGCAGCCGCGCCACCAGCAGCAGCGCGTCGAGCATGGTCGGGTGGTTGGCCACGAAGATCACGCCGGGCTCGTCGCGCAGCGCGTCGAGGCAGCTCGCGTCGATGCGCATCATGCCGGTGACCGAGGCCAGGCCCCAGAAGGTGCGGTAGGCGAAGGCGATGGTGGCGCGGCCCAGCGCGCGCGCCGGCTTCACCGGCATCACCGGATGAATCAGCATCGCGAAGGCGTTCCAGACCAGCGAAATCACGCCGAGGAACAGCAGCAGCGCATAGAGCATCAGCGCCAGGGGAACGGCCGTGAGAATGCGCAGCACGCGGAGGATCATCGGGAAAGGTGGGGCTGCCGTTCGAGCGTCAGTCCCGCCGCCGCCCGGGGGCGGTGGCATGGGCTTCGATCTCGACCAGCAGGTCGCCGCGGCAGATGTCGGCCTCGAGATATACCGCGCCGCGCACCGTCGGCGCGTCGGACCCGAGCGCGTCTTCGAGCACGCCGCGCACGGCTTCCAGATCGGCCGGGTGGCGCACGTAGACCACGCCGTCGAGCGCCGCGACCGAGAAGCGCGCCGATCCCTGCGCGTTGGCGGCACTCACCACGGCCTCGAGGTTGCGCAACGTCTCGCGGGTCTGCTCGCGCACGTCGCCGCGGTGCACGGTCTCGTGGCCGACGATGCTCGCGGTGCCCGAGATGAACAGCGCGCAGCGTTCGTCGCCGATGTCGGCCAGCGCCGCGCGCGAGAAGGTCGGGGCGCGCGGCCCGTAGGTCGAGGGATAGCGGTAGGCCGAGACCTGGCGCGGGTTCTCGATCGGCAGCGGGGCGCGGCGCCCGGCCAGGAAGCGCACCGACAGCGCGCCGCGGTGGATGCCGAGCGCGCAGGCGGCCGGCGCGCCTTCGAAGGCGGCGCGGCCGGCTTCGAGGAAGGCATCCTGGCGGCCCAGGTTGAACTGGCGGTAGCGCTCGAGCCCGCCGCCGTCGCCGTTGATCTGCGGCAGGTAGTTCCAGATCCGCAGCGGATGGGCGATGCCGCTCTGGTCGAGCGTGGCGAACAGGTCGCGGTAGGCGCGGTGCGCCAGCTCGGCCAGACCCTGTTTCTCGACGCTTTCGTCGAGGTCGATCGCGCCGAGCAGCCAGTGGTCGTCGGCGCGCCAGCGCACGAGGCCGGTGCGGCCGGTCTGGACCGCCGGGCCGGCAGCATGCCAGACGTCGGCGACGGCGCCGCGCGCCGAGAGCACGCTGGCGTCGACCGGCGGCATCCAGTCGATGCGGTCGGGCGTGCCGTAGCCGATGGCGGCGAAGGGCGCCGGTCCGTCGGCGGCCAGCGCCAGGCTGTCCGCGAAAGACAGGCGCTCCACGCGCAGGGAGGAGGAAGAGGAGGGTGTTTCGCCCTGGAAGCGCACGATCAGGAAGCCTTTGCGAGGGGATCGGGGCCTGCCTGCGCGGTGTCCGCCCGGCTCGCACGGCGTGCGTGGCGGGTGGGCGGCAGCGTCGGATATCCCGACCCGGCGAAAGGCAATGGCGTCATCGAGGGATTATCACCAAAAGGTTTGACCGGCCCGCCCGCCCGCGGCGCCGGTCCGTTGTGCGCGCCGGACAGTAAACTCGCAGCCTGCTTCGAAAACACAGGACAGCGAGAGAAAAGCCATGGCCGGACACAGCAAATGGGCAAATATTCAGCACCGGAAGGGCCGGCAGGACGAAAAACGAGGAAAGCTCTGGACCCGCGCCATCCGTGAAATCATGGTGGCGGCCCGGGCCGGCGGCGGCGACCTGAGCGCCAACCCCCGCCTGCGGCTGGCAGTCGAAAAGGCCAAGGCGGTCAATCTGCCGGCCGACACCGTCAAGCGCAACATCGACAAGGCCACGGGCAACCTCGAAGGCGTCAATTACGAAGAAATTCGTTACGAAGGGTACGGCATCGGCGGCGCGGCGATCATCGTCGACACCATGACCGACAACCGCGTGCGCACCGTGGCCGAAGTGCGCCACGCCTTCGCCAAGCACGGCGGCAACATGGGCACCGAGGGCTCGGTGGCCTTCCAGTTCAAGCATTGCGGACAGTTCGTCTTCGCCCCGGGCACGGATGAAGACAAGGTGATGGAAGTGGCGCTCGAGGCCGGCGCGGAAGACGTCGTGACCGACGACGACGGCGCCATCGAGGTGATCACCGCGCCCGGCGACTTCGAGGCGGTGAAGAACGCGCTCGAGGCGGCGGGCCTGAAGCCCGAGGTGGCCGAGGTCACGATGCGGGCCGAGAACACCATCGACGTCGTCGGCGAGGACGCCGCGAAGATGCAGCGGCTGCTCGACGTGCTCGAGGACCTGGACGACGTGCAGGAGGTCTATCACAACGCCTCGCTGTCCGAATGAGGGCCGGCACCCGGCAGCAGCAATGATGGAAAGAACACAGCGTATGAAGGCCCGAGAATGAAGGTACTGGTGATTGGGGGAGGGGGCCGCGAACATGCCCTGGCATGGCGGCTGGCGCAGGCCACCCGGGTCAGCCGCATCTATGTGGCGCCCGGCAATGGCGGAACGGTCACCGACCCGCGCTACGACAGCATCGACATCACCGAGCCCGCCGCGCTGCGCGAGTGGGCGCTCAAGGAAAAGATCGCACTGACGGTGGTCGGCCCCGAGGCCCCGCTGGCTGCGGGCGTGGTCGACGAATTCCGCGCGCACGGCCTGCGCATCTTCGGCCCGACCAAGGCCGCCGCCCAGCTCGAGAGCTCGAAGGCCTTCTCCAAGGCCTTCATGAAGCGCCACAAGATCCCGACGGCCGAGTACGAGGCCTTCACCGACGCCGCCGCCGCCCATGCGTACATCGACGCCAAGGGCGCGCCGATCGTGGTCAAGGCCGACGGCCTGGCCGCCGGCAAGGGCGTGGTGGTGGCCATGACCGCGCAGGAAGCGCACGACGCGGTCGACTTCATGCTGGTCGACAACAAGTTCGGCGTGTCGCATAACGAAGGCGGCGCGCGCGTCGTGATCGAGGAGTTCCTGCAGGGCGAGGAAGCCAGCTTCATCGTGCTGTGCGACGGCAAGAACGTGACCGCGCTGGCCACCAGCCAGGACCACAAGCGCCTGCTCGACAACGACGAAGGCCCCAACACCGGCGGCATGGGCGCCTACTCGCCCGCGCCCGTGGTCACGGCCGAGGTGCATGCGCGCGCCATGCGCGAGATCATCCTGCCGACCATCCGCGGCATGGAAAAGGACGGCATTCCCTACACCGGCTTCCTCTATGCCGGCCTGATGATCGACGCCCAGGGCCATCCCAAGACGCTCGAGTTCAACTGCCGCATGGGCGACCCCGAGACCCAGCCGATCATGATGCGGCTGAAGTCCGACCTGTTCGAGGTGTTCTGGCACGCCACCGACGGCACGCTCGACCAGGTCGAGCTGCAGTGGGACCGCCGCGTCGCGCTCGGCGTGGTGATGGCCGCGCACGGCTACCCGCTCTCGCCGCGCAAGGGCGACCGCATCGACGGCATTCCCGCCGAGGCGCCCGATGCCGTGGTGTTCCACGCCGGCACCACCGTCAAGGACGGCGAGCTCCAGACCAGCGGCGGCCGCGTGCTCTGCGTGACCGTGCTGGCCGACAGCGTGAAGCTCGCGCAGCAGCGCGCCTACGAGGTGGCGGCGCGGGTGCGCTTCGACGGCGCCCAGTACCGCCGCGACATCGGCTTCCGCGCCGTGCAGGCGCGCAGCCACGGCACCAACGGTTGATGCAGCGGCAACCCTCCGATCCCCAGGCGGTCGGCGACTATCTGCGCGGGCTGCAGCAGTCCATCGTCGCCGCGATCGAGGCGGCCGATGGCGGCACCGCGGTGCGCGATGCCTGGCACAAGGCGCCCGACGAGCCGCTGCAGGGCAGCGGGCTCACCTGCATCCTCGAAGGCGGCGAGCTGTTCGAGCGTGCGGGCTGCGGCTTCTCGCAGGTGCGCGGCCCGAAGCTGCCGCCCTCGGCCACGCAGAACCGGCCCGAGCTGGCCGGCGCGCCCTTCGAGGCGATGGGCGTGTCGCTGGTGTTCCATCCGCGCAACCCCTACGTGCCGATCGTCCACATGAACGTGCGCATGCTGGCCGCGCTGCCGGCCGGCGGCGAGCCGGTCTGCTGGTTCGGCGGCGGCATGGACCTCACGCCCTGCTACGGCTTCGCGGAAGACGCGGTGCATTTCCACACCGTCTGCCGCGATGCGCTCGCGCCCTTCGGCGAGGACAAGTACCCGCGCTTCAAGACCTGGTGCGACGAGTATTTCTTCCTCAAGCACCGCAACGAGCAGCGCGGCATCGGCGGCATCTTCTTCGACGACTTCGCCGAGGGTGGCGTCGACAACGGCTTCGCGCTGATCCGCTCGGTCGGCGATGCCTTCCTGCCGGCCTACCTGCCGCTGGTGGAACGCCGCCGCGGCATGGCCTGGGGCGAGCGCGAACGCGCGTTCCAGCTCTACCGGCGCGGCCGCTACGTCGAGTTCAACCTCGTGTGGGACCGCGGCACGCACTTCGGGCTGCAGTCGGGCGGGCGCACCGAATCGATCCTGCTGTCGATGCCGCCGCAGGCGAGCTGGGCCTACCGCCGCGAGCCCGAGCCGGGGTCGCCCGAGGCGGCGCTCTACAGCGACTTCATCGTGCGCCGCGCGTGGCTGCCGTGAACGTTTCGAAGAACGCGCCGCGCATCGGCGTGTTCGGCGGCGCCTTCGATCCGCCGCACGATGCCCACGTGGCGCTGGCGCGGGCCGCGCTCGAGCAGCTGGGCCTCACGGCGCTCTATGTCTTTCCGACCGGGCATGCCTGGCACAAGGTGCGCGAACTCACGCCCGCGAAAGACCGCCTAGCGATGGCGCAACTGGCGTTCGGCGACATCCCGGGCGTGGTGGTCGATTCGCGCGAGATGCTGCGCGACGGCCCCACCTACACCATCGACACCCTGCACGAACTGCAGCAGGCGCAGCCCGACGCCGAGCTGGTGCTGGTCATGGGCGCCGACCAGGCGCGGGCCCTGCCGAGCTGGCACGGCTGGCAGGATATACTCGCGGTCGCTACTATTTCTGTAGCGTATCGCGCATTATCGACGGCCGACACCGCCCGTTTTGATCCGAATACGCTGCCCGGCCTCCCGGCCGGCGCGCGTTTCGAGGCGCTCGAACTGCCTGCCATGGACATCAGCGCCACCGACATCCGGCGGCGTGCGTCGCTGGGCGAGGAGATTTCCTCACTGGTTCCGTCCACGGTTGCACGCTATATTGACCAACACTTCCTCTATCGCTCTGCCTGATGACCACTGAAGCCGCCGCCAAGAAAGACACCCAGAAACTCCAGCGAGCCATCATCGATGGGCTCGAAGACGTCAAGGCGCAGGACATCCAGGTATTCGACACCGAGCATCTCTCGCCACTGTTCGAGCGCGTGATCGTGGCCTCGGGCACGTCGAACCGCCAGACCAAGGCGCTGGCCGCGAGCGTGCGCGACGCGGTGCGCGATGCCGGCTTCGGCAAGCCGCGCGTGGAAGGCGAGGAAAACGGCGAGTGGATCATCGTGGACTGCGGACAGGCCGTCGCGCACATCATGCAGCCGGCGATCCGCCAGTACTACCACCTCGAGGAAATCTGGGGCGACAAGCCCGTGCGCCTGAAGCTCGGCGCCAGCAAGCCGGTCCGCGCCTCCGAGGACAAGGAAGCCAAGCCCGCGGCCGCCAAGGCGCCGACCTCGCTGCGCCGCGCGAGCGCCGCCAAGACCGCGATCCGCGCCGCCGAGCGCGAGGCCAAGGAAGCCAAGGCCGCGCCGAGGAAGGCTGCAGGCAAGACCACTGCCAAGACCGGCGCCAAGACCGCAGCGAAGAAGGCACCGGCCAAGAAGGCGCCGGTGGTGGTGGTCGGCAAGCCGGTGGCCAAGAAGGCCGCCGCCAAGACGGGCGCGAAGCCGGCGGCCAAGCCCGCGGTGAAGAAGGCGCCCGCGCGCAAGACCGCTTCGCGCAGCGCATGAAGCTGCTGGTGGTCGCAGTCGGGCAGCGCATGCCCGACTGGGCACAGACTGCCTGGGACGACTACGCCAAGCGCTTCCCGCCCGAACTCAAGCTCGAACTGCGCGCGGTCAAGACCGAGCCGCGCGGTTCCAAATCGCTCGAGACCCTCTACGCCGCCGAACGCGAACGCATCGAGGCCGCCATCGCGCGCGGCATGCGCATCGTGGTGCTCGACGAGCGCGGCACCGCGCTGACCACCAAGGCCCTGGCCGCGCGGCTGCAGAGCTGGCAGGGCGAGGGCGACGACGTCGCGCTGGTGATCGGCGGCCCCGACGGGCTCGACCCGGCCTTCAAGGCCGCGGCCCACGAGCGCATCCGCCTGTCCGATCTGACCCTGCCGCATGCGATGGCGCGCGTGCTGCTGGTGGAGCAGCTCTACCGCGCATGGTCGGTCAACGCGGGCCATCCCTACCACCGCGAATGAGCGGCCCGTCGAGCCGTCGCGCGACGAGGACTTCGCCGCGTTACTCCATCGACCCCGTCTTTTCTTCCGCTTCACAGAGACGACCGCCGTGCCGACCACCCCGACCTTCCTCTACCTCGCCTCGCAGAGCCCGCGCCGCGCCCAGTTGCTCGGCCATCTCGGCGTGCGCCATGAACTGCTACTGGCCGCCGACGACGAAGACGCCGAGGCGCTCGAGACCGTGCTGCCCGGCGAATCGCCCACTGCCTACGTGCAGCGCGTGACCGCGCTCAAGCTCGATGCCGCCGTGGCGCGCCTGCGTCGCCGCGGCCTGGCCGATGCGCCCGTGCTGTGCGCCGACACCACCGTGGCGCTGGGCCGCACCATCCTCGGCAAGCCCGAGGACGCGCGCGATGCCGAGCGCATGCTGGCGCTGCTGTCGGGCACCACGCACCGCGTGCTGACCGCCGTGGCGCTGCAGCAGGGCCGGCGCCGGCAGGCCGCGCTCAGCGTGTCGCGCGTGCGCTTCGCGCCCATGACCCGCGCGCAGATCCGCCGCTACGTCGAAGGCGGCGAGCCGCTGGGCAAGGCCGGCGCCTATGGCATCCAGGGCGCGGCGGCCGCCTTCGTCGAGCACATCAGCGGCTCCTATTCGGGCATCATGGGCCTCCCCATGTTCGAGACCGCGCAACTGCTGCGGCGCGCCGGTTTCCCCACTTGAGACAACCGAGACAACCGAGAACTCCATGCAAGACATCCTGATCAACTGGTCCCCGCAGGAGACCCGCGTGGCGGTGGTCGAGCACGGCGCGGTGCAGGAGCTGCACGTCGAGCGCACGCTCGAGCGCGGACTGGTCGGCAACATCTACCTGGGCAAGGTCTCGCGCGTGCTGCCGGGCATGCAGTCGGCCTTCATCGACATCGGGCTCGAACGCACCGCCTTCCTGCACGTGGCCGACATCGTGGCCCCGTTCACGCCGGGCTCGCGGCCCAGCGCCGCGCCAGCCGAACGCGACCACCGCAACGGCGGCACCATGGTGCCGATCGAGAAGCAGGTGTTCGAGGGCCAGTCGCTCTTGGTGCAGGTCATCAAGGACCCGATCGGCACCAAGGGCGCGCGGCTGTCGACGCAGATCAGCATCGCGGGCCGGCTGCTCGTGTTCCTGCCGCAGGACAACCACATCGGCGTGTCGCAGAAGATCCCGGCCGACCTGCGCGATGCGCTGCGCTCGCGCATGCTCGCGCTGATCGAGGCCGCCGCGGCCGCCGACAGCGGCGGCGTGGTGCCCGAGAACACCGGCGGCTTCATCCTGCGCACCAACGGCGAGGATTCGACCGACGCCGAGCTCGCCGACGACATCGCCTACCTGCGCAAGACCTGGTCGCGCATCCGCGAGGCCTCGACGCGGCTGCCGCCGATGTCGCTGCTGCACCAGGACCTGAGCCTGCTGCAGCGCGTGCTGCGCGACCTCACCACCGAGGACACGCAGACCATCCGCATCGATTCGCGCGAGCAGTTCGAGCTGCTGCTGAAGTTCGGCCTCGAGTTCATGCCCAAGGCGGCCGGCAAGCTGCAGCACTACCGCGGCGAGCGGCCGATCTTCGACCTCTATTCGGTCGACGAGGAGATCGCGCGCGCGCTGGGGCGCCGGGTCGATCTCAAGTCGGGCGGCTACCTCGTGGTCGACCAGACCGAGGCACTGACCACCATCGACGTGAACACCGGCGGCTTCGTCGGCGCGCGCAACTTCGACGACACCATCTTCAAGACCAACCTCGAGGCGGCGCAGGCCATCGCGCGCCAGCTGCGGCTGCGCAACCTGGGCGGGATCATCATCGTCGACTTCATCGACATGGCGCGCGACGACCACCGCGAGCAGGTGCTCGGCGAGTTCCGCAAGCAGCTCGCGCGCGACCGCGTGAAGACCACGGCCGGCGGCTTCTCGCAGCTCGGCCTGGTCGAGATGACGCGCAAGCGCACGCGCGAATCGCTGGCCCACATGCTGTGCGAGCCCTGCGTGGCCTGCGGCGGGCAGGGCATCGTGAAGACCGCGCGCAGCGTGGCCTACGACGTGATGCGCGAGATCCTGCGCGAGGCGCGGCAGTTCACGCCGCGCGAGTTCCGCATCGTCTCGTCGCCGCAGGTGATCGAGCTGTTCCTCGACGAGGAGAGCCAGCACCTGGCCGGGCTCAGCGACTTCATCGGCAAGCCGATCTCGCTGCAGTCCGAGCCGGCGATCGGGCAGGGGCAGTACGACATCGTCTTGCTCTGAGCCTTCGGGCTCTTAACGCCGCGACTCGCGCCCCTGGCGCATCCCGATGCTGGCGAGCGCCGCCAGCACCAGCAGCACGGCCATCGCGAGCAGGCCGTTCTTCGTGCTGCCCGTGCTCTGCTCGATCCATCCCATCACCGACGGTCCGATGAAGCCGCCCAGCAGGCCGCAGGTGTTGACCAGGGCCAGCCCGCCCGCGAGCGCCACGCCGGCCAGGCGCGAGGAAGCGAACAGGAAGATCACCGACTGCACCACGAAGAACATCGAGCCCGTGAGGCAGAAGCCCGCGAGCGCGACGGCCGGGCTCGCGAAGGCCGCGATGCCCAGCCCCACGGCCATGGCGACCAGCCCGATCAGCAGCAGCAGGCGCCCGCGCTGCGGCGTGACCGCGAGCCGCGGCAGCGCGATCGCGCCGACCGCGGCGGCGACCCAGGGCAGCGAATTGAGCGCGCCGATCTGCAGCGGCGTGAGCTTGCCGTAGGTGCCGATGATGCTCGGCAGAAAGAAGATCACCGTGTAGATGCTGATCTGGTGGCAGAAGTAGACGAAGATCGCGAGCCAGATCTGCTTGTCGACCAGGCAGGCACGGAACGATTCGCCGACCTGGCCATGGGCCGCGTCCTCGGCGCGTTCGGCGGCGAGGCCCTGCTCGATTGCCCGGGCCTGCGCAGGCGTGAGCCAGCTCGCATCGGTCGGCCCGTCGGGCAGCTTGCGCCAGACCACGAAGGCCAGCGCCACGGCCGGCAGGCCCTCGATCACGAACATCCATTGCCAGCCGTGCCAGCCCAGCAGGCCGTCCATCTGCAGCAGCGCGCCGCCGACCGGGCCGCTGAGGATGTTGGCGATGCACACGCCGAGCAGGAAGTAGCCGGTGGCGCGCGCCCGGTCCTTGCGGCCGAACCAGTAGTTCAGGTAGAGCATCACGCCCGGGAACAGGCCGGCCTCGGCCGCGCCGAGCAGCACGCGCATCACGTAGAACGAGGTCTCGCCGGTGACGAAGGCCATGCCGGCCGACAGCAGGCCCCAGGTGATCATGATGCGCGCGATCCACCAGCGCGCGCCCACGCGGTGCATCACCAGGTTGCTCGGCACCTCGAGCAACGCGTAGCTCAGGAAGAACAGGCCCGCGCCCAGGCCGTAGGCCGCGGCCGAGATGCCGATGTCGACCGCCATGTGGCTCTTGGCGAGCGCGATGTTGGTGCGGTCGATGAAGCTGATCACGTAGGCCAGCACCAGCAGCGGCATCAGTTTGCGGAAGATCAATGCGTTGAGCGAAGCCTGCTCGTCGGTGGTGGCCGTGTCGGCCGCGGGCCCGAGGCGGGCGCCGGGGATGGATGTGTGTGCCATCGGTGTCTCTCTCTGAAGTCTTGTTCTGATGAAGGAATGCAGCGGCGCGCCGTGCGATGCGGCGGCGCTGCGGACGATGGGAAAACGAGGGCTAGAAGTCGACCTGGGCCGCGCCCTTGAGGCCGAGGATCTCGCGCGCCTCGTCGGGTGTCGCGATGTCGATGTTCAGCGCCTCGAGCACGGCGCGGATGCGCAGCACCTGTTCGGCGCTCGAGGCGGCGAGCCGGCCCGGGCCGATCCACAGCGAGTCCTCGAGGCCGACGCGCACGTGCGAGCCCATGGCCGCGCCGATGGTGGCCAGCGGCAGCTGGTTGCGGCCGGTGCCGAGGATCGACCACTGGAAGCGGTCGCCGAACAGGCGCGCCGCCGTGCGGTGCATGTGCATCAGGTCCTCGGGATCGGCGCCGATGCCGCCGAGGATGCCGAACACCGTCTGCACGAACACCGGCGCGCGCACCAGGCCGCGGTCCATGAAGTGGCGCAGGTTGTTGAGGTGGCTGACGTCATAGCACTCGAACTCGAAGCGCGTGCCGTTGGCCTCGCCCAGGCGCAGGATGTTCTCGATGTCGGCGAAGGTGTTCTTGAAGATCAGGTTGCGGCTGTTCTCGAGGTGCTCGCGCTCCCACTCGTGCTCGAAGGACTTGAAGCGCTCGAGCATCGGGAACAGGCCGAAGTTCATCGAGCCCATGTTGAGCGAGGCCAGCTCGGGCTTGAAGGTGGTGGCCGGGCGCATGCGCTCCTCGACGCTCATGTGCGGGCTGCCGCCGGTGGTGAGGTTGATCACCGCGTCGGTGGCCGCCTTGATCTTCGAGAGGAAGGGACGGAACAGCGCCGGGTCCTGCGAGGGGCGGCCGTCCTTCGGATCGCGCGCGTGCAGATGCAGGATCGCGGCACCGGCGCGGGCGGCCTCGATCGAGGCGGCGGCGATCTCGTCGGCCGTCACCGGCAGGTGCGGCGACATGCTCGGCGTGTGGATCGCGCCGGTGGGGGCGCAGGTGATGATGGCTTTGGTGCGGGTGGCCATGGTCGGGATTCGGGTGAGGTCGGGAAGAGAAGAACAGGGGCGGGGTCAGCTCAGCGCCTGCGTGTGGCCGTCGACCACGAGCTCCTGGCCGGTGACGCTGGCCGCCAGGTCGCTGGCGGCGAACAGCACCATGTTCGCGATGTCGCCGGCCGTCACCATGCGGTTGAGCGCGGACTGCGAGGTGTAGATGCGCGTGACTTCCTCGATGGGCTTGCCGAGCGCCTGGGCCTTGGCGGCGATCACGGCGCGGATGCGCGGCCCGTCGACCGCGCCCGGCAGGATCGCGTTGACGCGGATGCCGTCGGGGCCGAGTTCGAGCGCGAGCGTCTTGGTGAAACCGATCACCGCCCATTTCGAGGCCGAGTAGGGCGAGCGGCCCGGCATGCCCAGATGGCCGGCGGCCGAGGACAGGTTGACGATCGAGGGATTGCGGCCCTGGCGCAGCCGTGGCACCGCGAGCCGGGCGCAGAGGAACTGTCCCGTGATGTTGACGGCCAGCGTGCGGTTCCAGTCGTCGAGCGAGAGGGTCTCGATGCCACCGGTCGGGCCGGCCACGCCGGCGTTGTTGACCAGCACGTCGAGGCCGCCGAGTTCGCGGTCCGTGGCTTCGAACAGCCGGGCGACCTGTTCCTCGCTCGAGACGTCGGCGAGGCAGCTGCCGACCTCGGGCAACTCGGCCGACAGCCGGTCCAGGCCCTCGGCCTGCACGTCGCAGGCGAAGACACGGGCGCCGGCCGCGGCGAAGGCACGCACGATCTCGAGGCCGATGCCGCTGGCGCCCGCGGTGACGAGCACGCGTCGGCCGGCGAGGGAATTTCCGTTCCACATTCTGAATAGCTCCTTGGGGTGTGACAGAGAACGGTCGGCATCGTAGATCTGTGATCACAGATATCTCATAGGGTATACCCCGAACCGTATACTCGCCGGCATGGAGCTCTCCGACCTCGTCACCCCGCTCAAGCGCCAGACGCTCAGCGCCAACGTCTACGACCAGTTGCGCGACCTGGTGATGAGCGGGCAGATGATGCCGGGCGAGCAGATCTCGCTGCGCAGCGCTGCGGCGGCGCTGGGCGTGAGCGTGATGCCGGTACGCGAGGCGATGCAGCGGCTGGTGGCCGAGCAGGCGCTCGAGCTGACGCCCAGCCGCACCCTGCGCGTGCCGCGCATGACGGCCGCGCAGTTCAAGGAGATCACGGTGATCCGCACCAACCTCGAGGGGCTGGCGACCGAGGCGGCGGCCGCGGCGGTCGGCACGGTGGCGCTGCGCGAGATCGCCGAGCGCCACGATGCCTTCGTCGCCGAGATGAAGGCCGCGAGTCCCGATGGCTCGAGGCTGGTCACCTTCAACAAGGAATTCCACTTCGCGGTCTATGCCGCGGCCGACATGCCGATGCTGTTGCAGATGATCGAGGCGCTGTGGCTGCGCATCGGGCCGATCCTCAACTACGACCTGCGCGCCGGCTCGCGCCGCGTGGGCGAGAAGACGGGGGTGGTGCACCATGCGGCGCTGCTCGCGGCGCTGAAGCGGCGCGACGGCGCCAAGGCCCGGGCCGCGCTCGAGGGCGACATCCGCAGCGCGGCCGAGTTCATCCTCTCGGCGGGCGTGCTGGTGGCGGAGGGCGTTTCAAGGCCGGCGCCGCCCGGCGGCCGGGATCAGAGCGTCGGATCCTGACCCGCGGCGGCGCTGCGCACCGCGTTCGTCTGCAGCCGTGCATAGAGGCCGTCGAGCGCCATCAGCTGCGCGTGCGAACCCTGCTCGGCCACGCGGCCCTGTTCCATCACGATGATGCGGTCGGCATGCTGGATGGTCGACAGGCGGTGCGCCACGATCAGCGTGGTGCGGTTCTGCATCAGGCGCTGCAGGGCGTCCTGCACCAGGCGCTCGGATTCGGTGTCGAGGGCCGAGGTGGCCTCGTCGAGCAGCAGCACCGGCGCATCCTTGTAGAGCGCGCGCGCGATCGCGAGGCGCTGGCGCTGGCCGCCCGAGAGCTGGGTGGCGTTGTGGCCCAGCACGGTGTCGATGCCCTGGGGCAGGCCCTCGACGTGGGTGCTGAGGTTGGCGGCCGCGATGCAGGCCAGCACGCGGTCGCGATCGATCCCGGCGTCGGCGCCCAGCGCCACGTTGGCCGCGAGGGTGTCGTTGAGCATCACCACGTCCTGGCTCACCATGGCGAACTGCGAGCGCAGGCTCTTGAGCTCCCATTCCGAGATGTCGTGGCCGTCGAGCAGCACCTGGCCGCCGCTGGGCAGCACGAAGCGCGGCAGCAGGTTCATCAGCGTGGTCTTGCCCGAGCCCGAGGGGCCGACGAAGGCCACGTTCTGGCCCGGCTCGATGGCGATGCTCACGCCGTCGAGGGCGGGGCGCTCGTCGTCGCCGCGGTAGTTCACGCGCGTGTCGCGGAATTCGATACGGCCCTGGGCATGCGCCATGCCGAAGCTGCCCTGCGGCTCGGTCGGCACCTCGTCGACCAGCGCCAGGCCGCGCTCGAGGGCGGCCAGGCCGCGCGTGATCGGGCCGGCCACTTCGGCGAGGCGCCGGATCGGCGCGATCAGCATCAGCATCGCCGTGATGTAGGCGACGAAACCGCCGACCGTGAAGCCCTGCTTGCCGCTCTGCCAGAGCGCGATCATCACCACCACCGACAGCGCCAGCGAGGCCATCATCTGCGTGAGCGGGGTGGTCGCGGCCTGGGCGATGGTGGACTTCACGGCCAGCCGGTTGAGCTTCTGGCTCAACTGCTCGAAGCGTTGGGCCTGGGCCGTTTCGGCGCCATGCAGGCGCACCATGCGGTGGGCCAGCACGTTCTCTTCCACCACGTAGGCCAGTTCGTCGGTGGCCTGCTGGCCCTGCTGCGTCAGCTTGTAGAGGCGTTTGGAGAACACCTTCATGATCCAGGAGATGCTCGGCACCAGGAAGGCCACGATCAGCGTGAGCTTCCAGTTCAGATAGACCAGGTAGCCCAGCAGCGCCACCAGCGTGAAGCCGTCGCGCGACAGCCCCAGCAGCGCCTGCACCAGCAGCATCGCGCCGGTCTGCACTTCATAGACCACGGTGTTCGACAGCGTGCTGGCCGACTGGCGCGCGAACAGTGCGAGCTCGGCGCCCAGCAGCCGGTCGAACAGCACCTTGCGCAGCCGCTGCATGCCTTCGTTGGCGATGCGCGAGAGCGCGTACTGCGAGATGAACTGGGCGATGCCGCGCACCGCGAACAACAGCAGCACGGCCGCCGGCACGAACCACAGCGGCATTTCGCCGCGCGTGAAGCCGCGGTCGAGCAGCGGCTTGAGGAGGGCCGCCATCAGCGGCTCGGTGATGGCGGCCAGCATCGCGCCGCTCAGTCCCAGCGCCCACCACTGGCGCGAACCGCCGAACCAGGTCATGAGCCGCGCCAGCCGGCGCATCAGGGGAGGGCGTGCGGCTTCGCTGCCGGGGGGTGTCTGCATGGCGGCGGATTCTACGGGGCGGGTCGGAACACCCTTTCAGCGGCCCGGGCCGGTGCTTCGGACCGCTTTCCTGAAGCATTTTGAATGTAGGACCCGGCCCCGCATGGAACGTTTTGCCATGGCGCCATCAAAGCAATGTGTACCATGTGGCCCCGTTACAAGGGGAGAAACTTTTTCAACCCGAGATCTCTCCGAAACCGCATGAACAAGCCGTTGCAAGCCCTCTCTCCAACTCCTTCTTCATCGCTTTTGGGTCGCCGCACGGTCATTGCGGCCCTGGCTGCCTCCCCCGTTTTGCCCGCACTCGCCCAGTTCAAGGTCGAGGTGTCGGGCGTGGGGCTGACCCAGTTGCCCATCGCGCTCGTGCCGTTCCGCGGCCAGGATTCCTCGCCGCAGAAGATCTCCGAGATCGTCCAGGCCGACCTCGAGCGCAGCGGCCAGTTCCGCGGCGTCGATGCCTCGGGCCAGGCGCTCGACGAGGGCTCGCGTCCTGATTTCTCCGTCTGGCGCCAGCGCACCGCCGACTCGCTCGTGGTCGGCAGCGTCACGCGCCTGGCCGACGGCCGGTACGACGTGCGCTTCCGTCTCTGGGACGTGGTGCGCGGACCGAACGGCGGCGATCTCGGCGGCCAGAGCTACATCGTTCCCCAGGGCGACCTGCGACTCGCCTCGCACCGCATCGCCGACTACGTCTACGAGAAGCTCACGGGCGACAAGGGCATCTTCTCGACCCGCATCGCCTACGTGACCAAGGGCGGCAGCCGCTACTCGCTGTGGGTGGCCGATGCCGACGGCGAGAACGCGCAGGCCGCGCTGGCCAGCCCCGAGCCGATCATCTCGCCGGTCTGGTCGTCCAACGGCCAGCAACTGGCCTACGTGTCCTTCGAGTCGCGCAAGCCCGTGGTCTACGTGCACAACGTGGCCAGCGGCCAGCGCCGGCTGGTCGCCAACTTCCGCGGCTCCAACAGCGCGCCGGCCTGGGCGCCCGACGGCAGCACGCTCGCCGTCACGCTGAGCCGCGATGGCGGCTCGCAGCTTTACACCATCCCGGCCAGCGGCGGCGAGCCGCGTCGGCTGACCCAGAGCGCGAGCATCGACACCGAACCGGTCTACTCGGCCGACGGCAGCACCATCTACTTCGTGAGCGACCGCGGCGGCGCGCCGCAGATCTACAAGATGGGTGCCAACGGCGGTAACCCGACCCGGGTCACCTTCAGCGGTACCTACAACATTTCTCCTTCCGTCAGCGCCGACGGCCGGTGGTTGGCCTACATCTCCCGCGTGGGAGGGGCCTTCAAACTCCATGTGATGGAGTTGGCCAGCGGCAATGTCACCGCCATCACCGACACCTCGGCGGACGAGAGTCCGAGTTTTGCCCCCAATAGCAAGCTGATCGTCTACGCCACGCAACTGCAAGGTCGCGAAGCCCTCATGACGACCACGCTGGACGGAAAAATAAAGGCACGGCTGGCGGGTCAGGCAGGAGACATCAGGGAACCGGACTGGGGTCCGTTTCAAAAGCAATGATTAGGTTTATCTGAGGAGTTCGAAATGTTGAAACGTACGATTTATTCGCTGGCCATCGTGGCGCTGATCGCAGGCTGCTCGTCGGGCACCAAGCTCAACGAAACGCCCGTGACCGACCGCACCGGCACCACCGGTGGCGCCGGCAACCAGGGCGCGACCACTTCCGTGGCGCCCGTCACGATCGATCCCAACGCCGGCACCGCGCAAGGCCCGGTGGGCGTCGAGCGCATCGTGTTTTTCGACTACGACAGCTACACGGTCAAGCCCGAGTTCCAGTCGCTGATCGACGGCCATGCCCGTTTCCTCAAGGCCAACGCACAGCGCCGCATCTCGATCGAAGGCCACACCGACGAGCGCGGCGGCCGCGAGTACAACCTCGCGCTGGGCCAGAAGCGTTCGGAAGCCGTGCGCCGTGCGCTCACGCTGCTGGGCGTGAACGACAGCCAGATCGAAGCCGTGAGCTTCGGCAAGGAAAAGCCCGCCGTGACCGGCGCGGGTGAAGAAGTCTGGGCGCAGAACCGTCGCGCCGAAATCCGCTACACCCGGTGATGCGACCCGCCCAACGCGCTCTGTGGCGTGGCGCGGCCCTGGCGGCCGCCCTGTTGTGCGCCTCGGCCGGATCGCAGGCCGCGCTGTTCGAGGATGACGAGGCCCGCAAGGCCATCCTCGACCTGCGCCAGCGCGTGGAGGCCGTGCGCCAGCAGACCGATCAGCGCCTGAGCGACGAGAACGGCCAGTTGCGGCGAAGCCTGCTCGACCTGCAGACGCAGATCGAGCAGATGCGCGGCGACCTGGCGCGCATGACCGGCCAGAACGAGCAGCTCACGCGCGCCGTGAGCGACCTGCAGTCCAAGCAGACCACCATCGACGATCGGCTCAAGCAGAACGAGCCCTCGAAGGTCACGGTCGATGGCCGCGAGTTCAATGCCGATCCGCGCGAGAAGGCCGACTTCGAAGCCGCGCTCGGCGTGTTCCGCGCCGGCCAGTTCGCGCAGGCCCAGACCGCCTTCGCCGAGTTCGTCAAGCGCTACCCGCAAAGCGGCTACAACGCTTCGGCCCTGTTCTGGCTCGGCAACGCCCAGTACGCCACGCGCAACTACAACGAGGCCATCGCCAACTTCCGTTCGATGCTCTCGCTCGCGCCCGACCATGCCAAGGCCCCCGAGGCCGTGCTGTCGATCGCGAACTGCCAGATCGAGCTCAAGGACACGCGCGCCGCGCGCCGCACGCTGGAAGACCTGACCAAGGCCTACCCGCAGTCGGAAGCCGCGCAGGCCGGCCGCGAGCGTCTCTCGCGCCTGCGCTAGTGCCGGCGGAGCCCTCCGCTTGAGCGCCGTTCACGAGCCCGTCTCCACGATCGAACCGGCGACTGCCCCCGAGGCAGCCGCCGGTTTTGTCGCGTCTGGCGACGACGCGATGGCACCCGATTTCGCGCGCCGCTTCGGCGGCCTCGAGCGCCTGTACGGCGTGAGCGGCGCCGCGCGCATCCGCAACGCGCACGTGCTCGTCGTGGGCATCGGCGGCGTCGGATCGTGGGCCGTCGAGGCGCTGGCGCGCAGCGGGGTGGGTCGCCTCACGCTGATCGATCTCGACCACGTGTCCGAGTCGAACATCAATCGCCAGATCCATGCGCTCGACAGCACCGTGGGCCAGGCCAAGGTCGAGGCCATGCGCGAGCGCATCGCGCAGATCAATGCCGAGTGCCGCGTGCTGCCGATCGACGAGTTCGTCGAGCCCGACAACTGGCCCGCGCTGCTAGAAGCCGCGCAGGCCGCCAACGGCCCCGTGCATGCCGTCATCGATGCCTGCGACCAGGTGAAGGCCAAGCTCGCGATGGCCGCCTGGGCGCGAGGTGTCGCACGCGGCACCGACTTCGTCACCGTCGGCGCGGCGGGCGGCAAGCGGCTCGCCCACAAGGTCGACATCGACGACCTCTCGCAGGTCACGCACGACCCGCTGCTCGCGCAACTGCGGCAACGCCTGCGCAAGTCGCACGGCGCGCCGCGCGAAGGCCGCAAGATCGGCGTGGCCTGTGTCTTCAGCCGCGAGAGCGTGGCCCCGCCCGATGCTTCGTGCGCCATCGAGAGCGGCGACGGTTCGCTCAACTGCCATGGCTACGGATCGGTGGTCAGCGTGACCGCCACCTTCGGCCAGTGCGCGGCGGGGTGGGTTCTCGATCGGGTGGCTGCAAATACCACGCTATAATCTCGGGCTTTGCCGCGTTTGACACAGCGGCGAAGCACCAAGAAGAACAAGAACGAGGAACTCCCTTCCAAGGGAAACCGAATTCGGGACGTTAGCTCAGTTGGTAGAGCAGCGGACTTTTAATCCGTTGGTCACTGGTTCGAATCCAGTACGTCCTACCAGAATCAGATCCATCGATCTTCGAATGGATCTAGCAGCCCTAAGTGAGTCAATCACTTAGGGTATTTTTTTGTCCCCTTGCGCATGCTTGAAGCCAGCGATTTCGTTGGGACGAGCGCTGGTATTCGGCCGCGGGGGGCTGATGGCTTGGCCTGTGGGAGCGGCGCGTGTGGGCTTCGCTTCATGCGCCGCGATTCGGCTTCGCGCGAGCTTTCTCGGCAAGAAAATGCAGGAGGTCCGGATACACGAAGATCCAACTCCGGCCGATCCTGAGGCCTGGGATCTCACCCGTTCGCATCATTTCTTCCACGCGCTCAGCTGTGCAGTGCAGTAGCTCGGCACATTGATCTACCGTGATGACCTTGGTGGACGCTGCTACGCAGTCGGGTTCGCATTGATGGTTCGCACGGCAGCTGCAGTGGGTAGTCTTTGGCGGAGCTGCGAACCGACTCACCGAGCTCTTTTCTCGTCCATAGCAAGTCGGCAAGGCTTTCGCTGGGTGATCCCGGAGATTCGCCCAAGCTAATCGCTTCCCTGATGCCGTGCAGCGCGAGGAACTCGCCAGCCTTGTGAAGAGAGCCGCCGAGAGTGTCAACATCAAGGATCAGTCGTCCGCGAGAAAACTTTCAGTTTCGATCCCCGAATACACGCCTGGCGGGGTGGTCAACGCCGGTGTTCAATGTCTGCTGGAGACGTGATCTTGCGCGCCACCGGCCGAGGCGCGGGTGATGCGACTGGAGATCGCTCGTGCCAGTGCGACTAACCCCGCACTTGTTTGAAGTTCGTCTGCTTGCGGAGCGACGGCCTGGTCGACTTGCGTCGAGCGGGCTCGCGTGTCGGCATAGGCGCCAAACTGCGCGATCGTGATCTGGTTCGCCCGGTCGACGTACAAGCGCTGACCAAAGCATCACCCCAGGTGTGTTGTCCGAAGATGTGCTGGAGGAGATGCCGCAGTCGATGGCCGAGCACGCGCTGCAGAACTTCGCGCTCGACAAGCCCGTGGATGAGGGCCTCGACGCGGCCGCGGCGCAGGGCCTGCTGGCCCGCGGTGCTGGTGCACGGCGCGCGCGTAGAGCTCGCTTCAGCGGCACCGGCACCGGCACCGGCTGCAGCAGGATGTCGAAGTTAAGCGGGGCGTCAGCGCTAGTCCTTGCAGCTTCGAATAGCTGAGGTTGACTCATCACAGAACGCCCCGTGGTTCGTGGGCAGGACTAGCTGCGAACGCTGACGCGATGATGGGCGGGAGCGCCGACGAGCATCAACGTTCAACCATGGCAGGTGGACAGTGAAACGGTAGTCTCTGTTCATGCGGTCACGAGATACCCTGGCAATCGTGCCTTGCTCAACGACTGCGAGGAGATCCGTTTCATGGCTACCTATGTCACGCGCGAAGACCTTGCCGCCCCAGCTACCTTGGCAGCATACGGGTATGACGCCGAGGAAGCGCAGAGCATTTTTGACAACGCATTGCCGGTGCAGGGGTACACAGAGCTGCGCGCATACACAGGGCGCGCTGCTGGCGTGCGCATCACTGGCGCGGGCGTGGCGGGAACTTTCCAGCGGGATGCCTCCGACACGACCAGCGCGGACAACGGCGGCACGGTCATCGTGGATGCGACCGGCCGGCGATGGAAGCGGATCTTCGACGGCGCCGTTGTTGTGGAGTGGTTCGGGGCCATTCACGGTTGTGACAGCACGGTCGAGATTCAAAACGCGCTTAACTTCGCACGATCCGCCGGTATCCCAGAGGTCCTCTTGGTCCGCGACTACCTGATCACAAACATCGAGGTTCCCGAAGGCGTGACACTGAAGGGCTACGGAAATCGGTCGACCTATCAAAGCGGCACTTCCGGCCTGCCGTCGCGCGTTACGAAGAAAGCAGGCTCGACAGGTTGGGGCGTGAAGCTTGTAGGCACGCGGGCCCGCATTGAAGGCGTGGGAATCTATTCGGAGGCTGGTGCTTCAGGAGGTGGGCTTTGGATAGCTGCAAATTACTGTAGCTTCATCCGTATCGCGTCAAACGGGCACAACGGCAAGGGCATCCACGTCGGAGCGCTGGCTGGCGACCGGTACATCAATTGCAACGGCTGGTACGGCGCTGAGATAACCGCATCGTTCAACTCAGACGTCGGGTTCTCAGTTGACGATCAATTCACGGCGTGGCCGTTGAATGACGTGAATGCCGGCATGCTGATTCAGGCCGAGTTTCGTTCCAATGGAAGCCACGGGGTGTACGTCGGTAACTGCTTCGCGAATGTCTTCCAGAGCGTCTTGACTGACCACAACACGGGTTACGGGGCCTACTTCGATGCCAAGAGCGCGAAGTGCACGCTGATCGGTAGCGATCTGGATGAGTCGAACACCTTGGGGCCGCTGTTCATCCACGCCCAGGCGCAATACCACACCGTCATCGGCGTGCCGGCGCTCTATACGAACAACAGCCCGAGTTCGAACGTGATGTCGTGGACGCGGAATGTGTTCAACCAGACCGACGTCGCGACTCGGCTCGCGGTGCGGCGGGGAGGTGACGCGGGAATCGGCACGGCCATCGTCGTTTCGAGTCGCTCCAATCGCCTGACGAATCGTGGTGTTTCCATAGACATGGAAACACCCATTAATGAGGGCGGAGATCCCCAGACCGGTGTTCGACTCATCGCCAAAGCCGGTCCCAACATCGTCTATGACCGGTTCGAGCTGCAGGTTCGGGAATCGATGATGGTCACCGCATTCACTGTCGATCCTTCGAGTGGCGTGCACGCGCTGTATCCGGGGGCGGACAACACTTGGAATCTCGGCATCACGTCGTTTCGCTGGAAGGACTTCTACATGGGAGGCACGTTCTCACATACCGGTGCGAGCGCGGGATTCTTCGGCGCAACTCCCGTGACAAGGCCGACAGTGAGCGGGTCTCGTTCTGGGAATGCCGCGCTCGACAGCCTTGTGACTGCGCTGACGAATCTCGGACTCATCAACAACGGTACGACTGCATAGATATTTCCCTCGAATCCGCCGTGGCAGACCTCATCGTTGCCAACAACGCACTGACCTCTGCCGACGTACCATCATTCAGATCGATCGCCCCCGCCGCGAATCGATGTCGCCATCGCCACCTTGCGCATGTGATGAGCAATCCGCATGAAGTAGATGATGGTGTAGGCAAGCGACGCGACGAACACGAGCAGGCGATAAACGAAAGCGGGGTCCCGAAACGTGTCGTTCGTCAGCACATGCGGCAGTCCAAAGTGCATGAGGGTCGCCACCAGAAGATTGAGGGCCAGGACCTTGAATCCGATGGGAACCGCAATGACGCAATAGCGACGAACGAAGTCGCGCCCGGAAGCCGCACCGTTCGCGACAAATGCTTCGTGCGTGCCCACGAAGCTGATGGCGAGGGTGAGGGCGGCTTCGAACAGCAAGGTCCAGTTTCTGTAGCCGCCGAACCAGAGCGCCGAATAGTTCAGGATCACATAGAGCAGCGCCGCCGCCAGCATGTACTTGAGGCCATCGGTTTCATCGAGCCTGTCGTGGACCAGATCGTCTCTGAGTTTTCGCGTGTTCCAGATGTGCATGCTCATGGGGATTTCGATGGCTGGGTTGAATCCAGATGTACACCCATAAGCATGCCGGATCCACCTTTGTCCGCCGGATCCAGATGGTCAACAAGCGGATGCAGTCCGGGTGCTCCCGGAACCACCGGGTCGGTTCACGTCGCGGGCCGAATCTTCCGCGGCCAAAGCAACTCCTTCCCCGCCGGCGTCAGCTGATAAGCAAACCGCCGCGCCGGCCTCGCCTGGATCCGCATCGAAGGCGTATCCACCGGCGCTATCAACCCCGCCGTCTGCAGCACCTCGAGGTGATGCCCCTCGACCTCCGGCCACGCCCCCGCGCTGACCCGCGCAAGGCAGGCGGTGACGAGCGTCTTGTTCTCGAGCATCGATGACTCCTTCTGGCTGGCCGCGATTCTGTGCCTGCCATGGAGTTCGATCCCTCCTCCGTTGGGAGGAGGAGGAAGGGCGCACGCGGAGCGAGGTCCGAAGCGCGTGCAGTTAGTCGATGAACCGCGCCGCGATGTCTCCGAGCGAAGGGATATCCATCTGCGTGTGCCCGCCCGCATACCCCTTCAGGCTCAGCTTCAGGCCCTTGTAATTGCGGCTGGCGATCGTGTCGTGCATCGCGGTGATCGTGGGGCCGCCGCTGTTGTTGAGGGCATAGGCCAGCAGCATCGTCACGGGAACATCGCGGGTGGCGGCGTTGGCGTACATCTGCTTCTCGAGCTGATCCATCGGCGCGGCCAGCGGGCCGTTGAAGGGGGCTTCGGAAGAGAAGAAGTACTGGAAGGTGAATTGGCCCGCACCCTCCATGAAGAAGGCGCTCGCGACGAAGATGCCGCCGTTCGACAGTCCCGAGAGCATGCGCCTGGCCGGGTTGGCGCGGTAATTCGATTCGACGTACGGCACGAGTTCGCGCGTGACGAAGTCGTGATACGCCGTGGAGCCGGGCGGCAGGTAGTCGGTGTTGCGGTGCGCGGTGCCGCCGATGCCGACGACGATGGCCTTCTTGCCCTGCTGCTCGAGGATGTCGACGAAGTTCTGGAAGCGCGACGTGCCGAAATTGAATTTCGCATCGCCGTCCGTCAGGTACATCGCGGGATAGGTCGATGTCCCGCCATCGTAGGCGGCGGGCAGGTAGATCTGGATCGGATAGGTGTCGCCGTTCGCGTTGGACTTCAGCGTGGCATTGATCACCCGGCTCGTGCTGGACGGCGGCGGCGGGGGCGGCGGTTCACCGGCCACCGGTGGAAGCAGCGGCAGTCCACCGCCACCGCCGCCGCCTCCACCCCCGCCACAGGCGGCGAGGCTGAGCACGAATGCGGCGGCCAGGGCCAACGTGAATCGGCGGAACATCCGATGAACCTGCATGCTGAATCTCCTCGTGCTGCGGATGCGCGGGGCATCCTGCTTGTGCTCGCCGATGCGGGATGGCATCGCGCGGCCAATGGCTTGCGCATTGGTGGAGAGCGATTGGGTCAGAAGATGTCGGCGAATGGAAGTTACGAAGATCGTTGTAGTCGGCAGGGGCGCGAGCGACGCGGGCGCACGAAGATCGGGGGTATGGCCGCGCGCTACAGTGGTCCACCTCCGGAACCACAGACCAGGGACGATCCATGACCACCCGAAGAAGCCGCCCGGCCTGCCTGCTGCTGGCACTGGCGGCCTCCTGCACGGCCGCATCGGCCGCCACCATCGTCTGCACGCCGGGGCCGGCCGCGGGCAATGCGCCGTTCAACGCGGTGCGCAGGATCGCGATCGACGAGTTCTCGCGCACGGTCAATCTCGACGTGGTGCGATCGAAGACGCGCGAGACCGAGACGCTGGGCAAGATGCGCGCGGACCTGGTCGGCATGGACGAATCGTCCGGCGATCCGGTCTACGTGTTCAATTCGATCCCGACCTCCGAGGTGGAGACCACCACGTTGTTCAAGCTGTTCAAGGCCGGCGAATGGCGGCTGACCAGCGCCACGCTGAGCTTCGTGGGCAAGGTGCCCATGCTGCGCGCGGCGGACAGCGGCACGGTGTTCAACTGCAAGCGCTCGAGCCTCGGTTGACGAGGCCGCGGGCGAACGAGGGGAACGGGCTCAGGGCTGCGTGCGTGCCTTGATGAACTGGCCGCCGCGCAGCCGCACGCGTTCGACGGCCGCTTCCAGCGAAGGTTGGCGCATCACGACGAGGTCGCCCTTGGGGATGCCGTGCCAGGTGATCCGGGCCACGCCCGAATAGCTGCCGCGCACCGTCTCCCTGCAGAAGAACGAACCATTCCAGCCATCCTGGAGGTCGACGGAGATGTGGGCTGAGTGCATGGGAGGCGAGCGTAGGCGCGAGAGGCCTGCGAAGCCAGGAAATAGTACCTTGGTTCTCAACTTATTGCTACCGATTGCCGTGGGCGATCCGGCATCGGCAGCGGCCGGCTTCAGGGCTCGTCAGTTGAAGTCGGTCATGAAGTACCAGATCGGCTCGAGCTTCGCGCCGGGCGCGGGCCGGTGCAGGTAGATGTCGTAGACGATGGTCCGGGGCTGCGGCCCCCGCTTGTACGCGATGCGCACCACGCCTTCGTCGACGCTGGCCGGATCGGTGCGCCTGAGCCGCACCAGCTTGCCGTCGCCGCGGATCTCGAGCGCGTGGTGCTCGAGCGGCACGACGGTTCCGGTGCCCTTGTCGATGAAGCTCACCCATTCGGCATCCCGCTCGCGCGCCTCCCTGGCCGACAGGTAGATGGTGGGGTAGAGCAGCCGCTGGGCCTTGGCAAGCGCGCCGATGAAGGCCTCGCCCTTCCTGTTCCCGATGTCGTCGATCAGCCGGCGGTAGGCCTCGACCACCTCGGCCTCGAGCTTGGGATCGTTGGCATCGAGCGGCACGCTGCGTTCCCAGCCGGCCAGCCTGTAGGGCACCTGGGCCTCGAACTGCACGGTCTGGCTGAAGCCCTGCGGGTCGGTGAACTGCGCCTGCCTGCCGTCGCGCAGCGGGGGCAGCTCATAGAGCGTGGTGTTGCGCGGCGGCGCGGTCTTGCTGCGCACCACCAGTTCCACCTTGAGGTCGTCCGTGTCGGGCAGCCGGTCCTGCCCGGCCGCGGGCAGCAGGCGGATCGTGAGCTTCTGCGGGCCGCTGCGCAGGATCGCGGGGTTGAGCGGCATGCTCATCGAGCCGATCCGCCGGGTCGGGAAGGCCTGGATCAGCAGGTCGTTGACATACACCCGGAACGCCAGCTTCTCGGTCGAGATCCGCAGGTCATAGGAGGGCTGCTGCTCCTGCTGCTTCGGCGTGGCCGCGTCGGCCGGGGCCTGGGCCGCCACCGGCACGGTGGCCTGCAGCAGCGCGGCGAGCACCGCGATGGCGGTCGATTTCCTCATTCAACGATCTCCTTGAGCCGGGGTGAGCGCTGGGCATGCAGCGCATCCTGCACGCGGTCGAGCTCGGTGCCGAGCGTGTCGATGCGTTCGAGCAGGCCGATGAAGGCGCGGCGCATGTCGTCGTCGGCGGCGCGGGCCCGGGCCCAGTGGTCCTCGAGGAAGCCCCTGGACGCGTAATAGGCGTCGAGCGGCGTCCAGACGTCGACCAGCCTGTCGCCGGCCGCCAGCACGCCGTCCACGGCGGCATCGAGCGCCGCGTCGCCCGAGCCGTCGATGCGCGCCGCCTCGAGGTCCGAGAGGATGGGATGCAGTTCGGAGGGACTGCCATGGAAGGCGCTCGCGTTCGGCGCCGTGCCGGGCACGTTCATGCGCAGGTAGCTGCGGTACTTCGCGGCCACGCTGCGGTTGTCGGCGACCAGCCGGTAGTAGGCCGTGCCGTAGGCGCCGCGGGTGGTGGCCTGCAGCCTGTCGAGGGTGGGGCGGGCCAGGGCCGGGGGAGCCGCGTTCGAAGGCACCGTCGCAGTGCGGTCGCTCGGACCGCAGGCCGCGAGCAGGGCGCAGCACAGGCCCGGCAGCAGCAGGCGCGCATGCGCCACCCTCCCTCTTTCTCGTTCGCTCATGGGCGTCTTTTCTCTCCCGAAGGGCGCGGATGATAGCCACGCCCTCGGCCAGAACGGCCGCGCGACATGCAAGCAATCGCAACGTCCGCTGCTTTGCGCTTCAGGCCTCGCGGGCAGGTTTCTTGCTGCGCGAATACCTCCGTGTGCATCGCCTCAGGGCAACCGCCATGGCGGCCCGCGGCGTTTGCACGTAGATTCGCCGCCGCACAAGACGCAACAAGCGTTCGGTTCCCCACCTTGAAATCGCAGGAGTGTCCGTGGAAGCATGGTCGAGCCAGCAACTCTCGCCGCTGTACGGGCGCGAGGTCTTCCGTTCCCGCGCGGCGGACGAAACCCATGCACGCATCGCCTGCGAGCTGAAGCCGCACCGCAGCGTCTGGCATCGCGGCGACGTCGATGCGATCTTCTGCCGCGCCGAGCTCAGCGCACTCTCGCTGTGCATCCTGCGCTATGGCTGCGACGTGGACATCGAGCCCGATGCGCTCGGCAACTTCGTGCTGGTGCAGATGCCGCTGCGCGGCCACGCCGACATCCATCACGCGGGCGGCAGCCTGCAGATCCATCCGGGGCAGGGCGCGGTGATCTCGGCCCACAAGCCGGTGCGGCTGCGCTGGCATGCCGACTGCGAACAGCTGATGCTCAAGATCGAGCTGAGCCGACTGCAGGAGGTGGCGCGCCATGCCTTCCCGCTGCGCGGCGCCGATGCGGTGGGCGAGATCGACTTCGAGATGCCGTTCCGGCTCGACGACACGGCGGGCACGCAATGGCGCCGCATGGTGGCCAGCCTCGCCTCGCTGCTGCCCGCGGCGGGCGATGCCGGCTACGACGCGCGCTGGCTCTCGCATTGCGAGGACAACCTGATGCTCTACCTGCTGTGCCACCGGCCGAACTCGGTGCGCGAGCGGCACGACGAGGCGCGGCACGGTTCGGAGGCCGCGAGCCTGCGCCAGCTGCGGCGCGCCGAGGAGTTCATGCAGGAGCGGCTCGACACGCCGCTGTCGCTCGAGGAGGTGGCGCGCGCCGCCGGCCTCACGCGGCGCGGGCTGGCGCTGCTGTTCCGGCGCTACCGCGAGCGCTCGCCCGGCGAGGTGCTGCGCAACATGCGGCTCGACGCCGCGCATGCGCAGCTCGCGCGCCACGACGGCGCCAGCGTGACCGAGGTGGCGCTCAACTGCGGCTTCTCGCACCTGAGCCGCTTCGCGGGGTGCTACCGCGAGCGCTTCGGCCACCTGCCGCGCGAGACCGCGCGGCATTGAGGCACTGGGTCAGGACGACTTCATCGCGCACTGCGCCGCGGTCGTGTCCTGGTAATTCGTCAGCACGGTGCCGATCACCTTGTTGGCGATGCGGCCGCTGCCGTCCTTGGCGATCACGCGCAGGTAGTAGTTCTGCACCGGGAAGTTGTTGGCGCCATAGCGGAAGTCGCCGCGCACCGACTTGTAGTTGGCGGCCTTGATCGCCTTCAGCAGCGCGGGCTTGTCGGCCACCTTGCCGCCGACGTCGCGCACCGCCGCGTCCATCGCCATCAGCACGTCGTAGGCCTGGCCCGCGTAGAACGAGGGGTTGCGGCCGTTGTTCTGCTGCCGGAACGCGGCCACGAAGCGCTGGTTGGCCGGGTTGTCGAGGTCGAAGGACCAGTGCGCGGTGTTGAACAGCCCGAGCATCGGCTCGCCGACCGCGGGGATCATGTCCTCGTCGGCCGAGAAGGCGGTGGAGATCAGCGCCACGTCCTTCGACAGGCCCGCGCCCACGAACTGCTTGATGAAGGCCACGCCCATCGCGCCCGGCAGGAAGAAGTAGAGCGCGTCGGGCTTCGAAGCGCGGATCTGCGCGAGCTCGGCGGAGTAGTCGAGCTGGCCCAGCTTGGTGTAGAGCTCGTCGCCCGTGCCGCCCTTGTAGGTGCGCTTGAAGCCGGTGATGGCGTCCTTGCCGCCGGGGTAGCTGGGTGCGATCAGCGCCACCTTCTTGAAGCCCTTGTCGCCCGCGAACTTGCCGGCCGCCTCGTGGTACGCATCGTTGGGGTACGAGGCGCCGAAGAAGTAGGGATTGCAACGCGCGCCCGAGAGGTCGCTCGGCCCGGTGTTGCTCGACAGGTAGGGCACCTTGGCCGCGAACAGCGGCGGCGCCACCGCCAGCGCCACCGAGGAGCCGACCGGCCCGGTGAACAGGTCGATCTTGTCGCGCATCAGCATGCGCTCGACCACCTGGCGCGCGGTCTCGGGGTTGCCCGCGGTGTCGGCCTCGACGAACTCGACCGGCACGCCGCCGAGCTTGCCGCCCAGTTGCTTGATCGCGACCGCGAAGCCGGCCTTCGACTCGGCGCCGCCGACGGCGAAGGGGCCCGACAGGTCCATCGCGAGGCCGACCTTGACGGTCTGCGCGCGCACCTGCGGCGACACGGCGAGCACCGCGGCGAAGGCGGCGAGGGCGATGACCGAGGGCACGGCGGCGGTGGTCGTGCGCTGGCGTCTGTACGGCATGAAGGAACTCCTCTGGCGGTGGTCCGCCGAACGTGGGTGGCAAGGCTGGATGGAAAAAAGCGTCAGGGAAATGTACGCAAGCCGGAGTCTGGGCAGCGCCCCTCGGCGCGGCTATCCATTTCCTGCAGCGCCGCCGGCTGCCGGAAATGGACAGACAGCCGACGCGGGCGCTCGCCAGAATCGCCGCCACGACGATCCACCCCTTCGAAAGAGACACCCCGATGAGCCACTACATCGACATCCCGGCCGGCGACGGCACGCAGAGCTTCCGCGGCTACCTGGCCCTGCCGGCCTCGGGCCGCGGCCCCGGCATCGTGCTGTGCCAGGAGATCTTCGGCATCAACGACTACGTGCGCGAGGTGGCCGACCTCTATGCCGAGGAAGGCTACGTGGTGCTCGCGCCCGACCTGTTCTGGCGCATGGAGCCCGGCGTCGAGCTCGGCTACTCGCCCGAGGACTGGCAGCGCGCCTTCGGCTTCTTCCAGCAGTTCGACATCGAGGCCGGCATCGCCGACGTGACGGCCAGCGTGCAGGCGCTGCGCGCGCACCCGGCCTGCACCGGCAAGGTCGGCGCGCTGGGCTTCTGCCTCGGCGGCAAGCTGGCCTACCTCGCGGCCGCGCATTCGGGCGTGGACGCGGCGGTCGGCTACTACGGCGTCGGCATCGAAGGCGCGCTCGAACTGGTGCCGAAGATCGCGTGCCCGATCGCGCTGCACTTCGCCGAGCTCGACAAGTTCTGCCCGCCCGAGGCGCGCGCCCAGGTGCTCGAGGCCTTCGCGGGCCGGCCCGGCGCGCAGATGTACGTCTACCCCGGCGTCGACCATGCCTTCGCGCGCACCGGCGGCGACCACTTCGACAAGCCCTCGACGCTGATGGCGCACCAGCGTTCCATGGCGCTGTTCAAGGAGGCGATCGGACCGGTCTACGACCTGTCGGCGCTGTGGGACAAGCACTGCGAGTACGAGTTCGCCACGCGCGACGTGGTCGCCACCATGGGCACCATGGTCGCCGAGCCCTACGTCAACCACATCCCCACCATGACCGGCGGCGTGGGCGCGAAGGAGCTGTCGCGTTTCTACAAGCACCACTTCATTCCCACCACGCCGCCCGACACGCGGCTCACGCCGATCTCGCGCACCGTGGGCGCCACCCAGATCGTCGACGAGATGCTGTTCTGCTTCACCCACACGGTCGAGATCGACTGGATGCTGCCGGGCATCGCGCCCACGGGCAGGCCGGTGGAGATTCCGCTGGTGGCCATCGTCAAGTTCCGCGGCGACAAGCTCTATCACGAGCACATCTACTGGGACCAGGCCAGCGTGCTCGCGCAGATCGGCCTGCTCGATGCAACGGGCCTGCCGGTGGCCGGCGTGGAGACCGCGCGCAAGCTGGTCGACGAGAAGCTGCCCTCGAACACGCTGATGCCGCGCTGGGCCAAGTCCACCGCGCTGACCATCGCCGACCCGGCGCTGCCGCTCGGATGAACGCCGCGCCTTCCATGCTCGAACTGGTGGTGGCCTCGGCCAGCGCGCTCACGCCGGCCATCAAGGCCTTCGTTCTGCGCAGCGCGAACGGCGAGGCGCTGCCCGCGTTCGCGCCGGGCGCGCACCTGGGCGTGCAGGTGATGCAGTCCAACGGGCAGGCCGGCCAGCGTGCCTATTCGCTCGCGCGGCCGCATGGCGATTCGAACCGCTACGAGATCGCCGTGCTGCACGAGCCCGACGGCGCGGGCGGCTCGGCCTGGATGCATGGCCTGGCCGAGGGCGCGCGCGTGCTCGCGCAGGCGCCGCGCAACGATTTCGCGCTGCGCCGGGGCGAGGCCGCGCCGCTGCTGATCGCGGGCGGCATCGGCATCACGCCGCTGCTGTGCATGGCGCGCGCGCTCGCGGCCCAGGGCCACGCCTTCAAGTTCCACTACGCCACGCGCAACCCCGAGGCCACCGCCTACCTCGACGAGGTGCGCGCGCTCGGCGGCCGCGTGGTGCACGACGGCGGCGATCCCGCGCGCGGCCTCGACCTGCGCGCGCTGCTGGCCGCGCCGGTGCCCGGGCGCCATCTGCATGTCTGCGGTCCGCGCGGTCTGGTGCAGGCCGTGGTCGACACCGCGCGTGCCCAGGGCTGGGCCGACGACCACGTGCACTTCGAGCTGTTCGCGGGCGCGCTCGCGCAGGCCGGCGACGTCGCCTTCGAGGTGCGCACGCTGCGCTCGGGCCATGTGCTGACGGTGCCGCCGGGCCAGAGCCTGCTCGACGTGCTGATCGCCGCGGGCCTCGACCCGCTCTACGATTGCCGCCAGGGCGACTGCGGCGTGTGCGCCGTCGACGTGGTCGAGGGCGTGCCCGACCACCGCGACCACAACCTGAGCCCGCGCGAGAAAGCCGACGGGCGCACCATCTGCACCTGCGTGTCGCGCGCCAGGACGCCGCAGCTGGTGCTCGACATCTGATCCCACGATTCCAGGAGACCCATCCATGACCATCGACCTGCAGTCCCTCGTGCAGCCCGACCGCGTCCACAAGCGCGTCTACACCGACCCCGCGATCTTCGAGCTCGAGATGGACCGCGTGTTCGGCCAGGCCTGGCTCTACGTCGGCCATGAGAGCCAGGTGCCCAAGCCCGGCGATTACTTCACCACCCGGCTCGGCCGCGAGCCCGTGGTGATGGTGCGCCACACCGACGGCCAGATCCACGTGATGTTCAACCGCTGCCCGCACAAGGGCGCCAAGATCGTGCCCGACGGCAGCGGCAGCGCCGGCAAGTTCCTGCGCTGCCTCTACCACGGCTGGACCTTCAAGTGCGATGGCAGCCTGCTGTCGGTGCCGCTGCGCAGCGGCTACGAGGACACGGGGCTCGACCTCAAGGACCCGCAGTACGGCGTGCGCAACGTGGCGCGCGTCGCCACGCACCGCGGCTTCGTGTTCGCGAGCCTGTCGAAGGAAGGGCCCGAGCTCAAGGAGTTCCTCGGCGGCGTCGCGACCTCGCTCGACAACTTCTGCGACCGCGCGCCCGAGGGCGAGGTCGAGGTGGCCGGCGGCGTGCAGCGCGTGATCCAGCGCAACAACTGGAAGATCTTCTTCGAGAACCTGCACGACACCATCCATGCGGTGGCCACGCACGAGTCGTCGTGGCGCGCGGCCAAGGAGGAGTTCGAGGCCATGCCGGCCGGCACGCAGAAGCCCTTCGAGGTGGTGATCGTCGACGGCAACGGCGAGCCGCTGGAGTTCTGGGAGAAGCTCGAGCTCAAGGGCTACGACAACGGCCACGGCTTCATGGAGGGCATCTTCGTGCCGCCGACCGACCCGGTGAGCCTGGCCTACGTGGCCGCGCTCGAGGCGGCGCAGGGCGCCGAGCGCGCGGACCAGATCCTGCGCGTGAACCGCCACAACACCATCGTCTACCCGAGCTGCTCGCCCCACACCTCGTTCCAGCAGATCCGCGTGATCCGGCCGCTGTCGGTCGACCGCACGCTGGTCGAGATCTTCAGCTTCCGGCTCAAGGGCGCGCCCGAGGCCACCTTCCAGCGCACGCTGAAATACACCAATATCGTCAACTCGCCCTCGTCGAACGTGATGCCCGACGACCTCGAGGCCTACAACCGGGTGCAGGAGGGCCTGGGCTCGGACGGCGGCGACTGGGTCAGCATGCACCGCGCCGTGGGGCGCGACCAGCCGCTGCCCGGCGGGCGCGCCTCCAACGGCAACAGCGAGATGCCCGCGCGCAACATGTTCGGCGCGTGGGCCAGGTACATGGGCGTGGACACCGGGAGCGCCGCATGAACTTCCTCGACTGGAACGAACAGCAGGAGATCACGCAGTTCCTGCACCACGAGGCACGGCTGCTCGACGAGCACCGCTGGGACGAATGGCAGCGCCTGTTCACGCCCGACGGCCTGTACTGGGTGCCGCTGGTGCACGGCCAGGCCGACCACCTCAACCATGCCTCGCTGTTCTGCGAGGACGCGCTGCTGCGCTCGATGCGTGCGCGCCGGCTCGAGCAGGCGCGTGCCTATTCGCAGCAGCCGCCCACGCGCACGGTGCACGTGGTGGGCAACATCGGCATCGAGGCGCGCGAGGAGGGCACAGAGGGCAAGGGGGCCGGCTGCACCGTGCGCTCCACTTTCGTGCTGCTCGAATGGCGCAAGACCGAGCAGCGCATGTTCGGCGGCAGCGTGCTGCACACACTGCGCCGCCACGAGGGCGAGCTGCGCATCCACCTCAAGCGCGTCGAGCTGGTCAACTGCGACGCCGCGCACGAAGCGCTGCAGGTGTTCGTGTGAAGGCCGCGCTGCTCGCGATGCACTACCAGAACGACGTGCTGCACGCCGACGGCAAGGTGCGCGTGGGCGTCGCGGCCGACGATCCGGCGCGCCCGCGGCTGATCGCCTCGGCCGGCCGGCTGATCGCGGGGGCGCGCGCCGCCGGCGTGCCGGTGATCTTCGTGCGCATCGCCTTCGCGCCCGGCTACGTCGACTGCCTCGACAACTGCACGCTGTTCCGGCGTGTGGCGCAGAGCGGCGCGGTGCAGGAGGGCAGCTGGGGCGCGGAGTTCTACGACGAGCTCGCGCCGCTGCCGGGCGAGGCCGTGGTCACGCACAAGCGCAACAACCCCTTCTGGGCCAGCGGGCTCGAGCGGGCGGTGCGCGCCACCGGCGCCGACCGGCTCTACGTGGCGGGCATCGCGACCAACCACGTGGTCGAGCACGGCGCGCGCCATGCGAGCGACCTGGGCTACGACGTGGCGGTGGTGGCCGATGCCTGCAACACGGCGCAGCCGCACCTGCATGCCGCGAGCCTGGAGAATCTGTCGATGCTCGCGCAGGTGATCGGCGTCGAGGACGCACTCGCCCAGATGGGCCCCTGAACCGATGAAGGACATCTCATGAACATGCAAGGCAAGGTCGCGATCGTCACCGGCGCGGCCGCGATGCTGGGCAACGCCATCGTGCGCACGCTGGCGCAGGCCGGCGCGCGCGTGGTCGCGGTCGACATCGACGCGGCGCGCGGCCAGGCGCTGGCGGACGAGGTCGGCGCGGGCTGCCGATTCGCCGCCTGCGACATCGCGAACGACGAGGCGCTCGACGCGCTGGTGGCCGATGCGCTGCGCATCGAGGGCCGCATCGACTGCCTGGTCAACAACGCCGTGGTCTACAACGACGGCGGCATGGGCGCGAAGCGCGCCGAGTGGCTGAGCGCGCTCAACGTCAACCTGGTGTCGGGCGCATTGCTCGTGCACAAGGCCACCGAGGCGCTGGCCGCGCAGGGCGGCGCCATCGTCAACATGGGCAGCGTGGGCGGCAAGTTCGGCACCGCCGATCGCGCGCTCTATCCCGCGGCCAAGGCGGCGATCCTGCAGCTCACGCGCAACCAGGCCGCGACCCTGGCGCCGCGGCGCATCCGCGTGAATTCGGTGTCGCCGGGCTGGACCTGGTCGGACGCGCTCTCGCGCATGGCCGGCGGCGACCGCGCCAAGGCCGACCGCATGGCCGCGCCGCTGCATCCGCTGGGCCGCGCGGGCGACGGCGACGACGTGGCGCAGGTGGTGCTGTTCCTGTGCTCGGACGCGGCGCGTTTCGTGACCGGCGCCGACATCCCGGTCGATGGCGGCTTCTCGATGCTGGGCCCCGACCAGGGCCGCTCGGCGCGCGACTGGTTCGCGAGCTAGTCGAAGCGCTGCTCCCACTCCCAGTTCACCGCCGGCAGCGTCTCGACCACCGGCCGCGCGAACAGGTAGCCCTGGAACAGCCGGATACCGAGCTCGCGCAGCGCCACCACCTCTTCCATGATCTCCACGCCCTCGGCCACCACGTGGATGCCGAGTTCGCCGCAGGTCGACACAAAGCCCTTGACCACGGCGCGGCGCACGCCGTCGGTGTGGATGTTGCGGATCAGCTCCATGTCGAGCTTGACGATGTGCGGCCTGAGCGCGACGAACAGCTCGAAGCCCGCGAAGCCGGCGCCGAAGTCGTCGATGGCCGAGGAGAAGCCGTGCTGCTGGTGCATCTCGAAAGCCTTCACCAGGTGCGGCAGGTCCTCGACGCGCTCCGACTCGGTCACCTCGAAGATCAGCCGCTCCTTCGGAAAGCCGAAGCGCTCGGCGGTCTCGACCGCGCTCTGGAAGCATTCGCCCTGGCGCCCGGTGTCGTTGGGCATCACGTTGAGGCTCAGCCGCGAGGCCATGCGCAGCCCGGCCGCAAGCTCGATCGCCTTGGCGCGGCAGGCGCGGTCGAACTCGACGCGGTGGCGCGCATGCACCAGCCCGAGGATGTGGCCGGCGCCTTCGCCATGGATGCCGCGCACCAGCGCCTCGTGCGCGTAGACCTCGCCCTTGTCGACGTCGACGATGGGCTGGAAGGCCATGGTGAAGGCCGGGCAGCTGGCGGCGAAGTCGAGCACCGCCGAGGCATCGTTGCTGGCCTGGGTGGCCGGCTGCTGGAGGCGGTTGATGGTCAGCGCGCGCGCGGCGCTGCAGTAGCCCGGCGGGCGGGCGTTGAGATCGAGGGCCAACGACGATGCCGAACTGGACACGGATGGCCTTCAGGCCCGGGGGCCGTGGATGAAAAGTCGGTGCGGGATGCTCGACATGCTGTTCTCCGGTTCCTGGGCGCGGCCACGTGGGGCCGCATGTCCGCTTTTTCGGCGCGGCGGCGGAAGACTTGAGGAAAAAAGCGGGTCGGCAGGCAAAAAAAGAGCGGACTCCTCCCAATGGAGGAGGGCTGGCCTAGAAGCCGCCCGCGGCGATCATCCGCAGCAGCGCGCGGTTGACTTCCTCGGCATCGACCGCATGGGTGCGGCGCAGGTTGCGCAGCGCGGTCGGGTTGCTCGATTCGAGCGCGGTCGCGAGCTGCAGCGCCGGCGCATAGGGGCCGTTCTGCGCGATGGTCGCGGCCACGATGCGGTCGGTCAGCGGGATGCGGCCGAAGCTGGTGCGCAGCGGCTCGCCCATCACCAGGTCGAGCTGCGAGAACAGGCCGCAGAGGTAGACCTCGCGCTTGAGGTCGTCCTCGATGCCGGCGTCCATCAGCTGCGCGACCAGGTGGCCGCGCATCGCCATCGAGGTGTTGAGCGGGCGCAGGTTGGCGTCCTCGCTGGCGGTCGGCAGCTGCTGCGACAGCCAGGTGCTCAGGCGCTGGAAGCCGATCATCATGAAGCCGTGGCGCAGCGAGGCCACGCGGTTCGGCAGCCCCAGGCCCGGCGAGTTCAGGTAGAGCATCAGCGCATAGACCAGCGCCGCCTCGCGGCTCACGAGCTGGTCGATGCGCTCGAGCGATTCCTCGGCATCGATCGCATTCATCACGCGCACGATGGCGCGCCGCGTCGGCGGCAATGGCTGGCCGCCGTAGCCGTGCAGCACGTCTTCGCTGGGCCAGCCGGCCACGGCCCAGGCGTTCTGCTGGTCGAGCGCATGCTCGGCCAGCGCGCGGCTGGCCACGCCGTCGATCAGCGCGTCGGGGCGCACCGGGCTGCTCTCGCCGGGGTGCGTCATGCCGCGGTCGAACACCGTGGTGTCGCGCTCCACCTGCGCCAGGCGCAGTGCGTCCATCGCGTCTTCCGGTGCCAGCCGCAGCAGCCGGCGCTCGAACCAGGGCGCGGCCTCGGCATCGGGGATCTGGGTCGGCACGCCGCTCGCGACCATGCGCACGCCGCGGCGGGCGGCGGCGCGCACCGCGGGGCGCAGGCCGGCGTCCTGCATCCAGCCGAGCGGAATCTCGAGCATCGGCCCGGCCGCCTCGGCATTGCTCGCGATGTCGCGCAGGAACTCGGGCGTCTGGATCGACAGCAGCAAGGTCGGCGAATCGGCGTTCCAGGTCTCGGCCAGCGTGCGCAGCAGGTGGCGCCCGTCGATGCGTTGGCGGTCCTCGTGGACGAACAGCTGGACTCCCGCGAGCGCGCGCGGCCGGTTCCAGAACGGGCGGTAGCCGAAGGTCAGGCTGCCGAGTACCGATTGAGACATGAAGGCGAGAAGGAGAGAAAGAACGAAAGGGCGGTCACGCCACCTCAGCCGATGAAGTTGAACAGCGAGAGTTTCTGGATTTCGGCATAGGAGCCGAGGGCCGCGGAGTAGGCGGTCTGCTGGGTCTTGAAGTCGGACAGCGCCTGGATCGTGTCGAGGTCCTCGGCGCGCGAGCGGTCGGCCTCGAGCTGCAGGCTGCGCGAGGACTGGCGGTCGGAGATGCTGTCGACCTGGTTCAGCAGGTCGCCCGCGCGGCCGCGCGAGGCCGACAGCCGCGCGCTCGCGGCGTCGATCTGCACCAGCGACTGCGCCACGTTCTGCGCCAGCTGGCCGCTGCTGTTGCTGCCGTCCTTCACGCCCGCGATCGCCTGGTCGAGCACGCCGAACAGGCTGGTCTTGCCGCTGGGCGCGACGGTCAAAGCATTGCCGTCGGTCGGCACGCCGCTGGCCGTGAGCGAGATCCCGGCGAACTCGATCGCCTGGCCCGCGGTGTAGGGCTGGCCCGACTTGAGCGTGGCCTGCGTGGTGGTGTCGATCACGTCGTAGGTGGTCACGCCGTTGGCGACGCTGAACGCGACGCGGTAGCCGTGGCCGGTTAGCGCCGAGGGATCGACCACCTTGCCGGCGTCGCTGTAGACATTGCGCGTGCCGGCCGCCTGGCTCACGGTGAACACGCCGTTGCCGGTGGGCACGTCCATCCAGGTGCCGTAGCCGTCGAGCATCGAGGGGATGGCGGTGTCGCTGGCGGCGCCGGCCTGGCCCGCGATGCCGTCGAAGCGCACGCCGCTGCCGTTGTCGACGAAGGGCGCCGCGGTGCTGCCCAGGCCGCCGAACAGCGACTGGCCGTTGCTGTCCTGCGCATTGGCATAGCCGAGCAGCTGGCCGCGCAGCGTGGTCAGGCGCTGCGCGATGGTGGCGCGGTCGGCGGCCGACAGCGTGGCATTGCCGGCGTTCACCACCAGCGTGCGGAACTCGGCCATGGCCGCGGTCGCGCTGCCCAGGGTCGACTCGGCCGTCGAGACCGCGTTGCGCTGCAGTTCCAGCGCGCGCTGGTCGGTGCTGACGCGCGCCATGCGCGTGATGGCGCGCTCGGCCTGCGCCGCGCCGGTCGGGTCGTCGCTGGGGCGCAGCACCTTCTTGCTGGCGCTGAGCTGTTCCTGCAGTTTCGAGAGCTGGGACTGGCGCGTGGTGAGCTGGCGCACCGCGTTGTCGTAGGTGGTGGCACTGGCGAGGCGGGTGGCTGTCATGGTTCTTCCTGTCTCCCGGGTCAGTTCATGTTCTGCAGCAGCGAATCGAAGATGCTCTGCGCGATCTGGATCATCTTGGACGAGGCCTGGTAGGCCTGCTGGTACTGCAGCAGCTTGGCGGCTTCCTCGTCGAGGTTCACGCCGGCCTGGCTGGTGCGGTCGGTCTCGAGCGAGGTGGCGATCGAGCCCGAGATCTCGGCCGCGTACTGCGCGCTCTGCGAACGCACGCCGACCTGCGCCATCAGCGCGGCATAGCCGTCGGTCATGGGGGCGCCGTCGAACACCGTCTTGTCGCGCAGTGCCAGGAGCGCCTGCGCATTGCCGGCGTTGCTGCCGCCATAGGCGGTGGTGGCGGCCTGGACGGTGATCGTGTCGCCGGCCTTGGGCGTGCCCGACAGCACGATGGTCCAGCCGTTGTAGCTGATCGGCTGGCCCGCCACGTAGGGCACGCTGGTCGGGTTGCCGGTGCCGTTGCCCGACACGTCGAAGCCGCCCGCGCCGTTGAAGGTCAGGGTGACCGGCTGGTTGAGGTTGGCATTGGCCGAGGTCGCGGCCAGGCTGCCGACCGCCATGCCGCCGGTGTTGCCGGTGCCCACGCGCGCCTCGACCGGGCTGCCCGCGGCCAGCCCGCGCGCCGAGCGCAGCACGGTGGCCATGTCGCCGGCGGCCGAGGCATAGGGCTTGAGCACGAAGCTGTCGCCCTCGGCCGCACTGCCCGACTTCAGGTCGAGCTTGAGGCCGTCGATCTCGATCGGCATCGGGCCCGCGAAGCTGGTGGTCTTGCCGTCCGACAGCCGCTGCACCTCGATGCTGCCGCCCGCGCCGAACTTGACCTGGTAGCTCGAGGCCGCGAGCGCCGAGGTGTTGGACACCGTGGCGCCGATCACCGCGCTGCCGGTGTTGCTCGCGGCGCCCATGGCATCGGGGATCGCGATCGGCTTGAAGAAATCGCCGCCGGCCTTGCCGTCGAGGTCCACGCCGAGCCGGTGCTGGGCATTGATCTCGGTCGTCAGGGTGAGCGCCATGCGGCCCAGGCCGTCGCGTGCCTCGGCCAGGTCGCTGTTCTGGAAGCGCAGCAGGCCCGCGACCGCGCCGCCGCCGAGCGTGGCCTCGTCGATGGTGGTCGAGAGGCCGCTGCGCATCAGCGTCAGCTTGCTCTGGTTGGCGTCGTCGGTGCTCATCGCGACCTGCGCCGCCTTGTTGCCCAGCACCAGCGCCTGGCTGCCCACGAACACGCTGAGCGAGCCGTCGTCGGCCTGCACGGTGGTGGTCTGCACCTGCTGGTTGAGCTCGCGCAGCAGCTGGTCGCGCTGGTCGAGCAGGTCGTTCGGGCTCTGGCCGCCGCCGCTGGCGCGCGCGATCTGCTCGTTGAGCGTGGCCAGCCGCGCGGCCAGGCCGTTGATGCTGCGCACCGCGTCGCCGAGCTGCGAGTTCACGCCCTTCTGCAGGTCGTCGAGCCGGGTCTGGGCATCGCGCATGCGCGCGGCCATCTCGTCGGCGCGCGTGAGCACCACGTTGCGCGCCGTCACGTCGGTCGGCGCGCTCGCGATGTCGGAGAAGGCGTTGAGCAGGTCCGACACGGCCGCGCCCAGGCCGGTCTTGCCGCCCTTGAAGATGTCCTCGAGCGAGGACAGGCGCGCCGCGCGCGTCTCGTCCATGGCCTGCACCGACTGCGCGGCCGCGGCCTGGCGCGTGAGGAACTCGTTGTGGGCGCGCTCGATGGTCGTGACCTCGACGCCCTTGCCGATGTAGCCACTGCCGGTGTATTGGCCCGCGACCTGGCCCATCACGGCGGTCTGGCGCGAATAGCCGACGGTGCTGGCGTTGGCGATGTTGTGGCCGGTGGTCGACAGCGCGACCTGGTTCGCGAGCAGGGCGCGGGCGCCGACGTTGAGCAGACTCATGGCGGGATCTTTCTCGGCGCTTCAGGTGCGCTGGATCTTCAGCGTGGTGTGGATCGCGCGGCTGAGCTTGGCCGCGTAGGCCGGGTCGGTGGCATAGCCGGCGCGGTGCAGTTCGCTCGCGTAGGCGCTGACCGAGCTCACGCTGGCGCGCGCCTTCTCGTAGCGCGGCGAGTTGCCGATCAGGCGCGCGTAGTCGCGGAACGACTCCTCGTAGGAGTCGTAGGCACGAAAACGCGCCGTCACCTTGCGCGGCTCGCCGCCGATGTATTCGGTGGTGGTCACGGCCACGGTGGGGCCGGTCCAGCTGCCGCCGGCCTTGATGCCGAACAGGTTGTGCGAGGGGGTGCCGTCGCGGTGGCGGATCTCGCTGCGGCCCCAGCCGGTCTCGTGGCCGGCCTGGCCGATCATGAAGCTGGCGGGAATGCCGGTCTCGCGCGACACGCGCTCGGCCGCGTCGTCGTGCTGCTCGACGAAGCTGCGCTGGTTGGCGGCCGGCTTGATGCGCGCGGCCTCGGCGCCCAGCGCGATGGTCGGCGCCTTGGCGGTGCCGCTCATCTGCTGCGTGAGCTGGCGCGTGATCGCGTCGGTGAGGCCGCCGGGCAGGCCCGAGAGCTGCACCGCGAACTGCTGGTCGAGCAGGTCGGTACCGAGCTTCTCGCCGTCGCTGTCGAGCAGGCCCGACTTCATGGTCGCCTCGCGCATGCTCTTGATCAGCTCGCGCATGAACAGCGACTCGAACTGCTTGGCCGCCTCGCGCACCGCCTTCGGGTCGTTGCCGTTGGCCGCGAGCTTGAGTGCGTCGAGCGAGCGCGCGTCGGCCGCCAGCCCCTGGCCGGTGGACGGCGACATGGACATCGCGGACAGCGAGGTCTGCATCGACATCAGATCACCTCGAGTTCCGCGTTGAGCGCGCCCGAGGCCTTGATGGCCTGCAGGATCGCGAGCAGGTCCTGCGGCGTGGCACCCAGCGAGTTGAGGGCGCGCACCACGTCCGACAGCAGCGGCGCGGCCGGCACCTGGATCATGGTGCCGGGTTCCTGCTTGATCTGGATCGAGGCCTGCTCGGCCACCACGGTGCGTCCGCCCGACAGCGGCGCGGGCTGGCTGATCACCGGCGCCGAGCTGATCGTGACCGACAGGTTGCCGTGCGCGATGGCGCAGGGCCCGAGCGTCACGGCCTGGTTCAGCACGATCGAGCCGGTGCGCGCATTGATCACCACCTTGGCCGCGGGCGTGCTGGCCTCGAGCGTGAGCTCCTCGAGCTCGGCGATGAAGTTCACGCGCGCATTGGCGTCGGTGGGCGCGCGCACCTGCACCGTGCGGCCGTCCATGGCGCGCGCGGTGCCGGTGCCGAGCCGGCGGTCGATGGCCTGGGCCACGCGGCGCGCGGTCTGGAAGTCGACCGCGTTGAGGTCGAGGTTCACGCTGTCGCCGTCGAGCAGCGGCGAGGGCACGCTGCGTTCCACCTGCGCGCCGTTGGGCACGCGGCCCGCGCTCAGGTGGTTGATCTGCACCTTGCTGCCGGCGGCCGCGGCGCCGGCGCCGCCCACCACCATGTTGCCCTGCGCGAGCGCGTAGATCTCGCCGTCGGCGCCGCGCAGCGGCGTGGCGACCAGCGTGCCGCCCTTGAGCGACTTGGCGTTGCCCATCGAGGAGACGTTGACGTCGAGCTGCTGGCCCGGCTGCGCGAAGGCCGGCAGCTGCGCGGTGACGATCACCGCCGCCACGTTCTTCAGCTGCAGCTGCGAAGCGCGGTTGTCGGGCAGCGTGATGCCGAGCTGCTGCAGGTAGTTCGCCACGCTCTGCGTGGTGTAGGGCATCTGCGTGGTCTGGTCGCCGGTGCCGTCGAGGCCGACCACCAGGCCGTAGCCCGTGAGCTGGTTGCTGCGCACGCCCTGCACGGCGGCGACTTCCTTGATGCGCAGCGCATGCGCCTTTTGCGCGGGGCCGAGCGCGAGCAGCAGCATGCCGGCCACGCCGAACGAGAAGGCGGCGAGCCGGCGGCGCAGGCGGTGCTTCTGTGAAAGGGCCATGGCGTCGTGCATCCTCAGAACGGCAGCACGCTCATGAAGAAGCGGCCCAGCCACGGCATCACCTGCGATTCCTGCTGCGCGCCGCGGCCGCGCGACTCGATGCGCACGTTCGCCACCTGCGTCGACAGCACGTTGCTGCCGGCCTGGATCGAGCGCGGATCGATGGTGCCCGAGAAGCGCAGCACGTCCACGTTCTGGTTCACGCCGATCTGCTTCTCGCCGGTCACCACCAGGTGGCCGTTGGGCTGCACGTCGATCACCGTCGCCGTGATCGAGCCCTGGAAGGTGTTGGCGCTCTCGGTGCCGCCCTTGCCCGCGAAGTTGTGGGCCGACTCGGCATTGGCGCTGGCGCGGCCGAAGGAGTTGGCGGCGAAGAAGGGCAGGGCCGCGATGCCGGTGTCGATGCTGCTGGTCTTGCCGATGGTCGAGGTCGACTTCTGGCTCGCGCTCACGTTCTCGACGATCGAGATCGTCACCGTGTCGCCGATCATGCGCGCGCGCCGGTCCTCGAACAGCGGCCGGTAGCTCGCGGTGCGGAACAGGCTGCCCGTGGCCTGGCGCGGCACGGCCGCCATCGGCGAGGCGCTCACGGGCGGCGGCGCGGTCGAGGGCATCTCGACCTGCGGCGTGTTGGCCAGCGTGGTGCAGCCGCCGGCCACGACGAGGGCGAGGGCGGCGAAGACCGCGCGAAACAGTGGAAGTCTCACAGCTGCCCCAGCTTCTGCAACATCTGGTCGCTGGTCTGGATGGCTTTCGAGTTCATCTCGTAGGCGCGCTGCGTCTGGATCATCGAGACCAGCTCCTGCACCACGTTCACGTTCGAGGTCTCGAGGAAGCCCTGCATCACCGTGCCCAGGCCGTTGGTGCCCGCGGTGCCGCCGTTGGGCTGGCCCGAGGCGGCGGTCTCGGCATAGAGGTTCTCGCCCAGCGGCTCGAGGCCGGCCGGATTGATGAAGTTGACGATCGCCAGCGAGCCGATGTTCTGCGGCGTGGCATTGCCCGACAGCGTGGCCGAGACCGTGCCGTCGCTAGAGATGCTGACGCTGGTCGCGGTGGCGGGCACCGTGATGCCGTTGGCCACCGGCAGGCCCGAGGAGGTGACCAGCCGGCCCTGCGCGTCGACCTGGAACGAACCGTCGCGCGTGTAGCCGATGGTGCCGTCGGGCTGCGTGACCTGGAAGAAGCCGTTGCCCTTGATCGCCAGGTCGAACTGGTTGTTGGTCTGCTGCATGCTGCCCTGCGAGAACGAGCGGCTGGTGGCGACCGTGCGCACGCCCAGGCCCAGCTGCAGGCCGGTGGGCAGCTGCGACTGCTCGGTGCTGTTGGCGCCGACCTGGCGCAGGTTCTGGTACATCAGGTCCTCGAACACCGCGTTGGCGCGCTTGTAGCCCGTGGTCGAGACGTTGGCGAGGTTGTGCGAAATCACGTCCAGCTGGGTCTGCTGGGCTTCCATGCCGGTCTTGGAGATCCAGAGCGAATTGATCATGGCGAGGGTCTTTCTTCTCTTGCGGCGGGCATCAGCCCTGGACGTTGAGCAACTGCGCGGCCGACTTGTCGGAGTCCTGCGCGGACTGCAGCAGGCGCAGCTGGCTGTCGAACTGGCGCGCGGCGGCGATCATCCCGACCATGGTCTCGATCGGGTTCACGTTCGAGCCCTCGAGCGCGCCGGTCTCCACGCGCGCGGTGGCGTCCGAGGGCAGCGGCTCCTGCGAGGCGGTGCGGAACAGGCCGTCCTCGCCGCGGCGCAGCGGGTCGTCGGCCGTGGGCGTGGCCAGCTTCAGGCGACCCAGGGTGGAGGAGGGCTGGTCGCCGGTCTTGGCGCTGACCGTGCCGTCGCTGCCCACCGACAGCTCCGAGCCCGGCGGCACGTCGATCGGCGCGCCGCCGTCGGACAGGAGCGGCAGGCCCGAGCTGGTCATCAGCGTGCCTTCGGGCGAGACCTGGAAGGCGCCGGCGCGGGTGTAGGCCTCGGTGCCGTCGAGACCCTGCACCGCGAACCAGCTCTTGCCCTGCGCCACCATGTCGAGCGCGCGGCCGGTGCGCTGGATCGCGCCGGGCTTGTCGTCGTGGCCCGAGGTGGCTTCCATCGCGAACACGCGCGTGCTGGCGCCGTCGCCGCGCAGCGGCACGGCGCGGAAGGTCGAGAGCTCGGCGCGAAAGCCCTGGGTCGAGGCATTCGCCAGGTTGTTGGCGAGCACGCTCTGGCGCTGCGCCGCGGCGCTCGCGCCGCTCATGGCGGTGTAGATCAGGCGGTCCATCGCGCGTCGCTTCCGGTGCGTCCGGTCAGCGCAGGTTGATCAGCGTGGACATGACCTGGTCCTGCGTCTTGATGGTCTGCGCATTGGCCTGGTAGGCGCGCTGCGTGCTCATCATGTTGACCAGCTCGGCCGTGAGGTCGACGTTCGATTCCTCCAGCGCGCCCGAGCGCAGCTGGCCGAAGGTGCCCTCGCCGGGCGCGCCGCGCACCGGCTGGCCCGAGGCGGCGGTCTCGACCCAGTAGCCCGAGCCGCTGGGCGCCAGGCCCTGGGCGTTGCGGAAGTTCACCAGCGCGACCTGGCCCGCGGCCTGGGTCTGGCCGTTCGAGTAGGTGGCGGTGATGACGCCGGTGTCCTCGATCTTGATGCCGGTGAGCTGGCCGGCGGTGTAGCCGTCCTGCGTCAGGTCCGAGACCGCGAAGCGCGCGTTGACCTGGGTCATCTTGCTCAGGTCGAGCGAGGCGGTGAAGGTGCGCGTCGGGTCGTTGGGCGAGGACAGCGTGATCGCGGGCACCGTCGAGGTGGTGGTGTTCAGGCTGCCGTCGGCGTTGAAGTTGAGCTGGAACGGCGTGGAGGCCGCGGGATCGCTGCCGTTGACGCTGGTGTAGACGTTCCAGCTGTTGTTGGCGGTCTTCTGGAAGTACAGGCCGACCGGCACCTCGAGGCCCTGCGCGTCGTAGGCGGTCAGCGAGGTGCCGTAGGTGCGGATCGGCGTCGGCGGCGTGGCGGTGGAAGCCACCACGGCGCTGGCGTCGAGCGTGATCTCGGCCGCCATCTTGGTGGTCTGCTTGGCGGGAATGGGCGCGCCGGTGGGCAGCTTCAGCGGGATCGCGTCGTAGCTCTGGCGCACGCCGTTGGCGTCGGTGGCATAGCCCATCACCTGCGCGCCGCTGTTGGTGATGATGTTGCCCTGCTTGTCCTGCTTGAAGTTGCCGGCGCGGGTGTAGGCGGTGGAGCCATCGGGGGCCTTCACCTGGAAGAAGCCGCCGCCGTTGATCGCCACGTCGAGGTCGTTGCCGGTGATCGACAGCGAGCCCTGCGAGAACTGCTGCGAGACGTCGGCCACGCCCACGCCCAGGCCCACGTTGGTGCCGCCGATGGCGCCGGCCGAGCTGGCGTAGATCTCGGCGAACTCGGCGCGCGAGGACTTCATGCCGGTGGTGCCCGCGTTGGCGATGTTGTGGCCGATCACGTCGAGGCTGCGGCTGGCGGCGTTGAGACCCGAGAGTGCCTGTTGAAAGCTCATGGAGTGGCTCCTGTGTGCTGGATGGGAAGGGGTGTCTGTCAGAGAACGGCGTGCACGTTGGCGTAGGGCGTCTTGCCCGCGGTCAGCAGCGTGAGCGTGAGGCCGCCGCTGGCGTCGCTGCCCACGGCCACCACCTTGTCGCGCATCAGCGCCACGGCATCGACCTTCTCGCTGCCGTTGGTGGCGATGACCTTGAACTGCAGCGGCGTGTCGGCCGGGTACTTGGAGGAATCGAGCGTGAAGCCGTGCTGGCCCGCCTCGAGCTCGCCGAGCGAGACGGTGTCGATGACCTGGCCGCCGGCCGTGGTGACCTGGATCTTCACGTTGCTGGCCTTGGCCGGCAGCTCGATCGCGCCCACCGCGGTCTTGGCCGTGGTGTCGAAGGCCAGCTGGTTGCCCTCGGTCAGCACGCCGTGGCCCACCAGGTTGCCGGCCTGCAGCACCTGCATGGCCGACATCTGGGTGTTCATGTTCTTCATCGTGTCGTTGAGCTGCTGGATGCCCGTGACCGTGTTGATCTGCGCGATCTGCGAGGTCATCTGCGCGTTGTCCATCGGATTCATCGGATCCTGGTTCGCGAGCTGGGCGACCAGCAGCTTGAGGAAGCGGTCCTGCGCCTCGGCGGTGCCGCTGGCGGAGATCGACTTGCTGTCCGCGCTCGAGCTCGGCACGTAGGTGGTGCCGGTGAGGTTGGAGGTGGCGGCGGTGGAGGTCATGCGCGGGCGTCCGGAAGAGGGGTGTGCGGTGGGGTGGCGGTCACTGGCCGATCTGCAGCGTCTTGAGCAGCAGGTTCTTGGCCGTGTTCATCACCTCGACGTTGTTCTGGTAGGAGCGCGAGGCCGAGATCATGTTGACCATCTCCTCCACCGCGTTCACGTTCGAATGGGTCACGTAGCCCTGGGCGTCGGCCATCGGGTTGGCGGGCTCGTGCACCTTGCGACCGGGCGTCTGGTTCTCGGTCACCGAGTCCACGCGCACGCCGGCGCCGGTCTCGCCGTCGAGCGCCACGGTCTGGAACACCACCTGGCGCGCCTTGTAGGGCTGGCCGTCGGGGCCGGCCACCGCGTCGGCATTGGCCAGGTTGCTGGCCACCACGTTGAGGCGCTGCGACTGCGCGCTGACCGCGCTGCCGGAGATGCCGAAGATCGAGAACATCGACATGGCTTATTGCCCCTGGATGGCCGCGAGCAGCGTCTTGCCCTGGCCGTTGATGAAGCGCAGCGTGGCCTCGTAGCGCACCGCGTTGTCGGCGAAGGCCGCGCGTTCGCGGTCGAGGTCGACGCTGTTGCCGTCGAGCGAGGGCTGGGTCTGGACCGCGTAGCCGCCGCTGGCGCCCGTGCCACCGGTTCCGCCGCCCGAAGTCAGCGGGATGTGGCGCGCATCGGTGCGGCCGTCGGCGCCGGCACCCGAGGCGGCGCGCGGCGTGCCGCCGCCCGTGGCCTCGCGCATCGCATCGGCGAAGCTGAAGTCGCGCGCCGCGTAGCCGGGCGTGTCGGCGTTGGCGATGTTGCTCGCGATGTCGCGCTGGCGGTCGGCACGCAGCACCAGCGCTTTCGCCTGGAAATCCAGTGAGTTCGTCAGTTTGTCGAGCATGGGCCAAGGTCCTCGCGAAGGGGGTGGGCGTGAGCGCCCGTGCGGAAATTGTGGGAGCCGCGCCGATTTCGGAAGCGCGGATGAAAGGCGGCTTTTTCGGCCTTATCGCGGCTTTGGGGTCGGGCCGGTCTGCCTACAGTGCGGGTCGCGGCGCGGTGGGCCGAGGCGCGCGCGTTCCGCATTTCCGTCCCTGCACATCCCGGAGGAGCCCATGGCCATCCCCGCATTCCATCTCGCCGCCGGCGCGCTGCTGCTCGCGGCCGGCACCGCATTCAGCGCCTTCGCCCAGCAGGCACCGTCCGAAGGCGCCGAGGCCGGCGAGGCCTTCGCCGCCAGCACCCGCCAGTGGCTCGACGACGCCGTGGCCCAGGCCCAGTCGGCCAATCCCGCGCCGCTGCGCATGGAGGTCGCCATCGGCGCGCTCGACAACCGGCTGCGCCTGGCGCCCTGCAGCCGTGTCGAGCCCTACATTCCCACCGGCCTGCGCCTGTGGGGCCGCACCCGGCTCGGGCTGCGCTGCGTCGAGGGCGGCGCGCGCTGGAACGTGTTCCTGCCGGTCACCATCAAGGCCTTCGGCCCGGCCTGGGTGCTGCGCGACAACGTGCTGCCCGGCACCGTGCTGAGCGCGGCCGACGCGGTCGAGGCCGAAGCCGACTGGGCCGCCGATCCCTCGCCGGTGATGGCCGAGGCCACCCAGTGGGTGGGGCAGGTCGCCTCGCGCTCGCTGCAGGCCGGCCAGCCGCTGCGCCAGTCGATGGTGAAGCCGGCCCAGGCTTTCGCGGCCGGCACCCAGGTGCGCGTGGTGGCCCAGGGCCAGGGCTTCGAGATCGCCACCGAGGCCCAGGCGCTGACGCCGGGCGTGGTCGGCCAGATGGTGCGCATCCGCATGGAGAATGGCCGCATCACCACCGGGGTGGTGCAGGATCCGCGCACCGTGCGCCTCTCGATGTGAGCGGCGCGGCGCAAAAAACTTCGAAAAAGTCCTCAAGTCCGTCGAACGGCGGCCGAAATCCTGGGGACGAAGCCCCCGCCCGGGGCCAGGAGCCGCCATGAAGATCAACCCGTTGCAAGATCCCGCCGTCGCGGCCGCCACTGGCGTGGCCGCGACCGCGAAGACCGGCCGGGGCGCCACGCCCGCGGTGGCCGATGCCGGCGACGCCACCGGCACGCCGGTCAGCGTGTCGGCCTCGGCCCGCACGCTCGAGGCCGCCGCCACGGCCGGCAACGGCATCGACGCGGCGAAGGTGGCCGCGGTGCGCGCCGCCATCGCCGACGGCAGCTTCAAGGTCGACTCCGGCGCCATCGCCGACAAGCTCCTGGCCAACGCCCAGGAATTCCTGAGCCGCGCAAGGAACTGATGCCATGCCCGATACCCGTGCTTCCGCCGAGATGCTGCTGAGCGAGGTCGAGGACCAGCTCGACCGGGTCGATGCCGGCCTGCGCTGCGACCAATCCTCGGACCTGCTGCAGGCCAGCGGCGAGCTGCGCCGCTGCGCCACCGGTTTCGCGCGCGCCCTCGAGGCCGCGCTGTCGGCCGAGGCGCTCGACGCCGAATTCCGCCGCCGCATCGAGGCCGTGGCCCAGCGGCTGTCGAACCAGCGCGACAGCGTGGCGCGCCGCACCGTCATCGTCGACCGCAGCCTGGCCTCGCTGCTGGGGCCGCGCCCCGACGCCACCTACACCATGCCCGGCGAGCGCAGGGTGTTCGCGGGCCTGCGCTCGGCCTCGATGCCGGCGCACTGACGACCAAGGCTACGAAGGCTTCGGCGCGCGCTCGAAGCGGTAGAACAGGTTGGGTTCCGACAGGAGGTAGAGCCGCCCGTCGGGCCCGACCGCCACGCCCTCGGGCTGCGGCACCTTGCGCTGCAGGCCGCCGAAGCCGCGCCACAGCGGCAGCATGCTGATCGGGCGCCCGTCGGGTGCGTACTCCACCACCAGCGCCGACTCGTCGCTCAGCAGCAGCAGGTGGCCGGTCGCATCGTGCAGCGTGACCGAGGACAGGTCGCTCATGAACAGCGAGGACGCGCGCGAGGACTGCCATTCGCTGATGTCGATGTTGAAGCCGCTGGAAGTCGTGTCGGGGTCGAGCCCGGTGATCACCAGCACGCGCATCGGCAGCTTCTCGCGCACCACGTACAGGCGCTTGTGCACGCCGTCCCAGGAGATGCCCTCGAAGCTGCTGTTGTGCAGCCGGTCGATGCCGATGCCCAGGCTCGGTCGGCCGGCCACCGACACCTGCCGCGTGTCGCGCCCGATCTGCACCCAGTACATGCGGTGGCTGTCCTCGTCGGAGATCACGTAGCGCTCGCCCTGCACGTAGGTGATGCCCTCGGGATCCTTCACGCCCTCGAGCCCGATCACGCGTAGCAGCCGGCCCTCGGTGTCGAGCTCGGCGATCTGCGGCGGGCGGTTGATCACCGTGAACAGGGTGCCGGTCTCGGTGTTGAAGGTCAGGCCCGAGGCGTTGCGCGTCAGGCCCTGGATCGGCAGGCCCTCGACCGCCACCCGGTAGTCCGGCAGCCACAGCGCGTTGTTCGCCCATTGCGCCGCGCCCAGCGTGGTGCTGAGCCAGTAGTAGCCGAGCGCGGGCACCTTGAAGTACCAGCCGAAGGCCACGCCGAATGCGAGCACGATGGCCAGGAACAGGGTCTTGCGGGATCTGGCTCGGGTCATGCGGGCGGAGTCTAGCGTTCAGACCACCGAGAGCAGCCAGTCGAGCAACTGGCGCTGCCGACCCGTCGTCGGCTTCTGCGGCGACAGCAGGAAATAGCCCGAGCCGTCCGCGACGAAGCCCAGCGGCGCGGCCAGCACGCCGCTCGCGAGGTCGTCGCAGACCAGGTGCCAGGGCCCGATCGCCACGCCGAGCCCGGCGACCGCCGCCTGCAGGCTGAAATAGAAATGCTCGAAGACCTGTTCCCTGCCGCCGGCGCCGGCCGATGCGCCTTGCAGCTGCATCCACGACGGCCAGGCCTGCGGCCGCGTGCGCGTGTGCAGCCGCACCGCGTCGCGGCGCAGCGACGCTCCCGCGCTGCTGGTGTCGAAGAAGGCGTCGACCCGGCCCGGGCTGCACACGGGGCCGACCTTCTCCTCGAACAGCGGCTGCGCCTGCACGCTCGCGGGCCAGTCGAAATCGTTGCGCCGGATCGCGAGGTCGATGCCGCCGTCGAAGGCGAACGGCCCGCCGCCCGCCACCAGGTGCACGGCCGCGTCGGGATGGCGTGCCTGGAAACTCGGCCAGCGCGGGATCAGCCAGCGCATCAGCAGGGTCGGCTCGCACGAGAGCACCAGCGGCGCCTCGCGCGCCGAGTGCCGCAGCTCGCGCGTGGCGTCCTCGATCAGGCCGAAGCCCTCGTCCACCGCGCGCTGCAGCCGGCGCCCGGCCTCGGTGAGGAAGACCCCGCGGTTGCGCCGTTCGAACAGCGCCAGGCCCAGGTCGTCCTCGAGCATGCGCACGGCGCGGCTGACCGCGCCATGGGTCAGGTGCAGGCTGGCGGCGGCCTGGCTGAAGTTCTGGGTCCGGGCCGCGGCGGCGAAGCAGCGCAGCGCCATCAGCGAGGGCAGGCGCGAGGGGTTTTTCCGTGAGCCAGGCTCACCGTCGGTGTCAGCAATCATCGTTTGTCCTGGGGCGGGCATCTGCATAGATTAGGGCGTCCGGCTCCGCTGTCCACCAAGTCCCCACGATGCAAGAACTGTCAGCCCAACTCACCCAGCCCGCGCCGCCCGAGCGGCTCGCGCTGACGATGGGCGATCCCTCGGGCATCGGCCCCGAGATCGTTGCCCGCACCATGCTGAACGCCGAGTGGGCCCGGCGCTGCGTGCTGGTCGGCGATCCGCGCGTGATGCGCCAGGCCTTCGAGGCCCTGGGCGCCGGCGCGAGGCTGCGCGTGGCGGCGTCGATCGACGACATGGCGCACGAGGTGGGCATGGTGAACCTGCTGGCCGCGTCGCGGCTCGAGGCGCTGCCGCCCGTGGGCGCCGTGCATGCGGCCAGCGGCCGGGCCGCCTTCGAGGCGATCGCGGCCGCGATAGCCCTCGCGCAAGCGGGCCGGGTCGCGGGCATCGTCACGGCGCCGATCCACAAAGAGGCGCTGGCGGCCGCCGGCCTGCGCTATCCGGGCCACACCGAGATCCTGGCCGAGCGCACCGGCTGCAAGGTCGCGATGATGCTGGCCAACGACGAACTGCGCACCGTGCTCGTGACGGTCCATTGCGCGTTGCGCGAGGCCATCGAACGCGCGGACTTCGCGGCGCAGATGTCGGCGATCCGGCTCGCGCACCAGGGCGTCCGGGCCTTCGGCATCGCCGCGCCGCGCATCGCGGTGGCGGGGCTCAATCCGCATGCGGGAGAGGGCGGTCTGTTCGGCGACGAGGAGCAACGCACCATCGCGCCCGCGATCGCCGCCGCGCGGCGCGAGGGCATCGACGCCAGCGGTCCCTGGCCCGGCGACACGGTGTTCATGCAGGCGCGCCAGGGCCGCTTCGACGTGGTGGTGGCGCAGTACCACGACCAGGGGCTGATCCCGGTCAAGTACCTCGGGCTCGACAAGGGCGTGAACATCACGCTCGGCCTGCCTTTCGTCCGCACCAGCCCCGACCACGGCACCGCCTTCGACATCGCGGGGCGCGGCATCGCCGACGCCGCCAGCCTCGAGGCCGCGCTCGACATGGCCGCGCGCCTGGCGGCCGCCCACCGAACCACGAGAAAGACCGGACCATGAGCGGCTTCGAATTCATCTTCATGCTCACGCGCCACGACCGCACCGTGGCCGACGCGGCACGGCACCTGGCGATGGCGCTCGCGGCCGGCGTGCGCCACATCGGCTTCAAGGACATCGGGCTGCCGATGGGCGAGCTCGAGGGCCTGCATCGCACCCTCCGCGCGCACGGCGCCTCGAGCTACCTCGAGGTGGTCTCGCTCGACCGCGACAGCGAGATCGCCTCGGTCGAGATGGCGTGCCGGCTCGGTGTCGATCACCTGCTCGGCGGCACGCATGTCGACGAGGTGCTGCCGCTGCTCGAGGGCACCGGCATCCGCTACTACCCGTTCGCGGGCCGGGTCTCGGGGCATCCGAGCGTGCTCGGCGGCTCGATCGACGAGATCGTGGCCAGCGCCCGCGCGATCGCGAGCCGGCCCGGCGTGGCGGGGCTGGACCTGCTGGCCTACCGCGCCGCGCTCGACGTGCCGCGGCTGATGCGCGCGGTGTGCGAGGCCGCGGGCAAGCCGGTGATCGTGGCCGGATCGATCGACACGCCGGAACGCATCGCGGCGATCCGCGCCAGCGGTGCCGCGGGCTTCACGGTGGGCACGGCGGCGCTCGACGGGTGCTTTCCGGCGGCTGGCCGAAGCCTCGAGAGCCAGCTCGCGGCGATCCTCGGCGCGCGATGAAAAAAGCACCGCGACGCGGTGCTGTGTGAGCGTCAGTGCGAGCGCATCTTCGCGCGCAACCGCGCGATCGACTGGCTGTGCAGCTGCGACACGCGCGACTCGGTCACGCCGAGCACGGCCGCGATCTCTTTGAGGTTCATGTCCTGCTCGTAGTACATGCCCATGATGTGGCGCTCGCGCTCGGGCAGGCTGTCGATCGCGCCCACCAGCGCCTGGCGCAGCCGCTGGTCCTTGAGCAGGCTCATCGGGTCGGCGTCGGCATCGGCCAGGTGGCGGTCGAGAAAGCCCGACTCGCCCTCGGCATCGGTGCCGCCGCCCATGTCTTCCAGGTATACGAGCTGGGTGCCGCGCACGCGGCCCAGCAGGCTCTGGTAGTCGGCCAGCGGCATCTCGAGCGCCTCGGCGATCTCGGACTCGGCCGGCGCGCGGCCCAGCTTCTGCTCGAGCGCGCGCACCGCCTGCTCGATCTGCTTCTGGCTCTTGCGCGAGCCGCGCGAGAGCCAGTCGCCGTCGCGCAGCTCGTCGAGCATGGCGCCGCGGATGCGCTGGGTGGCGAAGGTCTCGAACTGCACGCCCTGGCTGGCCTCGTAGCGCGACAGCGCATCGGCCAGGCCGATCATGCCGACCTGGATCAGGTCGTCGAGCTCGACGTTGGGCGGCAGCTTGGCGATCATGTGATGCGCCAGCCGGCGCACCAGCGGCACGTGCTGGCGGATCAGCGCATCGCGATCGAGCCGGCCCTTGGGCGTGTACATCTGGGAGAGCGGGGAAGCGGCCTGCATGTCGTGTCGGGGGGCGCAACGCTCCTCAGAGTTCGCCCGCGCCCGGCGAGAAGAACAGCTCGAGGTCGGCCGGCTGCGGATCGAAGGGCGAGCGCTGCGCCGCGCGCATCGAGTCGCGCACCAGCTCGGCGGCCAGCGCCGGCTTCCAGTCCTGCGAGGTGCGCGGGCCATGGGCCACGCCGCGCAGCACCAGCTGGTGGCGGATCAGCGTGTCGAGCGCCGGGCCCAGCTTCACGGCCTCGTCGGTCTTGCTCAGCACGGCCTGGCGCGCGCCGCCGATCTTGAAGCTGGCGGCCATCTCGTCGAGCGTGTCGCCGTGCGCGCCGGCGTTGAGCACCATCAGGCGCGAGATGCCGGGCAGGTCGAGCAGGTCCAGCAGGTCGCGCCGGCGCGGATCGCGCGGCGCGAGGCCGGCGGTGTCGATCAGCACCATGCGCTTGCCGTGGAACAGCGCGAGCAGCTCCTGCAGCGCGGCGCGGTCGTGCGCGAGATGCGCCACCACGCCCATGGCGCGGCCGTGGGCGCGCAGCTGCTCGTGCGCGCCCGCGCGGTGCATGTCGAGCGTGATCAGGCCGACGCTGGCCGGGCCGTGCAGCCGCGCGCACTGGGCCGCGATCTTGGCGGCGGTGGTGGTCTTGCCGACACCGGTGGCGCCGACCAGCGCGTAGACGCCGCCTTCCTCGGCCAGCGTGGGCGCGGCGGGGTCGAGGCCGAGCATGGTTTCGAGCGCGGCCATCATGCGGCGCACCGCGCCGGCCGCGTCGTTGTCGAGCGCGATCGATTCGAGCACGCTGCGCGCGAGCGCGGGCGAGTAGCCGGCGCGCAGCAGCTTGAGCATCAGATTCGAATGCACCGGGTTCTGCCGCGCCGGGCCGAGCCAGGCGAGGGCGTTGAAGCGGCTCTCCATCAGCGTGCGCATGGCCTGCAGTTCGGCCATCAGCGCCTGCTGCGTTTCGCTCGCGGTGTCGATCGCGGGAGCGGGCGTGGCGACGGGTGCGGGGCGGGGCGTTTCGGTGGCGGCAGGGGCGGCAGTGGGCGCGAAGGCCGCGCGGGCCGGCGCTGCCGAGGGCGCGGCGGGTGCGGGTGCCGGCGATGCGGCCTCCTGCTGGCGCCGCAGCATGCGCTCGCGCACGTAGTCCTGGAACGACAGCGTGCTCATGCCGAGCTCGGCCACGTCGGCCTCGACGATGGCGCGCGATTCGGCGCTCGCGAGCGGGGCCGGTGCGGCGGGTTGCGGTTGCGCGATGGCGGGCGCGGGCACCGGCTTCGGCGGCGTCCACGCGGGCGCCGACAGCGTGCCTTGCGTGCCCTGCAGGATCGCGCGGCCGGCCTCGAGCGCGCTGAGGCTGTCCTCGGCCGCGGCCACCACTTCCACGCCGTCGTCGAGCTGGCGGTTCGAGAGGATCAGCGTGCCGTCGCCGAAGACATTGCGCGCCAGCGCCATCGCTTCGCGGGCGGTCGGTGCGGTGAAACGTTGGATGTTCATGCGGAGGCTCCTCGCAGGATCGGGCCGATGCGGATCGTGTGGGTTTCAGGGATTTCGCTGTGGCCGAGCACCTGCATGCGCGGCGCGGCGCGGCGCACCATGCGCGCGATGGCGTTGCGGATGGCGTCGGGCACCAGCAGGCAGGCCGGCACGCCTTGCTCTTCCTGCTTGAGCGCGACCTCGGCGGCGGTGCGCGTGAAGATCTCGACCACGCCCGGATCGAGCGCGGGCGCCTGGGCATTGCCCAGCGCCTGCATCAGCAGGCGCTCGAAGGCCGGCTCGATGGCGATCACGTCGAGCTCCTTCACCGGGCCGTAGATCTGCTGCACGATGGCCGGCGCCAGCGCCACGCGCACGCGGCGCGCGAGTTCGGCCGGGTCGGTGGTGCTGCCGGCATGTTCGGCCAGCGTCTCGACGATGGTGCGGATGTCGCGGATGTGCACCGACTCTTCCAGCAGCAGCTGCAGCACCTTCTGGAACGTGGACAGCGGCACCAGCTTGGGCACGACTTCCTCGATCAGCTTGGGCGCCAGTTTGTTCACGTGTTCGACCAGTTGTTGGGTTTCGGTGCGGCTCAGCAGCCGCGCCGCCTGCACCTGCATCAAATGTGACAGGTGGGTGGCCATCACGGTCTCCGAATCAACGACGGTGAAACCGCTCATTTGCGCGGCTTCCCGCTGCCGCTCCTCGATCCAGTGCGCGGGCAGGCCGAAGGCCGGGTCGGTGGTGGGCGTGCCGATCAGCGGGGTGGTGATGCCGCCCGGGTTGATCGCCAGGTACATGCCCGGATGGGCCTCGCCCTCGGCCACCACCACGCCGCGCAGGGTGACGCGGTAGCTGCTGGGCTTGAGCTCGAGGTTGTCGCGCACGTGCACCGCGGGCGGCAGGAAGCCGACCTCCTGCGCGAACTTGCGGCGCACGCCCTTGATGCGCGTGAGCAGGTCGCCCTGACGGCTCTTGTCGACCAGCGCGATCAGGCGGTAGCCGAGCTCCAGGCCCAGCAGGTCCACCGGCTGCAGGTCGTCCCAGGTGGCTTCGGCATCGGGCGCGGGCGGGGCCGGCGGCGCGGGCGCGGCCGGCGGCGGGCGGCGCGACAGCCGCCAGGCGCCCCAGGCCAGCAGCGACGCGATCGAGAGGAACACCACGTGCGGCATGCCCGGGATCACGCCCAGCAGGCCCAGGATGCCGGCCGTGAGGCCCAGCACCCGCGGCGAGGTCAGCAGCTGGTCGACGATCTGGCGGCCCACGTCGTCCTCGCGGCCCACGCGCGAGATCACCATCGCCGCGGCGACCGAGATCAGCAGGCCCGGCACCTGCGCCACCAGCGCGTCGCCGACCGCGAGCAGCACGTAGGTGTCGGCCGCCTTGCCGGCCGACAGGCCGTGCTGCAGCACGCCGATGGCGAAGCCGCCGACGATGCTGATCACCAGGATCAGGATGCCGGCGATGGCATCGCCGCGCACGAACTTGGAGGCACCGTCCATCGAGCCGAAGAAGTTGGCTTCCTCCGACACCTCGGCGCGGCGGCGGCGGGCCTCCTGCTCGTCGATCACGCCCGCGTTGAGGTCGGCATCGACCGCCATCTGCTTGCCGGGCATGGCGTCGAGCGTGAAGCGCGCCGACACCTCGGCGATGCGCTCGGCGCCCTTGGTCACCACCACGAAGTTGATCACCACCAGGATCGCGAACACGATCAGGCCGACCGCGAAGTTGCCGCCGATCAGGAAGTGGCCGAAGGACTCGATCACCGCGCCCGCGGCGCCGGGGCCGGTGTGGCCCTCGAGCAGCACCACGCGCGTGGAGGCCACGTTGAGCGACAGCCGCATCAGCGTGGTCAGCAGCAGCACCGAGGGAAAGGCCGCGAAGTCCAGCGGGCGCACCATGTAGGCCGCCACCATCATCACCATCAGCGCGACCGCGATGTTGAGCGTGAAGAAGCCGTCGAGCAGCCAGGGCGGGATCGGCAGCACCATCAGCGCGAGGATGGCCACCACCAGCAGCGGCGCGGCCGCGCGCTGGAACATGCCGCCGCGTTCACCGAGCCACTGGCGCAGGGCGAGCGGGTTCATGGGCGCACTCCGGCGACGGGTTCGGCGGCTGCCGTTGCAGGCAGCTTGCGGTGCGGGTCGAGCTCGGGCGCCACGTAGGGATCGGGCACGCCCTGCGGCATCGGGCCCTCACCGCGCAGCGCGGCCTTCAGGCGGTAGACGTAGGCCAGCACCTGGGCCACGGCGGTGAACAGGCTCGAGGGAATGGGCTGGTCGATCTCGGCATGGGCGAACAGCGCGCGCGCGAGCATCGGCGACTGCACCACGGGGATGCCGTTGGCGTTGGCGATCTCGCGGATCTTCATCGCGAGCAGGTCGGCGCCCTTGGCCACCACCTGCGGTGCGTTCATGGTGGCCTCGTCGTAGCGCAGCGCCACCGCGTAGTGGGTCGGGTTCATCAGCACGAAGTCGGCGCGCGGCACGGCCGTGATGCTGGCGCGCTGCGAGATCGCGCGCGCCGCGCTGCGCTGCCTGCCCTTGGTATGCGGGTCGCCGTCGGATTCCTTGTGCTCCTGCTTGAGCTCCTGGTGCGACATCTTGAGCTTCGACAGGTGGAAGAAGCGCTGCAGCGGCACGTCGATCACCGCGGTGGCGAACACCACCAGCAGCAGCAGGCCCACGCCGGTGGCGAGCCAGTCGCCGAGCGCGCGCAGCGCCGAAGGCGAGGGCTGCAGCACCACGCGCACCACCTCGCCGATCGAGCCCGCCACGTAGTACCAGCCGATGGCGCCGAGGATGGCCGACAGCAGCACCAGCTTGGTCACCTGCGCGACCTGCTGGCGGCTGAACAGGTTGCCCAGGCCCTTGAACGGGCTCAGGCGCGAGAGGTCGGGCGTGATCGCCTTGGTGCTCGAGACCCAGCCGCCGACCGCGAGGCTGCCCGCGACCGCCGCGCTCAGCACGATGGCCGCGAACACCACGCAGGCCACCAGGCCCAGGCCGGCGAAGGTCGACAGCCGCGACAGCATGTCGGCCGGGTCCTGCACGCTGGCCGCGTTGAAGACCAGTGCCTGCGCGAGCGTGCCGCGCAGCTGCTCGAAGGCGGTGGGCGCCAGCAGCAGCAGCGCGACCGCGCCGGTGCCCATCACCGCGAGGTGCGACAGGTCCTTCGAGCGCGGCACCTGGCCGTCGCGGCGCGCCTGGTCGATCTTGCGCTGCGAGGCGGGGAGCTGGCGGTCCTGGCTGTTCGATTCCATGGCGGTGGCGCTCGCTCAGGGCTGGGCGCGGCCCGGGGTGGCGGCGGGCGCCGCACCGGCGGGCGCGGCCGGCGCATCGGCGCCCTCGGGCTTCTTCTGTTCCTTGGCGAGCTCGGTGGCGATGGCCTTCACCGCGTCGTTGCCCTCCAGGCGTGCGTTGCCGAACAGGCGCGATTCGGCATCGCGCGTGAGCACCACGATGCTGATGCGGCGGTTCAGCGGCGCCAGCGCGTTCTTCTTGTCGAGCAGGTCGCTGGCGGCCAGGCCGACCACGCGCACCAGCTTGTCGTCGGGCATGCCGGCGGCCACCAGCTCGCGCCGCGAGGCATTGGCGCGGTCGGCCGACAGCTCCCAGTTGCCGTAGCCGCGGTCGCCGTTGCCGTAGGGCGCGGCGTCGGTGTGGCCGGCCAGGCTCACGCGGTTCTCGATGTCGTTGAGCGCGCTGCCCACCGCGCGCAGGATGTCGTGCATGTAGGGCTTCACGATCGCGCTGCCGGTGTCGAACATCGGGCGGTTCTGCGCGTCGACGATCTGGATCTCGAGGCCGTCGGAGGTCACCTCGAGCTTGATCTGCGAGCGGAACTCGCGCAGCTTGGGGTTGGCGTTGATCATCTCCTCGATGCGCGCGCGCAGGGCGGCCATGCGGCGCGCGTCCTGGCGCGCCTGCTCGAGCTTGAGGCTGTTGTCCTGGCCGATCTTCTTCGGGTCCATGGTGCTGCCGTCGGTGCGGCGCACTTCGCCGGTGGTGCGCGTGAGGTCGCGCCCGCCGCCGGGCACCACGCTCGAGGCGCTGCCCGCGCCCGAGCCGCCGGCCATCTCGACCTTCATCGGCGAGTTGAAGTAGGAGGCGATGCCCTGCAGGTCGCCCTTGGCAGTCGAGCCCAGCAGCCACATCAGCAGGAAGAAGGCCATCATGGCCGTCACGAAGTCGGCGTAGGCGATCTTCCAGGCGCCGCCGTGGTGCGCATGCGTGGTCTTCTTGACCCGCTTGATGATGATCGGCTGGAGCTTGCGGGTCCCGGGCGTGGTGGCCATGGCGTTGCCTCTTGCGCTGGGCGCTCTACTTCTTCTTCACGTGGGTCTCGAGCTCGGTGAAGCTCGGCCTGTCGGTCGAGAACAGCACCTTGCGGCCGAACTCGATCGCGGTCGTGGGGTTGTAGCCCTGCATGCTCGCCAGCAGGGTGGTCTTGATGCACTGCAGTTCCTTGGTGCCTTCCTCGGCCTTCTGCTCGAGCAGGCCGCCCAGCGGCTCGACGATGGCGTAGGCCAGCAGGATGCCCAGGAAGGTGCCGACCAGCGCCGAGCCGATCATGGCGCCGAGCACTGCCGGCGGCTGGCCGACCGAGCCCATGGTGTTCACCACGCCCAGCACCGCGGCCACGATGCCGAAGGCCGGCAGGCCGCCGGCCAGCCGCGCGATGGCGGCCACGGGCGCGTGCGATTCCTGGTGGTGGGTCTCGATCTCGCTGTCCATCAGCGACTCGATCTCGTGGCTGTTGAGGTTGCCCGAGGCCATCATGCGCAGGTAGTCGGTGGTGAACTCGACCACGTGGTGGTCCTTCGCCACGTTCGGGTGCTTCTGGAACAGCGGCGAATCCTGCGGTGCCTCGATGTCCTTCTCGATCGACATCAGGCCTTCCTTGCGCGCCTTCTGCAGGATGTCGTAGAGCAGCGCCATCAGCTCGAGGTAGCGCGCCTTGGTGTACTTGGAACCCTTGAGAGCGGTCGGCAGCGCCTTCAGCGTGGCCATCAGCACCTTGCGCTGGTTGTTCACCACGAAGGCGCCGAGCGCGCCGCCGCCGATCACCATCAGCTCGATCGGCAGCGCATGCAGCACCACCCCGATGTTGCCGCCATGGATGATGTAGCCGCCGAAGATGCAGCCCAGCGCGACGAGGTAACCGAGGATGACGGACATGGGGCGATACGAGTTCCTGGAGCCCCTATTGGGCCTCGGAGCCGCCCCGCGCATTCCATGAAAAAAGGGCCCTGCGGGGGCCCTTATCTTCTGTTTGCCGGCTGGCTCGCGGCATTCGCCGCGCTCACTGCAGCTGGATGCCGCCCGCGCCGGAGCCCTTGCCGGCGCGCGCCGGCGGTTCGCACAGGCCGCAGACGAAGTGCTGCGCGTTCTCGTAGGGCTCGGTCACGAAGTGGCCGCCGCAGCGCGAGCAGGGCGTCATGGCGAGCATCTGGTTCTCCATGAAGCGCACCAGCCGCCAGGCACGCGTGATCGACAGCTGCGGCTCCAGGCCGCAGGCACCGGTCTGCTCGGTGTACAGGCCATAGGCCTTGATCAGCGCGTCGACCGGTTCGAGCTCGCTGGTCTTGTGGAGGTAGGTGTAGATGTTGTGGAACAGCGAGGCGTGGATGTTCGGCTGCCAGGTCAGGAACCAGTCGGTCGAGAAGGGCAACTGGCCCTTCGACGGCGACTTGCCCGCGACTTCCTTGTAGAGGCGCAGCAGCCGCTCGTACGACAGCTCGGTCTCGCTCTCCAGCACCTGCAGGCGGGCGCCCATCTCGATCAGATGGACCGCGCGCTCGATCTGCCGGGACTCGCCCAGCACGCTCTTCGGATTGGCCATGCCTTGTCAGCTCGCGAACGCGCGGCGCCTCAGTACGAGGTTTCCGCGAAGCGGCTCGACATGACGATGTTGGCGTGCAGCTTCAGCGTCTCGTCGTTGGCCGTGCGGGTGCGCACGTTGTGGTTGGTGAGCAGTCCCCAGACCATGTCGTCGGTGGCGCGGAAGCGGCACAGCAGCATGTTGCTGGAAGCCAGCTTCATGATCTGCGCCGGCGACAGCGTGTCGATGAGGTCCGCGGATTCCTCGGAAATGCCCAGCCGGAACAGGGCCTGTGCCTTGTCTTCCCGGATGAGGCTCTGGGCCAGCATCAGGTAGGTGAGGTTGGCTTCCTTGATCTCGGCGAGCAACTGTTCATTGGTCATGAGTGCCTCCTCCTAGGCGGGCAAAAGTGCCCTTGTCGACCGTGTACTTTCAGTTTAATCACAAATGTCAGCTTCAGTAAACATTTGTTAAAAATGTACCTGAGTAGGCGGGTTCCTACAAAAAAACTTCGACCCGAAGGCATCCGATGGTAAGCGCTTGCAACCATCGCGCCCCAAGAATGTGATTTTGTTGGCTGAAATGAATACTAAGGGATGCGCGGTGAAAGACTTATTTCGACACTGCTAGATAAATCTATCGAAAGTCAGACATTCATGGCTTTAGCACTGCGCTTTACAAGCTGTTAACGAGTGTGACCTGTCGTGGTGCACAGACCACGAAATCCCGTGGGGGCGAAGTTGTCTTGCGTGGCGGGGAAGCTACGTGTTTCCGTGGGGGTAACACGCGGAACATGGTGGCCCCGGCAGCGCAATCGCCGGCGCACCCGTCTGCATCCGGGCGGAAATCTTGAGGGTGCGATCGCAAAAATAAATCGCTAAAGAGCCGGCCGGGACCCACCGAAAACCAGTGCAACGGGCCTTGCACCAGGGTTCGTCAGGCAGCCAGCGCTTCGCTGGCGCGACTTTGGCAGCGATGCCCGACTTATCAGTTTGAAGGAGCTCTCATGGCCTCGATCATCAACACCAACATCAGTTCGCTCACCGCGCAGCGCAACCTCTCGGGTAGCCAATCCTCGCTGGCCACCTCGATGCAGCGCCTGTCCTCGGGCCTGCGCATCAACAGCGCCAAGGACGACGCCGCCGGCCTCGCGATCTCCGAGCGCATGACGGCCCAGATCCGCGGCCTGACCCAAGCCGGCCGCAACGCCAACGACGGCATCTCGCTGGCGCAGACGGCCGAAGGCGCGCTGAGCACCATCGGCAACAACCTGCAGCGCATCCGCGAACTGGCCGTGCAGTCGCGCAACGCCACCAACTCGACCGAGGACCGCGCCTCGCTGCAGAAGGAAGTCACGCAGCTCAAGAGCGAAATCGACCGCGTCGCCAAGCAGACCTCGTTCAACGGCACCAAGCTGCTCGACGGCAGCTTCAACGCCCAGTCGTTCCAGGTCGGCGCCAACCAGGGCGAGACCATCTCGATCGACTCGATCGCCAACGCCAGCATCAACTCGCTGGGCAGCTGGAACAGCGTGGACACCTACTCGGCCACGGTGGCCGGCACGGCGCCCGCGGGCTTCGGCGGCATCACCGCCAACGCCTTCACGATCAACGGCGTGGGCATCGGCGCGGTCAATGCCGGCACCGACGCGGCGACGCAGGGCGCCAACGTGGCGGCCGCCATCAACAAGAAGTCCAGCGAGACCGGCGTGGTCGCGACGGCCGCCGCCAGCGGCGCCATCACGCTGACCTCGAGCGGCAGCAACGCCATCAACATCGGCGGCACGCTGACCAACACCGGCCTGACCGCCGGCCAGACGGCCGCGACCGTCACCGCCGCGGGCAGCGCGCAGACCGGCTTCAACAACCTGACGGTCGACACGGTGGACGGCGCCGACAACGCGATCCTCGCGATGGACGCCGCGCTGAAGGCCGTGAACTCCTCGCGCGCCGACCTCGGCGCGATCCAGAACCGCTTCGAATCGGTGGTCTCGAACCTCTCGACCTCGGCCGAGAACCTGACCGCTTCGCGCAGCCGCATCCAGGACGCCGACTTCGCGGCCGAAACCGCCAACCTGTCGCGCGCCCAGGTGCTGCAGCAGGCCGGCACGGCGATGGTGGCCCAGGCCAACCAGCTGCCGCAGACGGTGCTGTCGCTGCTGCGCGGCTAAGGCTGGAACAGGGGGCCGAAGGCCGGCCTCCTGCACGCTTCATCGCGGGGCGGCGAACGGACAATTCCGTTCGCCGCCCCGCGTTTTTTTCCGTGGGCGCAGGCGATTCCAGCATCGGAGAAACGACATGGCCACCATCACATCGACCGGCATCGGCAGCCAGCTCGACGTCGAATCCATCATCACGCAGCTGATGGCGATCGAGAAGAAGCCGCTGACCGCGCTGCAGGGCACGGCGTCCACGCTCGACAACAAGATCTCGGCCTTCGGCACGCTGAAGTCGCAACTCTCGGCGCTGTCCGACGCGGCCACCAAGCTGGCGGCCGCCGCGACCTGGAACGCGAAGACCGCCTCGAGCTCGAACGCCACTGCGCTGAGCGCCAGCGTGACCAAGGCCGGCGACGCCGTGGCCAGCAGCTTCACCATGCAGGTGTCGCAGCTCGCGCGGGCCCAGGCCGTGTCCTCGGGCGCGGTGGCCACGGGCACCGGCTTCGGGCTCGGCACGCTGAGCATCCAGCTCGGCGACTGGAACGACACCGACGCGGGCGGCCCGAACTTCGCGGCCGGCGACAAGCCGGCGATCGACATCAGCGTGAACGAGGGCGACAGCCTCTCGGCCATCGCGGCCAAGATCAACGCCGCCGGCGCGGGCGTCAGCGCCACCGTGCTCAAGGACCTCTCGGGCGAGCGGCTGATGTTGCGCTCGGGCGCCACCGGCGAGGCTGCGGGCTTTCGCGTCACCGCGGCGCCCGTGGGCTCGGGCGACGGCGCCGACCTCGGCCTGCTGGCCTTCGACGGCACGGGGCAGGGCATGGGGGCGAACCCGGTGCAGTACGCGCGCAATGCCGAGGCCACCATCAACGGCGTGGCGATCCGCTCGGACAGCAACGTGCTGGCCGACACCGTGCCGGGCCTGAGCCTCACGCTGTCGCAGGTGACGACGGCGCCGGTCGAGGTCGCCGTGACCACCGACACCTCGGGCCTGCGCAGCACGATCCAGGCCTTCGTGACGGCCTACAACACCATGAACCAGACGCTGAACTCGGCCACCGCCTACGACGCGGCGAGCAAGACCGCGGCGCTGCTGCAGGGCGACTCCACCGCAGTGAGCCTGCAGAACGCGCTGCGCAGCCTGGTCGGCGCGCCCTCGGGCGGCGGCGCGATCCAGCGCCTGAGCGACCTCGGCATCACGGTCGCCAAGGACGGCGCGGGAAACCTCGCGCTCGACACCGCCAAGCTCGACACGGCGCTGAAGAATCCGGCCGCCGTGCAGCAGTTCTTCGCCGCGCCGCAGAACACCGTGGACTCCAGCGCCACCGGCTTCGCCACGCGCCTGTCGGCCTTCACCCAGGCGGCCGTGGCCACCGACGGCACGCTCGACACCCGCACCCAGTCGCTCAAGGCCCAGCGCAAGGACAACGACAAGAGCCAGGACAACCTCAACGACCGGCTGACCCTGACCGAGAAGCGGCTGCGCGCGCAGTACACGGCGCTGGACACCAAGATGGCCTCGCTGACCGCGCTCAACACCTACATCTCCCAGCAGGTGGCGCAGTGGAACAAGTCCACCAGCTGAGGCCCGAGATCGGGCGCGCGCGCCGGGCCCGCGGGCCTCAACTTCCGCACCGGCATGCCGATAAAGAAGGCATAGACACCGGAACAGGAAGCCGCACCATGTACACCTCGCCCGCAGCCCGCGCCGCCAAGGCCTACTCCAGAGTGGGCGCCGAATCGGGCGTGGACGCCTCGACCTCCCCGCACCGGCTCATCGAACTGCTGTTCGACGGCCTGCTGCAGTCGATCCACGCCGCCAGCGGCGCGCTGGCGCGCGGCGACATCGCGCTCAAGGGCCAGCAGATCATGCGGGCGGTGCGATTCCTCGAGGAGGGCCTCAAGGGTGGGCTCGACGAGGCCCGGGGTGGAGAACTCGCGGTTACACTCCGCGCGTTGTACGACTATTGCATCAACCGCCTGACGGTCGCCAACCTCCGCAACGACGGGGCGGCCCTGGCGGAAGTGGCCTCGCTGATCGCACCGGTCGCACAGAGCTGGAAACAGATCGGGCCCTCCCAGCCCGCGCAGGCCGCCTGAGGCGTCCTTGGAGTCCTTCATGCAAGAGCGACTGCTCGACTACTACAAAGCGATCGAAGCCGCGAGCAAGCAGATGCTCGAGGCCGCCCGCATGGAAGACTGGGAAGGCGTGGTGCGCTGCGAAGGCGCCTGCGCCGTGCTGATCGAGCAGTTGCGCTTCAAGGCCACCACCCTCGAGCTGCCGCGCACCGACCGCGCCGAGAAGACCCGCGTGATGCAGCGCATCCTGCGCAACGACGCCGAGATCCGGCTGCTGGCCGAGCCGTGGATCGCCGACCTCGACCACCTGTTCGACTCGCGGCTGCAGCTGATCCACTGAAGAAGAAGGACCGACACCGCCGGCAAGGCGGTGGCACGGTCCGGCAAGACGGACGGGCAGGGCGCCCGTCGCCTCACACCTGCATGTTCATGATGTCGCTGTAGGCCTGCACCATGCGGTTGCGCACGTGCATCGTGGCCTGGAAGCCGATCTGCGCCTTCTGGATCGCGACCATGGTCTGCTCCAGGCTGACGTTCGGGTTCTCGAGCTGAACCTCGCGCTGCAGCGCGCCGGCCTGGTTCTGGGCCGCGCTCACCGACTGCAGCGCGCCCGAGAGCGCGCCGGCGAAGCCGCCGCCGCTGCCCTCGGCGGCCGAGGGCGCGGTGCGCGCCGTGCGCGCGAAAGCCTGCGCCGAGGTGGGCGAAGTCAGCGGTGCGAGTCGGAGGTCCATGGGCACCGATGCTACGGGCGGTGGGCCGAGCGCGATCGCGGGGAAATGGGCAGGAAAGCAGCCCTTTATCGGGCTTATGTGGGACGGGGCCGGCCCGAATAATCGCAGCGAGCACGAAGCGCCTTCCGCGCCGTGCGAACACCCGCACCGCCGAGCCCATGTCCACCGCCGTCGCCGAACTTCCCGCCGCCCAGCCCGCGTCCCTTGCCGCCCCGGCCTGGCAGGGCCGCCTCGCGTCGCTCGACCGGCGCCAGCGCCTGCGGCTGGCGATCGGCGCCGCGCTGCTGGTGGCGCTGGCCGTGGCCGCCATCGTGATGGGCCGCCAGGCCGACTGGCGCGTGCTCTACGCCAACCTCGGCGACAAGGACGGCGGCGCGATCGTCGCCCAGCTGGCCCAGATGAACGTGCCCTACAAGTACACCGAGGGCGGCGGCGCCGTGATGGTGCCGGCCGACAAGGTGCACGACGTGCGCCTGCGCCTGGCCTCGCTGGGCCTGCCCAAGGGCTCGGTGGCCGGCTTCGAGCTGATGGAGAACAACCGCTTCGGCATGACCCAGTTCCAGGAGAAGCTGAGCTTCCAGCGCGGCCTCGAGGGCGAGCTCACGCGCTCGATCCAGGGCCTGGCCTCGGTGCAGAGCGCGCGCGTGCACCTGGCGCTGCCGAACCAGAACGGCTTCTTCCGCGAGCAGCAGAAGCCCTCGGCCTCGGTGCTGCTGACCCTGCACCCGGGCCGCACGCTCGAGCGCAACCAGATCGCGGGCATCGTGCACCTGGTGGCTTCCAGCGTGCCCGAGCTCGCGCCCTCGGCCGTGAGCGTGGTCGACGACAGCGGCAAGCTGCTGTCGCAGACCGGCGACGGCGCCGCGGGCGGCGCGGGTGCCGGCGAGGGCCAGCAGCTGCAGTACGTGCAGCAGATCGAGCAGCAGTACATGCGCCGCATCCTCGACATCCTCGAGCCGGTGGTGGGGCGCCAGAACGTGAAGGCGCAGGTGACGGCCGACGTGGACTTCTCGCAGAGCGAGGCGACCATGGAGGAGCACCGCCCGAACCAGGCGGCCGAGGCCGGCGCCGTGCGCAGCCAGCAGACGGTGGAGACCACCGGCCCCGGCGCGGCCGGCGCCACGCCGCCCGCGGGCGTGCCGGGCGCGACCTCGAACCAGCCGCCCGGCGCCTCGTCGGCCCCGGTCAACGGCCCGGCCGCGGCGCTCGCGCCCACCGGCGCGGCGGCCGCGGGTGCCGCGGCCCAGCGCCCGCCGGGCAAGCGCGAGTCCACCATCAACTACGAGGTCGACAAGACCGTGAAGACCGTGCGCAGCGCCAGCGGCCAGATCCGCCGGCTCAGCGCGGCGGTGGTCGTCAACTACCAGGGCGTGACCGATGCCGCGGGCAAGGTGGTGCCGACCGCGCTGTCGGCGCAGCAGGTCGAGCAGATGACCGCGCTGGTGCGCGAGAGCATCGGCTTCAACAAGGAGCGCGGCGACTCGGTGAACCTGATGAACACGCCGTTTCTGGTCGACGCGCCGGTGCAGGTCGAGCTGCCGCTGTGGAAGCGCCCCGAAACGCTCGAGCTGGCGCGCAGCTTCGCCTGGCCCGTGGGGCTGGTGCTGATCGGCGCGATCGTGCTGCTGGGCATGGTGCGCCCCGGCCTCAAGGCCATGGCCGCGGCCAAGCCGCTGCCCGGCAGCACCACGCCGGCGCTCGGCGGCCCCGCCGCCGGCAGCCAGCTCAACGCGATGGTGGCCGACACGCCCGAGCGTCCCGCGCTCGGCGCGCCCGAGGCGGTGGCCGTGCCCTCGCCGCAGGAGCAGGTGCCCGAGCAGATGCGGCTGGAGGGCGCGCGCCAGATGGCGCGGCAGAACCCGGTGGCGGTGGCGAACATCGTCAAGACCTGGGTCCACGGCTGAGCGGAAACCAGGCAGATGGACGAACAGGGACTCAACGACGCGGCGATCCTCCTGATGTCGCTCGGCGAACAGGAAGCCGGCGAGGTGCTGCGGCACCTGTCGCCGCGCGAGGTGCAGAAGATCGGCGAGACCATCGCCAAGACCCGCGCGGTGTCGCGCGAGCGGCTCGGCGAGGTGGCGGACCGCTTCATCACCGCCACCGCGGGCCAGAGCCTGTTCGCGGCCGACACCGGCGACTACGTGCGCTCGGTGATGCGCCATGCGCTCGGCGAGGAGAAGGCCTCGATCCTGGTCGACCGCATCCTGCAGACCGCCGACCTCAGCGGCATCGAGAACCTCAAGTGGATGGACGCGCCCTCGGTGGCCGAGGTGCTCAAGCTCGAGCATCCGCAGATCGTGGCCGCGATCCTGGTGCACCTGGAGCCCGAGCATGCCTCGGCGATCCTGCTGCAGCTGCCCGACCTGCAGCGCGCCGAGGTGCTGCTGCGCGTGGCCACGCTCGAGGGCATCCAGCCGGCCGCGCTCGAGGACCTCAACGAGGTGATGTTCCGCGTGCTCTCGGGCGGCGCCAAGGTGCGCAAGCCCTCGCTGGGCGGACCGCGCACCGCGGCCGGCATGATCAACCTGCTGGGCAGCGGCGCCGATGCGCAGGCCATCGCGGCGATCCGCAACCACGATGCCGAGCTGGCGCAGCAGATCGCCGACCTGACCTTCGTCTTCGACGACGTGATGAAGCTCGACGACAAGTCGCTGCAGCTGGTGATGAAGGAGATCGCCTCCGAGACGCTGATCGTCGCGCTCAAGGGCGCGGCGCCGCCGCTGCGCGACAAGTTCCTCTCGAACATGTCCTCGCGCGCGGCCGAGGCGCTGCGCGAGGACCTCGAGGCGCGCGGTCCGCTGCGACTGTCGGAGGTCGAGGCGCAGCAGAAGGAAATCCTCAAGGCGCTGCGCCGGCTCGCCGACGAAGGCCAGATCATGCTGGGCGGTGGCGATGGCGGGTTCGTCTGATGGACGCGCGCATGACCGTCGCTGAATCGACCGGAGCCCGCCGATGAGCCGCGGCGCCTTCATCCGCGGCGAGGACGTCGCGCGCTTCGCGCGCTGGCAGTTCGCCGCCGTCGGCGCCGAGGGCAACGTGCTCGGCGGCGTGGTCGATCCCGAGGCGATCGAGGAGGCGCGCCAGCAGGGCCGCGACGAAGGCTATGCGGCCGGCCGCGCGGCCGCGCAGGCCGAGGCGCGCGAACAGATGGAGGTCTACCAGGCCAACGAGGGCCTGGAGGCCGCGCAGCGCGTGGCCGCCTTGCTCGCAAGCGCCGAGGCGCAGCTGGCCGAGGTGCAGCAGGAGCTCGCGCGCGGCACGCTCGAGATCGCCTGCGCGCTCGCGCGCCAGGTGCTGCGCCAGGAGATCGCGACCCGGCCGGCCGTGCTCGAGCCGGTGGTGCGCGAGGCGCTCGCGATGCTCGCGGTCGATGGCAAGGCCAGCGCCGTGCGGCTGTCGCCGGCCGATTTCGAGAGGCTGGGCGTCGCGCTGCGCGCCGAGTTCGAGGGCCAGCCCGTGAGCGTGGTGGCCGACGCGGGCATCGCGCCCGGCGACTGCCTGGTCGAATCGGCCGGCACCGTCATCGATGGCGGCGTGGCCACGCGCTGGTCGCGCGCGGTCGCGGCGCTGGGCCTGGCGATGCCGTGGCAGGACGACGCGGCGCCGAAGGACCCGGATGCGGCTGGCTGACCCGCTCGACTGGCGCCAGTTCATGGCCGATGCGCAGGCGCGGCTGGCGCACGACGCCGGCCTCGAGGCGCGCGGCACGCTGACCCGGCTCACCGGCCTGGTGCTCGAGGCCTCGGGCATCCGCGCGCCCGTGGGCTCGCAGTGCCTGGTGCGCATGGGCAGCCAGCCCGCGGTGCTGGCCGAGGTGGTGGGCTTCTCGAACGACCGCGCCTTCCTGATGCCGGCCGGCGAGGTGCAGGGCCTGTCGAGCGGCGCCAGCGTGGTGCCCGCCGCGCCCTATGTGCCGGTGCCGCGGCTCGGCGAGGCCGATCCCGGCATCGCGCCGCGCGTGGGCGCGCTGCGCCTGCCGCTTGGCGACGGCCTGCTGGGCCGCGTGGTCGATCCGCAGGGCCATGTGCTCGACGACCTGGGCCCCTTGACCGAGGTCAGCGCCGAGCCGCTGGACCGCGCGCCGATCAACGCGATGGACCGCGACCCGGTGCGCGAGCCGCTCGATACCGGCGTGCGCGCGATCAATGCCTTGCTGACCGTCGGCCGTGGCCAGCGCATCGGCCTGTTCGCCGGCTCGGGCGTGGGCAAGAGCGTGCTGCTCGGGATGATGGCGCGCTACACCGCGGCCGACGTGATCGTGGTCGGCCTGATCGGCGAGCGCGGCCGCGAGGTGAAGGAATTCATCGAGGACATCCTCGGCCCCGAGGGCCGCGCGCGCTCGGTGGTGGTGGCGGCGCCGGCCGATTCGCCGCCGCTCTTGCGCATGCAGGGCGCGAGCTATGCCACCGCGGTGGCCGAGCATTTCCGCGACCAGGGGCTGCACGTGCTGCTGCTGATGGATTCGCTCACGCGCTATGCGATGGCGCAGCGCGAGATCGCGCTGGCGATCGGCGAGGCGCCGGCCACCAAGGGCTATCCGCCCTCGTGCTTCGCCAAGCTGCCGCGGCTGGTGGAGCGCAGCGGCAACGGCCTCAACGGCGTGGGCTCGATCACCGCCTTCTACACCGTGCTGTCGGAGGGCGACGACCAGCAGGACCCGATCGCCGACGCGGCGCGCGCCATCCTCGACGGCCACATCGTGCTGTCGCGCGCGCTGGCCGAGGAGGCGCATTTCCCGGCCATCGACATCGAGCAGTCGGCCTCGCGCGTGATGCACAACGTGGCCTCGGCCGGCCACCTCGAGTGCGCGCGCCACTTCCGCGCCATCTATTCGCGCTACCGCAAGAGCCGCGACCTGGTGCGCGTGGGCGCCTATGCCGCGGGCAGCGACCCGGCGCTCGACCAGGCGATCCGGCTGCAGCCCGCGATGACCGCGTTCCTGCAGCAGCGCATGCACGAGAGCGCGCCCTTCGATGTCAGCCTCGGTGGCATGGCCGACGTGCTCGAGGGCCGGCAGCCATGAGCGGCCTGGAGATTGCCGCCGACATGGCGCGCGACCGGCGCGATGCCGCGGTGCAGCTGCTCGCGCAGGCGCGCCAGAAGTGGCTCGCGGGCCAGGTGCAGCTCGACCAGCTCGAGAGCTACGCGCAGGAATGCACCGCGCGCTGGGCCACGCGCTCGCTCAACTGCACGCCCGAGCTGATGCGGCACCACTACCAGTTCATGGAGCGGCTCGATCACGCGATCGCGCTGCAGACCGGCATCGTGCGCGAGCTCGGCCAGGGCGTGGAGCGCGCGGCCGTACCGGTGCGCGAGGCCGAGGCGCGGCTCGAGAGCCTGCGCCAGTTGGTGCAGGCGCGCGAGCGCGAGCTGCAGCTGCAGGCCGACCGGCGCGCGCAGAAGCAGACGGACGAACAGGCGGCGCTGCAGCACCGCCGGCACCAGGAACGCACGGAGGAATGGCGATGAGCGTCGAAGTCGCGCGCACGGGCGCCGATCCCTTGCTGCCCGCGCGTGCGCCGGCCGCGCGCGAACAAGGCGGCGCGGCCGATGCCTTCGACCGGGCGCTCGAGGGCGCGAATGAATCCCAGGCCTCGGAGGCGGCGGAAGCGGCCGGCGAGGAGGGCGCTTCGAGGCCCGTGAAGACACCCACCGCGGGTGCTGTGAAAGAGGACGAGAAGGCCGACGAGGCGCTTGCCGGCGCGCCGGTGCCGGCAACCACGCAGCCGGCCGTCGAGCCCTGGATGCTGCTGGCGCAGGGCGCGTTCGTAAGCCGCGAGGGCAAGGCGGGGGACGCGCCCGTCGCCACGGCCGAGGCCGCTGTCGATGCCGTGAACGGCGCCGGAGCGGGACCGAAGCCCGCCAAGGGCATGCCCGCATTGCCGACGACGCTTGGCACCGCGCAGGACGCCGCTGTCGATGTGCCGGTCGCGCCGGTCGCGCCCGCCGCCAAGCCGAATGGCGCGGCGACCGCGCGCAGCACGGCGCAGCGCCTGGCGAACCTGGCGGCGGCCGATGCCGCGGCCGCGCCGCAGCGCACCGCGCCGTCGCAGGCCCTGCCGCCGAAGGAAGAACTCGCGGCCGCCTCGCTGTCCGCGCAGGCGCGAACGATCCAGGCCGCGGTGACGGAAACCGTCGCCACCGTGGCCACGCCGCGCCGCGCCGAGCGAAGCACCGAGCGCGGCAGCGCCACCGGCACGCTCGCCGATCCCGGCAGCGCGACCGTGGGCACGTCCTCCTCCGCCTCGGCATCGTCGGCCTGGATGGCGCCCGTGGATGCTGCGTCCGCCGCGGCCTCGGCCGGTGGCGCCGTGCTCGCCGACCGCATGACCGAGCAGGTCAGCTGGTGGCTGGCGCAGAAGTCGCAGGGCGCCGATGTCTCGCTCGAGCTCGCGCCGGGCCAGACCGTGTCGTTCAGCGTGCAGGTGCAGGGCAACGAGGCGCAGATCGCGTTCCGCAGCGACCAGCCCGAGGTGCGCCAGATGCTGGGCCAGGCCGCGGCGCAGCTCAAGGACCTGTTCGGGCAGGAGGGGCTGCTGCTGTCGGGCGTGACCGTGGATGCGCAGTCCGCGGGCACGCAGCAGCGCGGCGAGGGCGAAGGGCGGCCCGATGCGCGCGGCCTGGTGCGCGGCGTCGCGCGGCTCGGTGCGGCCTCCGCCTCGGCGCCCGCGCCGGCCGTTGCGCGTGCGCCGCTGCCGGCGGGGCGCGCGCTCGATCTGTACGTCTGAGCGGTTTTCCCCCCTTTTTTCCGCCCCTTCCCGCGGCCCTCGCGATCGAATAATCGACCGCACGAGGACGGCGATGGCCGCCGTCCGTGCCCCCAAGGAAACCCACCGTGTCCGCCAAAGCCGCCGACTCCGCCACGGCCACCGCCGCGCCGCCGCCCAAGGGCCGGATGAAGCTCGTCCTGGGCATCGTCGTCGCCGTGCTGCTGGCTGGCGGCGCGGCCGCGGGCGGTACCTGGTTCTTCCTCAACAAGACCGGCGCCGCGGCACCGGCCGCCGCCGCCGATGCGGAACCCGAGCCCGATGCCAAGCATGCGGACGCCACCTACCTCGCGCTCGAGAACCTGATCGTGAACCTGGCCGACCCGGGCGGCGAGCGCGTCGCGCAGATCGGCATGACGCTCGACGTGCGGGACGAGAAGACCGCCGCGCGCCTGAAGACGCTGATGCCCGTGGTGCGCAGCCGGATGCTGATGCTGGTGTCGCAGCGCACCTCCGAGGAACTGCTCAAGCGCGACGGCAAGGAGAAGCTGGCCGAGGACGTGATGATCGAGGTGACGCGCGTGCTCAACCCCGACGCGGCGCGCGCCGTCGACGACGAGGCGCCGCGTGCGCGCAAGCCGCGCGCGAACGGCCCGGTGCGCGGCGTGCTGTTCTCCAGCTTCATCGTGCAGTGAGCCCGAAGCGCCCATGAGCAGCAGCGAACAGGACACCGAGCCCGCGCCCGAGGCGGCGGCCCCCACCGACACCGCCGAGCGCATGGCCGACGCGGCCGCGCGCGACTACGACATCACGGCCGGCGAGGAGCGGCTGGTGCGCCGCCCCATGCCCACGCTCGACGTGGTGCACGACCGTTTCGCGCGCAACCTGCGCCAGGGCCTGTTCCAGCTCGTGAGCCGCAGCGCCGACATCGCGATCGAGCCGGTGCAGCTGCTGCGCTTCTCCGATTTCCTCGGCGCCTTGCCGCTGCCGTCCAACTTCAACATCGTGGCGATGCCGCCGCTGCGCGGCCGCGCGCTGGTGGTCTGCGAGGCCACGCTGATCTCGGCGCTGGTCGATGCGCTGTACGGCGGCTCGGGCACGGTGCATGCGCCGATCGAGGGCCGCGACTTCTCGCCGACCGAGCAGCGCGTGATCCAGCGCGCGCTCGGCGCGATCTGCCATGCCTACAACAGCGCCTGGCAGGACGTGTACCCGCTCAAGCTGGTGCCCGATCGCTCCGAGACCCACGTGCAGTTCGTCGACGTGGCCGCGCCCGGCGACACGGTGCTGGTCAACCTGATCAAGGTCAGCGTGGCGGGCGTCACGGGCCACATCCACGTCTGCCTGCCGTACGCCTCGCTGGAGCCGATCCGCTCGGTGCTCTACGGCGCGCAGCAGGCGCGCGAGATGGCCGAGGACCGGCGCTGGGTGACCATGCTCACGCGCGAGATCCAGGCCGCCGAGGTCACGCTGGTGGCCGAGCTGGCCCATCCCGAGGTCACGGTGGCGCAGCTCATGAGCATGAAGCCCGGCGACTTCATCCAGTTCGACCGCCTGCCGCAGCTGGTGGCCTCGGTCGAGGGCGCCCCCGTCTTCATCTGCCACTACGGCACCCACAACGCGCGCTACGCCTTGCGCATCGACGAATGCCTGCGCGGCGACGACCCGCACTGGCTTGGAGGTTCACATGTCCACTGATCAAGCCACCCCAGACAACGCGGCCGGCGGCTGGGCCGAGGCGCTCGAGGAAGTGCCCGCGGGCGCCGCCGCTTCGGGCGCGGCGCCGCTGCAGGACATCCAGCGCGTGCTCGACATCCCGGTGCAGCTCTCGGTGGAGCTGGGCCGCAAGAAGGTGCCGATCAAGCAGATCCTGCAGCTCGGCCAGGGCTCGATCGTGGAGCTCGACACGCTCGCGAGCGAGCCGATGGACGTGCTGGTCAACGGCTACCTCGTCGCCCAGGGCGAGGTGGTGGTGGTCAACAACAAGTTCGGCATCCGGCTGACCGACGTGGTCGCGCCGGCCGAGCGGCTGCGCCGGCTCAACCGGGTCTGAGGCGGCTTTTCCTCCGTTTGCCTTCATGACGCAGAGCCTGCTCACCATCGTCGTCTTCATCGGCCTGATCTGCGCCGTGCCCTTCGTGCTGCGCCGCCTGCAGCAGCGCCGCGGGCTCGGTCCGGCCGGCGCGGGCGGTTCCGCCTCGCGCCTGCTGTCGGCGGTGGCGGTCGGGCCGCAGCAGCGCGTGGTGACGGTCGAGGTCGGCCCCGAGGGCGCGCGGACCTGGCTGGTGCTGGGCGTGACCGGCCAGTCGATCACCTGCCTGCACACGCTGCCGGCCGCGTCTTCCGAGGTGCCGCATGCGCAACTGCCGCGCTAAGGCCCTCGCGGCCCTCGCGCTGCTCGCGCCCGCATTCGCCTTCGCGCAGGAGGCCGGCGGCCAGCTGCCGCTGCTGGTGGGCTCGGGCAGCGGCGGCACCAGCTTCTCGGTGCCGGTGCAGACCTTGCTGTTCTTCACCGCGCTGTCGTTCCTGCCGGCCATCGTGCTGATGATGACGGGCTTCACGCGCATCGTGATCGTGCTGTCGCTGCTGCGCCAGGCGCTGGGCACGCAATCGGCGCCGCCCAATCAGGTGATCATCGGCCTGTCGTTGTTCCTCACGGTGTTCGTGATGGGCCCCACGCTGGACCGCGTCTACGACGAGGCCTACAAGCCCTACAGCACCAATGCGATCGGCTTCGAGGAGGCGCTCAAGCGCGCCGAGACGCCGATGCGGCAGTTCATGCTCAAGCAGACGCGCCAGAGCGACTTCGCGCTGTTCGCGCGGCTGGCCAAGCTGCCGGCCGACGTCAAGGCCGAGACCGCGCCGATGCGCGTGCTGATCCCGGCCTTCGCCACCAGTGAGCTCAAGTCGGCGTTCCAGATCGGCTTCATGATCTTCATCCCGTTCCTGGTGATCGACATCGTGGTCTCGAGCGTGCTGATGTCGCTCGGCATGATGATGCTGTCGCCGGTGTTGGTCGCGCTGCCGTTCAAGCTCATGCTGTTCGTGCTCGCGGACGGCTGGAACCTGTTGATCGGCTCGCTTGCCGCGAGCTTCGCCACATGAACGCCCAGATGGTCCTGACCATGGGGCAGGAGGCGCTGGTCATGCTCCTGACCGTCTCGCTGCCCGTGCTGCTGGTGGTGCTGGTCGTGGGCCTGGTCGTGAGCATCTTCCAGGCCATCACGCAGATCAACGAGGCCACGCTGGCCTTCGTGCCCAAGCTGGTGGCGGCGGTGGCGGTGTTCGCGCTGGCCGGGCCGTGGATGCTCGCCACGCTGGTCGACTACATCCGCCGCGTGATCGAGTCGATTCCGCAGATGGTGCTGTAGCGCGCCTTCTTCTTTTTCCGTGCTGACCTTCACCGAAGCCCAGCTCATGGCCTGGGTCACGCCCGTGCTGTGGCCCTTCCTGCGCGTGCTGGGCGTGTTCACCACCGCACCGGTCTTCTCCTCGCGTGCCTTTCCGGTGCGCGCGCGCATCGGGCTGGCCTTCATGGTCGCGCTGTGCGCGCAGGCCACGCTGGACACGCCGCCGATGATCGGCCTCAACGACGCCGCGATGCTCGGCACGCTGGTGCAGCAGGTGGGCATCGGCATGGCGATCGGCTTCTCGGTGCGCATGGTGTTCGCGGCGGTGGAGTTCGCGGGCGAGCTGGTCGGGCTGCAGATGGGCCTGAACTTCGCCTCCTTCTTCGATCCCGTGAGCAGCGGCCAGACCAGCGCCGTGTCGCGCTTCTTCGGCAATATCGCGGTGCTGTTCTTCGTGGTGATCAACGGCCACCTCACGGTGCTGATGGCGGTGATCCGCAGCTTCGAGGCCTTCCCGGTCGGCGGCAGCCTGCTGCAGGCGCTGGCGCGCACGCGCATGCACGAGCTGGGCACCGACCTGTTCGCGAGCGCGATGTGGATCGCGCTGCCGATGATCGGTCTCCTGCTGTTCGTCAACTTCACGCTGGGCATCGTCTCGCGCGTGGCGCCGCAGATGAACATCTACGCCATCGGCTTCCCGGTCACGCTGACCGCAGGGCTGGCCGGCATCGCGCTGGTGCTGCCGATGATGGAGCAGCCGCTGCTCGCGCTGATGGAACGCATGATCACGACCGCCGCGGGCGGCCGCTGAGTCAGCCCAGTCGCTGCTGCAACAGGTCGAGCGCTTCCTCGGCCGTGCGCGCGATGCGGATCGAGCAGGCCAGCATCAGGTTGAGCGGCAGCTCGAAGCCCTCGACCGCCATGCCACTGGCGTCGCGCAGCGTGCCGTCGGCATCGCGCCGCGTGGGCAGCGCGGATTCGACGCGCGCCGCATAGCTGCCCTCGGGAATGCCATAGCCCACCACCGGCAGGCCCAGCGCGATCGCCACCCCGACCTCGAACACCGTGCCCGAATCGGGCTCGGTGCCGCGGAACGGCGACAGGTCGGCGATCACGCCCGAGGCGCGGCGCAGCAGCGCCATGTTGGTGTCGTAGATCGCCTGCGCGACCTCGGCCGGCGGCGTGGCCGGACCGCTCGCGTCCTCGGCCGGCGGCAGCGCCTCGAGGCCGCGTGCCTCGCAGGCCTCGACCAGGCGCTGCAGGCGCGCCGTGGCATCGGCGCTGAAGACATCGGGGCCGGCGAGGTAGACGCGCCGCACGCGGTCGGAAGGAGCGTTCATGGGCCGAGTATGCGGCGGCATGGCGCGCGTGTGCGTAGGGCGATGCGCCCTGGCATATCGCCGCGGACGAAAAAAAGCCCGGACGAACCGGGCCAAGACTGCTCGCAGGAATGCGCGCCGTGCCGCTTTACTTGGCGGGCGAAGGCAGCGTGATCTCGAAGGTGATGCCGCCGTTGCTCGAGCCGCTGGTGCCGCGCTGCGAGCTGAAGTACAGGCGCGTGCCGTCGGGCGAGAGGGCGGGGCCGGTGACTTCGCTGTCGTCGTGGCCCACGAGGCGCATCAGCGGCTGGGAGGTGCCGGCTTCGATGCGCAGCACGCCGATCTCGAGGTTTCCCGCGTCCTCGGCCACGAGGATGTCGCCGAGCGCCGAGATCGTCAGGTTGTCGGGCTCGTCGATCGAATGCGTGGCCGGGTCCTTGTCCTTGCCGTCGTAGATCACCTCGAGCGTCTGGTTCAGCGTGTCGTAGGCCCAGATGCGGGCATTGAACGAGGTCACGAAATAGACGATGCCGTTGAAGAACCAGATGCCCTCGGCCTTGGTGAAGATGGCGCCGGGCGGCGTGAGGCCGCCGGTGCGCATGGCGCTGCGCACGCCGGCCTGCGCCTTCTCGGGATTGATCACGTCGAGCCATTCCACGGGCTGGGGCGTGCCGTAGTCCTTGAGCTTGGCGTAGTCGGGCGCGGCGAGGTCCACGTCGTTCACGATGCCCTTGACCTTGAGCACTTCGAGCCGGCCGCTCTTCATGGCGGGACGCGCCGCGCCCTCGGGCCAGTCGCTGGCGTCGCAGACGAAGCGGTAGACGCGGCCGCCCGAGGCGTCCTCGGTCAGGTAGAGCGTCTTGTGGACCGGGTCCACGCAAACGGCTTCGTGCGCATAGAGGCCGAGCGCGGGCAGGCTGGGCGCGCTGTTGGCATCGACCCAGGGCTTGGCGGGATCGCATTCCCACACCATGCCGCTCGAATGTTCCTCGCACGAGAGCCAGGTGCCCCAGGGCGTGGGGCCGCCGGCGCAGTTGGTGGAGGTGTTCTTGAGCACCGCGTACGAATCGACGACCACGCCGTTCTTGTCGAAGCGCAGCGCGCCGACGCCGCCGTTCTTGCTGCCGACTTCCGAATTGCTCAGGTAGATCCAGCCGCCGTCGGGGCCCGGATAGACCGCGCCGCCATCGGGCGCGCCGTGCCATGCATAGCTGCCCGCGGCCGCGGTGCCCGAGCGCGCGACGATGCGCGAGCTGAAGCCCTTGGGCAGCATCACGCCGTTGGCGTCGGCGGCCTGCAGCGCGGAGAACTCGGCGAACGGGCTCTTCTTCACGGGCGGTGCCGGCGGCGGTGCGGGCGGCTCGCCCGCGGGCGGCGGGCTCGGCGGCAGGGCGCCGATCGGCGGGAAGGCCACGCCGTCGCCGCCACCGCCGCAGGCGGCGAGGAAGGCGGGCAGCGTGACGGCACCGGCGGTGGCGAAGCTCTGGCGCAGGAAGGCGCGGCGCTGGGGCAGGTCGAGGGGAATCGCGGGGAAGGCTTTTGTCATGTTCTTTGCATCGTGAAGTCAGGTCGCGGTCAGGGAGGACCGGGCGCGATTCTTCGGGGGTGCGATGGCAGAACGATGACGCTGGACGCGAGGCGTCGCGGAAAAAAAACAGCCCGCACGAGGCGGGCTGGAAGGTGACCTGCGGAGGAGGGAGGATCAGAGGTACAGGTCACAGGGAGAGCCCTTAATGTGCTCCGCGAACCTGCATGCAACCTGACCGCGGGCGCCGTTTCGCATTCCTGGAGGGATGCTCATCCTGCGCTCATTCTTCTCGCCGCGGCGCTCGACTCAGTCCTCGTCTTCCCACTTGCCGATGACCGTGCCCAGCACGGTGAACGCGAGCCGGATCGGTTCGTGCGCGGGATTGAGCGGCTGCAGCCAGCGCCGGCCGTCCTCCTGCTTGAAGGCCTTGAAGGTGACTTCGCCGCTGGCGTCGAGCCTCGCGATGATGCGTTCGCCGTCCATGGGCTGCACGCGCTGCGGGTCGACGAAGATGATCGCGTCGGCGGGATAGCTCTTCAGGTGGCCGCTGGGCGCGGTCATGCTGTCTCCGCGCACGCGCAGCGCATAGGCCAGCTCGCTGTGGCGGCTCACGCAGGGAATCCACATCTCGGCCGGCACCGGTTGCGGTGGCGGCGCGGGCGGCAGCTTGCCCTTGCGCAGCTCGCGCACGTTCAGTGGCAACGGGGGCGGAGCCGGCGGTGGCGGTTCGGGGATGGTGGGGCCGGTCCAGGTGGCGGCCTGTTCCCAACTGATCAGCGGCACGGTACCGGGCGTGCCGGGGCGATAGAAAGGGATCGGCGGCGGTACGCGGGTCACGCGGTAGGAGCCGTCGGGTTCGCCCGTGATGTTGGCCGAGCGCGGCAGGGCGGCCTCTTCCCAGGGGGCGCGCCCTCCGCCCGTGGCCAGCCACACCGGATCGCAGCGATAGGCGAGAGCAAGCTGCAGCAAGCCCGAAGGGCGCAGGGTCTCGCCGCGTTCGATCTTCGAAATGTCCGATTGCCGGACCCCCGATTTGTCCTCGGCTGCCCTTTGCGTCATGTCGGCGTAGAGGCGAGCCGCCAGTGCTCGTGCGGCTAGGGAGTCTTCCATAGCCGCAGATTTAATCCCGAGAGAATATTCTATATCGACTCTAGAATAAGCGAAAGGGAGTCAGCCATGAAGCCACAAGAGCTCGTACTGGCGCTGCGCGCCATGGGACTTACGCAGAAGCAGATCCAGAAACGGACCGGCATTCCGCAACCCACCATCAGCAAGATCGGACGCTACGGCGAGCGCGACGTGATGCTGCGCACCTACGACGCGCTGCTCGCCGCCTACGAACAGCAGCTTAAGGAAGGACCGGTGGCGCCAGGGCCGGGCCGGGGCCGGCCATTGTCGCGCAGCGCGCCGGCCGAGAACGCGGCCTCCGAATCGGCACCCGCGACCCCAGCCTCAGCGTCCGCGCCGGCGCCGGCGCCGGCCAGGTCGGGCAGCTCGTCCCGCCGCCGACCGGCGGCCCCGGTGGTGCTGCGGCCCTTCCCGCGCGGCCCGCTGCCCTGGCCCGCGATGCACCGCGATTGAGCCATGCGCCGCGAAGCCGCGCCGGGCCTCGAGTTCGAGGGCGCGCTGCGCGGGCTGCTGATGCTGGTGTCGGTGGCCGTGATCTGCGTGGGCTTGCAGGCCGGCGACACGCTGGCGCTGGGCTTGGGCGGCTTCGGCCTGGCGGTTGGCGTGGCCCTGGCGCTGACCACGCCCGACCGCGAATCGCTCAGGCGGACGCGGGCGCTTCGGCGGGCGGCAGCGCGAGCGCGGTGCGCACGCGCACGCAATCCTTGATGTGCTGTTCACCCAGGGCGCGCAGCGCGGCATAGCCGAGGGCGGCCGACACCACCTGCCCGGCGATCGGCACGTACTTGGTGGCCTGCTTGGCCGTGAGCCGCATGCCGGCATGGCGCGCGAGCTTGAGCAGCAGCTCGCGCGTGACCAGCCGGCCGACCAGCAGCGCGCCGACGGTGGTGGCGGCCTTCTGCACGCGCTCGCGCTGGTGCGTGCCGAGGCGGTCGATCTGGGTCACCGAGAGCCCGAATTCGGCGCTGATCTGCGGCACCAGCCGCGAGAGCAGGGCGGCATCGGCCATCCAGTCGACACCCGGCAGCGGCACGGCACTGGCGGCCGCGGCCATCAGCGCCTTGCGTCCGAGCAGGCGCCGGCTGCGCAGGATGGCGGCGATCAGCTTCTCGTCGCCCTGGGCCAGTTCGATGGCGGATGGCATGCGGTGCACCTCCCGGGTGTTCGTCGGATGGATGGGGATCTTCCGATAGATGGTCCGCCCGGGCGGTGGTTCAAGGCCTGCAGGCGTTACTGGCGTTACAGGCGTCTCCGGCCCGTCACGCGCTCAGGGCTTCCAGCTGGTCCGACAGCGCGAGCCAGCGCTCCTCGAGCTGGCCGATCTCGTCGTTGAGCGCCTTGAGCCGCTTGCCGGCGTCGGCGATCTCGGCCGGCGGCAGCGGCTCGGCCAGCCGGGCCTCGAGCGCGCTGCGCTCGGTGCCGGCCGCGGCCATGCGCTCGTCGATCTTCGAGAGCTCGCGCTTCAGTGGCTTGGCCTGCTCGCTGCGCTGCTGGCGCTCCTGGGCGTCCTGCTTGCGCTGCTGCGGGTTGCGCGACGAGGCCGCGGGCGACGAGGCGGACGACACGGGCGCCGGTGCCGGCGCGGGCGCGGGCGCCGCCACCGGTGCCGGGGCAGGGGCCGCGGCCGATGCCGCCGCCGCGTTCGCCACCTTGGCCTCCTCGCGCAGCCGCTTGGCCTCGTCGAGCAGGTAGCGCTGATAGTCGTCGAGGTCGCCGTCGAAGTCGCCGACCACGCCGCGGCCCACGAGCCAGAACTCGTCGCAGACCGAGCGCAGCAGCGCGCGGTCGTGGCTCACGAGCATCAGCGTGCCCTCGAACTCGTTGAGCGCCACGGCCAGGGCCTCGCGCGTGGCGAGGTCCAGGTGGTTGGTGGGCTCGTCGAGCAGCAGCAGGTTGGGCCGTTGCCAGACCATCATCGCGAGCACCAGCCGCGCCTTCTCGCCGCCGCTCATGGTGCCCACGGGCTGCTTCACCATGTCGCCGCTGAAGTTGAAGCTGCCGAGGTAGCCGCGCAGCGCCTGTTCGCCGGTGGCTTCCTTCACGCTGCTGCCGAGTTCGCGCGCCATGCGCACCATGTGCTCGAGCGGGTTGCTCTCGGGGTGCAGCACGTCGAGTTCCTGCTGCGCGAAGTAGCCGATGTTCAGGCCCTTGCCCTCGGTGACCTGGCCGGCCAGCGCGCCCATCTCGCGCGCGATGGTCTTCACCAGCGTCGACTTGCCCTGGCCGTTGGCGCCCAGGATGCCGATGCGCTGGCCCGCGAGCACCGAGCGGTTGACGCCGCGCAGGATGGTCTTGGGCTCCTCGTTCTCTATCTCGTAGCCGAAGCTCGCGTTGCTGATCGACAGCATCGGGTTCGGGATGTTGCCCGGCTCCTTGAACTCGAAGCTGAAGTCGGCCTCGGCCAGCAGCGGCGCCACGCGTTCCATGCGCTCGAGCGCCTTCACGCGGCTCTGGGCCTGCTTGGCCTTGCTGGCCTTGGCCTTGAAGCGGTCGATGAACTTCTGCAGGTGGGCGATCTTGTCCTGCTGCTTGGTGAAGGCCTGCTGCTGCTGCTCCATCTGCAGCGCGCGCATGTCCTCGAACTTGCTGTAGTTGCCGCCGTAGCGCGTGAGCTGGGCATTGGCGATGTGCAGGGTCACGTCGGTCACGGCGTCGAGGAACTCGCGGTCGTGGCTGATGACGATCATGGTGCCAGCGTAGCGCTGCAGCCAGGCTTCGAGCCAGACCAGGGCGTCGAGGTCCAGGTGGTTGGTGGGTTCGTCGAGCAGCAGCAGGTCGCTCGGGCACATCAGCGCGCGCGCGAGCTGCAGCCGCATGCGCCAGCCGCCCGAGAAGCTGTTGACCGGCGCGTCGAGCTCGTGCGCCTTGAAGCCCAGGCCCAGGATCAGCGCCTGCGCGCGCGGCACGGCATCGTGCTCGCCGGCATCGGCCAGGTCGGTGTAGGCATGCGCGAGCGCCATGCCCGCGTCGGCGTCGTCGGGATCGGCCTCGTGCGCGGTCTCGGCCAGCGCGAGCGCCTCGCGCAGCTCGACCAGGCGGGTGTCGCCGCCGACCACGAAGTCGGTGGCCGACTCCTCGGTCTCGGGCATGTTCTGCGCGACCTGCGCCATGCGCCACTGCTTGGGCACGGAGAAATCGCCGCCGTCCTCGTGCAGGGTGCCGTTGAGCAGCGCGAACAGGGTGGACTTGCCCGCGCCGTTGCGGCCCACCAGGCCGACCTTCTCGCCGGGGTTGAGGGTGACGGTGGCGCCGTCGAGCAGGACCTTGGCGCTGCGGCGAAGAATGACGTTCTTGAGAGTGATCATGAGAGAGGAACCGTGGGGGCGATTATCCCGCCCGGCCCTTGCGTCTTGGCGACAAGGGACAAAGGCGCGGAAAACCAGCCCGAAAACCGGGATTCGCGGCCGATGGCTGCGAGAAGAAGGTGGAAGGGGTTGCGGTCGAGCGCAGCTAACGCACGCCGGCGCCGGCCCTCATGGCGGCGTGAGCGCCGCCAGCGCGGCGCGGGTGGCGAGCAGCACCTGGTCGTCGCCGGCCGAGGTTTCGAGCCACACCACCTCGAGCTGCGGAAACGCCGCCTCGAAGTGCTCGCGCTCGTTGCCGATCTCCAGCACCAGCACCGCGTGCTCGCTCATGCGCGCGGGCGCGTCGGCGAACAGCCGGCGCACGAAATCCATGCCGTCGGTGCCGCCGGCCAGCGCCAGCTCGGGCTCGGCGCGGTATTCGGCGGGCAGGGCGGACATGCTTTGGCTGTTGACGTAGGGCGGGTTGCACAGCACCAGGTCGTAGGGGCCGGGCGTGGCCGCGAGGCCGTCGGATTCGATCAGCGTCACGCGCGCATCGAGCGCATGGCGCGTGACGTTGATCGCGGCCACCTCGAGCGCCGCCACCGACAGGTCGGCGGCGTCCACCCTCACCTCGGGATAGGTCAGCGCGGCGAGCACCGCGAGGCTGCCGTTGCCGGTGCACAGGTCGAGCACGCGCTGCGTGTGCTCGCCGAGCCAGTAGTCGATGGAGCCGTCGGCGATCAGCTCGGCGATGAAGCTGCGCGGCACGATGGCGCGCTCGTCGACATAGAAGGACACGCCCTGCAGCCAGGCTTCCTTCGTGAGGTAGGCGGCGGGCTTGCGGCTCGCGATGCGCTCGGCGACCAGCGCCTCGACCTTGGCCGCGTCGGCCGGTGCCACCGGCGTGTCGGCCACGGCATCGAGTTCGTCGAGCGGCAGCTTGAGGCGCCACAGCACCAGCCAGGCCGCTTCGTCGAAGGCATTGGCCGTGCCATGGCCGAAGGCCACGCCGGCCTGTTCGAGTTGCTCGGCGCCGGCTTCGATCAGCGCGATGACGGTCTTCATGCCGCGAGGGCAGCGTCGAGCTGCTTCAGGGTGCGCAGGTAGATGTTCTTCAGCGTCTCGATCTCGGCCACCTCGATGTGCTCGTCGATCTTGTGGATGCTGGCATTCACCGGGCCGAGCTCGACCACCTGCGGGCAGACCTTGGCGATGAAGCGCGCGTCGCTGGTGCCGCCGCTGGTCGACAGCTCGGTCTCGATGCCGGTCTCGTCGCGGATCGCGCCCTGCACGGCCGCGACCAGTTCGCCCGGCGTGGTCAGGAAGGGCAGGCCGCCGACGGTCCAGGCCAGCGTGCAGTCGACGCCATGCGCGTCGAGCACGGCCTGCACGCGCTGCTGCAGCGCCTGCGGCGTGGACTCGGTCGAGAAACGGAAGTTGAAGTCGATCACCGCGCTGCCCGGGATCACGTTGCTCGCGCCGGTGCCCGCGTGGAAGTTGCTGATCTGCCAGCTCGTGGGCTGGAACCAGGCATTGCCGGCGTCCCAGCCGCCGGCCGCGTTGATCGCGACCAGCTCGGCCAGCGCGGGCGCCACCGCATGCACCGGGTTCTTCGCGAGGTGCGGGTAGGCGATGTGGCCCTGCACGCCCTTGACCGTGAGCTTGCCGCTCATGGTGCCGCGGCGGCCGTTCTTGATCATGTCGCCGCAGCGCTCGACGGCCGTGGGCTCGCCGACGATGCAGTAGTCGAGCTTCTCGCCGCGCGCGGCCAGCGCGTTGCACACCACCACGGTGCCGTCGACGCCCGGGCCTTCCTCGTCGCTGGTGAGCAGCAGCGCCAGCGTCAGGCGCGGATCGGGCACGGCCTGCAGGAATTCCTCGATCGAGACCACGAAGGCAGCCACCGAGGTCTTCATGTCGCAGGCGCCGCGGCCATAGAGCTTGCCGTCGCGGTGCGTGGGCGTGAACGGGTGGCTGGTCCACTGCTCCACGGGGCCGGTGGGCACCACGTCGGTGTGGCCCGCGAACACCAGCGTCTTCGTGGCGGCCGAGGCGTCGGCCGGGCGGCGCACCGCCCACAGGTTGGTGACCCGGAAGTCCGCCGGACCGCTCTCGATGGTCTCGAGCGCGAAGCCCAGCCGCGCGAGCCGCTCGCCCAGGATCTGTTGGCAGCCCGCGTCGTCGGGGGTGACGGAAGGGCGCGAGATCAGTTGTTCGGCGAGCTGGAGCGTGCGGGACATCGGGGGGGCGGTTCTCAGAATTTCACGTCGAGCGTGATGTCGGTGAAGGTGGGCTCGTCGAGCTGGTCGGTCAGGTGCCGCTCGTCGGCCTGGGGCTTGGGCGCCTGGCGGTTCTGCAGGCGCCACATGAGGTTGGTGGGCGAATCGGCATGCGCTAGTCCTTCCTCGCGGGTGATGCGCTCCTCGATCACGAGGCGCGCGATGTCTTCCTCGAAGGTCTGCGAGCCTTCGGCCATGGATTTCTCCATCGCTTCCTTGACGCCCGAGAAGTCGCCTTTCTCGATCAGCTCGGCCACCAGCGCGGTGTTGAGCATGACCTCGAGCGCCGGCACGCGCGCGCCCTGGGGCGTTCGCAGCAGCCGCTGCGAGACGACGGCGCGCAGCGCCGAGCCCAGGTCGCCCAGCAGCGTGGGGCGCACCTCGACCGGGAAGAAGCTCAGCACGCGGTTGAGCGCGCGGTAGCTGTTGTTGGCATGCAGCGTGGCCACGCACAGGTGGCCCGACTGCGCATAGGCGATGGCCGCCGTCATGGTCTCGCGGTCGCGGATCTCGCCGATCTGGATCACGTCGGGCGCCTGGCGCAGCGCGTTCTTCAGCGCCGTCTGCAGCGACTGCGTGTCGCTGCCCACCTCGCGCTGGTTCACCAGCGAGCGCTTGTTGGTGTAGGTGAACTCGATCGGTTCCTCGACCGTGAGGATGTGGCCGCTGGCGTGCTCGTTGCGGTAGTCGAGCATCGAGGCCAGCGTGGTGGTCTTGCCGGCGCCGGTGGCGCCCACCATCAGGATCAGCCCGCGCTTCTCCATGATGAGCGTCTTCAGGATGTCGGGCAGGTTGAGCTCGTCGAAGCCCGGGATGACCGAGGCGATGTGCCGCACCACCACCGCGTAGGTGCCGCGCTGGCGCATCGCGCTGATGCGGAAGTTGCCCGCGCCCTCGATGCCCACCGCCATGTTGAGCTCGCCGTTGGCCTCGAGCTCCTGGATGCGCGCGGGCGGCACCACCTCGGCCAGCAGCGCGAGCGGCGCGGCCGGCGGCAGCACCTGCGCATTGATCGGCACGCAGACGCCGTTGATGCGGATCTGCACCGGGGAGTGCGCCGACAGGTAGATGTCGGAGGCCTTGCGCTCGGCCATCAGCCGAAGAATCCGCTCCATCATGTTCATCGTCGCTCTCCTTCTCCTCGGTCGTTCGGCGGTGCCGTCGTGGCACTCTTGGTGGGACAGGAAAAAGGCGGCCCCCTTCGGCCGCCGTTCGATCAGTCGCGCAGCAGGTCGTTGAGGCTGGTCTTCGAGCGCGTCTGCGCGTCGACCGTCTTCACGATGATCGCGGCGTAGGTGCTGTAGTCCTGGCCGGTCTTGGTCTTCTTGGGCAGGTTGCCGCTGATCACCACGCTGCCGCTGGGCACGCGGCCGTACGAGATCTCGCCGGTGTCGCGGTTGAAGATCGGGGTGCTCTGGCCGATGTAGACGCCCATGCCGAGCACCGAGTTCTCTTCCACGATCACGCCTTCGACCACTTCGGAGCGCGCGCCGATGAAGCAGTTGTCCTCGATGATGGTCGGGTTGGCCTGCAGCGGTTCGAGCACGCCGCCCAGGCCCACGCCGCCCGACAGGTGCACGTTGGCGCCGACCTGCGCGCACGAGCCCACGGTGGCCCAGGTGTCGACCATCGAGCCTTCGCCCACGTAGGCGCCGATGTTCACGTACGAGGGCATCAGGATCGCGCCCTTGGCGATGAAGCTGCCGCGGCGGGCCACGGCCGGCGGCACGATGCGCACGCCCGAGTCCTTGAGCTCGCTGGCCGACAGGTGCGAGAACTTGGTCGGCACCTTGTCGTAGAAGCCGAGCGAACCGGCCTGGATCTGCTCGTTGTCCTTGAGGCGGAACGACAGCAGCACGGCCTTCTTGATCCACTGGTGCACCGTCCACTGGCCCACGCCCTGGCGCGTGGCCACGCGCAGCTTGCCGTTGTTGAGTTCGGTGATCACGTGCTCGACGGCATCGCGCACCTCGGCCGAAGCGGCGGTGGCGGAGATGTTGGCGCGGTCTTCCCACGCGGCGTCGATGATTTGTTGCAGTTGCTGGGTCATGAGGACTCTCGGATGAAGAAGCGAAAAATCGGAGGCGGGGAGAGGCAGGATCAGCGGCCGCCCTGCACGAAGCGCACGATGCGCTCGGCCGCCTCGACGCACTCGGCGGTCTCGGCCACCAGCGCCATGCGGATGCGGCCCTTGCCCGGGTTGACGGGGGCGCCGCCCTGCGGGCCGTGCGTGTCGCGTGCCAGATAGCTCCCCGGCAAAACCGTGACATTGTATTGAGCGTAAAGCGCGCGGGCGAAGCCTTCGTCGTCGCCGGCCCACACTTCGGGCACGCCGGCCCAGAGGTAGAAGCTGGCGTCGGGCAGGCGCACGTCGAGCACCGGCTCGAGCAGCGGCGTGACGGCCGCGAACTTGGCGCGGTACATCGCGCGGTTGTGCACCACGTGTTCCTCGTCGCCCCAGGCGGCGATGCTGGCCGCGGCCACGATGCCGCTCATGGCGCTGCCGTGGTAGGTGCGGTAGAGCAGGAATTTCTTGAGGATGTCCGCATCGCCCGCGACGAAGCCGCTGCGCAGGCCCGGCACGTTGCTGCGCTTGGACAGCGAGGTCAGCGCGACCAGGTTCTTGAAGTCGCCGCGGCCGAGCCTGGCGGCCGCTTCCAGCCCGCCGAGCGGCGGCTCGTCGCGGAAGTAGATCTCGCTGTAGCACTCGTCGGAGGCGATCACGAAGCCATGGCGCTCCGACAGCTCGAACAGCTTGCGCCATTCGTCGAGCGGCATCACGGCGCCGGTCGGGTTGCCGGGCGAGCAGACGAACACCAGCTGGGTGCGCTGCCAGATCGCCTCGGGCACGCTGTCCCAGTCGACGGCGAAGTTGCGCGCGGGCACGCTGGGCGCGTAATACGGCTCGGCGCCCGAGAGGAAGGCCGCGCCCTCGTAGATTTGATAGAAGGGATTGGGCGAGATCACGACCGGCGGATGGTCGCGGTCGCTGGCGTCGATCACGGTCTGGGCCAGCGAGAACAGCGCCTCGCGCGAGCCGTTGACCGGCAGCACCTGGGTCGAGGGGTCGAGCAGCAGGCCGTAGCGGCGCTCGATCCAATCCATGAAGGCGACGCGCAGCTTGCCTTCGCCGTGCGTGGGCGGGTAGGCGGCCAATGCGCCCAGGCTGCCGCTCAGCGCCTGCTTAATGAATTCGGGCGTGGCGTGCTTGGGTTCGCCGATACCGAGGCTGATGGGCTTCAGGTCGGGGTTCGGCGTGACGCCGGCGAACAGCTGCTTCAGCCGTTCGAAGGGATAGGGCTGGAGCCTGGAAAGCAGGGGATTCATGGGGCGAGATTATCGGCGACACGGGCAGCCGCCGCCCCGGCCGGGCCCGGCGTTCAGGGCGTGGCGCGGCGGTAGAAGGCCAGCGAGCCGGCCAGCGCCAGCAGCATCGCGCCGCAGGTTCGGTCGATCCAGCGCGCGGCACGTGCGGTCAGCAGCTGCATCGCCTTGGCGCCGACGAAGGCGTAGACCAGCATCACGGCCATGTCGAGGCCCGCGAACAGCACCGCGATGATCGCGTACTGCATGCCCTGTGGCGAGGCGGGATCGATGAACTGCGGCAGCAGCGCCGAGCAGAACAGGTAGCCCTTGGGATTGGTCACAGCCACCAGGAAGGACTTGAAGAAGACCTGGCGGCCGCTGCCCGGCGCGGCGGCCGCGCCCTCGGCGGGCCGCTCGAAGCTGCCGCCCTTCGAGCGCAGCATGCGGATGCCGAGCCAGGCGAGGTAGGCCGCGCCCACCCACTTGAGCATCGAGAACCAGAATTCCGAGGCCGCGAGCAGCGCGCCCAGGCCCAGCGCCACCGCGCCCACCAGCACGAAGTCCGACAGCATCGCGCCGAACATGCCCGGCAGCGCGCCGCGCACGCCGCGGCGCGAACCGTTGCTCAGCGCCAGCAGCACGGTGGGGCCGGGCGTGGCGATGGCGGCCAGGGCCACGATGCAGAACAGCAGGGCGGTGGTGAGCGTCATGGTTTCTCGCGGGCGGAATCGATGGAAGGGTTCAGATCTTCTTCACCAGCACCTGGCTCTTGCGGTCCCAGTTGTACTTGCGCTTGCGCGCCTCGGGCAGCCAGTCGGGGTTGACCTGCTGGAAGCCGCGCTTGAGGAACCAGTGCATGGTGCGGGTGGTGAGCACGAACAGGCTCTCGATGCCCATGGCCTTGGCGCGATGCTCGATGTGCTTGAGGATGCGTTCGCCGTCGCCCTGGGCCTGCGATTGCGGCGAGACGGTGAGCGCGGCCATTTCGGCGGTCTTGGCCTCGGGATAGGGATAGAGCGCCGCGCAGCCGAAGATCACGCCGTCGTGCTCGACCACCGTGTACTGGTGGATGTCGCGCTCGATCTCGGTGCGGTCGCGCTTGACCAGCGTGCCGTCGCGCTCGAAGGGCTCGATCAGCTGCAGGATGCCGCCGATGTCGTCCACCGAGGCCTCGCGCAGGCTCTCGAGCTTCTCGTCGATCACCATGGTGCCCACGCCGTCGTGCACGTAGATCTCGAGCAGCAGCGAGCCGTCGAGCGCGAACGGCAGGATGTGGTTGCGTTCCACGCCGGCCTTGCAGGCCTTCACGCAGTGCTGCAGGTAGAAGGCGGTGTCGGTCGGTTTCTGCGCAGGCGGCAGCGCGGCCAGCAGCTTCTCGGCGGCGTCCAGCGGCAGCTCGGTGTCGATCGGGTTGTCCTCGCTCTCGGGCAGCTCGCTGTGGATGCGGATGCCCGGGGTCTCGGTCAGGAAGATCAGCTTGTCGGCCTGGATCGAGATCGCCACGCTGGTCGCGACTTCCTCCATCGTGAGGTTGAAGGCCTCGCCGGTGGGCGAGAAGCCGAACGGCGACATCAGCACCATCGCGCCGAAGTCGAGCGTGCGGCGGATGCCGGCCGAGTCGACCTTGCGCACCAGGCCCGAATGCTTGAAGTCCACGCCGTCGACCACGCCCACGGGGCGCGCGGTGATGAAGTTGCCCGAGATCACGCGCACCGTCGAACCGGCCATCGGCGTGTTCGGCAGGCCCTGGCTGAACGCGGCCTCGATCTCGTAGCGCAGCTGGCCCGCGGCTTCCTGGGCCGAATCGAGCGCCACCGCGTCGGTGATGCGGATGCCGTGCGAGTACTTGGCCTCGTGGCCCTTGGCGGCGAGCTGCTCGTTGACCTGCGGGCGGAAGCCGTGCACCAGCACGATCTTCACGCCCATGCTCTGGATCAGGGCCAGGTCCTGCGCGATGCTCTGGAGCTTGCCGGCCGCGATCGCCTCGCCCGCGAGCCCGACCACGAAGGTCTTGCCACGGTGCGTGTGGATGTAGGGCGCGACGGAGCGGAACCAGGGCACGAAGGTGAAATTGAAGACGGTCGACATGGGGCGTGATTGTGCATTCTTGGGCGCGTTTTGGTGCAGCGCATCAGGCCAGGGCGCGCAGCAGCCGCGCGGCACCCCCGGCCGGCGGCGTGCCGCGGGCCTTGAACGACGCGAGCTGGGTGGCGTAGGCGTCCAGCGGTTCGACCTCCGGCGCGGCCGGCGGGCCCGCCGTGGCGAGCGGCAGGCCGAGCAGCGCCGCGAGTTCGGCCGGCGCGATCGAGCCCTGCGCCATCAGCGCATCGACCACGGCCAGGAAGGCCGTCGCGTGCGACTCGATCAGCTCGAGCGCGCGGATGTGCTCGCGCGCCAGGATCTGCTCGATCTCCCGGTTGGTGGCGGCCACGTCGGTGTTGAGGTTGTCGTTGGCGTCGGTCGTCACGTCGGTGCGGCTCCAGCGGCTGCCGAAGGCGTGGTGCCGCACGTGGCGCGCCGCGGTCTCGGTGGCCTGCGCCAGGTCCTGCTCGGCGCCGGTGGTGGCGCCGGCATCGCCGAACACCAGCCGCTCGGCCGCGCGGCCGGCCAGGCTCACGCAGATGCTGTCGAGCGTGTTCTGCTTCGACCAGGCCTTGCGCTTCACGTAGCTGTTGTAGCCGCCCTCGAACGAGGCCACGTTGATGCGGATCTCCTGCGGCGCGCGGCCAAACAGCAGCGCATAGACCAGCCCGTGGCCGGCCTCGTGCACCGCCAGCAGCGCGCGGAAGTCGGCGTTGGCGCGCTGCTTGAGCCGGTTGAGCTCGAGCACCACCGGGAACTCGCGCCGCGCGAGGCGAAAGCGCGCCACCATCTTCGCCTGGCCCTGCGCACCCTGCGATCCATCGCCCGCGTCCAGCATCAGCCACACCGGCTCGGCGCCGTTGGCGCCCTGTTCGAGCGCCCAGAGCGCCGCGTTGACCAGCGTTGCACTGAGGATCGCGTGGATCGACGAGAACAGCGGCCGCGTGCCCTGCGCGGGGAACACCGCGTTGGCGTAGATCTGCTCGTAGACGCTGGCGTCGAGCACGAAGCGCACGCCCGAGCTCTCCTGGATCTCGCTCACGTAGCGGTCGCAGATCGAGAGGATCAGGCGCACGTAGGTCGCGCGGTCGAACGAGGGATAGATCACGTGGTTGTTGCCCAGCCGCGCGATCTGCTCGGGCTTGAAGCGTTCGGCCAGCGCCTTCTTGACGTCGATCAGCGAGAGCTTCTTCGTCAGTGCGTGGAAGATGTCGGCGTCGGTGTCGCAGTCCTCGACCCGCTTGGCGGTCTCGGCGTACATCTCGTCGAGGTTGCCCGAGACGAAGACCAGCAGCTTCGAGTAGTCGGTCTCCCAGCTTTCCTGCGAGGCGCGGAAGGCGCGCAGCCGCTCCTGAATCTCGGCCGGCTTCCAGGTCATGATGTCGAGCAGCGATTCGCGCAGCTTGAGGCAGCGCTTGAACTCCTGCGCCTCCCACGGCGACAGCTGAAGCCGGCGCTTGCGGCGCGGCTTGCCGTCCTTCTCGTCGTCTTCTTCGTCGTCCTCGTCCACGCTCTTGCGGTCCTGGTCGTACTCGGCCCAGGCCAGCGAGGACTCGATCTCGCCGAGCACCGACAGCGAGGGCGGCAGGCGGCCGTCGGACAGCAGCGCCCAGACGTCCTGGTAGCGCTCGACCTTGGCTTCCTTGCCGTGTTTGTCGACGGTGCGAAAGCGCTGGAACTCGTCGAGCACCAGGATGCCGCGCTCGCCCTCGGCGATGCCCGACTCGGCCAGCATGGCCGAGATCGAGCCGGCGCTGCGGTGGCCCGAGCCGTGGCTGAAGCCGTCCATCTGCACTTCGATGAAGCGGTCGTAGAAGCCCAGGTGCTGGGCCAGGCGGCGCACCAGCTGCGTCTTGCCGGTGCCCGTGAGGCCCCAGAGGCAGATCACGACCGGGCGGCCGATGAGCTGCGGCAGCACGTACCAGGCGCGCAGGGAATCGATCACGCGATCGATGATGTCGTCGATGCCGAAGAGCTCGGTCTTCAGCGAATGGGCCACGGCCTGCAGGTGGCGCGAGCGCTCGGCGAGCGTCGCATGCAGGTCGGAATGGATGTCGTTGGACATGGCGGTGTTTTTCTTCTTCGGATGATGTTTCGGGAGACGGGAACGCGGCCGCTTCCCCGCGAACGGGGAGAGGCTGCATGCGATGCGCTGGTCGGGATCAGGGCGGCGCGCTTCGGACTGCTGCCGAAGCGCGCGGGCGGCGTTCCGTGAAGGAGAACGCGGCGCGCGCGGGCTTCGTCAGGCCGGGCGGGTCGACTTGACCCCGCCACGTGCACTCACGTGGCCTGCGCGCAAACGCAGCGAGGGGGGGACAAGGATGGTGGTCATGGCCGCGATCGTAGCGGCGCGGGCTCGCGGCGTAAAGAATATTTACGCCGCGGTGTGGATGTGATGCAACATCCAGCGCGCGCGCCGATAATCGACGGTTTGCCCGAAGAGAACGGGCGCCTGCGCTTGCGACCCCCTCCCTTGACGACCACGACGACTTCCTCCCTTCGCATCGACTTTCCCGAATCGCTGCCGGTCTCCGCCCGGCGCGACGAGATCATGGCCGCCATCCAGGCGCACCAGGTGGTGATCGTCTGCGGCGAGACCGGCTCGGGCAAGACCACGCAGTTGCCGAAGATCGCGCTGGCGCTGGGCCGCGGCAAGCTCAACGCCGAGCCCGGCAAGGGCCGCCTCATCGGCCACACGCAGCCGCGCCGCATCGCCGCGAGCTCGGTGGCCAAGCGGATCGCGGAAGAACTCAAGACGCCGCTGGGCGACGTGGTCGGCTTCAAGGTGCGCTTCCAGGACCGCTTGTCGCGCGATGCCTCGGTCAAGCTGATGACCGACGGCATACTGCTGGCCGAGACGCAGACCGATCCGCTGCTCAAGGCCTACGACACCATCATCATCGACGAGGCCCACGAGCGCTCGCTGAACATCGACTTCCTGCTCGGCTACCTGCGCGAGATCCTGCCGCGCCGGCCCGACCTCAAGGTGATCGTGACCTCGGCGACCATCGACGCCGACCGCTTCGCGCAGCATTTCGCCTCGGCCAAGGGGCCGGCGCCCACGGTGTTCGTGTCGGGCCGCACCTTCCCCGTGGAGCAGCGCTACCGGCCGTTCGAGGAATCGCGCGACCACGACCTCAACGACGCCATCGCCGACGGCGTCGACGAGCTCTGGCGCGATCCGCACCACGCGGGCGACATCCTGGTCTTCCTGCCCGGCGAGCGCGAGATCCGCGAGGCCGCCGACCACCTGCGTCGGCACCTCACGCACCAGCCGCTGTACCGCAATGCCGAGGTGCTGCCGCTGTTCGCGCGGCTGTCGCAGGCCGAGCAGGACCGCATCTTCGACGGCCACACCGGCCGGCGCATCGTGCTGGCCACCAACGTGGCCGAGACCTCGCTCACCGTGCCGGGCATCCGCTACGTGATCGACGCGGGCACGGCGCGCGTGAAGCGCTACAGCTTCCGCAGCAAGGTCGAGCAGCTGCTGGTCGAGCCGATCAGCCAGGCCGCCGCCAACCAGCGCGCGGGCCGCTGCGGGCGCGTGGCCAACGGTATCTGCATCCGTCTCTACGACGAGAAGGACTTCGAGGGCCGGCCGCGCTTCACCGATCCCGAGATCCTGCGCTCGTCGCTCGCGGGCGTGATCCTGCGCATGAAGTCGCTGCGGCTGGGCGACGTGTCGCGCTTTCCCTTCCTCGAGGCGCCGTCGCCGCGCGCCATCGCCGACGGCTACCAGCTCCTCAACGAGCTCGGCGCGGTCGACGATGCCAACGAGCTGACCGCCACCGGCGCCGAGCTCGCCAAGCTGCCGCTCGACCCGCGCGTGGGCCGCATGATCCTCGAGGCCCGTTCGCGCGGCGCGCTCGAGGAGGTGCTGGTGATCGCCTCGGCGCTCAGCGTGCAGGACGTGCGCGACCGCCCGATGGAAGCGCAGCAGCAGGCCGATCAGGCGCATTCGAAATTCGACGACGAGAAGAGCGAGTTCAGCGGCTACCTGCGGCTGTGGAAGTGGATCGCCGACGCGCGCGGCGGCCACGGCGACAGCCACAAGCTCAGCAACCGCCAGTACGAGCAGCTGCTGCGCCAGAACTTCGTCAACGTGCGCCGCGTGCGCGAATGGCGCGACATCCATTCGCAGCTGCTCACGGTTGTCACCGAGCACAAGTGGCGCATCAACGCCGAGCCCGCGGGCTACGAGCCGCTGCACCTGTCGATGCTGGCCGGCCTGCTCGGCAACGTCGGCTGGAAGCTCGAGGACGACGAGGCCTACCTCGGCGCGCGCGGCATCAAGTTCTACAAGCATCCCGGTGCGCACCTGAAGAAGAAGCCGGGGCGCTGGATCGTGGCGGCCGAACTGGTCGAGACCACGCGGCTGTTCGGCCGCGGCATCGCCAACATCGAGCCGCAGTGGCTCGAGCAGGTGGGCGGGCATCTGCTGAAGAAGCAGCTGCTCGATCCGCACTGGGAGAAGAAGACTGCGCAGGTGGCCGCGCTCGAGCGCGCCACGCTCTACGGCCTGGTGGTCTACAGCGGCCGGCGCGTCGACTTCACGCGCGTCGACCCGGTCGCCGCGCGCGAGATCTTCATCCGCGAGGCGCTGGTCGGCGGGCAGTGGGAGAGCCGATTCCCGTTCCTCGCGGCCAACCGCAAGCTGGTGCGCGAGGTCGAGGGCCTCGAGCACAAGTCGCGCCGGCAGGACGTGCTGGTCGACGACGAGCTGATCTTCGCCTTCTACGACGCGCAGCTGCCGGCCGACGTGGCCAGCGGCACGACCTTCGAGAACTGGTACCGGCAGGCCTCGAAGGAGCAGCCGCGCCTGTTGTTCCTCTCGCGCGACGAGCTGATGCGCCACCAGGCGGCCGGCATCACCACCCAGTCGTTCCCGCCCACCTTGCGGCTCGGCGGCGTGGACTGCGCCGCGAGCTACCTGCACGAGCCGGGCGACGCCAAGGACGGCCTCACCGTCAGCGTGCCGCTGTTCGTGCTCAACCAGGTCAGCGAGGAGCGCTGCGAATGGCTGGTGACGGGCATGCTCAAGGACAAGATCCAGGCCTTGCTCAAGAGCCTGCCGCAGCGGCCGCGCTCGCGGCTGGTGCCGTTGCCCGAGTCGGCGGCGAAGCTGGCCGAGGCGCTGTCGGAGCCCGAGCTGTTCGGCACCGGCTCGCTGACCGACGTGCTGCTCAAGCGCGTGCGCGACATGACCAGCATCGACGTGAAGCGCGCCGACTTCAAGCTCGACATGCTGGCGCCGCACCTGTTCATGAACCTGCGCGTGGTCGACGAGCACGGCCGCCAGCTCGGCATGGGGCGCAACCTCGGCGCGCTCAAGGCCGAGCTCGGCGCGAAGGCGCGCGGCGCGTTCCAGGCGCTGGCCGGCCTCAACGTGAAGGCCTCTTCCGAACCCGCCAAGGCGCCGGCGCCCGATAACGCGCGCCGTGCCCAGGAGGCCGCGCCGGCCGCGCCCGCCACACCGGTGCTGCCGGCCGGCCAGCGCTACACCGCCTGGAGCTTCGGCGAACTGCCCGAGCTGATGGAGGTGCGCCGCGGCGCCCAGTCGCTGGTGGGTTTCCCGGCGCTGCGCGACGAGGGCGACGCGGTCACGATCGAGGTCTTCGACGAGCCCGCGGTCGCGGCCGCGAAGCACCGCGCGGGCCTGCGCCGGCTGTTCGCGCTGCAGCTGAAGGACGCGCTCAAGTACCTCGAGAAGAACATCCCCGACCTGCAGAAGATGGCCGTGGCCTATATGCCGCTGGGCACGGCCGACGAGCTGCGCGCGCAGATTGTCGAGGTCGCGATCGACCGCGCCTTCCTGCAGGAGCCGCTGCCGGCCGACGAGTTCGCCTTCAAGCGGCGGCTCGACGAGGGGCGCGGACGGCTGACCCTGATCGCCAACGAGGTCGCGCGGCTGGCCGCGACGATCCTCGCGGAATACGCCGCGGCCGCGCGCAAGATCAAGGACACGAAGATCCAGCCCGAGTCGGTGCAGGACGCCGCGCAGCAGCTGCAGAAGCTGGTCGGCAAGCGCTTCATCGCCGATGCGCCGTGGACGCAGCTGCAGCATTTCGCGCGCTACCTCAAGGCCATCGTGCTGCGGCTCGACAAGCTGCGCGGCGACCCGGCGCGCGACACCGCGAAGCTGGCCGAGCTGCGCCCGCAGGAGCAGCGCTATTGGCGGCTGGTGGCCGAGCGCAAGGGCGTGGTGGACGACCGCATGCTCGAGTTCCGCTGGCTGCTCGAGGAACTGCGCGTGAGCTTCTTCGCGCAGGAACTGCGCACGCCGCAGCCGGTGAGCGTGAAGCGGCTCGACAAGGCCTGGGCGCAGTTGCAGGCCTGAGGGTTCTTTCGACGCTCCAAAGAAAAAGCCCGCTGTCGCGGGCTTCGTCCGAAGAGGCCTCGGCCTCGTCATGAAGGGCGAGGCGGCATGCCGCCTCGCCCGCGCGTCATATCCTGCCCATCAGCACCAGGATGATCACGATCACGAGCACGAGGCCAAGACCGCCGCTGGGACCATAGCCCCAGGTACGGCTGTGTCCCCAGCTCGGCAGCGCGCCGATCAGCAGAAGGATCAGGACGATCAGCAGAATGAACGAGAGCGACATGTTTTCTCCAGGGACGTTGTTATCGAGCCTCAATGCTCGTGACCCCGGGGTGCGCGCAGCGCAAGAGAGCCGCGCCTTCGCCGGTCAGGACTGTCCTACCGTGGGCGTCGGCGCCCGCGCCGGGTGGGCTGCTCCGGTGTAGCCGCCGCGGCGATGGCGAGCACCAGCACGACCACCAGGAAGGCCGTGCCGATGGCACCGAAAACGATCGACATGCCCCAGAGCGAGAAGAAGCTGTCGATGCGCGCGTTGCGCGGATTGCCGGGCGCATGCAGCACCCGCACCGCCTCGCCGACTTCGTAGGAGGGCGGGTTGCTGCTGGTCGAGGACTCGAAATCGATCGTCTCGCCCGCGGCCGTGCGGAAGCGCACGCGCGGCTTCCAGGTGCCGTCGCCGTCGTCGTCCGACTCCACGTGCAGCAGGTCGATCACCTCGCCCTGCGCGTGCACCGCGGACCGGATGAAGTAGACGGTGTGGGCCGCCACGAGCAGCGCCACCACGAACAGGGCCGCGCCGACGCCGCCGAAGACCTTCTGCAGGGTCCGAAGCTGGGGATTCGCCATGGCGCGTGCCTCCTTCAGCCGCCGCGGTGCGATGCGCCCGCGGCGAAATCGCCGAGCAGGCCGCCGAGGCTCGCGAGCAGCAGACAGAAGGCGAGGAAGCCCACGGTGCGCAGCAGGCCGAGCAACGCCTGCCGCCAGGGCCGCGTGCGCAGGAAGAACACGGGCACGCCCAGCAGCGGGAACACGCCCGCGAACAGCGCGATGCGCCCGCGCGGCACCTGGCCGCGCGCGAGCAGGTCGGCGCGGCACCAGGCGTAGCACAGTGCGGTGATCAGCGGCATGTGCAGCATGTCGACGGCCGAGTACTGCCGGCCCGGCAGCAGCGGCACGAAGGCGTCGGCCACGCCGGCGGCGAAGAAGGACAGCGCCAGCGCGCCGAGGATGAGCCGTGGCGCCTTCATCGCGTGCGGTCCCGTGGCCCGGCGCCGATCGATGGGCTCAGAGCTTGGCGAGCCGGTCGAGCGCGGCGACCAGCGTCTCGTCCTTCTTGGCGAAGCAGAAGCGCACCACGCGCTGGTCGAAGCCGTCGCCGTAGAAGGCCGACAGCGGGATCGCCGCCACGCCGATCTCGCGCGTGAGCCAGAGGCAGAAGTCGGCTTCGGAGAGATCGCTGACCGCAGAGATGTCGACGCACTGGAAGTAGCTGCCTTCGCTGCGCAGCAGCTTGAAGCGGGTCTTGGCGAGGCCGGCGGCGAACAGGTCGCGCTTGCGCTGGTAGAAGGCCGGCAGCTCGAGGTAGGGCGCGGGGTTGGCCATGTAGCGCGCCAGCGCATGCTGCATCGGCGTGTTGACGGTGAACACGTTGAACTGGTGCACCTTGCGGAACTCGGCCATCAGCGGCGCCGGCGCGGCCACGAAGCCGACCTTCCAGCCGGTGACGTGGTAGGTCTTGCCGAAGCTGCTGACGATGAAGCTGCGCGCCGCCAGGCCCGGGAAGCGGGCCACGCTCTCGTGGCGCGCGCCGTCGTAGACCATGTGCTCGTAGACCTCGTCGGCGATCACGAACACCTCGGTGGGCGCGAGCAGCTCCTCGAGTCGGCGCATCTCGGCCTCGGTCCACACGGTGGCGCTCGGGTTGTGCGGCGTGTTGACGATGATCGCGCGCGTGCGCGGGCTCAGCGCGGCCGCGATGCGGTCGAAATCGGGGCGGAAGGTGCCCGGCACCAGCGGCACGCGCACCACGCTGCCGCCCGCGAGCTCGATGTTGGGCACGTAGCTGTCGTAGCAGGGCTCGAGCACGATCACCTCGTCGCCCGCGCGCACCACCGCGAGGATGGCCGTGATGATCGCCTGCGTGGCGCCCGCGGTCACCGTGATCTCGGCCGCGGCGCTGTAGCGGTGGCCGTAGAGCGCCTCGATCTTGGCCGCGATCGCCTCGCGCAGCGCGGGGATGCCCGGCATCGGCGGGTACTGGTTGTGGCCCGCGGCCATGGCGGCCGTCACGTCCTCGAGCAGCTGCGGATCGCAGTGGAAATCGGGGAAGCCCTGGCCCAGGTTGACCGCGTTCTTCTCGGCCGCGAGCGCGGACATCACGGTGAAGATGGTGGTGCCGACGGCGGGCAGCTTGGTCGCGATCTCGGGCGTGCGGGGGGAAAGGGCGGTGCTCATGGTGGGATGCGTGGGAGGAAAGTCGGGACGAGCGCGTGAACCTCGGCGGGCGCTCAGAGTTCGTAGTCCTGCTGGTGGCCGCTGAGGGCCTTGGCGATCAGGTTGCGGTCGAGCCGGTCGGACAGCAGCTCGGCGAACTTGAACACGAAGTTGCGCAGGTAGGCGCTGCGCTTGAAGGCCACGCGCGCGATGTTCTGGCCGAACACCTGGCCCATCGGGCGCACCACGAGGTCGGCATTCGATTCGTCGCGCACCGCCATCTCGGCCACGATGCCCACGCCGAGCCCGAGGCGCACGTAGGTCTTGATCACGTCGGAGTCGATGGCTTCGAGCGCGATGCGCGGCGCGAGCTTCTTCTGCGCGAAGGCATGGTCGATGCGCGTGCGGCCGGTGAACGAGGGGTGGTAGGTGATGATCGGCTCGGACGCCAGGTCCTCGAGCGAGATGCGCTCTTTGGTCGCCAGCGGATGTTCCTTGGGCAGCACCAGCACGTGCTGCCACTCGTAGCAGGGCAGGGTCACGAGCTCGGTGTAGTCGGCGAGCGATTCGGTCGCGATGCCGATCTCGGCCACCTCGTCGATCACCATGCGTGCCACCTGGTCGGGCGAGCCCTGGTGCAGGCTCACGTTGACCTTGGGGTAGGCCTCGCGCAACTTGGCCACCGGCACGGGCAGCACGTAGCGCGCCTGCGTGTGGGTGGTGGCGATCGACAGCGTGCCGCTGTCCTGTGCGCTGAACTGCTCGCCGATGCGCTTGAGGTTGCCGACCTCGCGCATGATCAGCTCGATGCTCGCGATCACGTGCTGGCCCGGCTCGGTCACGCGCTTCAGACGCTTGCCGTGGCGCGCGAAGATTTCCACGCCGAGTTCTTCCTCGAGCTCGATGATCGCCTTCGACACCCCGGGCTGGGAGGTGTGCAGCGCCTTGGCGGCCTCGGTCAGGTTCAGGTTGCGCCGCACGGCTTCCTGAACAAACTTGAACTGGTGCAGATTCATATCAAATTCCGTCTTATTGCGGAATTTATTATGCCTTCGGAATCTATGGAAATTGCCTAATGTTCAGATTTCCACCGCAATTCGGGCCAGCAGGTCGATCACCTGCGGCGATTCCCCCACGGTGGGCGCGAGCGTGAAGGCCAGCGCCGGCCATTCGGCGCGCAGCGCGTCGAGCTGGCGCGGGATGTCCTCGCGTGCGTGCTTGCCCATGCCGAGGAACAGCGGCACCACGCGGATCGCGCGGGCGCCTTCATCGACCAGCGCGGCGGCCGCGGTGCGCAGGTCGGGCTCGGCCAGTTCGAGGTAGGCGCAGCGCACCCGGACCTCGGGGGACAGCGCGCGCGTTCGCACCGCCACGGCCTCGATCGGCTCGCGCCAGCGCGGGTCGCGCGAGCCGTGCGCCAGCAGCACGATGCCCTGCACCGTCGGCGTGGCCATCAGCGTCTGAGCACCAGCCAGCTGAAGGCCGCCAGCGACATCACCGAATAGATGAGCCCGGGCGCCGCCGCCGTGATCCAGGGCGACCAGTTGCTCAGGTTGCCGAGGTAGCCGAACACGTTGTTCAGCAGGAAGAAGCTGATGCCGATCATCACGCCGCCGAACACGTAGGTGGTGATGCCGGCCTGGCGGAAATGCAGGTAGGCGAAGGGCAGGGCGAGCACCACCATCACCAGGCAGGACAGCGGATAGAACACCTTGCGCCAGAACTCGATCTCGTAGCGCTGCGCGGTCTGGCCGTTGGCGTCGAGGTGGCGGATGTAGTCGAACAGGTCGATGGTGCTCATGCGGTCGGGCCGCAGCAGCGCCACCGAGACCATCTCGGCCGTCAGCGAGGTCGGCCAGTTGAGCTCGGCCATCCGGGTGGTGGCGACATGCGCCTTGCCTTCGGCGGCGCGGGTGTCGTAGTCCTGCTGCTCGATCTCCGACAGCACCCAGTAGCCGCGCTCGATGCGCGCCGTGGCGGCGGTCATCTGCTTGCGCAGGTAGCCCTTGTCGTCGAACTCGAAGATGCGCGCGGTCTTGAGCCCGCCGTTGCGCGAGATCGACAGCACGTTGACGGCGTAGGACGCCTTGTCCTGCCGCTCCTTGAGCCAGGCGCCGGTGTTGCCCACGAAGGTGAAGGTGCCCTGGTAGCGCGATTTCACGAGCTGGGCGGCGCGCTCGGCGGCCGGCGCGAGGTAGTCGCCCACCGCGAAGGTCAGCACCACGAAGCCCAGGCCCAGCACCAGCAGCGTGCGCAGCGCGCGCCAGGGACCGAGGCCGCTGGTGCGCAGGATGGTGTATTCGGAGCTCTGTGCGAGCCGCGCCATCACGAAGATGCAGCCGATCAGCACGGTGATCGGCAGCAGCTCGTAGAGATGGCTCGGCAACAGCAAGGTCACGTAGAGCAGCGCCTGCGCCGGCCCGTAGGCCAGGCTCTCGGGGCGGCCCACGGCCTGCAGCTCGTCGACGAAGTCGAAGAAGAAGAACAGGCTCAGGAAGCCGAGGGTCACGAAGGCCACGGCCTTCAGCGCCTCGATGTAGATCAGGCGGCGGATGGTTCTCATGGCGTGGGCTCCAGCCGGGCGGTGGATGGCGGCGGGGTGGGGCCGGAGGCCCGGCCGCCGCGGCTCTTGCGGCGCGCCCAGTTGTTGTTGCGCAGCGTGAGCCACGAGATGGCGAACAGCGCCACGCCGCCGTGCAGCAGCAGCATGAAGCCGCCCATGCCGTAGCGGCCCGAGCTGATCCAGCTCTGGCCCAGGTTCAGCAGGTTGTAGTAGATGACGAAGGCGAACAGCGCGAACAGCAGGTTGCCGCTGCGGCCCACGCGCGGATTGACGCTGGAGACGGCCAGGGCCAGCAGCACGAAGTTGATGGCCGCCAGCAGCATGCCCACGCGCCAGGCGAGTTCGCCGCGCGCCGCGGTTGCGTTGAAGTCGCCGAGCAGCGACAGCGTGGTGCGCGCGCGTGGCGGCGTGGCGTCGCTGGTGCCGGCGGCGCTGCCGCCGGCGCGCGTGCCGTAGGTCTCGAACTCGCTGATCTTCAGGGCGCCGTTGGGCAGCAGCGGGCGCTCCAGGCGCTGGCCATTGCTCAGCATCAGGTAGCGCGAGTTGCCGAGCGTCTCGATGCGGCCGCTGCGCGCCGAGGTCGTGATCTGCAGGTTGCGCTCGACCGACCAGATGAAGACGTTGGTGGCGGTGGCGCTGTCGGCGGAGTCCTTGTCGATGAAGAACACCCGCAGCCGGCCGGCCGATTCACGGAATTCGCCGGGCGACACGCGCTCGAGGTCGCCGCGCTGCTCGTACTGCTGGCGCATGCCCATGGTCTGCGAATTGGCCCAGGGCCAGCCGATCAGCGCCATGGCGGCGATCAGCAGCAGCACCGGCCAGGCGAAGCGGAACAGCGGCTCGACGAAGTCGGACAGCCCGCGGCCGCTGGAGAACCAGATCACCATCTCGCTGTCGCGGTACATGCGCGACAGGGTGCCGACGATGGCGATGAACAGGCTCAGGCTCAGGATGGTCGGCATGTAGCCGAGCACCGTGTAGGCCATGACGAGGAACACTTCGGACGGGTTCACGCTGCCCTTGGAGGCCAGTCCGAGCGTACGGATGAGCATCATGGTCATCACGATGGTGACCAGGACCACGAGGGTCGCTCCGAAGCTGCGCGACAGCTCCTTGCGTAGGGAAGAATGGAATAACATCGTTCGAGGAAAAAAAGGATTATGGACTTTCAACTCAAGACCCTCACAGTCGCCCGCGCAGCGGCCGAAAAATCCGACGTCCTGATCGTGCTCGTGGGCAGCGCGCCGCTCGCGTCCAAGGACCCCCTCTCCGTCCAGATCGCGGCCGCCCGCAAGGCCGGCGACCTGCCCGACAAGGCCGGCAAGCTGCTGCCCCTGTACCGGCCCGAGGACGTGGCCGCCGCCCGCGTGGTGCTGGCGGCCATCGGCGACGGCAAGCCGGCCTCGGTGCGCAGCGGCGTGATCGCCGCGGTCAACGCCGCCAAGGCTCAGTCGCCCAAGCGCGTGGTGCTGGCCTTCGCCCAGGACGCCGAACCCGCGGCCGTGGCGAGCGCCGTCATCGCGGCCGCCGACGCCAGCTATGTCTACACCGCCACCAAGTCCAAGGCCGAGCCGCGCAGCATCCGCCAGGTGACCGTGGGCGTGGCCGATGCGGCCACGGTCGGCGCGGCCTTCGAGCAGGCGCGCGCCACCGTCGAGGGCATCGAGTTCGCCAAGGAATGGGGCAACCGCCCCGCCAACCATGCCACGCCGACGATGCTGGCCGAGGCCGCCAAGGGCCTGGGCAAGCTGCCCGGCATCAAGTGCGAGGTGCTCGGTCCCAAGGAGGTCGACAAGCTCGGCATGGGCGCCTTCGCGGCCGTGGCCCAGGGCTCGGCCGAGCCGCTGCGCTTCATCGTGCTGCGCTACCAGGGCGGGTCCAAGGACCAGGCGCCCGTGGTGCTGGTCGGCAAGGGCATCACCTTCGACACCGGCGGCGTCTCGCTCAAGCCGGCGGCCGAAATGGACGAGATGAAGTTCGACATGTGCGGCGCCGCGAGCGTGCTCGGCACCTTCCGCGCGCTGGCCGGCATCAAGCCCGCGATCAACGTGATCGGCCTGATCCCCTCGTGCGAGAACATGAACGACGGCCGCGCCATCAAGCCCGGCGACGTGGTCACCAGCATGAGCGGCCAGACCATCGAGATCCTCAACACCGATGCCGAAGGCCGGCTGATCCTCTGCGACGCGCTGACCTACGCCAAGCGCTTCGACCCCGCCGCCGTGATCGACATCGCGACGCTCACGGGCGCCTGCGTGGTGGCTCTGGGCGGCGTGCGCAGCGGCCTGTTCTCGAGCGACGACGCACTGGCCGCGGCGCTCGAGGCGGCCGGCGAGAGCTCGCAGGACCGCTGCTGGCGCCTGCCGCTCGACGACGAATACGCCGAGGGCCTGAAGACCAACTTCGCCGACGTGGCCAACGTGGCGGGCCGCGCAGGCGGTGCCATCACGGCGGCCAAGTTCCTGCAGCGCTTCACGGCCGACTTCGCCTGGGCGCACCTGGACATCGCCGGCACCGCATGGAAGAGCGGCGCAGCCAAGGGCTCGACCGGCCGACCGGTCGGCCTGCTGGTCTCGTACCTCACGCGCCGCGCGCAGGACGGTGCGACCGGCGCCGGCGAGGGCAAGGCGAAAGCCAAGGCCGAGCGGAAGACGGAGGGCAAGTCCGAGAGCAAGGCGGCGGCCCGCAAGGCGCGTTCGGTGCAGTGACCGACATCGGCTTTCACTACAACGCGCCGGACAAGCTCAGCTACGCCTGCCGGCTCGTGCGCAAGGCCGTCGCCACGCGCGGCATGCGGGTGGTGGTGGTCGGCGAGGCGCAATGGCTCGACGCGATCGACGCCGGCCTCTGGCAACTGGCACCGACCGAGTTCGTCGCCCATTGCCGCGGCGATGCGCCGGCCCACGTGCTGTCGCGCTCGCCGGTGATCCTGGCCGACGAGGGCGCGGAATCGGCCGCGCTGCCGCACCGCGAACTGCTGGTCAATCTCGGTGCGCAGGTGCCCGCGGGCTTCGAGCGCTACGAGCGCCTGATCGACATCGTGAGCAACGAGCCCGACGACCGCCAGATCGGCCGCGCGCGCTGGCGCCACTACGCCGACCGCGGCTACACGATCCAGCCGCACGACTTCGCGAGGAGCGCATCCTGATGGCCACCCCGACCCGCACGCCGCCGCGTTTCGTTCCCACGCTCACGACCGTGCTCGACCTGCCCGCCGAGCCGGTCGCGGCGCATTCGCCGTTGGCGGACAACGCGGGGCCGGATGCCGTCGCGCCGGCCATGCCCGACCCGGCCCAGGCCGTCGCATTGCCGCCCGCGGTGCAGCGTTCCGAGGCCGACATCGTGCGGCTCGAGGAGCAGTTGCTGCACCGTGTCCTGCAGCGCGTGGACTTCTCGCTCGAGGAGCGTTTGAGCGACACCGTGGCAGCCGCCGTGCAGCAGCAACTCGATGCGATGGTGCCGCGTTTGCGCGGCGAAATCGAAGCCGTTTTGCGTGCGCTGGTGATCGAGGCGATGGCCGCCGAACTCTCGGAAAACCCAGGGTCTACGCCAACTTTCGAGGGGTGAAGCTTCAGCTAAACTGCGCGCCAGGTCGGGTGGGCCAAAGCTGGAGGGTTAGGGTGGCCCGGGTCTGCGGCGCGGAACTTGCGAGGTCAGGAGCGCCCGGATCACACGACCGGTTTCTCAATCTCATCATCCATGTTCTGGAGGTTCTCATGCAATTGAAATGGACTGCGGTCGCTCTGGCTGCACTCACGCTGGTGGCTTGCGGCAAGAAAGAAGAAGCTGCGGCACCCGCTGCTGCCCCGGCGCCCACCGCGGCCGCCCCGGCACCCGCTGCACCTCCCGCCGATGCACTGGTCGTGAAGATCGGCCACGTGGCTCCGACCAGCGGTCCGATTGCCCACCTCGGCAAGGACAACGAGTTCGGCGCCAAGATGGCGATCGAGGAACTGAATGCCAAGGGCCTCAAGATCGGCGACAAGGTCGCCAAGTTCGAGCTGGTCGCCGAAGACGACGCAGGCGATCCGAAGCAAGGCACGGCCGTGGCCCAGAAGCTGGTCGACAGCAAGGTCAACGGCGTGGTCGGTCACCTGAACTCGGGCACCACCATCCCCGCCTCGAAGCTCTACAGCGACGCCGGCATCCCCCAGATCTCGCCTTCGGCAACGAACCCCAAGTACACCCGCCAGGGCTTCAAGACCACCTTCCGCGTGGTGGCTGACGACACGCAACTCGGCGGCACGCTGGGCAAGTACGCGGTCGAAACGCTCAAGGGCAAGAACATCGCCGTGATCGACGACCGCACGGCCTACGGCCAGGGCGTCGCCGAAGAATTCGAGAAGTCGGCCAAGGCCGCCGGCGCCACCATCGTGGGCCACGAATTCACCACCGACAAGTCGACCGACTTCAACGCCATCCTGACCAAGCTCAAGGCCGCCAAGCCCGACGTGCTGTTCTTCGGCGGCATGGACGCCGTCGGCGGCCCGATGCTCAAGCAGGTCAAGCAGCTCGGCCTGAACGTCAAGTTCATGGGCGGCGACGGCCTGTGCACCGGCGAACTGCCGAAGCTCGCTGGCGATGCCATCGGCGAAGACATGGTGGTGTGCGCCGAAGCCGGCGGCGTGGACGGCGACTTCAAGCAGCCGCTGGAAGACTTCAAGGCCAAGTTCAAGACCAAGAACGGCGTCGACGTCCAGATCTACGCACCGTACGTCTACGACGCGGTCAACGTGCTGGCCGAAGCGATGGTCAAGGCTGGTTCAGCCGATCCCGAGAAGTACCTGCCCGAAGTGGGCAAGATCCAGTACAAGGGCGTGACCGGCCCGATCGCCTTCGACGAAAAGGGCGACATCAAGGGCGGCGCCCTGACGCTCTACACCTACAAGGGTGGCCAGCGTACGCAGATCGCCGTGGTGCGCTGATCGGCTTCGATCCGCGTTCCAACGAGAAAGGGCCTTCGGGCCCTTTTTTCATGGGCGCTCGAAACGGCGGGGGAGAAGGAAGAGGAGGGCTCCCGCTGCTCAGAGCGGCGCGAGTCCCGAGGGGCGGTCGGTGTTGCAGTACTCGATGAAGGCGTCGAGGTCGCGCGACTTGTCGAACACCGCGTCCGCGCCGAGCGTCTCGCAGCGCGCGCGGATGTCGGCCGTCACGTAGTTGCTCAGCACCACCGCGCGCTGGCCGGGAAGGCGTTCCTTGCAGCCCGCGAGCACGCCCAGGCCCGAGCCTTCCTTGAGGAACAGGTCGACGATCAGCAGCTGCCACTCGGCCGGATGGGCGCGCAGCCACGCCAGCGCTTCGGATTCGGTTTCGGCAAAGCCAACGACTTGGGCATTCACCAGGTCCTCGAGTGCCGGAACCAGGTTGTCCCTGATGGTCTTGTTGTCCTCGACGAGGAACGTGATGAGGGCCATGCCACGGATAGGGTGTGAGAACCAATAGCGTAGCGTGCCGCGCGCGCTTGCTGCGTAGGAGAAAGGAGACGGAGAAACGCGGCGTGTCCCTATTTCATACGATGTCCGCCGCGCTCCGCCGCCGGCGCGCGGGTCGCGTCAGTCAGTCGTTCGCGCGCTTGCCCGTGCCGGGCTCGGCCGCGGTGGCCTGCCGGGCCTCGAGCTTCTTCACGCGGGCCGCGCTCTCGTCGCGCTGGGCCGTGGCCTCGATGCGCTTCTCGATCTCCTCGCTGAGCGCCGCGTTGACCTCGGCGAGCTGCTCGGCCGATTGCGCGAGCTTTTCCTCGAGCTGGCTCGTGTGCGCGATGGCCAGCGCCACCTCGCCCACCTGCACCTCCTCGGGCAGCTCCTGCTCGAGCACCGTGTTGACCACCGCGAGGTTGTCGGAGGCCTTCTGCACGTCGGCGGCGACGCGCTCGGTTTTTTCGAGCGTGCGGTCGAGCGACGTGCTGCCGTGCGGCTTGGTGCTGGGATGTCCTGCCATGCGGCGCCTCCTGGGGAACTGAAAACCTGGGGATCGTACCGCCAGACGGGTCGGGGAGGGCGGTGTGAGGTCTGCGCGGGTCGGTGGGGTGAGTCCGGCGCATCGGTGAGAGCAAGGGGCGCGCCACGCAACAGGCGCCCACAAAAAAGCCCAAGTGCCAATGGCAACTCGGGCTTTCTGCATGTTCGCGAACGGTTGCGAACAAAGACTCTCTGGCGGAGCAGGCGGGATTCGAACCCGCGGAGGGCTATTAACCCTCACACGCTTTCCAGGCGTGCGACTTAAACCGCTCATCCACCGCTCCGAAGCCCACGATTGTAGCAGTCGCCGGGACCGTTTCCGGAAGCCTCAGGCCGTGGGACCCGAGGATTTGCCGGCCTGCACCATGCGCATGGCCGAGGCGATCAGCGCGGCGGTCTCGGTCATGTTGCTCGGCACGATCAGCGTGGTCTTGGAATCGGCCGCGACCTTGCCGTAGGCATCGACCGCGCGTTCGGCCACCTTGAGCTGCACCGCCTGCTCGCCGCCCGGCTGCTGGATCGCGGCCGCCACGCGCTCGATGGCATCGGCCGTCGCGGTGGCCACCGCGGTGATCGCGGCCGCCTCGCCCTGGGCGTTGTTGATCTGGGCCTGCTTCTCGCCCTCGGAGCGCGCGATGAAGGCCTCGCGTTCGCCGGTGGCGATGTTGATCTGCTCCTGGCGCCGGCCCTCGGAGGCCGCGATCAGCGCACGCTTCTCGCGTTCGGCCGTGATCTGCCGCTGCATGGCCTGCAGGATTTCTTTCGGCGGCGTCAGGTCCTTGATCTCGTAGCGCAGCACCTTCACGCCCCAGTTGAGCGCCGCCTCGTCGATGGCCGCGACCACCTGGGCATTGATGACGTCGCGCTCCTCGAAGGTCTTGTCGAGCTCCAGCTTGCCGATCACGCTGCGCAGCGAGGTCTGGGCGAGCTGGGTCACGGCCACGATGTAGTTCGAGGAGCCGTAGCTGGCGCGCATCGGGTCGGTGACCTGGAAGTAGAGGATGCCGTCGACCTGCAGCTGCGTGTTGTCGCGCGTGATGCAGATCTGGCTCGGCACGTCGAGCGGGATTTCCTTCAGGCTGTGCTTGTAGGCCACCCGGTCGATGAACGGGATCAGGAAGTTGGGGCCGGGCGTCATGGTGCCGTGGTACTTGCCCAGGCGCTCGCGCACCCAGGCGTTCTGCTGCGGCACGAACTTCACCGACTGGCTGATGAAGATGATCGCGATGACCAGGATGATGATGGGGACCGAATATTCCATGGCTCTGTACCTTTCCTCTTTCGTTCTCGGGTTCTAGCTAGACCTTGTCGACCACCAGCCGGCTGCCGACGACCTCGACCACGCGGTGTTCGCCGGTGGAGGGCGCATGGCCCGCGCGCTGCACGACGGTCCACTGGGCGCCGCGGTAGCGCACGGTGGCGGTTCCGTCGGGGTTCCATGCCTCGACCTGTACGCTCTCGCCGATGTCGAGATTGAGGTCGCGGTTGGCTTCGGTGGGTGGGGGCGGCGGGCGCTTGCGCTGGATCGAGTACCAGGTCAGCACCGCCACCACGCCGACGACGGCGGCCACGAGCAGTTGCGTGACGGTGCCGAAGCCCAGGTGGGCGGAGATCGCCGCGGCTGCGAATCCGCCGGCCAGCAGCAGCAGGTAGACCGTGCCGGACAGGAGCTCGACCACGATTGCCGTGCCAGCGATCAACCACCAGATCGTGGAATTCGCCATGACATCTCCTCTGTAGTTGTTTCAGGCGACGCCATTCTGAGGCATGCGCTCCGGGCGGCCCGGACTCGCCTGCACTTTGTGGGGGCTCCCGGCGCGGCGGCGAAAAGCGTGTCGCACCGTCATTCGGCGGACATTCGACGCGTCGGCGAATTCTTCATCTGAATTCCGTACACTTCGCGCCTCATTGCCTGTCCCGGAGCTCCGCCCCATGAAATTCCGCTTTCCCATCGTCATCATCGACGAGGACTTCCGCTCCGAGAACACCTCGGGCCTCGGTATCCGCGCGCTCGCGCAGGCCATCGAGACGGAGGGCTTCGAGGTGCTGGGCGTCACGAGCTACGGCGACCTGAGCCAGTTCGCTCAGCAGCAAAGCCGTGCCAGCGCCTTCATCCTGTCGATCGACGACGAGGAATTCACGGTCGGCCCCGACCTAGATCCGGCGGTGCTGAACCTGCGCAATTTCATCGGCGAAGTGCGGCGCAAAAACGCCGACGTGCCGATCTACATCTACGGCGAGACCAAGACCTCGCGCCACATCCCGAACGACATCCTGCGCGAGCTGCACGGCTTCATCCACATGTTCGAGGACACCCCCGAATTCGTGGCGCGCCACATCATCCGCGAGGCCAAGAGCTACCTCGAGGGCGTGCAGCCGCCGTTCTTCAAGGCGCTGATCGACTACGCGGAAGACGGTTCGTACTCGTGGCATTGCCCGGGCCATTCGGGCGGCGTCGCCTTCCTCAAGAGCCCGGTGGGCCAGATGTTCCACCAGTTCTTCGGCGAGAACATGCTGCGCGCCGACGTCTGCAACGCGGTGGAGGAACTGGGCCAGCTGCTCGACCACACCGGCCCGGTGGCGGCCAGCGAGCGCAACGCGGCGCGCATCTTCAATGCCGACCACTGCTTCTTCGTGACCAACGGCACCAGCACCAGCAACAAGATGGTGTGGCACCACACGGTGGCGCCCGACGATGTGGTGGTGGTGGACCGCAACTGCCACAAGTCGATCCTGCACGCGATCATCATGACGGGCGCGATTCCCGTATTCATGAAGCCCACGCGCAACCACTTCGGCATCATCGGCCCGATCCCCAAGAGCGAGTTCGAGCCCGAGGCCATCAAGGCCAAGATCAAGGCCAACCCGCTGCTGGCCGACGTCGATGCCAACAAGGTCAAGCCGCGCGTGATGACGCTCACGCAGTCGACCTACGACGGCGTGATCTACAACACCGAGACCATCAAGAACACGCTCGACGGCTACGTCGACACGCTGCACTTCGACGAGGCCTGGCTGCCGCACGCCGCCTTCCACCCGTTCTACGGCTCCTACCACGCGATGGGCAAGCGCCGCGTGCGGCCGAAGGAATCGCTGGTGTTCGCGACCCAGTCCACGCACAAGCTGCTGGCCGGCATCAGCCAGGCCAGCCACGTGCTGGTGCAGGACTCGCAGAACCGCCAGCTCGACCGCGACCTGTTCAACGAGGCCTACCTGATGCACTCGTCGACCAGCCCGCAGTACGCGATCATCGCGAGCTGCGACGTGGCCGCCGCGATGATGGAGCCGCCCGGCGGCACCGCGCTGGTGGAGGAGAGCATCCTCGAGGCGCTCGACTTCCGCCGCGCCATGCGCAAGGTCGAGGAGGAGTTCGGCAAGGACGAGTGGTGGTTCAAGGTCTGGGGCCCCGAGAAGCTCGTGGACGAGGGCATCGGCGTCCCGGACGACTGGATCATGCACGGCGAGAAGAACGGCAAGAGCCGCTCGAAGAAGTCGCCGCGCAACTGGCACGGCTTCGGCGAGCTGGTCGACGGCTTCAACATGCTCGACCCGATCAAGTCGACCATCGTGACGCCGGGCCTGGACCTCGAGGGCAACTTCGCCGAGACCGGCATTCCCGCCAGCGTGGTGACCAAGTTCCTGGCCGAGCACGGCGTGATCGTCGAGAAGACCGGCCTCTACAGCTTCTTCATCATGTTCACCATCGGCATCACCAAGGGCCGCTGGAACACGCTGCTGACGGCGCTGCAGCAGTTCAAGGACGACTACGCGCGCAACCAGCCGATGTGGCGGATCATGCCGGAGTTCTGCCAGCAGCACACGGGCTACGAGCGCCTCGGCCTGCGCGACCTGTGCCAGCACATCCACCAGCTCTACGCGCGCTACGACGTGGCCCGCCTGACGACCGAGATGTACCTGAGTGACCTCACGCCGGCGATGAAGCCCAGCGACGCCTTCGCCCACATCGCGCACCGCAAGACCGAGCGCGTGGAGATCGACGAGCTCGAGGGCCGCATCACCACCAGCCTGATCACGCCGTACCCGCCGGGCATCCCGCTGCTGATCCCGGGCGAGGTCTTCAACAAGAAGATCGTCGACTACCTGAAGTTCTCGCGCGAGTTCAACACGCAGTGCCCGGGCTTCGAGACCGACATCCACGGCCTGGTCGCGCGCATCGACGAGACGGGCAAGAAGCGCTACTACGCGGACTGCGTGCGGAAGAGCGCCTGAGCGCCGGGGCGCAAAGCCGGCAGGGCGGGCAGGGTGCGAGGGGCGGCTCAGCCGTCCTCGCGCACGCGCATGAAGCGTGCGAAGCGCGGCAGCCCGCCGGCCGTGAGTCCGTTGTAGCGGTAGGTGACCCAGGTGCCGATCGCGGGCGGCTGCTCGCGCTCGGCATCGCTCAGGCCGGTGCCCAGCTTGAAGCGCTGGCCGCCGGGCATCTCGACCAGCAGCGCGCCGAGCCGGTGAGCGTGTTTGCCCTTGCCGGGCACGTAGCCGACCACGCGGGCTTCCGCGTCGTCATGCGTCTTGACCTTGAGCAGGTCGTTGTTGCGCTCGGCACGGTAGAGCGAGGCGCCGCGGTGCAGCATCAGGCCTTCGCCGCCCATCTTCACGGTCTTGTCGAGCAGCGCCTGCAGCGCCTCGGCCGTGGTCGCGCGCTCCTGCGGCACCGCCACCACCCAGGGCGCATCGGTGATCGGCAGCAACTTGCGCAGCACGCCGAGGCGGGCCGTGAAGTCGCCGCCCTGGGCCGGCAGGTCGAACACCATGAACTTCATCTCGTGCCAGGCGACGTCGTTGGGCGTCTGGCTGCGCACCGTCGACACCGCATGCGAGAAGCGTCCGCGGCCGGCCCAGAGCTCGCCGTCGAGCGGCTGCTTGGGCAATGCGGCGGTGAACCAGGCCGGCGCCAGGATGCGCTCGCCGCCGCGCGTGAAGAGCTGCCGGCCGTCCCAGTACGCGCGCACGCCGTCGTACTTCTCGCTGACCCAGTAGTCGGCCAGCGACATGCCCGGCTTGTAGACCTCGGCCAGCATCAGCGCGGGCGCGCCGGCGTGCGCCGGCAAGGTCAGCGCAAAGCCCAGGGTGGCGAGCAGCAGGGAGCGTCGATGGAGCACGGGTGCTATGAAATGAGTAGCTGGAAACGACCGATGGATGCCCATTTGTGGCCGAAGTTCCTTCGCGAGACAAGCGCTGCGCGACCGGCGTGCATCGCCGTCCGACGGGCGCGAGAGCGCGCCCGGGAGCCGTGGTGCTGCTTACTCGGCCATGCCGCCGACGACGTTGCTGAAGCCGCCGTCGACGTAGGTGATCTCGGCCGTCACGCCGCTGGCGAGGTCGCTCAGCAGGAAGGCCGCCACGTTGCCGACTTCCTCGATCGTCACGTTGCGGCGGATCGGCGAGGCCTCGGCCACGGCGCCGAGCATCTTGCCGAAGCCCTTGATGCCGCTGGCCGCGAGCGTCTTGATCGGACCGGCGCTGATGCCGTTGACGCGCACGCCCTTCGGGCCCAGCGAGGCCGCCGTGTAGCGCACCGAGGCCTCGAGCGAGGCCTTGGCCAGGCCCATGGTGTTGTAGTTGGGCAGCGCGCGTTCGGCGCCCAGGTAGGTCAGCGTGAGCAGGGCCGACTTGTCGTTGAGGTAGGGCTGCGCGGCCTTGGCCATGGCCGGGAAGCTGTAGGCGCTGATGTCGTGCGCGATGCGGAAGCCCTCGCGCGACAGGCCCTCGAGGAAATCGCCCGCGATGGCCTCGCGCGGCGCGAAGCCGATGCTGTGCACGAAGCCGTCGAAGGTCGGCCAGACCTGCGACAGGTCGGCGAACAGCTTCTCGATCTGTGCATCGTCGCCGACGTCGCAGTCGAAGATCAGCTTCGAGCCGAAGTCGGCCGCGAACTCGGTGATGCGGTCCTTGAAGCGCTCGCCGACGTAGCTGAAGGCGAGCTCGGCACCCTGTTCATGGCAGGCCTTGGCGATGCCGTAGGCGATGGAGCGGTTGCTCAGCACGCCGGTGATCAGGAGTTTTTTGCCGGAAAGAAAGCCCATGGAGTTGCCTCGTGAAAATCTCGGGGCAGAATTCTCGCATGCGAGGTTGGCTGCTCTGGTTCGGTTTGGCGCTCTCGGCGGCCCCTTCGTGGGCCGCCCATGCGTACGCGCAATTCGGCGACGTCAAGTACGCGCCGGGCTTCACGCACTTCGGCTACGTGAATCCGAACGCCCCCAAGGGCGGTGAATTCAGGCTGGTGCCGCCGACCCGGCCCACCAATTTCGACAAGTTCAATCCGTTCACGCTCAAGGGCACCGGGCCTTCGGGCCTCGGCCAGCTGATGTTCGAGAGCCTGATGACCGGCAACTCGGAGGAGCCGACCACCGCCTACGGCCTGCTGGCCGAAGACATCGACGTGGCGCCCGACGGCCTCTCGGTCACCTTCAGGCTCAACCCCAAGGCCCGCTTCAACGACGGCTCGCCGGTGCTGGCGGCCGACGTGGTCTATTCGTTCCAGACCCTGATCGGCCCGCTCGCGGCCCCGCAGTACAAGACCATCTATGCCGAGGTCAAGAAGGCGAGCGCGCTCGGCGAGCGCACGGTGCGCTTCGACTTCGCGAGCCCGAACCGCGAGCTGCCGCTGGTGGTCGGCGGCATGGCGGTGTTCAGCCGCAAATGGGGTGGCGGCAAGTCCTTCGATCAGATCGTGACCGAGGTGCCGATCGCCTCCGGTCCCTACAGGCCCGCGAGCGACCGCCTGGGCCGCGACATCACCTACGTGCGCCGCGCCGACTACTGGGGCGTCGACCTGCCGGTGCGCAAGGGGATGTTCAACTTCGATCGCGTCGCCTACAAGGTCTACCTCGACGAGACCGCGCGCTTCGAGGGCCTGAAGGCCGGCGAGTTCGACTTCATGCGCGAGTTCGTCTCGCGCAACTGGGCGCGCCAGTACAAGGGCAAGCAGTTCGACAACGGCGAGATCGCCAAACGCGCCTTCGAGAACCACAACCCCGGCGACTTCCAGGGTTACATCTTCAACACGCGCCGCGACAAGTTCAAGGACGTGCGCGTGCGCCAGGCCGTCGCCCTCGCGATGGACTTCGAGTGGCTCAACCGCCAGCTCTTCTACGGCATCTACACCCGCGTGCAGGGCTACTTCCCGAACAGCGACTTCCATGCCGACGGCCTGCCCGGGCCGGACGAGCTGGCGCTGATGGAGCCGCTGCGCGCCAAGCTCAAGCCCGAGGTGTTCGGTCCCGCGCCGGTGCCGGCGAGCACCGATCCGCCCGGCAGCCTGCGCGAGAACCTGCGCAAGGCGAGGGCGCTGCTGGCCGAGGCCGGCTGGACCTACCGCGACGGCGCGCTGCGCAACGCGAAGAACGAGGCCTTCACCATCGAGTTCCTCAACGACCAGCCCTCGCTGATCCGCGTGGCGACGCCGCTGCAGACCGCGCTCAAGAAGCTGGGCATCGAGATGAGCTTTCGCACCGTCGACTTCTCGCTCTCGCAGCAGCGCATGCAGAACTACGACTTCGACATGACTTCGATGCGGCTGCCGGGCAACACCGCGCCGGGCGGCGAACTGTTCGAGCTGTTCGGCTCGAAGTCGGCCGAGACGCCGGGCTCCTCCAACTACTGGGGTATCGCCGATCCGGCGGTCGACGCCATTGTCGGCAAGGTGGTGACGGCCACCACGCGCCCCGAGCTCACCACCGCCTTGCGCGTGCTCGACCGCGTGCTGTCGGCCGGCTACTACTCGATCCCGATGTACTACGGCAGCGCCTTCCTGGTCGGCTACCGGCCGGCCGGCGTGGTGCTGCCGCCGACGATTCCGCCGTACTACGATGTCGGCGATTGGGCCCTCGCGACATGGTGGGCCTCGCCGGCCAACAAGTAGCGCCCGCCGCACGAGAAGAGATCCGGAGCACGACAACCGCATGGCCAGCTACATCCTCAAGCGACTGCTGCTGATGATCCCCACGCTCCTGGGCGTGCTGATCATCACCTTCGGCGTGATCCAGTTCGTGCCGGGCGGTCCGGTCGAGCAGATGGTGGCGCAGTTGCAGGGCCGCGATTCGGGCGGCGAGCGGGCCGCGAGCAGCGGTGCCGGCTACCGCGGCCGCCAGGGCCTCGATCCGCAGCGCATCGAGGAGATCAAGAAGCTCTACGGCTTCGACAAGCCGGCCCACGAACGCCTGTGGACCATGCTCAAGTCCTTCGCGCGCTTCGACCTCGGCACCAGCTTCTACCAGCGCAAGGACGTCTGGGAACTGGTCAAGGAGAAGATGCCGGTCTCGATCAGCCTGGGCCTGTGGACCTTCTTCATCAGCTACCTGATCGCGGTGCCGCTGGGCGTGGCCAAGGCGGTGCGCGCCGGCTCGCGCTTCGACTTCTTCACCACGCTGATCGTGCTGGTGGGCTATGCCATCCCGGGCTTCGTGCTCGGCGTGGCGCTGCTGGTGATCTTCGGCGGCCAGTTGCAGTGGTTCCCGCTGCGCGGCCTCACCTCGCCGAACTGGGAAAGCCTGAGCTGGGGCGCGCGCATCGTCGACTACCTCTGGCACATCGCGCTGCCGGTCACGGCGATGGTGATCGGCAGCTTCGCCGTGACAGCGATGCTGACCAAGAACTCCTTCCTCGAGGAGATCCGCAAGCAGTACGTGCTGACCGCGCGCGCCAAGGGCCTCGCCGAGCGGCAGGTGCTCTGGAAGCACGTGTTCCGCAACGCGCTGATCCCGATCATCACGGGCTTCCCGGCCGCCTTCATCGGCGCCTTCTTCACCGGCTCGCTGCTGATCGAGACCCTGTTCACGCTCGACGGCCTGGGCCTGCTGAGCTACGAGAGCGTGATCCGGCGCGACTACCCGGTGGTGCTGGGCACGCTCTACCTGTTCACGCTGATCGGGTTGGTGACCAAGCTGATTTCCGATCTCTGCTACGTCTGGGTCGATCCGAGGGTGAAGTTTGACTGAATCGATGCCCACTCCCGCCGCGCCGCGTCCGCCGGCCAAGTCGGACAGCCCGGGCCGGCGCGCCTGGCGCCGTTTCCGCCGCAATCCGCTGGGCTTCTGGAGCCTGGTCCTGTTCTCCGTGCTGGTGGTGCTGAGCCTGTTCGCCGAACTGCTGTCCACCGACAAGCCGCTGGTGGTGCGCTACGAGGGCCAGACCTACTTCCCGGTGCTGCGCGACTACTCCGAGAAGACCTTCGGCGGCGACTTCGAGACCCCGGCCGACTACCTCGATCCCTTCATCCGCGACCGCATCACGGCCGGTGCCAACTGGGCGCTCTACGCACCCAATCCCTACGGCCCGCGCACGCTCAACTACTTCGCGAAGCAGCCCAATCCAGCCGCGCCCTCGGGCGAGAACCTGCTGGGCACCGACGACCGCGGGCGCGACCTGCTGGCGCAATTGATCTACGGCTTTCGCGTCAGCGTGCTGTTCGCGCTGGCGCTCACGGTCGTGGGCGTGGTGCTGGGCATCGCCATCGGCGCGATCCAGGGCTTCTTCGCGGGCAAGACCGACCTGTTCCTGCAGCGGCTGCTCGAGATCTGGGGATCGATGCCCGAGCTCTACCTGCTGATCATCTTCAGCGCCATCTTCACGCCCAGCGTGCTGCTGCTGCTGGTGCTGCTGAGCCTGTTCGGCTGGATGGCGCTGGCCGACTACGTGCGCGCCGAGTTCCTGCGCAACCGCCAGATGGACTACGTGCGCGCCGCGCGCGCTCTCGGCGTGAGCAACCTGCAGATCATGCGGCGCCACATCCTGCCCAACAGCATGGTGCCGGTCGTCACCTTCCTGCCGTTCCGCATGAGCGCGGCGATCCTCGCGCTGACCTCGCTCGACTTCCTCGGGCTCGGCGTGCCGCCGGGCACGCCCTCGCTGGGCGAGCTGCTCAACCAAGGCAAGGCGAACATCGACGCCTGGTGGATCTCGATGTCCACCTTCGGCGTGCTGGTCTTCACCCTGATGCTGCTGACCTTCATGGGCGACGCGCTGCGCGACGCCCTCGATCCACGGAAGGCCGACAAGTGAAGCCGGGCGCAATCTCCCTCGCGGCCGGCGCGCCGCTGCTCGACGTGCGCGGCCTGCGCGTGGCCTTCGGTGGCAAGCCGGTGGTGCACGGCGTCGATTTCCGGATCGCGGCCGGCGAGAAGTTCGCGCTGGTGGGCGAGTCGGGCTCGGGCAAGACCGTCACCGCGCTGTCGCTGCTGCGGCTGGTGCAGAACGCCGAGCTCTCGGGTTCGGCGCGGCTGTTCGATGCCGAGCGTGCACAGGACGGACGTGACCTGCTGTCGATCCCCGAGCGCGAGCTGCGCGGCATCCGCGGCAAGGAGATCGCGATGATCTTCCAGGAGCCGATGACCGCGCTCAACGCGCTCTACAGCGTGGGCGACCAGATCGCCGAGGTGCTGCAGCTGCACGAGGGCCTGCCGGCGCGCGCCGCGCAGGAGGCCGCGGTGCAGCTGCTGGCCGACACCGGCATTCCCGAGCCGGCGCGGCGCGCGCGCGCGCTGCCGCACCAGCTCTCGGGCGGCCAGCGCCAGCGCGCCATGATCGCCATGGCGCTGGCCTGCCGGCCGCGCCTGCTGCTGGCCGACGAACCGACCACCGCGCTCGACGTGACGGTGCGCGCGCAGATCCTCGCGCTGCTGGCCGAGCTGCAGCGCAAGTACGGCATGGCGGTGCTGCTGATCACCCACGACCTGAACCTGGTGCGGCACTTCGCCGACCGCGTCGCGGTGATGGAGCAGGGCCACATCGTCGAGCACGGCCCGGTCGCGGGCGTGTTCGAGGCGCCGCAGCATCCCTACACGCGCAAGCTGATCGACAGCCATCCCACGCGCGACGTGACGCCCGCGCCGGCACGCCCCGACGCGGCGCCGATCCTCTCGGCCACGGGCTTGCGCGTGAGCTACCCGGTGCCCAAGCCGGGTTTCGCCGGCTGGTTCGGCAAGGGCGAGTTCGTGGCGGTGCAGGGCGCCGATTTCCGCATCGCGCCCGGCGAAACCCTGGGCGTGGTCGGCGAGTCGGGCTCGGGCAAGTCGACCCTGGCGCTGGCCGCGCTGGGGCTGCTGCGCTTCCAGGGCGCGCTCAAGGTCGAGGGGCAGGGCTGGGGGCAGGGCCAGGCGTCGGACCTCGCGCTGCGGCGCGCGATGCAGGTGGTGTTCCAGGACCCGTTCTCCTCGCTCTCGCCGCGCATGACCGTCGAGCAGATCGTCGGCGAGGGCCTGCTGGTGCACGCGCCCGAGCTCAAGGCCGCCGACCGGCGCGCGCGCGCGCTGCAGGCGCTGGCCGACGTCGGGTTGACCGAGGCGCAGTTCCCCGCGCTGCTCGACCGCTATCCGCACGAGTTCTCGGGCGGGCAGCGGCAGCGGCTGGCGATCGCGCGCGCGCTGATCGTCGATCCGCGCCTGCTGGTGCTCGACGAGCCCACCAGCGCGCTCGACGTCACGATCCAGAAGCAGGTGCTGGGGCTGCTGCAGCGGCTGCAGCGCGAGCGCGGGCTGAGCTATCTGCTGATCACGCACGACGTGGAGGTGATCCGCGCCATGGCGCACCAAGTCATCGTCATGAAGGACGGGGCGATCCTCGAATCGGGCCCGGTCGACCGGGTGCTCGATGCGCCCGAACACCCCTACACGCAGAAACTGGTGGCCGCCGCGCAACTGGCCTGACGGCGAACACGACCACAACAACGAGCATTGCGCGAAAAGATGTCGGAAATCGGACAAGACAGGCGCGGCGCCTGGCGGGCGGCGCTCGCCTGCATGGTGACGCTGGCGGTGGCCATGGGGCTGGGGCGCTTCGCCTTCACGCCGATGCTGCCGATCATGCTGCACGAGGGCAAGCTCGAGCTCGAGGCCGGCGGGCTGCTGGCTTCGCTCAACTACCTCGGCTATTTCGTTGGCGCGGTGAGCTGTGCCGCCATCGGCGTGCGCGCCAAGACCATGGTGCGCGGCGGCCTGCTGGCCACCGCCGTGCTGCTGATCGGCATGGGGCTGCTGCACAGCTTCGGTGCCTGGGGCGTGCTGCGCGCGGCGGCCGGCGTGATGAGCGCCTGGGTTTTCGTGTTCGCCTCGAGCTGGGGCCTGCGCCGGCTGGCCGAAACCCGCTCGCCGGCGCTCGGCGGCGTGATCTACACCGGCCCGGGCGTCGGCATCGCCATGACGGGGCTGCTGGGCGGGGCGCTCGGCCGCTGGGGATCGGAAACCGGCTGGATCGGCCTGGGCCTGCTGGCGCTGGTGCTGATCGCGGTGATCTGGCGTGTCTTCAACGACGGCGAGCAGGTAGTGGCCGGCGGGGCGGCGCCCGCGCCCGCCGCGGCGCCGAGCGCGCGGGATTCGGCCGCGGCGCGCACCGATGCGATCTGGCTGGTCGCGCTCTACGGGCTGGCGGGCTTCGGCTACATCATCACCGCCACCTTCCTGCCGGTGATCGCGCGCCAGGCGCTGCCGGGTTCGTTCTGGCCCGACTATTTCTGGCCGCTGTTCGGCGCGGCCATCATCCCGGGCGCCCTGATCGGCGCGCGCGCGCCGGTGCACTGGGACAACCGGCTGCTGCTGGCGATCGCCTATGCGCTGCAGGCGGTCGGGGTGGTGCTGTCGGTGGCCTGGCCCAGCGTGGTCGGCTTCGCCCTCGGCAGCCTGCTGCTGGGCATGCCGTTCACCGCGATCACGCTGTTCGCGGTGCGCGACGCGCGCCGGCTGCGCGGCAACGCGGCGGCCGGGCTGATCGGCTATGCCACCGCCTCGTACGGCGTGGGACAGATCATCGGCCCGCTGTTCGCGGCGCCGCTGGCGCAGCGCACCGGTTCGTTCCAGATCCCGCTGCTGGTGGCGGCGGCCGCGCTGGCGCTGGGCGCGGTGCTTTTCGCGGCTGTCTGGGCACGTTCCAGGCGCGTCGCCGCCGCCCGCGAAAGGGCCGCCATGCCCTGAGCTGCGAACGGGTGTGGCCCGTGTGCAGAAGTGCCCCTTCATTTATCACAGAAGTGGCATATAATTCGAGGCTCACGACCAAACGGGCGGGTACCAACCGCCCGTTTTTTTTGGTCCATCCGTTCTCGGATCGCTGGGCAAGACCCGGTTTCTCACGGATTTTTTTATCGATCGCGCGGTACCTGGCGGGCGGGTCCTGCGCATCGTTGACTGAATAAAAGGCACCTTCGAACACGTGGCATTGCAGCAGACAGTGGAACAAACCGTGGCCGGTCTCGGCTACGACCTGGTCGAGATCGAACGCTCGGCGGGAGGATTGCTGCGCGTGACGATTGATTTGCCGTGGACGGCCCCCACATCGGAGGCTCTCGCCGCCGGCACGCCCGAGCCCTTCGTCACGGTCGAGGACTGCGAGAAGGTCACGCGACAGCTCCAGTTCGCGCTCGAGGTGGATGGCGCCGATTACAAGCGGCTCGAGGTGTCCTCGCCGGGTATCGACCGTCCGCTGCGCCACGAGAAGGATTTCGAGCGCTTCGAGGGCGAGGTGATCGACATCACGCTGAAGGCGCCGATCGGCGAGGCGGCGGCCGGCCAGGTGTCGGCCAATCGCAAGAAGTTTCGCGGCACGCTCGAGCGGGCCGCACAGGCGGGAGGGGCCGACGGCCCTCAGGGCTGGCAGATCGTCTGGAGCGACGAGCCGGAGCCCAAGCCGGGTCAGAAAGTCAGCAGGAAGCGCGCGCCGGCACCGTTGCAGGCGCTGGGCTTCGTGCTGGACGAGCTGCGCGAAGCGCGGCTGGCACCCATCGTGGATTTCAAGGGGCGCAAGCCCAGGGCCCGTCAGGGCTCGCAGGACATTGGCGGAACAAAGGTTCCGGACTGACTAGAGGAGTGGTGGCATGAATCGCGAAATGTTGATGTTGGTGGATGCGATCTCGCGCGAGAAGAACGTCGAGCGTGACGTCGTCTTCGGCGCGGTCGAGTCCGCGCTGGCGCAGGCCACCAAGAAGCTGTACCAGGGCGAGGTGGACATCCGCGTCGCCGTCGACCGCGACAGCGGCGACTACGAGACCTTCCGTCGCTGGCACGTGGTGCCCGACGAAGCCGGCCTGCAGCAGCCCGACCAGGAAATCCTTCTGTTCGAGGCCAAGGAAGAGATGCCCGACATCGAGGTCGACGAGTACATCGAGGAATCGGTGGACTCGGTGCCGATCGGCCGCATCGGCGCCATGGCCGCCAAGCAGGTGATCCTGCAGAAGATCCGCGACGCCGAGCGCGAGATGCTGCTCAACGACTTCATGTCGCGCGGCGACAAGATCTTCGTGGGCACCGTCAAGCGCCTGGACAAGGGCGACATCATCGTCGAGGCCGGCCGCGTCGAAGGCCGCCTGCGCCGCAGCGAGATGATCGCCAAGGAAAACCTGCGCAACGGCGACCGCGTGCGCGCGATGATCATGGAGGTCGACCTGACGCTGCGCGGCGCGCCGATCATCCTGTCGCGCTCGGCCCCCGAGTTCATGATCGAGCTGTTCCGCCAGGAAGTGCCCGAGATCGAACAGGGCCTGCTCGAGATCAAGAGCTGCGCCCGCGACCCCGGTTCGCGCGCCAAGATCGCCGTGCTCTCGCACGACAAGCGTGTCGACCCGATCGGCACCTGCGTCGGCGTGCGCGGCACCCGCGTCAACGCCGTGACCAACGAGCTCGCCGGCGAGCGCGTGGACATCGTGCTGTGGAGCGAGGACCCGGCCCAATTCGTGATCGGCGCCCTGGCGCCGGCCAACGTGTCGTCCATCGTGGTGGACGAGGAAAAGCACGCCATGGACGTGGTGGTCGACGAGGAAAACCTCGCGATCGCGATCGGCCGTGGCGGCCAGAACGTGCGTCTGGCTTCCGAGCTCACCGGCTGGAAGATCAACATCATGGACGCCAACGAGTCGGCCCAGAAGCAGGCGAACGAAACCGACGCCGCGCGCCGCCTGTTCATGGAGAAGCTCGACGTCGACGAGGAAATCGCGGACATCCTGATCTCCGAGGGCTTTACCAGCCTCGAGGAAGTGGCCTACGTGCCGATCTCCGAGATGCTCGAGATCGAAGCCTTCGACGAAGACACGGTCAACGAACTGCGCTCGCGTGCCAAGGATGCGCTGCTGACCATGGAAATCGCCAAGGAAGAGGGCGTCGATACCGTCTCGCAGAATCTGCGCGACCTCGAAGGCCTGAACCCCGACCTGATTCCGAAGCTGGCCGAGGCGGGGGTGAACACCCGCGACGACCTGGCCGACCTCGCGGTCGATGAACTCACCGAGATCACCGGCCTGAGCGCCGATGACGCCAAAACCCTCATCTTGAAGGCCCGCGAACACTGGTTCGCTGGCCAAGAGTGATGGTCATGGAGGCACGAAACGAATATGTCCAGTACCACTGTCGCCGAGTTCGCGAATGAACTCAAGAAGACTCCCGAAACCTTGCTCGATCAGCTTCGCAGCGCCGGCGTGCCCAAAGCGGCCGCCAGCGACGCGCTGACCGAGTCGGACAAGCAGCGCCTGCTCGGTTTCCTGAAGGCCAGCCACGGCACTGTCGAGCCCGAGCGCAAGAAGATCACGTTGACCAAGAAGTCGACCAGCGAGATCAAGCAGGCCGACGCCACCGGTCGCGCCCGCACGATCCAGGTCGAGGTGCGCAAGAAGCGCACCTTCATCCAGCGCGACGAAGGCCCCGCGGGTGCCGTCGAGGCCCCGGCACCGGTTGCCGCCGCGCCCGTCGCCGCGCCGGCCGAGCCGGCCACGCCGCGCATCGATGAAGCCGAACTCGCCCGCCGCGAGGAGGAAGCCCGCCGCCAGGCCGAGCTGATCCGCCGCCAGGAAGAAGAGCTGGCCGAGAAGCGTCGCCAGCGCGAGGAAACCGAAGCGCGCGAACGCGAGAAGGTCGAACGCGCCGAGCAGGCCGAACAGGCCGAGCAGGCACGCCAGGAAGCCGCGCAGGCGGCTCGCCAGGAAGCCCAGAAGAAGGCCGAGACGGCCGCCGAAGCGGCCAAGCCGGTCGCCCGCAGCTCCGCCAACAGCGCCGCCAAGGCCGAGGCCGAAGTCGCCGCGCTGAAGGAAGCCGCGGAAGCGCAGGTCGTCGCCGCCAAGCAGGCCGCCGAGGCCAAGGCCGCGGCCCAGGCCGCCGCCACGCAGGCCAAGGAAGATGCGAAGGCCAAGGCCGCCGCCGAGTCCAAGGCCCGTGCCGACGAGGAAGCCGCGCGTGCGCGCGACCTCGACGAGCGCCGCCGCAAGGCCCTGGCCGAAGCCGAGGCCATCCGCGCCATGATGAATGCACCGGCCCGCGTGCTGGTGCCGCACAAGGTCGAGAAGCCGGTCGCCGAGGTCAAGCCCGCCGGTGGCGTCAAGGGCACGCTGCACAAGCCGACCGCGCCCGCGGCCCGCGCCGGAGCCCCGGCCGCGCCGGGTGCTGCGGCCGCGCCTGCCGGCGGTGCCGCCGGCAAGGAAGTGAAATCGGCCAAGCTCTCCTCGAGCTGGGCCGGCGACACCGCCAAGAAGAAGGAAATCAAGACCCGCGGCGACGCGAGCGGCGGCGTGGGCCGTGGCAACTGGCGCGGCGGTCCGCGCGGACGCCGCGGCAACGACCGTGGCCACGACGACCAGCAGCACGCACCGGCAGCACCGGTCGAGGCCCGCATCATCGAGGTGCACGTGCCGGAAACCATCACGGTGTCCGAGCTCGCGCACAAGATGTCGGTCAAGGCGTCCGAGGTGATCAAGCAGCTGATGAAGCTGGGCCAGATGGCCACGATGAACCAGGCGCTCGACCAGGACACCGCGATGATCGTGGTGGAGGAAATGGGTCACAACGCGGTGGTTGCCGCGCTCGACGATCCCGAAGCCTTCACCGACGAGGACGTGTCGGCGCAAACCGCCGAAGCCCTGCCGCGCGCACCGGTCGTGACCGTCATGGGTCACGTCGACCACGGCAAGACCTCGCTGCTGGACTACATCCGCCGCGCCAAGGTGGCCGCGGGCGAAGCCGGCGGCATCACGCAGCACATCGGTGCCTACCACGTGGAAACCGAACGCGGCATGGTGTCGTTCCTCGACACCCCGGGTCACGAGGCGTTCACCGCCATGCGTGCCCGTGGCGCGCAGGCCACCGACATCGTGATCCTGGTGGTGGCGGCCGACGACGGCGTCATGCCCCAGACCAAGGAAGCCATCAAGCACGCGAAGGCGGCGGGTGTGCCGATCGTGGTCGCGATCAACAAGATCGACAAGCCCGATGCCAACCTGGACCGCGTGAAGCAGGAACTGGTGGCCGAAGAGGTGGTGCCCGAAGAGTACGGCGGCGACGTTCCGTTCGTCGGCGTCTCGGCCAAGACCGGCCAGGGCATCGACGACCTGCTCGAACAGGTGCTGCTGCAGGCCGAAGTGCTGGAACTCAAGGCGCCGGTGGATGCCGCCGCCAAGGGCCTGGTCATCGAAGCGCAGCTCGACAAGGGCCGCGGCCCGGTCGCGACCGTGCTGGTTCAGTCCGGCACGCTCAAGACCGGCGACGTGGTGCTGGCCGGCTCGACCTATGGCCGCGTGCGCGCCATGCTCGACGAGGACGGCAAGCCGACCAAGACGGCCGGTCCGTCGATCCCGGTCGAGATCCAGGGCCTGACCGAAGTGCCGCAGGCCGGCGACGAGTTCATGGTGATGAGCGACGAGCGCCGTGCGCGCGAAATCGCCACCTACCGTGCCGGCAAGTTCCGCAACACCAAGTTGGCGAAGCTGCAGGCCGCGAACCTGCAGAACATGTTCACCGACCTGTCGGCGGGCGAAGTGCAGACGCTGCGCATCATCATCAAGGCCGACGTGCAGGGCTCGCAGGAAGCGCTCGCGCAATCGCTGCTCAAGCTCGCGACCGACGAGGTCAAGGTGCAGGTGGTGTATGCGGGCGTGGGCGGCATCAGCGAAAGCGACATCAACCTCGCGATCGCCTCGAAGGCGGTGGTGATCGGCTTCAACGTGCGGGCCGATGCCGGCGCGCGCAAGCTGGCCGAGGGCAATGGTGTCCAGCTCAACTACTACAGCATCATTTACGACGCGGTGGACGAGATCAAGGTCGCCATGTCGGGCATGCTGGCACCGGAGCGCCGCGAGGAAATCATCGGCTCGGCCGAGATCCGCACGGTGTTCGTGGCCTCGAAGATCGGTACCGTGGCCGGTTCGTACGTCACCTCGGGCTATGTCACCCGCAGCTCGCACTTCCGCCTGCTGCGCGACAACGTGGTGGTCTACACCGGCGAAGTCGACTCGCTCAAGCGCATGAAGGACGATGTCCGCGAAGTGCGCGAAGGCTTCGAGTGCGGTATCAAGCTCAAGAACTACAACGACATCAAAGAGGGCGATCAGCTCGAGTTCTTCGAAATCAAGGAAATCGCGCGTACGTTGTAAAGCGCGCCACGATATCGGGCTCATTGCCGCGTTGCAGCCGCCTTGCCGTACGGATGTACTGTCTGCGGCGGCGCGCCTTGCACTGAGCCCGATCTCGTGACGCTAGTGATTGATCAAATGCCCAAAAGAAAAGCCGCCACTCCCAACCGCGCCTTCAAGGTCGCCGATCAGATCCAGCGCGATCTGACGGAGCTGATCGCGCGCGAGTTGAAGGACCCGCGCGTGGGCATGGTCACGTTGCAGGCGGTGGAAGTCACGCCCGACTATGCGCACGCGAAGATCTTCTTCAGCCTGCTCACCGGCGACGTGGACGAGACCACCGAAGCGCTCAACCAGGCCGCGGGCTTCCTGCGCAACGGCCTGTTCAAGCGCCTGCACATCCACACCGTGCCCACGCTGCACTTCGTGTTCGACCGCACCACCGAGCGTGCCGCCGACATGAACGCGCTGATCGCGCAGGCCGTCGCTTCGCGTTCGAAAGACGACTAGCCATGAATGCGCCACGCACAAGGGTGCAGCGGCGCCCTGTGCATGGGGTGTTGCTGCTCGACAAACCGCTGGGACTGTCCAGCAACCAGGCCTTGCAGAAGGCCAAGTGGCTGCTGCGCGCCGAGAAGGCGGGCCATACCGGCACGCTCGATCCGCTGGCCACCGGCGTGCTGCCGCTGTGCTTCGGCGCGGCCACCAAGTTCAGCCAGCTGCACCTCGACGCCGACAAGACCTACGTCGCCACCGCGCGGCTGGGCATCCGCACCGCCACCGGCGATGCCGAGGGCGAGGTGATCGCCGAACGTCCGGTCCAGGTCACGGCCGAGGACCTGGCGCGCGCCGAGGCGCTCTACACCGGCCCGATCCGCCAGGTGCCGCCGATGCACAGCGCGCTCAAGAAGGACGGCAAGGCGCTCTATGAATACGCGCGCGAGGGCATCGAGGTCGAGCGCGCGCCGCGCGACGTCGTCATCCACGCGCTGAAGATCGCGCAGACCGCGGCCGATGCCATCCGCATCGAGGCCTCGGTCAGCAAGGGCACCTACATCCGCACCCTGGGCGAGGACATCGGCGAGGCACTGGGCTGCGGTGCCCACCTGAGCTCGCTGCGCCGCACCGCCACCGGCGGCTTCGTGGCGGCCCAGTGCATCACGCTCGAGGCCCTCGAGGCCATGGACGAGGACGAGCGGCTGGCGCGGTTGTTGCCTGCCGAATGTCTGGTCGAGGGCCACACGATCGTCACGCTGGGCAGCGAGGATGCAGGGCGCTTTCTGTCCGGCCTGCGTCGGCGCGGGCCGTGGGCCGATGCGGCCCGGGTCGCGGTGTTCGGCGAATCGCCCCCGGCCTTCCTCGGCACGGCCCACGTGGCCGCCCATGAACTGATCCCGGGGCGCTTGCTGAACCCCATCGAAATCCAGCAAATTCTTTTGAACGCACCACAGACCGAAGCGACACCATGACCAAGCAAATCCGCAATATCGCCATCATTGCCCACGTGGACCATGGCAAGACCACGATGGTCGACCAGCTGCTGCGCCAATCGGGCACCTTCGCCGAGCACGAGAAGGTCGTCGACACGGTGATGGACAACAACGCGATCGAAAAGGAACGTGGCATCACGATCCTGGCGAAGAACTGCGCCGTGACCTGGCAGGGCACGCACATCAACATCGTCGACACCCCCGGCCACGCGGACTTCGGCGGTGAAGTGGAACGCGCGCTGTCGATGGTCGACGGCGTGGTGCTGCTGATCGACGCGCAGGAAGGCCCGATGCCGCAGACGCGCTTCGTGACCAAGAAGGCACTGGCCCTGGGCCTGAAGCCGATCCTGGTGGTGAACAAGGTCGACAAGCCCGGTGCCAACCCCGACAAGGTGGTCAACGCCGCCTTCGACCTGTTCGACAAGCTCGGCGCAACCGACGAACAGCTCGACTTCCCCGTGGTCTACGCCTCGGGCATCAACGGCTGGTCCTCGCTCGAGGAGGGCGCGCCCGGCGAGCAGTGGGGTCCCGACATGTCGGCCCTGTTCGACACCATCCTGAAGCACGTGCCTTCGCAGAAGGGCGACCCGGCCGCGCCGCTGCAGCTGCAGATCTCGGCCCTCGACTTCTCGACCTTCGTCGGCCGCATCGGCGTGGGCCGCATCAGCCAGGGCACCCTGAAGCCGATGATGGACGTGCTGGTGATGGAAGGCCCGGACGGCCAGTCCGTCAAGGGCCGCATCAACCAGGTGCTGACCTTCCAGGGCCTGGACCGCGTGCAGGCCACCGAAGCCGGCCCGGGCGAGATCGTGCTGATCAACGGCATCGCCGACATCGGCATCGGCGTCACCGTGACCGACCCCGCGAGCCCGGCGCCGCTGCCGATGCTCAAGGTCGACGAGCCCACGCTGACCATGAACTTCTGCGTCAACACCAGCCCGCTGGCCGGCCGCGAAGGCAAGTACGTCACCAGCCGCCAGATCTGGGACCGCCTGCAGAAGGAACTGCAGCACAACGTGGCGCTGCGCGTGAACGAGACCGACGAAGAAGGCGTGTTCGAGGTCATGGGCCGCGGCGAACTGCACCTGACCATCCTGCTGGAGAACATGCGCCGCGAGGGCTACGAGATGGCCGTCTCGAAGCCGCGCGTGGTGTTCCGCAACGTCAACGGCGAGAAGCACGAGCCGATCGAGCTGGTGACGGCCGACATCGAAGAGCAGCACCAGGGCGGCGTGATGCAGGCCCTGGGCGAGCGCAAGGGCGAACTGGTCAACATGGAACCGGACGGCCGTGGCCGCGTGCGCCTCGAGTACCGCATCCCGGCGCGTGGCCTGATCGGCTTCACCAACGAATTCCTGAACCTGACGCGCGGTTCGGGCCTGATCAGCAACATCTTCGACAGCTACGAGCCGCACAAGGGCGAGATCGGCAGCCGCAAGAACGGCGTGCTGATCTCGATGGACGACGGTGAAATCTTCACCTACGCCCTCGGCAAGCTCGACGACCGCGGCCGCATGTTCGTGAAGGCGAACGATCCGGTGTACGAAGGCATGATCGTCGGCATCCACAGCCGCGACAACGATCTGGTGGTGAACGCCACCCGCACCAAGCAGCTCACGAACTTCCGCGTCTCGGGCAAGGAAGACGCGATCAAGATCACGCCGCCGATCGACCTCACGCTCGAATACGGCGTCGAGTTCATCGAGGACGACGAGCTGGTCGAGATCACGCCCAAGAGCGTGCGCCTGCGCAAGCGCTTCCTGAAGGAACACGAGCGCAAGCGCGCGAGCCGCGAATCGGCCGTCTGAGGACCGCCTCCGCGCCATGCCCCTGCACCTGACCCACGGCGGCGCCGTGGGGCTGATGGTGGCCGTGACCCTGATGTGGGGCACGGCGGGCATGGTCACGCGCCATCTCGAGGGCGCGCACAGTTTCGAGATCACCTTCTGGCGCGGCCTGTTCACCGTGCTGTCGCTGTGCGCGATCCTGCCGCTGTGGCGCGGGCCGAAGGTGTTCCGCGCGCTGCTGGCCGGCGGGCGCGAGCTCTGGATCTCGGGCCTGTGCTGGGCCGTGATGTTCACGGCCTTCATGGTGGCGCTCACGCTGGCGTCCACCGCGAGCGTGCTGGTCACCATGTCGCTGGGGCCGTTGCTCACCGCGCTCGCGGCGCGGCTGTTCATCGGCCACAGGCTGCCGGCACGCACCTGGCTCGCCATCGTGGTGGCGGGGCTGGGCATCGGATGGATGTACGGCGCGCAGCTGCTCGGTGGTGCGGGCGGATCGCTGCTGGGCACGCTGGTGGCGCTGTGCGTGCCGCTGGCCGGCGCCGCCAACTGGACCGTGGTGCAGCATGCGCAGGCCAGGGGCCAGCGCATCGACCTCGTGCCCGCGGTGCTGATCGGCGCCGTGCTGTGCACGCTCGCCACCTTGCCGCTGGCCATGCCGTTCCGCGCCAGCGCGCACGACCTCGGCCTGCTGGCTTTTCTCGGCCTGTTCCAGCTCGCGATTCCCTGCGTGCTGTCGGTGCTGTGCGCCAGCGTGCTGAAGGCACCCGAGGTGGCGCTGCTGGCCCTGCTCGAGGTGATCTTCGGCATCGCGCTGGCCTGGCTCGGCGCGAACGAGAAACCGGCTCCCAGCGTGCTGACCGGCGGCGCCATGGTGATCGGCGCGCTGCTGTTCAACGAGCTGCTGGCGCTGCGCGATCGGCGCACGACGGTGGCCGACCAGGCCGTGCCGGGCGCGCATTGAACGCGCACTGAGCGCGGCGCGTCGTCTATCGCGCCTTGGGCGGCGGCAGCTTCGGCATCACGAGCGTCGGCGGGGGAGGCGGCGGCTCGGGCAGCTCGAGCGGTCCCAATGCGCATCGGTCGCGCCCTGTTTGCCGAGCCGTGCCTCGACCACCGCCATCGCGAAGCGTCGATCGAAATCCCCATCCACACGCCAGATGCCGGTGTCGTCGGGCGCCAGCGTGATCTCGGCGCGCAGCGGCAGCGACGCGGCTCCGCTGGCTTGCACGCCGCCGAGCGCGCCGAGCCGGCGGTCGTCGTAGACCATCACCACCGGACAGACCTGCTGCTGCCCGTCCCCGGCCTGGCAGGCGCCGGCGGGTTCGACCTCGGTCAGCGGGAGCCTGGGGTTCGGATCGATCGCCATGAGCGGCGCTTCGCGCAGCGCGCGCAGGCGTTCCTGCAGGTTCTTGGGCGCCCGCATGCGCGCTTCCAGGTTGTCCACGCCTTCGCGCAGCGCGTCCGCGAGCGCCAGCCGGCCGACCGGCTCGGCGTTGTAGCGCGGGCGGCCTTCGGCATCGAGCTGGCCGAAGCGCGCCTCGACGATCGCCGCCTCGGCGCCGCGCACCACCGTGTCGCCGCTCGAGCCGCCGCTGTCGGACCCGATGGTGAAACCGATGGTCTCGGTCTTCCCGTCGCGCGACAGCGTGGCCAGGCAGCCGCGTACGTTGTCGGCCTTGAGGAAGCCGATCTCGTGCAGCGCGCTCACGCGGGCCTCGACGCCGGGCTCGGAACGCAGCCGCTCGTCGTTGCTGGTGCTCGATACCAGGCCGTCGAGTTCGCGCCGCGCGAGGTCGCTGTTGCAGGCTGGCAGGGCGTTCAGCTTCCACAGGTACGCGCCCGCCGCGCCGATCATCGCGATCACCGCGAGCACGCCGAGCCAGCGCGGGGGCCGCAGCCCCGTCGAGCGCTTGCGCGCCATGACCTTCGAGCTCGCGTTCTCGGCCGCGATGCGTTCGCGCGCCTGCGCGATGATCTGCCGCCGCTCGTCCGCGCCGACGAAGGCCGGCTCGGCCTCCACGCGCGCGGCGATGGCCTCGAAGCGCTCTTCCTCGAGCCAGCCATCGGTCACGAGCCAGGCGAGGGCGGTGGCCGGATCGGCACGCTGGTCGGACACCAGCGGCACCCACGGCAGCGCCTCTTCGAGGTCTTCGGCGTCGAGCAGGCCGTCGTCGCGCAGTGCCTGCACCACCGCATGCGAGAGGCCGAGCGCGCCGGCCTCGAGCAGCTCGTCGGATTCGTCGAGCGTGTCCTCCGCGTCCTCGGCCATCGAATCGCCGTGGGTCGCGACGATGCGCTCGATCAGCGCATCCTGGTCCTCGTTCTCGGCCGGCAGCAGCCCGCGCAGCCGCATCCAGGCATAGGCATGGGCCGGCGTCGGCGGCTTGGGCAGGCTCGCGTATTCGGGATGGGCGCGCGCGGCGGCGAGCCGAGGCGCGTCGACCAGGCCCTGGAGGACCAGCGCCTCGAAGGGCTCGGGATCGAGCCAGGCGTGCGCGGCCTCGGGGTCGGGAGCGGCGCCGCTGACCGGCACGCGCTCCAGTGCCTCGTCGCGCGCCTCGGCGTCGAGGCGGCCGTCCGCGTGCAGCGCGAGCACGGCCTCGCGCACGATGCCGCGCTCGCCGAGCCGGTGCAGCGCCTCGGCCTGCTCGGCGACCTTCACGGCCTCGTCGCGCGTGCCGCGGTCGAGTTCGTTGCGCTCGACGCGCCGGTCGAGCTGGATGCACAGCACGTGCGAGGCCACGGGATCGATCAGCCCCTGCTGCTGCATCCAGTCCAGCGCATGGGCCGGGCTCGGCAACGGCGCCAGCGTGGGGAAGCCGGGGTGGGCCAGCACGGCATCGTGCTGTTCGTCGGTGATCAGCCCCAGGGGGAGCAGGGCGGCGAAGGCGTCGAGATTGGCATTCGAAGGCATCGGGCCATTCTGCCGTCTGTGCGCGCCGGGCCCGGAAACGAAAAAGGCGGCCGTTGCGGGCCGCCTTCGTGGCGTGGATCACCCGGGCGCGAGCCCCGGGGTGACGAGCGCGGTCTCAGGGACGCGCGAGCTTCCAGGCGCCGTTGGCGAAGCCGTCGCCGGTCTTGTCGCCCGGCTTGGCGTCCTTGGCCCAGTAGTACAGCGGCCAGCCCTTGTAGGCCCATTGGCGCTTGCCGTCCTCGCGGATGATGATGGTGTAGCCACCCATCGGCCGGGCGGTTTCGGCCACGCCCAGCGGCGGCCAGTTGGTCGCGCACTGGCCGTTGCAGGCCGAGGTGCCCGAACCGGCGGCATCCTTGGTGAAGGTGTAGAGCGTCATGCCGTTCGGGCCGACGAGCACGCCGTCGGCGGTGCGCGTCGGGGTGTCGGGCGCGCTGGCGCTCTGGTTGGACATGCTGCCGCAGCCGGCGAGCAGGGCGGCCGCGAGGATCGAGGCGCTGAGCAATTTCATGCAGTTTCTCCTTCGTTGAGTGATCGCGAACATGGAAATGAGGGAATGCATGCGCGAACCGGCCGAGTGTATGCCGCGCTCAAGACAGATCCCGGTAGGCCAGCGTCGCCAGTTTCATCAGCGTCTCGCGCGGCAGCCGGCCGGCCACCGCGTAGCCGAAGCCCTGGTCGACCCAGTAGAAGCTGGGCACGGCGCCCTCGGTGGCGAAGCGGAACGCGGTCTCGGGCGCGGAGGGCGGTTTGGCGCCCGCGGTCTTGGGATCGAGCTGGCCGACATAGAGCGTGACCCGCTCGCCGGCCGCATCCTCGAACATGAACTGGGCCCGGGCGCCGTTCTCGCCGGGCAGCAGCCGGCCGCCGACCAGCGTGTAGCCCAGGGTCGAGAAGTCCGGCACCTTGAGCGGCCGGTCGAGCCGGCGCGACAGCCACTGCACCAGGTGCTGCTGCTCGGCCGCGGCCACCTCGACCGGATGGCGCTTCTCGGGCGTGTAGACCTGGTGCGCGAGCGAGGCCGCATGGACGAATTCGCGCACCGCCGGCGCGCGCGCCAGCGCGGTGCCCGGGCGCTGGGTGGCGCTCCACTGGGCATTGCCGAGCCAGCCGGCGCCGAAGGCGACCAGCAGGCCGGCCGCGATGCCGCCCCAGCGCCACCAGCCGTCGCGCGGCGCGGCCTCGCGTTCGAGCACGGCCGACAGGTGGGCCGGCGCGGGTTCATGGAGCAATTCGGCATGCAGTTGCCGCAGCGTGTCGCGCTGCGCCTGCCAAAGCGAAACCCGGGCCGCGAGGGCCGGATCGTCCGCCAGCGCGGCCTCGACGGCGGCGCGGCGCTCGGGCGCGAGCTGGCCGTCGACCCAGGCGTGCAGATCGTCGTCGGAAGGGGGCGGGGCGGGGCGGTTCATGGCGTTACTTGAGGCGGCGCAGGCCGGGGCGCGGGGCAGCACTGCCCGCCAGTGTGCCTGTCGACGTGCCCGCCGACGTGCCGGCTACGGCCGCGCCGTCGAGCAGTTCCTGCAGCCGCACGCGGGCGCGCGACAGCCGCGACATCACGGTGCCCAGCGGGATGCCGAGCACCTTCGCGACCTCGGCATAGGACAGATCTTCGAGCGTCACCAGCAGCAGCACGGCGCGTTGCTCTTCCGGCAGCTGCAGCAGGCAGCGCTGCAGGTCGAGCCGCACGCCGTGGTCGCGGCCGGGATCGACGCCGCCCTGCTGTTCGGGCGGCAGTTCGTCGAGCGACACGGCCGCATGCGGCGGCGGCGCGCGGCGCACCTGGCTCGCGAAGAGGTTGTGCATGATCGCGAACAGCCAGGCACGCAGGTCGCTGCCCGCCACCCACAGCCGCCACTTGCTGCAGGCGCGCTCGAGCGTGTCCTGCACCAGGTCGTCGGCGGCCCAGGCATTGCCGGTCAGCGCGCGCGCATAGCGGCGCAGGCCGGGAATGTGCGGGGCGAGCTGGCGGGCGTCCATGGAAGGCGGGAAGGCCCGGGCTCAGGGCTTGGCGGTCTTCCAGCTGCCGTTGACGCCGTCGCCGGTCTTGTCGCCGGGCTTCGTGTCCTTGATCCAGTAGTACAGCGGCCAGCCCTTGGCGGCCCACTGCTTCTTGCCGTCGTCGCGCGTGACGATGCTGAAGTCGCCCGCGGCCTTGTCGCCATCGGCCGCCATGTACGGCGGCCAGTTGGTGGCGCACTGGCCGTTGCAGACCGACTTGCCGTTGCCGGCCGTGTCCTTGTCGAAGGTGTAGAGGGTCATGCCGTTGGGGCCGACCAGGGCGCCGTCGGCGGCCTTGGGTTGGGCCGCGGCGGGCAGCGAGAGGAAACCGGCGGCCAGCAGCGTGGCGGCGAGGAAGGGAAGGCGGCGCGAGGTCAGCGGCATGGAAGAGCTCCTGGTTGTGGCGCCGGACGATCCGGCGACACCTGCATGAACGCCCGCGGCGCCGCGTTTATTCCATGGCCGCGCAAAAAAAGCGCGAACGCCGCGGCTCAGCGGCTGCGGCTCTTCATCGCGCGCTCGACTTCGCGCTTGCCTTCGCGGTCCTTGATGGTGTCGCGCTTGTCGTGCTCGGCCTTGCCCTTGGCCAGCGCGATCTCGCACTTCACCTTGCCGGCCTTCCAGTGCAGGTTCAGCGGCACCAGGGTGTAGCCCTTCTGCTCGACCTTGCCGGTCAGGCGGCGGATCTCTTCCTTGTGCAGCAACAGCTTCTTGGTGCGCACCGAGTCGGGCGTCACGTGGGTCGAGGCGCTCTTGAGCGGGTTGATCTGGCAGCCCAGCACGAACATCTCGCCGTCGCGGATCACCACGTAGCCGTCGGTGAGCTGCACCTTGCCTTCGCGCAGCGCCTTCACTTCCCAGCCTTCCAGCACCATGCCGGCCTCGAAGCGTTCCTCGAAGAAATAGTTGTACGCCGCCTTCTTGTTGTCGGCGATGCGGGAGGAGGTGTCTTGTTTCTTGGTGGCCATCGTTGTCATTTGGGGGCGCATGGCGCCCGGACAACCGCCCGGCATGCACAGGGCGTGGATTCTATGAAAGTGGCAGCAGGTGCCTTCAGCGCTGCCGCTGCAGCGTGCGATGGGGCGATTCGCCGAAGCGGCGCGCGTAGTCCTGCGCGAAGCGCCCGAGGTGGGCAAAGCCGAACTGCAGCGCGACCGAGGTGACGGTGGTGTCGGCCCCCGGTTCGCTCAGGCGCTCGTGCACGGCGAGCAGCCGCCGCTCGCGCAGGTAGGCCATCGGCGTCTGGCCCGCATGCTGGCGGAACGCCACCTGCAGGCTGCGCACGCACAGCCCGCTGGCCGAGGCGATCTCGTCGACCGTGAGCGCATCGGGCAGGTGGGCCTCGATGTACTCGCGGGCACGGCGCAGCGCGCGCGGCGAGACGTCGCCGCGCTCGGCGCCCAGGCGCGCGCTCTGGTTGTGCGGCAACTGGCCCAGCAGGGTGTGGATCAGGCCCGATTCGGCCTGGGCCAGGAAGGGCGTGGTCAGCGGCGTGCGGCCGCACGAGAGCTCCTGCGCGAGGAATTCGACCAGGTGCTTCACGCTCGCGCCCGCGCCCTCGTCGAGCGCGATCTCGGGCTCGAATTCGAGCGGCCGCGCGCCGGCCGCCTCGCCGCACAGCGACTCCCAGTGGCGCTGCACCACCGCCTTGCCGATCTTCACGATCAGGTGCGGCGTGTCGTCGCCCCAGCGCATGCGCAGCGGCTGGCTCGGCGAGGCCAGCGAGGCCCGGTGCGCGTCGGAGGTGAAGGAGCGGCCGGCCCACTCGATGCGGGCGTTGCCCCTGAGCGGGATCTGCAGCAGATAGAAGTCGCCGAGGCAGCCGGGATCGATCTCGACCTCGGCGCCGTACTGCACGTAGTTCAGCGAGATGTCGCCCAGCGGCGCGACATGGTGGCGCGCGTCGAAGCGCGAGCTGCCGTGCCCGAGGTGCAGCCGGTGCGGACAGAAGATGCGCGCCACCTCGTCGCGCGCCTCGTCGAGGTCGGGCGTGGCGATGACGGCATAGCGCGACAGGGGAAGCGAGGCCGATGCAGCGACAGCGTGTTCCATGCGGGGCGGCGTGGGGCAGCGAATAAATGCGTTTTGCGGACAGCGGCTGCGCAATCCGGATTGGGGTCTGAATCCTTCAAATCTAAAGTAACTGCAAGCAATTGACAACGGGACCAACCAGGAGAAAAGGCATGAGCGACAAGGACTTGCAGGACAGGACGGTGCTCGTCACCGGTGGCGCGACCCTCATCGGTGCGGGCGTGGCCCGTTGCCTGCGCGATGCCGGTGCACGCGTGGTGCTGGCCGACATCGACGTGGCGCGCGGCGAGGCGGTGGCGCGCGAGATCGGTGCGAAATTCATCGCCACCGACATCACCGATGACGCCGCGGTGCAGGCCTGCGTCGAGCAGGCGGCCGATGCCGAGGGCCGCATCCACGCGCTCGTGAACCTGGCCTGCAGCTACCTCGACAACGGCCTGGCCTCGCCGCGCGGCGAATGGCAGACCGCGCTCGACGTGAACGTGGTCTCGGCCGTGATGATGGCGCGCGCCACGCTGCCCTTCATGCAGACCGCGGGCGGCGGCGCCATCGTCAACTTCACCTCGATCTCCTCGGGCGTGGCCCAGACCGGCCGCTGGCTCTATCCGGTGAGCAAGGCCGCGCTGGTGCAGCTCACGCGCAACATGGCGCTGGACCTGGCGGCGATGAACGTGCGCGTCAATTCCGTCTCGCCGGGCTGGACCTGGTCGGCCGTGATGGACCAGCTCACCGGCGGCAACCGCGCCAAGACCGACGCGGTGGCCCGGCCCTTCCACATGCTCGGCCGTGTGGGCGACCCGACCGAGGTCGGCCACGTGGTGGCCTTCCTGTGCTCGCACAAGGCCTCGTTCGTCACCGGTGCCGACTGGGCCGTGGACGGCGGCTACTCGGCCCTGGGCCCGGAGCAGGGCGAACCGGCCATTCCCAAGCTCGCGGCCTGAAGGCGGCCGGCGCATCCCTTTCATCACCCCCACCCACGAACGAGGCATACCCATGAGCAACATCGCATCGCAGGGCGCCAAGCCGCGCCGTTTCATGATTGTCGGCGCGGGCCAGTCGGGCCTGCAACTGGCGCTGGGCCTTCAGCGCGAGGGCCACGAGGTGACCGTGGTCTCGAACCGCAGCGCCGAGGACATCGCAACCGGCCGCGTGATGTCGAGCCAGTGCATGTTCGACGCCAGCCTGCAGATCGAGCGCGACCTCGGCATCGACCAGTGGGCCGACAGCTGCCCGCCGGTCGAGGGCATCGGTTTCGCCGTGCCGCATCCCGAGAAGCCCGGCGAGAAGCTGCTCGGCTGGTCGCACCGCCTCGACGCGCCCGCGCGCTCGGTCGACCAGCGCGTGAAGGTGCCGGCCTGGATGAAGACCTTCGAGGAACGCGGCGGGCAGATCCTGTTCCAGGACGCGGGCATCGAGGACCTCGAGCGCTGGACCCAGTCGCACGACCTGGTGATCGTGGCCGCCGGCAAGGGCGAGATCGCGCAGATGTTCGAACGCGACGCGCAGCGCTCGCCCTACGACAAGCCGCAGCGCGCACTGGCCCTGACCTATGTGCACGGCATGACGCCGCGCCCCGAGTACTCGGCCGTCAACTTCAACCTGATCCCCGGCGTCGGCGAGTACTTCGTGTTCCCCGCGCTGACCGTGACCGGGCCGTGCGAGATCATGGTGTTCGAGGGCGTGCCCGGCGGCCCGATGGACTGCTGGGCCGACGTGAAGACGCCCGCGCAGCACCTCGAGCGCTCGCTGTCGATCCTCGACACCTTCACGCCCTGGGAGGCCGAGCGTTGCCGCGACGTGCGCCTGACCGACGACAACGGCATCCTGGCCGGCCGCTTCGCGCCCACGGTGCGCAAGCCGGTCGGGCGGCTGCCCTCGGGCCGCGCCGTGCTCGGCATGGGCGACGTGGTGTGCCTCAACGACCCGATCACCGGCCAGGGTTCGAACAACGCCGCCAAGTGCGCCGATGCCTACCTGCGCGCCATCCTCGCGCAGGGCGAGGGCGCCTTCGACACGGACTTCATGCAGTCGGCCTTCGATGGCTACTGGCGCTATGCGCGCCACGTCGTCGAGTGGACCAACGCGATGCTGCAGCCGCCGCCCCCGCACGTGCTCGAGGTGCTGGGCGCGGCCCAGGGCAACGCGGCCGTGGCACGGCGCTTCGTCAACGGCTTCAACGATCCGCGCGACTACGCCGAGTTCTTCATGACGCCCGATGCGAGCAGCGCCTACCTGCGCTCGCTGGCGCCGCAACCGGAGGCGGCCTGACCATGCGCGGCGAGTTCCGGGCCATCGAGTCGCTGCGCTGCGAACCCAACGTGGGCGCGGGCGACTTCCGGCGCGCCATGCGCTGCCTGGTCGGCGCCGTGACCGTGGTCACGAGCACCGACGGGCAGACGCCCGTGGGCCTCACGGCCACGGCCGTGACCTCGTTCTCGGCCGAGCCCGCGCGCATCCTGGCCTGCGTCAACCTGCAGGGCAGCAGCTTCCGCACCATCGCGCAGAGCCGCCGCATGGCGGTCAACCTGCTCGCGCTCGACCAGTCGGCGCTGGCGCTGGCCTTCTCGCGCCAGGGCGAGGCCGGCGAGCGCTTCGATCCCGCGCACTGGGAGACGCTGGTGACCGGCGCGCCCGTGCTGCGCGGCGCGCTCGCGGTGTTCGATTGCGTGGTCGACGAGATGATGGTGGCGCACAGCCACGCGATGCTGATCGGCGAGGTCAAGGCCGCGCGCATCACCGATGCGCAGGGGCTGCCGCTGCTCTATGCCTGCGGCCAGTTCACCACCCTGCGCGACGAGTGCGTGCCGGCCTGAGCGCCGGCCGCACCACCCCACGATTCGAAGATTCGGAACAAGGAGAAAGACATGACAGCTCAGAAGGGCCGCTGGCTGCAGGTGCCGGCCATCGACGGCAGCGGCAGCTTCCGCGCCTACCTCGCCACCCCGGCCTCGGGCAAGGGCCCCGGCATCGTGCTGGCGCAGGAGATCTTCGGCGTCAACGCCACCATGCGGCAGGTGGCCGACTACTACGCGGAAGAAGGCTACGTGGTGCTCGCGCCCGACCTGTTCTGGCGCCAGCAGCCCGAGGTCGAACTCGGCTATGCGCCCGACGACTGGCAGAAGGCCTTCGCGCTCTACAAGGGCTTCGACGAGGACAAGGGCACCGAGGACGTGGCCGCTTCGCTGGCGCTGCTGCGCTCGCTGCCCGAGCAGCAGGGCAAGGCCGGCGTGCTGGGCTTCTGCATGGGCGGCAAGCTCGCCTACCTCGCGGCCTGCCGCACCGACGCCGACGTCTGCGTGGGCTACTACGGCGTGGGCATCGAGCAGCGGCTCGAGGAGGCCGACCGCATCCAGGGCCGGCTGGTGCTGCACATCCCCGAGCTCGACGGCTTCTGCCCGCCCGAGGCGCGCTCGCGCATTGTCGAGACGCTCGGTGCGCGGCCTGGGTGCGAGCTCTATGTCTATCCGGGCGTCGACCATGCCTTCGCACGGCTGGGCGGCGACCACTACCACAAGCCTTCGGCGCTGATGGCGCACGAGCGCAGCGTGGCCGCGTTCCGCCGCGAGATGGGTCCGCACTACGACTTCTCGGCGCTGTGGGACAAGCACTGCGAGTACGAGTTCGCCACGCGCAACGTGGCCGACACCATGGCCACCATGGTGGCCGAGCCCTACGTCAACCACATCCCGACCATGACCGGCGGCGTGGGACACGCGATGCTGAGCCGCTTCTACCAGCACCATTTCGTGAACAGCAATCCGCCCGACACGCGGCTCGTGCCGATCTCGCGCACGGTGGGCGCGACGCAGATCGTCGACGAGATCCTGTTCAGCTTCACCCATACCTGCGAGATCGACTGGCTGCTGCCCGGCGTGGCGCCCACGGGCAGGCCGGTGGAGATTCCGCTGGTGGCGATCGTGAAGTTCCGCGGCGACAAGCTCTACCACGAGCACATCTACTGGGACCAGGCCAGCGTGCTGGTGCAGGTGGGGCTGCTCGATCCGAAGGGCCTGCCGGTGGCCGGCGTCGAAACCGCACGCAAGCTGCTCGACGAGACGCAGCCCTCGAACACGCTGATGGCGGCCTGGTCGCGTTCGGGCTGAAGCGGCGGACTCTCGTCCCGCGAGAGGAGGGAGCCACGGAGGCTCCCTACAATGAATCGGTCTCTCGATCCGATTCAATGAAAACAGTCAACAAGTCCGTTCTCATCTGGTACAGCGCCGAAGAGATGTACGCGCTGGTCACCGATGTGGCGAAGTACCCCCAGTTCCTGCCCTGGTGCGACAAGGCGCGCGTCATCGAGCAGGACGAGGCCGGCATGACCGCCGAGGTCGGCCTGGCCTTCGCGGGCCTGCACCAGAGCTTCACCACGCGCAACACCCACGTGCCCGGCCGCGAGGTGCAGCTCAAGCTGGTCGACGGGCCGTTCTCCAACCTCGACGGCCACTGGAAATTCGTGCCGGTGGGCGAGGGCGGCGAACGCGCCTGCCGCGTCGAACTGCACCTGAGCTACGGCTTCAGCAACTTCGCGCTGCAGGCCCTCGTGGGCCCGGTGTTCGACACCATCGCCTCGAGCCTGGTCGAGGCCTTCGTCAAGCGCGCCGAGCAGGTCTACGGCGCGCCCTGAAGCACCGATGATCGAGGTGACCCTGAGCTGCTCGCCGGCACCGCGCGAGGTGTTCGAGGAGCCGCTGCGCCTGGCCGCCGGCGCCACCGTGAACGACGCGATCCGCGCCAGCACCCTGGCGCAGCGTTTTCCCGCGCTCGATTGGCGCGAGACGATGACGCCCGGCATCTGGGGCCGGACCGCCGATTGGGACGATGCACTCGAAGACGGCGACCGCGTCGAGCTGTGCCGCGCGCTCGAGGTCGATCCGAAGGTGGCGCGGCGCGAGCGCTTCCAGCAGCAGGGCGCGCGCGGCACCGGGTTGTTCGCGAACCGGCGCAAGGGCGGCAAGGCGGGGTACTGAGCCCCTCGGCGCGGCTTACTTGCAGTCGCTGTCGATCACCGACTGCAGCCGGCGCTGCTCGGCCACGCGCTGGTTGTCGTCGAGGATCTCGCGCTCGCCCTTGGCGTTGACGCGCGCGATGCGCATGCCGCTGTCCATGGTGGCCTTGCTCTCGCGGGCGCGGCTGCAGTTCTCGGCCTTGGCCTTGGCGAGCTTCGCGGCCTCGGCCGCCTGCTTGGCCTTCTCGTCGGCCTCGGCCTTCCTTGTCTTTTCCTCGAGGTCCTTGTCGACCGTCGGCGCCTTCGGCGCGGCTGGTGCAGCCGGCGCCTCGGCGCCCTTGTCGGTGGTGGCCGTGCCCTCGGGCGCCGCCACGCCCGAGCCGGTGCGCGCCGGCGGGCCGGCGCGGCGCACGATGTTCTTCTCGGGAATGTCGGTCGGCGGCGGCTGGTCGCTGAAGACCTTCTTGCCGTTCTTGTCGATCCATTGCCATTGAGCGTCCGCGGCCAGGGGCAGCAGGCAGATCGATCCGAGCAGGAGGCTGAGCAGGAACTTCATGGGGCGCAAGTCTAGCGATGCCTTACGTTTTGCAACAGGCAGTGATTGGCTTTCGCCGCGGTCCGCAGACCGGGCAGTGGGCAAATGGCGACGCGGGATGCGACGGGCGGGCGATAGGCCCGCACCGCGCGGGGCCGAGCCGCGGTGAGCCCGCCAGCATACCCCGCGGCCTCGTTACAATCCGTCTTTTGGAGCCTCACCCATGCGCCTTCTCGGCAAAGCGCTCACCTTCGACGATGTGTTGCTGGTGCCAGCGTTCTCCCAGGTCCTGCCCAAGGACACCTCCCTCGCCACCAAATTCTCCCGAAACATCACGCTGAACATCCCGCTCGTCTCGGCGGCGATGGACACCGTGACCGAAGCCCGCCTCGCGATCGCCATCGCGCAGGAAGGCGGCATCGGGATCGTGCACAAGAACCTCACCGCGCAGCAGCAGGCCGCCGAAGTGGCCAAGGTCAAGCGCTACGAATCGGGGGTGCTGCGCGATCCGGTGGTGATCACGCCCACGCACTCGGTGCGGCAGGTGATGGCGCTGTCGGACCAGCTCGGCATCTCGGGCTTCCCGGTGGTCGACGCCGGCCGGGTGGTCGGCATCGTGACCGGGCGCGACCTGCGCTTCGAGAACCGCTACGACGTGCCCGTGAGCGAAATCATGACGCAGCGCGACCGGCTGATCACCGTGCCCGACGGCACCACGCTGGCCGAGGCCAAGGCGCTGCTCAACAAGCACAAGCTCGAACGCCTGCTCGTGATCAACAGCGACTGGGAGCTCAAGGGCCTGATCACCGTCAAGGACATCACCAAGCAGACCACCTTCCCCAACGCCGCGCGCGATGCCTCGGGCCGCCTGCGCGTGGGCGCGGCGGTCGGCGTGGGCGAGGGCACCGAGGAGCGCGTCGAGGCGCTGGTCAAGGCCGGCGTCGATGCCATCGTGGTCGACACCGCGCACGGCCACAGCAAGGGCGTGATCGAGCGCGTGCGCTGGGTCAAGCAGAACTATCCGCAGATCGACGTGATCGGCGGCAACATCGCCACCGGCGACGCCGCGCGCGCGCTGGCCGAGGCCGGTGCCGATGCGGTCAAGGTCGGCATCGGCCCGGGCTCCATCTGCACCACCCGCATCGTGGCTGGCGTGGGCGTGCCGCAGATCATGGCGGTCGACAGCGTCGCCACCGCGCTGCAGGGCAGCGGCGTGCCGCTGATCTCCGACGGCGGCGTGCGCTACTCGGGCGACATCGCCAAGGCCATCGCGGCCGGCGCCAGCACCGTGATGATGGGCAGCATGTTCGCCGGCACCGAAGAGGCGCCCGGCGAGATCGTGCTGTACCAGGGCCGCAGCTACAAGAGCTACCGCGGCATGGGCTCCATCGGCGCGATGCAGCAGGGCAGTGCCGACCGGTACTTCCAGGAGTCGACCACCGGCAACCCCAACACCGACAAGCTCGTGCCCGAGGGCATCGAGGGCCGCGTGCCCTACAAGGGCTCGATCGTGTCGATCATCTACCAGATGGCCGGCGGCGTTCGCGCCAGCATGGGCTACTGCGGCTGCGGCACCATCGAAGAGATGAAGAACAAGGCCGAGTTCGTCGAGATCACCACCGCCGGCATCCGCGAGAGCCACGTCCACGACGTGCAGATCACGAAGGAAGCGCCGAACTACCGCGCCGAGTAACGCGGTGGCTGAACCTGATTCTGGCCAGACCTTGAAAGTCGGGCCAGATCAGGTTTAGAATTCGGGCCAGATTCAAATTTTCTGGCCCCAATGCAATCCATCGGCATCGCTGAAGCCAAGAACAATTTCTCGGCCCTGATCGACTCGGTCGAGAAGGGCGAGGAGGTGCGCATCACCCGCCACGGCAAGGAGGTGGTGCGCATGCTGCCGGTGCGGCGCAAGCCGGTCATCACCGACGAGCAGATCGCGCGCGAACTGGGCCAGATCGACGCGCTCCATGCCGCCATCCTTCCGGGCACCTCGGCCAGCGCGCTGCTGAACCAGGGCCGCCAGCCATGACCGCCTTCGTCATGGATGCCTCGGTCACCGCCGCCTGGCTGCTGCCCGACCACGCCAACGAACACACGCGCAGGCTCTACGCCGCCATCCGCCGCGACGAGGTCGAGCCGCAGGCGCCCAATGCCTGGCAGTGGGAGTGCGCCAACGTCATCGCCAACGGTGTGCGCAGCGGCCGCATTCCCTCGTCGGCCGTCGAGGGCCTGTGGAGCGTGCTCGATGCCATCCGCCATCGCGTCGAGCTGCACGAGCTCGCGCCGGCCCAGCACAAGGCCGTGCTCGCCGTCGCCATCGATGCCGGCGTGTCGCTCTATGCCGCGGGCTACCTCTGGCTCGCGCGCTCGCTCGGTCTTCCGCTCGCCACCTTCGACGAGCAACTCATCCAGGCCGCGCCGCAAGCGGGCGTCCGGCTGTTCGACATTTCAACGCTCTGAGTCCCCGCCCATGCAACACGACAAGATCCTCATCCTCGATTTCGGCTCGCAGGTCACCCAGCTCATCGCGCGCCGCGTGCGCGAGGCCCATGTGCTCAGCGAAGTGCATCCCTGCGACGTCAGCGACGAATGGGTGCGCGAGTACGCGGCCGACGGCCACCTCAAGGGCGTGATCCTCTCGGGCAGCCATGCCAGCGTGTACGAGGAGACCACCGACAAGTGCCCGCAGGCCGTGTTCGACCTCGGCATTCCCGTGCTCGGCATCTGCTATGGCATGCAGACCATGGCGCACCAGCTCGGCGGCAAGGTCGAGGGCGGCCACAAGCGCGAGTTCGGCTTCGCCGCCGTGCGCGCCCATGGCCACACCGCGCTGCTCAAGGAGATCGCCGACTTCGCCACGCCCGAAGGCCACGGCATGCTCAACGTGTGGATGAGCCACGGCGACAAGGTCACCGAGCTGCCGCCGGGCTTCAAGCTCATGGCCAGCACCGACAGCTGCCCCATCGCCGGCATGGCCGACGAGGCGCGCCGCTACTACGCCGTGCAGTTCCATCCCGAGGTCACCCACACCGTGCAGGGCAAGGCCATCCTGGAGCGCTTCGTGCTCGGCATCTGCGAGGCCAGGCCCGACTGGGTCATGCGCGACCACATCGCCGAGGCCGTGCAGAAGATCCGCGAGCAGGTGGGCGATGAGGAGGTCATCCTCGGCCTGTCGGGCGGCGTCGATTCGAGCGTGGCCGCCGCGCTGATCCATCGCGCCATCGGCGACCAGCTCACCTGCGTCTTCGTCGACCACGGCCTGCTGCGCCTCAACGAGGGCGACATGGTCATGGAGATGTTCGAGGGCAAGCTGCACGCCAAGGTCATCCGCGTCGATGCCAGCGAGCTGTTCCTCGGCAAGCTCGCCGGCGTGAGCGACCCCGAAGCCAAGCGCAAGATCATCGGCGGCGAGTTCGTCACCGTGTTCAAGCAGGAAGCCGCCAAGCTCAAGGCCGGCGACGGCGGCCACAAGGGCGCCACCTTCCTCGCGCAGGGCACCATCTATCCCGACGTCATCGAGAGCGGCGGCGCCAAGAGCAAGAAGGCCGTCACCATCAAGAGCCACCACAACGTCGGCGGCCTGCCCGAGCAACTCGGCCTGAAGCTGCTCGAGCCGCTGCGCGACCTGTTCAAGGACGAGGTGCGCGAACTCGGCGTCGCGCTCGGCCTGCCGCCCGAGATGGTCTACCGCCACCCGTTCCCCGGTCCGGGCCTGGGCGTGCGCATCCTCGGCGAAGTGAAGAAGGAATACGCCGACCTGCTGCGCCGCGCCGACGCCATCTTCATCGAGGAGCTGCGCAACTTCACCGACGCCGAGACCGGCAAGACCTGGTACGACCTCACGAGCCAGGCCTTTACCGTGTTTCTGCCCGTGAAGAGCGTCGGCGTGATGGGCGACGGCCGCACCTACGACTACGTCGTCGCGCTGCGCGCCGTGCAGACCAGCGACTTCATGACCGCCGACTGGGCCGAGCTTCCGTATGCGCTGCTCAAGAAGGTGTCGGGGCGGATCATCAACGAGGTGCGGGGGATCAATCGGGTGACCTACGACGTGTCTAGCAAGCCGCCGGCGACGATTGAGTGGGAGTGAGGTCGGGTCCTTCGCGGACTGTCGTCCGCGAAGAAAACCCCATCGGTCTTCAAGAGCCCGACGGCACGACCTCGATCGCGATCTTCCCTCGAACCCCGTTGTTGGGACTTTCCAGCCGCGCATGGGCAAGCGGAATGTCTGCCAGCGAATAGACAGCACCCACATGCGGCCGTAGCTGCCCGCGCTCGATCAAGGCACTCAACTCATCGAGCTTGCCGCGGTTCTGTCGCGTGAAGACGAAGTGGTAGCTCGCGTTCTTGCCCCAGGCCTGGACGAGGTTCTGCGGCCGGGCGATGTCCACGATGCTGACAACACGGCCGAGCTGGGCGAGCGCGTCGGGGCTGCGCGACAGGGTGTCGCCGCCGATGGTGTCGAACACGACATCGACGCCGTGGCCACCCGTCTCGCGCAGGACGGCGTCGACGTAGTCCTCCTTCTCGTAGTCGATGAGCACGTCGGAACCCAGGCTGCGTGCGAACTCGAAGTTGGCTTCGCGCACGGTGGTGAATACCCGGGCTCCGATGGCTCTGGCGAGCTGGATCGCCACATGGCCGACGCCTCCCGCGCCGCCGTGCACCAGGACGCTTTCGCCCACCCTGAGCCCCGCGCGCACGACCAGTGCTTCCCACGCCGTGCCACCCACCAGGGTCAGGCTCGCCGCCTCGAGATGGCTCAGGGAGGAGGGCTTCTTGCCGACGATGCCTTGGGCGGCGACGTGGTACTCGGCATAGCTGCCCGGCCCGTCGAAGATCTGCGGCGTGTACCAGACCTCGTCTCCGGGAGAGAAGGCCGTCACGCCCGGCCCGACCTCTTCGACAACACCCGATACGTCGTGGCCGGTGATGGCCGGCAGCGGCACCAGGTCGGGATAGTCGCCGCGCCGGACCTGGTAATCGAGCGGATTGATCGAGGTCGCATGGACCCGGACCAGGACCTGTCCCGCATGGGGCACAGGCCGGGGCAGGTCGCACAGTTCGAACGCTTCGGGGCCGCCGAACGATGTGAGTCTCAGGGCTTTCATGGCATGTCCTTCATTTCTGAAAAAAGGGATATCGGGAATTTCCGATGTTTGCGGGTAAAAAAAGGGTCAAAGCTCCTTGCCGATGATCTCGGCCAGGGCGCTGATGGTTGCCTCGTTGCGCTTGTAGTAGGTCCACTGGCCGATGCGACGGACTTCGACGAGACCGGCCCGCTGCAGGGTCGCCAGGTAGTCCGACACCGTCGACTGCGACAGCCCGACGCCTTCCTGGATGCTGCTGACGCAGACGCCCACCGTCAGGACGTCGCCTTCGTCCTGCGGAGGGAAGTTCTTCGCGGGATCCTTCAAGCCCTTCAGGATGTCGAGGCGCGTCCGGTTCGAGAGGGCCTTGAAGACTTCGAGCAGTTCCATGCGCCAATCGTATCGGAATTTACCGATATCCCAATGCCGATGACGTATGACCCTTCAAGTCTCAGGGGCCACCCACCACGCACGCCCCGTGCGCGGCGCCTCCAACGCCACCCGTTCCCCCATCACTGGCGTGGCCAGCTTCACATCGCGCGCCCGCGCCAGCGCCTGGATGCGCTCGAACGGCTCGTTCCAGGCATGCATCGCCAGGTCGAAGGTGCCGTTGTGCACCGGCAGCAGCCAGTGCCCGCGCAGGTCGAGGTGGGCCTGCAGCGTCTGCTCGGGCTGCATGTGGACCTCGGCCCATTGCCTGTCGTAGGCACCGGTCTCGAGCATGGTCACGTCGAAGGGACCGTAGCGATCGCCGATGGTCTTGAAGTCGGCGTGGTAGCCGGTGTCGCCGCTGAAGAAGAGCCGCAGGTCGCCGGCCATGATCACCCATGAGGCCCAGAGGGTGCGGTCCTCGTCGAGCAGGGTGCGGCCCGAGAAATGTTGCGCGGGCACGGCCGCGAGGCGGATGCCGCCGACGCTGGTCTCGTCCCACCAGTCGAGCTGCCGCACCCGCGCCGGGTCGACGCCCCAGCCGATCAGGCGGTCGCCCACGCCGAGCGGCGTGACGAACACCTCGACCTTCGGCGCGAGCCGCGCGATGGCGGCGCGGTCCAGGTGGTCGAAGTGGTCGTGCGAGAGGATCACGCCCTTGATCGGCGGCAGGTCGTCGATGTCGATCGGCGGCGCATGAAAACGCTTGGGGCCCGCCCATTGCACCGGCGACGCACGCTCCGAGAACACGGGGTCGGTGAGCCAGAACTCGCCGTCGAGCTTGAGCAGCAGGGTCGAATGGCCGAGACGGTAGAGGCTGCGGTCCGGCGCCGCCAGCAGCGCCGCGGTCGTCAGCGGCCGCACCGGGATTGGGGTGCTCGGCACGGTGGTGTCGCTCTTGCCAGTCAGGACCCGCCAGCCGATCGCCACGGTCTTCAGGAAACCCATCGGCGTGCGCGGCACGACGTTGCGATAGACGCCGTCGCGCTGCTGCGGCGACTGGGGATGGGCCGTGGGTCGCGAACCGCAAGCGCACAGGGAGAAGGTGGACATGGCGAGGACTCCGTTCGTGAACAGGTGAAAGGGGCTCAGGCGCCGGCCGCCGGGCCGGGACGGCCGCAGACGAGGCGCACGGCGATGCGGATGCCGGCCTGGTACTCGGCCGGCGTGCGGGCGTAGTGCTTGAGGCCGTGCGAGGCGGCATACAGGTGCTGCGCGAGCGCCTTGGCCGTGAGGCCGGCGCCGCGCCAGGGCACGGCGTCGCCGCTGGACTGGATGGCGCGCGCCAGTTCCTTGGGGACGGCCTGGTCGAACTCCTCGAGCACCGGGCCGACCAGTTCCCGCGCGGTCGCGACGATCTCGTTCATGTGCTCGAGCGACATCTGCGAACCGTCGTTCTGCGCATGCAGCGCCGCGAAGGCGCCGACCAGCCGCTCCTCGATCGGCAGCTCCTCGCGCGCCAGCGCGGCGCGCATGGCCGCGAGGCCGCGTTCCGCGAACCAGGTGACGGCCTGCTTGAAGAGCTCGTCCTTCGCGCTGAAGTGCAGGTAGAGGCCCTGGCGCGAGATGCCGGCGGCGCGCGCGAGGTCGTCCATCGAGGTCTTGCGGTAGCCGTAGCGCAGGAAGACGCCGATCGCGGCCTCCATGATCGCGACGCGCCGGTCGGGGGTGGGGGCCATCAGCGGGGAACTCCGGCAAGGCCGAAGGAGATCGGGGACAGCGAAGGCATGGGGCGAACTCGACGGTGAGGGTGGATGTTCAAGGTCCCCGCCGATCGACGCGCCGCGAAGCTCGGCCGCCGGTCCGTGAGGACAGGCATCGAACTTTACAATATTGATCTATTTTGTCAATTTGGTCTGGAAGTCGAGACCCTGATCCTCACGCGGTTTCAACGCTCTCGTAGACGAGGATCGCCGCCGCGAGGTCCTCGAGTGCCGTGCCCACGGCCTTGAAGACGGTCCGTCCGTCGGAACCGGTGCGGCCCTGCACCCGTCCGCTGGCAAGGTCGGCCAGCTCTCCCGCCACGTTCGTAGCCGCGAACACGCCGCGCGACATCGGACCGAGCAGTTCGCCGCTCTTCTGCAGCGCCTCCCGCGTGTCGATGAAGAGCTTCGCGCCGACGAACGCGGCGTCGTCGGCCTCGCGCATCTGCGGCGTGAAGCTGCCGATCAGGTCGAGGTGGCTGTGCGGCCGCAGCCAGGCCCCCTCGATCACCGGCTGCGTGGCGAGCGTGGCGCAGCTCACGATGTCGGCCTCGCTCGCGGCCTGGCCGATGTCGGCGGCGACGAACGCATCGATATCTTGCGCGTGGAGGCGCGCGGCGAGTTCCTTCGCCGCCACTTCGTTGCGATCCCAGACCGCGATGCGCTCGATCGGCCGCACGGTGCGAAAAGCCTCGGGAACGAGGCCACCGACACGGCCGCAACCGACGACGAGCAGATTGCGCGCCTGCGCGGGCGCGAGGTAGGAGGCGGCGAGGGCCGACGCGGCGGCGGTGCGGCGCGAGGTGATCTCGTTGCCATCGATCTGCGCCAGCGGCTCGCCCGTGCTTGCGTCGTAGAGCGTGTAGGTCGAGAACAGCCCGGGCAGGCCGCGTTCGGCATTGCCCGGGAAGATGTTCACCGTCTTGATGCCCAGGTAGCGGCCCTCCTGCCACGCCGGCATGATCAGCACGGTCCCGCCCGGTTGCGCGGCCTGGCCGGGAAGCGCATGCACATGCCGCAACGGTACTTCGCAGCCGGCGACGAACATGTCGCGCAGCGCGGGGATCAGGCGCTCGAAGCGCAGGGCGCGGCGGGTGGTTTCGGTATCGATGGTTCTCATGGGGCGGTGGGATGGAAACGGAGGGCGGGGCTCATGCATCGAGCACGAGGTCTTCGAGCGGCACGGCCTGGCATGTCAGGCACACGGCCGGGTCTTCGGGTTCACGGCCATGCAGGTGGACCACCTTGCCGGCGATCACGCGCACGGCGCAGCTTTCGCATTGCCCCACGCGGCAGCCGCTGGGCAGTTGCAGGCCCAGCGATTCGCCGAAGCTCAGCAAGCTGCCTTGCCTGGGCGTCCACGTGGCCGGCCCGCGGCCCGAGCGCGCGAAGCGGACATCGAACTGCTGCGGACCATCCGTCGGCGGCACCGCGGGCGAGCGGAACACCTCGCTGAAGATGTCGAAGCGCGGAACGCCGCGCGCCACCAGTCCCGCGATGACGCTGTCCATCATGGCGGGCGGGCCGCACAGGTAGAAGCGGGCCCGCTGCGCGATCAGCGCATCGTTCACCACGCCGGCATCGATGTAGCGGTCCGACTGGTAGTCGATGTCGAGGCGGTCTTCGGGCAGCGGCGCGTTGTAGTGGTCGATCACCTGCAGCCGTGGCAGGCGTGCGCGGTGCTGCGCGATGCGTTCGCGGAAGGCGTGCGTCGCGCTGTTCTGGTTGGCGTAATAGAGCCGGATCGCGGGGCCTTCGGCGCCATCGGGCAGCGACTCGAGCAGGCTGATGAACGGCGTGATGCCAATGCCGCCCGCGAACAGCACCAGCGGCTGGGGCGAACGGCGCGGAATCACGAAACCGCCCGACGGTGCCCGCAGCTCGACCGTGTCGCCGAGCTTCAGCTCGCGATGCAGGTGGCCCGACATGCGCCCCTGGTACGGCGTGCCATCGGCCGCGCGGCCGCGCTGGTGCCGCACCGCGATGCTGTAGCCGCACCGGTCCTCTTGCTCGGCCGCACCGGTGAGCGAGTAGGCACGCGAGACCGGCGTGCCATCGCCGGGATCGAGCTTCAGTTCCACATGCTGGCCGGGCCGGTAGTCGGGCAGGGGCCCTCCATCGACGGGCGCGAAGCGGATGCCCAGCACGCCCTCGGCCTCGGGCCGCAGTGCGTCGATGCGAAAGCGGCGCATGCCCGTCCATGCGCGCTGCCGCAACGCCGTGGCGGGATCGCGTTCGATGTCGCAGAGAAAGGAACGGTGCGGCACCGAGCCGCTGACCGGATCGCAATGGTCGGCGGAGATCAGCGCATTGAAATTGCTGCTCAGCGCACCGTCGAGCGGCAGGCCCTCGCGGTCCAGTTCGCTGCAGCCCTGCCACCAGCCGAACTCGGCCACGACGAGGTCGTCGGCCAGGTCGGGCGTGATGCGCGCGACGAAGCGGGCCTCGCCCACGCGCGTGCGGATGCGCAGCCAGTCGCCGTCGACGATGTGCTTGGCCTTCGCGAGCGCGGGGCTCAGCTCGGCCACCGGCTCGGGTGCGCGCCTGCGCAGCGAGGGCAGGCTGCGATGCTGGCTGTGGCAGTAGAGGCCGTTCTTGGCCGAGCTCAGCACGTAGGGGAAGCGGCCCTGTCCGGTCGCCCTGGCGTCGCGCGGCGTGTCGGCGGGCTCGACGAAGCTCGCCACGGGCGGCTGGCCGTGGCGCAGCAGGGTTTCGGAATAGAGCTCGACGCGGCGCGTGGGCGTGTCGAAGCCTCGCACGCCGGTGGGCGTTTCGCGCGCGTACTTCCGCTCGCCCGCGTCGATGTCGCAGGCCATGCCTTCGGGCCGCTCGCGCAGTTGCGCCACCGTGAGATCCAAGGGCTCGAGGATGTGGTTCCACCCGGCCTCCAGACTGCCGCCGAAGAATGCGTCGCCCATGCCGAGGCGTTGCGCGAGATCGAACAGCACCTCGTTGTCGGAACGCGATTCGCCGCGCGGCGCCACCATGCGCTGGCGCAGTTGCACCCAGCCGGCCGCGCGGTCGTCGATCTCGAAGCCGATGCGCAGGCCCTCGCGCTCCCAGGGCGTGTCGATCGGCAGCAGGATGTCGGCGTAGCGCGCGGCCGGCGTCTCGAACAGGTCGCAGTGCACGTGGAATTCGAGTTGCGACAGCGCCTGCTGCGCGAGCGCGGTGTCGGCCTGCGAGACCGGCAGGTTGGTGCCGAAGGCCATCATCGCGCGCACCTTGTAGGGCTCGCCCTCGACGATCGCGCGATAGGTGTCGCGCGCGGTCACCCAGCCATGGGCGGGCGGGCCGATCGGCCGTTCCTTCAAGCCGAGCGCCTTAGCGCGCTGCGCATCGGGCAGCAGTGAGAGCGCATTGACCGCGTTGACGCGCGGACCGGTGCGCACGCGGTTGCCGCCGATGCGATCGAAGCTGCCGCACAGCGCGTACAGGGTGGCGACCGCGCGTTCCGACTGGGTCGCGTTGGTGTGCTGGCCGATGCCGGTCCAGGCGTGATAGGCCGTGCGGTGCCCGCCGCCGAACAGTTCGGCCGCGGCGCGCAGCGGGGCTTCGGGCACGCCGGCGATGCGTTCCACCTCCCGTGGCGTCCAGGTGGCGCAGGCTTGCGCCAACAGATCGAAGGCCGGGCGGCATGCGAGGCATTGGCCGTCTTCCCTCGTCACTTCGACCGCGCCGCGCAGGCGGAAGTGGGCCGAACCTTGAGCTCGTGCGGCCCGAGCGGTGTCGTAAGGCACTGCCCCCTGGTCCGCATCGCTCCAGACCATGAAGCGGTCGTGCTCGGCATCGGGCCGCAGGTCGCGCTCGCGCAGCAGATGCCCGTTGTCGTCGCGCACCAGCAGCGGCGCATTGGTCCAGTCGCGCACGAAAGCTTCGTCGAAGCGCTCGTCCGCGATCAACAGACGGATCAGCCCGAGCGCGAGCGCCGCATCGGTGCCGGGCCGCACCGGCAGCCACACGTCGGCCTGGCGCGCCAGCGCCGTGGGACGCGGGTCGACCACGATCATCCGGGCGCCTTTCGCGCGGCCCTTCGCGATGGCATTGGCCTGGGCCAGCCAGGTGTTGCTGGGGTTGTGACCCCACAGCACGATCAGCTCGGCCTGCGCATAGTCGGCCGGCGGCATGCCGCAGCCGAAGGTGAAGGCATGGGCGAAGTCCTTGTGCCAGTTGCAGACCTCGGTCGCATAGCAGATGTTGGGGCTGCCGAAGAGGCGCACGAAGCGCTCGATCCAGTCGATGCTGTCGGACAGCGGCGTGCCGCTCGGCGTGGTGACCGCGAACACCACCGATTCGGCGCCGCTCTCGGCCCTGATGGCGCCGAGGCGCCGGGCGGTCTCGGCCAGCGCCTCTTCCCAGCCGATGCGCACCCAGCCCGGATCCGGATCGCCCTTGGGCCGCGTGCGGCGCATGGGATGCAGCACGCGATGCGGGCTGTGCACGAGCTCGGGCGCGGCCTTGCCCTTCATGCACATGGCCTGGCCGGTCGGATGCGCCGTGTCGGGCCGCACCGACACCAGCATGTCGCCGCGCACCTCGTTGAGCGTGCCGCAGCGCGAGCGGCAGAGCGTGCAGTAGCCGGGCTTGGTTTGCGTCGTGGCCGCGTCCATTCGAGTGCCTGGTCCGTTCAAGGCATCACGGGTGCCACGTAGCTCAGCGTGCGACCCAGGAACCACAGCATGAAGAGCACCAGCGGCGCATGGACCAGCAGCTGCAGGAAGGTGAAGCCGACGATGTCGCGCGCCTTGAGAGAGAGCACGCCCAGCAGCGGCAGCATCCAGAACGGGTTGATCAGGTTGGGCAGCGCCTCGGCCGCGTTGTAGACCTGCACCGCCCAACCGAGGTGGACCTTGAGTTCGTTGGCCGCCTGCATGACGTAGGGCGCCTCGATGATCCACTTGCCGCCGCCCGAGGGAATGAAGAAGCCCAGGATGGCGGAGTACGCGCCCATCACCACCGCGAAGCTGTCGACGCTGGAGATGCTCACGAACAGGTGCGCGATGCGGTCCGACAGCGTGTGGCCGCCGTCGCCCTTGGCGGCGGTCAGCATGGCCGCGATGGCGCCGTAGAGCGGAAACTGGATGATCACGCCCGCGGTCGAGGGGACCGAGCGCGACACCGCGTCGAGAAAGCTGCGCGGGCGCCAGTGCAGCAGCATGCCGATCATCAGGAACAGCAGGTTGTAGGTGTTGAGCCCCGCGATCGCGATCAGCGGGCTCTTGGCCATGAACTCCTGCGCGAGCCAGCCGAAGCCGAGGGCGCACAGCAGCAGCGTGAGCAGCGGGCTGCGCTCGAGCCATTCGCCGGGGCGGCGAGCGGCGGTCGCGTCCGTTGCCGGCTTGGCCTCGGCCAGGTCGATGCCCAGGTCCTGCGCCGTGACGGCGCTCTCGGCCGTGGGCGCGGACCACAGCGCGATCGCGACCGAGACGGTGATCAGCACCAGCGCCATCACCATCGACTGCCACAGGAAGATGGTCTGGCTGAACGGGATCACGCCGGTGATGTCGAGGATGCTCTTGGGCAGGCTGGCGGCGTTCGCCTGCAGTTGCGCCGCCGAGGAGCTCAGGCCGAGCGCCCAGGTCGCGCCCAGCCCGAGATAAGCGGCCGCGCCGGCGGCGCGGTAGTCCATGCGCAGCTCGGTCCGGCGCGCCAGCGCGCGCACGTAGAGCGCGCTGAAGATCAGCGAGATGCCCCAGTTGAACAGCGACAGGATCATGCTGATCGCCGCCACGTAGGCGATGGCCTGGCGCCCCGACACGGGCACCGATGCCAGGCGGCCGATGAAGCGCGCGGCCGGCGGCGAGGTCGCGACCACGTAGCCGCCGATCGCGACCAGCGCCATCTGCATCGTGAAGACGTTCAGGCTCCAGAAGCCGTCGCCGAAGGACTTGGCCACGACCAGCGGGCTCGATCCATTGAGCAGCGCCGCGACCGCGACCACCGCCGCCGCGATGGCCGCGAACACGTAGGCATCGGGGAACCAGCGCTCGGCCCAGGCGGTGAAGCGCAGGCCCAGTCGGCTCAGGAGGCCGGGACCCGCAGGGCCGGGATGCGCGGCGGAAGGGAGCAGGGCGTCTTGGCCGGGGGCTGTTCTTGATGTCGAGGGCATGGTGTCTCCAGTGGCTGGGCCTGGGGCGTCTTTCGCGCCCGGGATGTCGTGCGGGGCGACTATGGGCGAATGCCCGCATCAATTCAAATATTGAATATCAATAGAGTGATATAGGATTGATCTATGTCAATCACGATCAAGCAGCTGCAGCACTTCGTCGCCACGGCCCACACGGGCCAAGTCTCGCGCGCGGCCCAGCGCTGCTATGTGAGCCAGCCCTCGTTGACGACCTCGCTGCGCAATCTCGAGACCGCGCTGAAGGTCCAGCTCTTCACGCGGCACTCCGACGGGCTGCGGCTCACGGTGCATGGCGAAGGTTTCCTGCGCCACGCGCAGCACATCCTGCGCACGCTCGAAGTGGCGGTGGAGGAGACCCACGGCTCGGCGTCCTCGGTCGAGGGGCGCGTGCGCATCGCCATCACGGACACGGTGTCCGAATACATGCTGCCGAAGATCATCGGCGCCATGCGCCGGCAGTTGCCGTTGATCGAGTTCGAACCGGTCGAGCGCAACCGCGAGGAGATCGAGGCGGGCCTGCGCAGCGGCGAGTTCGACCTCGCCGTGGTGCTGGTCTCGAACCTCTCGCAGGCGCCCGACATCCGGCGCGAGAACCTGCTGAAGTCGCAGCGGCGCCTGTGGACCTCGCTCGACCATCCATTGGCGACCGGACAGTCGGTGTCGCTGCAGGAGATCGCGGAGCTGCCCTTCGTGCTGCTCGACATGGACGAGCACGTGGAGACCGTGGGCCGCTACTGGGGCGCGGCGAAGCTCGAACCCAAGGTCGTGTTCCGGACCAAGTCGATCGAAGCGGTGCGCAGCCTGGTCGCGCAGAACGTCGGCGTCACGATCCTGTCGGACCTGGTGTTCCGGCCGTGGTCGCACGACGGCGGCCGCATTCGCCGCACGGCGATGGCGGGCGCGGTGCCGTCGATGGACCTGGGGCTGGCCTACCGGCGCAGCGGCGTGTTGTCCGAGGCGGTCGCCGCCTGCGCGAGCACCTTGCGGCTGCTGGCCAAGACGGTGACACGCGAGTCGGATCTGCGGGCCGGCGACGGCCCCTGAATGAAAAAAGCCCCCGCGTCTTCTCGAAACGCGGGGGCTCGATCGCTCAGGCCGGCATGCGCCCGAAGCGGCCGCCGTTGAAGTCGGCCATGGCCTGGCGGATCTCGGCCTCGCTGTTCATCACGAACGGACCGTAGCCCACCACGGGCTCGTCGATCGGTTCGCCCGACAGCCACAGCACCGTCGCGTCGCTGTTGGCCTCGATCTCCACGCCGCTGCCGGCGGTGTCCAGGTGCACCAGCTGCCCTTCACGCGCGATCGTCTCGCCATTGACCAGCACCGTGCCGCGCAGCACCACCAGCGCCAGCGTGTGGCCTTCCTTCGCCTCGAAGCGACCGGTTCGGCCCTGGGCGATGCGAAGGTCCCACACGTCCATCGGCGTGAAGGTGCGCGCCGGGCCGCGGTGGCCGTCGAAGTCGCCGGCGATCACGCGCACCCGGCCCGCGCCCTCGGGCAGGTCCACCGACGGGATCTGCGCGTCGAGCAGGGTCTGGTAGCCGGGCTCGGCCATCTTGTCCTTCGCGGGCAGGTTGACCCAGAGCTGCACCATCTCCATCGTGCCACCGCGCTCGGTGAAGGCGCGCGAGTGGAACTCCTCGTGCAGGATGCCGCCGCCGGCGGTCATCCATTGCACGTCGCCCGGGCCGATCAGGCCGCCCGCGCCGGTGGAGTCGCGATGCTCGACCTCGCCCTGGTAGACGATGGTCACGGTCTCGAAACCGCGGTGCGGATGCTGGCCCACGCCACGCGGGCGGACGGCCGGTTCGAAGGACGTCGGCGCCGCATGGTCGAGCAGCAGGAACGGGCTCAGGTGCTTGCCCAGGCCGTCGTAGCCGAACAGCGAGCGCACCGGAAAACCGTCGCCCACCCAGTGCGTGCGAGGGGCGCTGTAGACACCGAGAACCTTCTTCATCTTCATCTCCTTGCGTCGCCAGGACGAGGGTCCTGGCCGATGGATAGAGAATATGGGTTGAACGATGGATGCGGTAGATGGCGATATTTGCCGTCAGTGTTCTATTCTATGAACGATGAGGTGTGCGAGCGATGAAGGATCTGAACGACCTCTACTACTACGTGCAGGTGGTGGACCACGGCGGCTTCGCGCCCGCGGGCCGCGCGCTGGGCATGCCCAAGTCCAAGCTCAGCCGGCGCATCGCGCTGCTCGAGGAGCGCCTGGGTACGCGCCTGATCCAGCGCTCGACGCGGCGCTTCGCCGTCACCGAGCCGGGCCAGACCTACTACGGCCACTGCAAGGCGATGCTGGTCGAGGCCGAGGCGGCCGACGAGGCGATCGCGCTGACCCAGGCCGAGCCGCGCGGCGTGGTGCGCATGACCTGTCCGGTGGCGTTGCTCGACACGCACGTCGGCGACATGGTGGCGGCCTTCATGGTCGCGCACCCGCGCGTGCAGATCCACCTCGAGGAAACCAACCGCCGCGTGGACGTGGTGGGCGAGGGCGTCGACGTGGCCATCCGCGTGCGGCCGCCGCCGATCGAGGACAGCGAGCTTGTGATGCGCGTGCTCGCCGAGCGCGGGCAGTGCCTGGTGGCGCATCCGCAGCTGCTGTCGGGCGGCATCCCGCGCGTGCCCGCCGATCTCGCGGGCCTGCCGAGCATGGACCTCGGCCTGCCGCAGCACGAGCACGTATGGACCCTGCTCGGCCCCGATGGCGCGCAGGCCGCCATCCGTCATCAGCCGCGCCTCGTCACGCGCGGCATGCTGGCGCTGCGCGCCGCGGCCCTCGCGGGCGTGGGCGTCGTGCAGCTGCCGTCGATGATGGTGCGCGAGCAGATCGCGCGCGGCGAGCTGATCCACGTGATCCAGGGCTGGGCACCACGGCGCGAGATCATCCACGCCGTGTTCGCTTCGCGGCGCGGGCTGCTGCCGGCGGTGCGGGCGCTGGTGGACTTTCTGGCGCAGCGCTTCGCGGCGCTGGACGAAGACTGAATCCGCGTTCCATTCGCCTCGGGCCGCGGTTCCTCACCCGCAACAGTTCGCTTCCATCGCAACCTGAAACCGATTCTTCGGCAACAAGTGTTGTGGATTTGTTCTCAGTGTTTGTCCGAATCTGAAACCGCGTTTGTACATCCGTACATCATTTGGTTAACAGCAATAACAATATGCAACCATCCAAAAAAGACAGTCAGGGAAGAAGGTATGCCACTCGTTCTGGGCGTGATGGGGCTCCCTCCGGTTGAGGTCGAGCTCCTGAGAATCATCGTCCGCCTCAGCTCCAATCTCCGTTCGCGCTGGACGGTCAGCGAATCGCAGTCCTGCGACCTGCTGCTGATCGACGGCGAAGGCCCGGCCGCGGAGCGGCAAGCGCCGCCGGCCCGTTTCGTGGTGCCGATGGTGCCGCGCCACGGCGCCGCCGCCACGCCACCCAGTCCCGCGCTGGCGCGCCCCATCTACGCCGAGGAACTGGTCGAGCTGCTCAACCAGATCGCGCCGAGCGCGGTGACGGGCCATGCAGCGCAATCCGGTGCGCGTGCCTCGCTGAGCCGCTGGCCGTCGCAGGCGACGCTGCAGTGCCACCCGGCCCATGTCCGGTTGGCGGCGGCGCTCGCCAGGAGCGCGCAGTCGGCCGAGAGCCTCGGGGTGCTGGGCCAGGTCGATGCCGAGGTGTGCCGCGCTTTCCTTCGCCTGCTCGACGAAGAGGGGGCCCTGGTCTGGGTCCGGGAAGAAGCGATCCCCGCACCTCGCGTGGCCGCGGCCGCCGATGCGCGGCAACACAAGCAGGGGCTGCTCTCGCGCATCCGCCGGCGTCTCGGCCTGTTCTGAGCGGGGCGCGCCATGAGGGATTTCAAGCTCGTCTTCACGGGCCCGATGGGCGTGGGCAAGACCACGGCCATCGCCGCCATCAGCGAGACCGCGCCCATCGCCACCGAGGTCGCCAATGCCGATGCCTCCGTGGCCAAGGCCACTACGACGGTGGGACTCGACTTCGGCCAGCTGACGCTGGACAACGGCGACCGGCTGCGCCTGTACGGCACGCCGGGGCAGGCCCGCTTCGACTTCATGTGGAAGATCCTGGTGCGCGATGCGCTGGGCCTCGCGATCCTGGTCGACAACAGCCGGCCCGATCCGCTGGCGGACCTGGTGGCCTATCTCGACGGCTTCGCGGGTGCGCTCGAGAAGATGCCCTGCGCGATCGGCGTCACCCGGCTGCCCACGCATCCTTCGCCCACGCTCGACGACTACGCCGGCGCGCTCGCGGCCCGCGGGCTGGTGCTGCCGGTGCTGGCGATGGACCCGCGCCGCAAGGACGACGTCGTCGCCTTGATCGAGACCTTGCTGATGCAGATCGAGGTGATCGACGAGGAGATCGCACCATGAGGATTCCCCACGCGCTCAAGCTGCGTGCCGCGGCCGAGGCCCGCAGCGTGCTCGACGAGACGAGCGGTGTCGTCTCGGTGGTGGTCGCCACGCCCGACGGCTTCGAGATCGCGCATGCCAGCCTGCGCGACTTCGACCCCTCGCGCATCGCCGCGATGGCCAGTTCGATGGCCGCCATCGGCGCCGTGGCCTCGCAGGAGGCGCGGCTGGGCCGCTGCACCTGCATCACGGTGGCCACCGACAAGGGCTTCGCGCTGGTCAGCCCGGTGCGCAACGGCGAGACGGAACTGGTGGTGAACGTCATCGCCGACGCCGGCGCGGTGCTCGCGCAGGCGCTGTACCGGACCGCCGCCTGCGTGCGGGCGCTCGAGGCGCCTTGAGGCGTCGATCGCAATTTCCGGCGGAGGCGGGTTGCATGCGACGCCGCCGCTTCATCCTTTCATTCGCATGATCCACAGGGAACAAGACACATGGCCACGATCCAGAACAGCCTCGACAACCTCATGACCGCCGACGGCGCACTGTGCGCCGCCGTGGTCGACTCCGCCAGCGGCATGATGCTGGGCGCCATCGGCTCCGGCGTCGACCTCGAAGTGGCGGCCGCCGGCAATACCGAAGTGATGCGCGCCAAGCTCAAGACGATGCGTGCCCTCGGCCTCAACGACAGCATCGAGGACATCCTGATCACGCTCGGCAAGCAGTACCACCTGCTGCGGCCGATGGCGCAGAAGGAGGGCGTGTTCATCTACTTCGTGCTCGACAAGGCCAAGTCGAACCTGGCGCTGGCCCGGCGCAAGCTGCAGGAGGTCGAGAAGGACATGAACTTCTGAGCGTCCGCGCCCGGGTGCCTTAGGCGCACCCGGTGCATGGGCAATGCGGCGCCGATACGATGGCCGCTCGTTCGCCGCCCCGTCGAACCTTGGTGACCGCTCTCTTCGTCGCGCACGAGGACCCGGATGCCAGCCATCTCGCCCGACGCGGCGAGACAGCCCGCCACTGAACCCTTGCAGCACCTGTCGTTCCCGCGGGGCGGCTTCCTCGTTTCGTTTCGAAGGACGCCGACATGCACGCCGACACCTCCATCTCCCGTTCCGTCCGGCGCGAAGCGCTCGACCTGCTGCTGCAACGCCATTCCCCCTGGCCGCTGACCGACCCCGCGCCCTCGGCGCAGGACCTCGACCTCGTCTTCCAGGCCGCGCTGCGCGCCCCCGACCACGGTCAGCTCCAACCCTGGCGGTTCATCAGCATCCGCGGCGATGCCCGCATCGCGCTCGGCGAAGTGTTCGCACGAGCCGCGCGCCAGCGGGATCCCGAAGAAGACGGCGAGCGCTTCCGCAACAAGGCGATGGCCGCGCCGCTGCTGATCGCGCTCTGCGCACGCGTGCTGGCGCCGCACAAGATCCCCGAGTCCGAGCAGGTGCTGGCGGTCGGCGCCGCCGCGATGAACATGCTCAATGCGCTGCACCTGCTGGGCTATGGCGGCTTCTGGGCCACGGGGCTCAACAGCTACGACCCGCGGGTGCAGCACGCGCTGGGCCTGGGCGAGGCGGACCGGCTGCTGGGCTTCCTCTACGTCGGTACGGCGAAGGAGGCGACGCGCGCGCCCGAGCGCCGTGCGCCCGAGTCCTTCGTGCGCGAATGGACGGGCCCGGCGGTCGACGCGGCGCGCTGAAATTTCTTCGCGCGGCGGTCCCGGATCGCGCCGGGCATCTGTACCATTCAGCCCCCCAACGAATGCCATCCGCCGTGCGGTCCTCGACCGCCACCGCACGCGCCCCCACGCTTGACTGCCGCCATCCGCCACACCCGCCGCCGCGCGCCCACGTCCCCGCACGAGGGCCGACGCGCATGAAGTCCCGCCGCACCGCCCCCGCGAGCGAACAGCAACTGCTGCTGCCCGGCATCGACGCGCCGCCGCCACCGCTGCGTACGCGCAGCCGCGCCACGCCCGGCGAACGCGCGCCGCGCAAGCCGCCGCCGGCACACGTACTGTTCTTCGCGATCCATCCCGGAGAGGAAGATGCCGCGCGCATCGCGGCCTGGAGCGCGCAATGGCATGCGGAACGGGACCTCCGTGCCATGCATGTGGAGCCCGACCGGTTGCACGTCACGCTGCATGACCTGGGTGAGCACGACGAGTTGCCGCGCGACAAGGTCGAGCTCGCGATCGCGGCCGCCTCGCGGCTGCACCTGCCGCGCTTCGAGGTGGCCTTCGACAGCGCGATGCGCTTCGCCAAGGGCGCCTGCGTGCTGCTCGGCGGCGAGAACGCCGAGGTGGCCGCGCTCGCGGCCTTCCGACAGCGCCTGGGCGAGGTGCTGGCCGATGCGGGCTTCGCGCCCAAGCGCGCCTTCACGCCGCACCTCACGGTGTCGTACATGCGCGGCGCGATGGAGCCGGCCACGGTCGAGCCGGTGCGCTGGACCGCCGCGAGCTTCGCGCTGATCGACAGCCGGCGCGCCGAGGGCGTGCACGAGGTGCTGGGCCGCTGGGCGCTGCCGGGCTGACGCCGGCGTCAGAAGTTCGCGCGCACGCCCACGGTCAGCAGGCCGGCCTTGGCGTGCTTCGAGACCTTGCCGAAGTAGTCGTAGTCGGCGGTGATCGAGAGATTGCGCGTCACGGCGTACTCGGCGCCGAAGCCGGCCATGAGGCCCGTGCCGTTGCCGCCGATGCTGTCGCCGCCGAACAGGCGGTGGTTGTTGCCGGCCGAGACCCGGCCGTGCGCCACGCCGAGCCGGCCGTTGAGCGCGAAGGATTCGCCCAGCGGCAGCCGCGCGGTGGCAGCCGCGTAGAACACCTGGCCGGTGCCGTTCTCGAGCACCGAGTTCGCGCCGAACACGCTGTAGCTGGTGTTCCACTGCTTCACGCGGCCCAGCCGCGCATAGCCGCCTTCCACGCCGAAGGTGTCGGTAAAGCGGTAGCCGCCATAGACCTTGAACGCGGTGCCGCTCTTGCTGTTCTTCTCGCCGCCCCAGGGCACGGGCACGCGCGAGGACGAGGGCAGGCTGTAGCTCGAGCGGCCGATGGCGCCGCCGACGTACAGGCGCGTGGGTTCCTTGCCGTACTCGGCGGCGCCGGCCTTCATCGACACTGCGGCGCCCAGCAGCAGGGCGGACAGGAGGAGGGCGGCGCGCAGGGACGAGGACTTCGGAAGCGAGGCGGGGTTCGAATGCATGGAATGCCTGGAAAAGTGGGATGAAAAAGAAGGGAGCCAACGGCGGCACGCGGTGCGCCGGTGGTTGCGTTCATTCTCGAAACCGAGCCTGAAGAAAGGCTGCGCCTCCCCTGAAGGCTTCGTGAAGGTGGCCGCTGCACAAAGCTTCAAGACGCGGCCTGCACCGAGGGCTAAGGTGCCACGCCATCCCCCATCCATTCATGCATTCACGGAGACACGGTTGACTGACATCGGACCCCTCGGATTCATCGGACTCGGCGTCATGGGCCAGCCCATGGCGCTCAACCTCGCGCGCGCGGGCACGCCGCTGGTCGTGTGGAACCGCTCGCCCGCGCGCGCCGAGCCCTTGCGCGAGGCCGGCGCGCAGGTCGCGGACACACCCGCGCAGGTGCTGCGCCGAACGCGCATCGCGATCCTGATGCTGGCCCACGGCGAGGCGATCGACGAGGCGCTGGGCCGCGGCACGCCGGCCTTCGCCGACAACGTGGCGGGGCGCACCATCGTCCACATGGGCACCACCTCGGCCGCGTACTCGCAGGGGCTGGCCGACGCGGTCCGCGCCGCGGGCGGGCGCTATGTCGAGGCGCCGGTCTCGGGTTCGCGCAAGCCGGCCGAGGCCGGGCAACTGGTGGCGATGCTGGCCGGCGACGCGGACGCGGTGGAAGCGCTGCGGCCACTGCTCAAGCCCATGTGCCACGAGACCGTGGTCTGCGGCCCGGTGCCGCAGGCGCTGCTGATGAAGCTCTCGGTCAACCTGTTCCTGATCACCATGGTCACGGGCCTCGCGGAGGCCTTCCATTTCGCTGACCGCCACGGGCTCGACACGCGCAAGCTGGTGTCGGTGCTCGAGGCCGGGCCGATGGCCAGCGCCGTGTCGCGCATGAAGGCGCAGAAGCTGCTCGCGCAGGACTTCGAGGTGCAGGCCTCGATCACCGACGTGCTCAAGAACAACCGGCTGGTGGCCGAGGCGGCGCGCGCGGCCGGCGTGGCCTCGCCGCTGCTCGATGCCTGCCATGCGCTCTATGGCGAGACACAGGCGCTGGGCCTGGGCGCGCTCGACATGGCGGCCGTGGTGCGCGCGATCGAGGCGCGCACCGACGCCGGCGTGCGCTGATCAGCTCAGCGCCGCGCTCCAGCGCGCGGGCGTGAGGCCGTAGGCCTGCTTGAACTGGCGCGACATGTGGCTCTGGTCGGCGAAGCCGGCTGCATCGGCCGCATCGGCCAGCGAGCTGCCGCGCCGCAGCAGTTGGCGCACCGCGTCGAGCTGGCGCAGCGTGCGGAAGCGGCTCGGGCTGGTGCCGAAGGCCGCGCGGAACTGGCGCGCGAGCGACCAGCGGTCGAGCCCGGCCAGGCGCTCGAGCGCCGCCATCGCGGGGCGCTCGGTCGGCGTGGCGGCGATGTGGTCGCGCACGCGCGTGAGGCCCGCGAGTTCGAGCGAGCCGGGTGCCTGGGGTTGCCCGGTGGCGGCGTTGGCCAGCAGTTGCGCCACCGCGACCGCGAACTCGGTGCGCAGCACCTCGTCGTCGATCGCGGCGTCGAAGTCCCAGAGCTCGCGCGCGGTGCGCAGGCCCGTGCCGAGGGCCCGCAGCCGCGTCGCATCGAGCACCGGCTGCGCCACGAAGGGCAGCGGCTTGCCGTGGAGCGCGCGCTGCACCAGCGCCGGGTCGACGTAGAGGATGCGGTAGCCGAAGCCGTCGTCGGTGCCCGCGCCGCCGTCGTGCAGCTCGTCGGGATGCAGCACGTGGCACTGGCCCGGCAGGCACTGTTGCTGCGTGCCGCGGTAGCGAAAGCGCTGCACGCCCGCGAGCGTGATGCCGATCGCGTAGGTGTCGTGGCGGTGCGGCGAGAAGGCCTGGCCGTGCAGATGGGCCTCGAGGCGTTCGATGCCTTCGGTGCTGGGAGCGATCCGGATGCGGGGGGAGGGCGCCATCGTGATGCGGAAAGGGACGATGGCCGTGTTTGTACGCCGAACCCGAAGACCGTGCTCAGTCGCCGTCGGCGAACTGGTCGAACAACAGGCCGCGCAGCCACTGGTTGCCCGGGTCGCGGTGCAGCTTGGCGTGCCAGAACAGGTTGATCGCGATCTGCGGCAGCGCCACCGGGTGCGGGCGCCACACCAGCCCGAAGGGTTCGGCGATGCTCTGCGCGAGCCGCTCGGGCACGGTGGCGATCATGTCGCCCGAACGCAGGATGTGGCCGATGGCCACGAAGTGCGGCACGCGCAGCCGGATGCGCCGCTGGATGCCCTGCGCGGCCATCACGTCGTCGGCCTTGCCGTGGCCGGTGCCCGCGGCCTGCACCAGCACGTGGTCGGCCGCGACGAAGTCCTTGAGCGACACGCTGCGCTTCTTCGCGAGCGGATGGCTGCCGGCGAACAGGCACACGTAGCGTTGGCGGAACAGCCGGCGCTGGAACACGCCCGACTTGAGCTGCGGCAGCAGCCCGATCGCCAGGTCGACATGGCCGGCCTCGAGCTCCTCGCGCAGATTCGTGGCCGTGTTGTTGCGCACGGTGCTGATGGTCACGCCCGGCGCCACGGCCGACAGCGCGGCCATCAGCTTCGGCGTGAAGTAGATCTCGCCGATGTCGGTCATCGCGAGCGCGAAGGCGCGCGTGCTGGTGGCCGGGTCGAACACCACCTGCTGGTTGAGCGCGGTGTGCAGCGCGCCCATCGCATAGGCCACCGGCTCGGCCAACTGCAGCGCGAAGGGCGTGGGCTCCATGCCGCGCGCGGTGCGCAGGAACAGCTCGTCGCCCAGCAGCTTGCGCAGGCGCGCGAGCGCATTGCTGATCGCGGGCTGCGACAGGCCCAGCGACGCGGCCACGGCCGACACGCGTTTCTCGGCCAGCATGCGGTCGAACACCAGCAACAGGTTGAGGTCGATGTCCTTGAGCTGCATGCCGGACCTTTATTCATTTCGGTGATGAAGAGGATTCACGGAATTCTATTGGTCAATCGGCGAGGGCCGCGCATCATCCGTCCCCGAGACAACCGGCGCACCGCGCCCGCCCACGAGAAGAACATCCGATGGACCTGCACATCCACCCCCTGGCCCGCACGCTCGAGGTCCGCCCCGGCGCGAACCTGCTCGAGGTGCTGCGCGAGCACCATGTGCCGGTGTCGTACAGCTGCATGGCCGGGCGCTGCGGCACCTGCCGCTGCAAGCTGGTGTCGGGCCAGGTGCTCGACGCGGGCCAGGATGCCATCCGCCCCGACAGCCAGGGCGAGCGCTACGTGCTGGCCTGCCAGGCCACCCTGACCGAGAGCTGCGCGATCGAGATCCCCGAGCCCGACGAGGTGGTGGTGCATCCGGCGCGGGTGCTCAAGGCCACGGTGACCGGCATCGAGACGCTGACCCACGACATCCGCCGCCTGCGCCTCAAGCCCAACAAGCCGCTCGAGTTCTCGCCGGGCCAGTACGCGCAATTGCAGTTCGCGCCGGGACTCGCGCGGCCGTACTCGATGGCGGGCCTCGGCCGCGACGACGAACTCGAGTTCCACGTGCGCCGCGTGCCCGGCGGCCGCGTCACCGCGCATGTGTTCGAGCAGCTGCGCGTGGGCGACGCGGTGCGCGTCAGCGGGCCGCTGGGCACCGCCTACCTGCGCACGAAGCACCGCGGGCCGATGCTCTGCGCGGCCGGCGGCACCGGGCTGGCGCCGATCCTGTCGATCGTGCGCGGCGCCATCGAGGCCGGGCTCACGCAGCAGTCGATCCACCTCTACCTCGGCGTGCGCTCGGGGGCCGACGTCTATGGCCTCGCCGAGCTGCGCGAACTGCAGGCGCTGCATCCGCGCCTGACGGTGCAGGTGGTGGTGGTCGCCGGCCCGGCCGAGGCGGGCCAGCGCCTGGGCCTGATCACCGACGCGATACGCGCCGACTGGCCCGGCAGCCTCGAGGGCTGGCGCGCCTACCTCTGCGGCTCGCCGCCGATGGTCGAGGCCGTGACGCAGCTGGTGCGAGGCCGCGGCCTCGCGCCCGAGCAGATCCATGCCGATGCCTTCTACCTGCAAGGCACCTGAAGAATTGCCGGAAAGACAAGGAGACCCGCGATGACAACGCAAGCCGTGTTCCCCATCGAGCTGCGCTGGGAGAACGAGCAGACCAGCCGCATCCCGTTCAAGGCCTACACCGACGAGGAACTGCACAGGAAGGAGCTGCAGCGCTTCTTCTACGAGAAGCACTGGTGCTACGTCGGCCTCGAGGCCGAGATCCCGAACCCCGGCGACTTCAAGCGCACCGCCGTCGGCGAGCGCTCGGTGATCCTGGTGCGCGACATGGAGGGCGAGATCCACGTGGTGGAGAACGTCTGCGCGCACCGCGGCATGCAGTTCTGCCGCGAGCGCCAGGGCAACCGCAAGGACTTCGTCTGCCCCTACCACCAGTGGAACTACTCGCTCAAGGGCGACCTGCAGGGCGTGCCGTTCCGCCGCGGCGTGAAGCAGGACGGCAAGGTCAACGGCGGCATGCCGGGGGACTTCAAGCTCGAGGAGAACGGCCTCAACAAGCTCAAGGTCGCGCGGCGCGGCGGCGTGGTGTTCGCCTCCTTCGACCACGACATCGAATCCTTCGAGGACTTCCTCGGCCCCGAGATCCTGCGCTACTTCGACCGGCTGTTCGACGGCCGCAAGCTCACCATCCTCGGCTACAGCCGCCAGCGCATCCCGGGCAACTGGAAGCTGATGCAGGAGAACATCAAGGACCCGTACCACCCGGGCCTGCTCCATACCTGGTTCGTGACCTTCGGGCTCTGGCGCGCCGACAACAAGTCGGAGCTCAAGATGGATGCGCGAGGGCGCCACGCCGCGATGATCTCCACGCGCGGCAGCGCGGGCAAGGCCGCGCAGGTGACGCAGGTCGCTAGTTTCAAGGAGAGCATGCAGCTCAAGGACCCGCGCTTCCTCGACATCGTGCCCGAGCCCTGGTGGGGCGGGCCGACCGCGGTGATGATGACGTTGTTCCCGAGCCTGATCCTGCAGCAGCAGGTCAACAGCGTGTCGACGCGCCACATCCAGCCCGTGGGCCACGACGCCTTCGATTTCGTCTGGACCCATTTCGGCTTCGAGGACGACAGCGAGGAGATGACGCAGCGCCGCCTGCGCCAGGCCAACCTGTTCGGGCCGGCGGGCTTCGTGTCGGCCGACGACGGCGAGGTGATCGAGTTCTCGCAGCAGGGCTTCGAGCAGAAGCCCTACCACCGCACGCTGGCCGAGCTCGGCGGGCGCGAGGTCGAGAACACCGACCACATGGTGACCGAGACGCTGATCCGCGGCATGTACCGCTACTGGCGCGAAGTGATGGAGGCCGCATGAAGCAGCTCGACCCCGCCGCCTACCTCGACCTGGCGCGGCTCTACGCGGCCTATGCCCACGCGGTCGATTCGGGCCAATGGAGCCTGTGGCCGGCCTTCTTCACCGAGCAGTGCAGCTACCGCCTGCAGCCGCGCGAGAACCACGAGCGCGGCCTGCCGCTGGCCACGCTGTCCTTCGAGAGCCGCGGCATGCTCGAGGACCGCGTCTACGGCATCCAGGAGACGCTGTTCCACGACCCGTACTACCAGCGCCACGTGGTCGGGCTGCCGGTGGTGCACGGCGTCGATGACGACGGCGCCATCCACAGCGAGGCCAACTACGCGGTGTTCCGCACCAAGCTCGACGGGCCCTCGACCGTGTTCAACGTGGGCCGCTACATCGACCGCGTGGTGCCCACGCCCGAAGGCCTGAAGTTCGCGTCGCGCCTGTGCGTGTTCGACAGCGAAATGATCCCTAATTCCATCATCTATCCGATCTGAGCCATGCAGGACAAAGAACCCGAGACCCATGGCGCGCCGCTGCGCCGCTTCACCGACCCGGCCTACCGGCCGCTGTGCGCCAACCTCGCCGAGGTGCGCGAGAACATCGACGCGCTCGACCGCAGGATCGTCGCGCTGCTGGCCGAGCGCGGCCGCTACGTGAAGGACGCGGCGCGCTTCAAGCGCGATGCCTTCCAGGTCTCGGCGCCGCGGCGTCAGCAGGAGGTGATAGCCAAGGTGAGGGCGCTGGCCGAGCAGGAGGGCGCCTATCCCGAGGTGGTGGAGGCCGCCTACCGCGCGTTGATCGCGGGCTTCATCGCGCGCGAGCAGCAGGACCACCTGGGCATGGTGGACGTGGAGGCCAGGCCATGAAGACGCTGTTCGTGCTGGCCGCCACGGCCACCGTCGCCATCACGGCCCAGGCCCAGGACTGGCCGCAGCGCCCCGTGCGCGTGATCGTGCCCTTCGCCGCCGGCGCCTCGCCCGACATCCTCGCGCGCATCGTCAACGACAAGCTCGCCTCGCGCATCGGCCAGCCGCTGATCGTGGAGAACAAGCCCGGCGCGGGCGGCAACAGCGGCACCGACCAGGCCTCGAAGGCCGCGCCCGACGGCTACACCTTCCTGCTCTCGGTCAATGCGCCGCTGGTCTACAACACCATCCTCTACAAGAACCTGCCGTACGACCCGTTCAAGGACCTGGTGCCGGTGTCGCTCGCGGCCACCACGCCCAATGTGTGCGCGGTGTCGAACGGCATGAACGTCGACTCGGTCAAGGGCTGGCTCGACGCGATGAAGCGCAACCCCGGCCAGTTCAACTTCGCCTCGACCGGCAACGGCTCGATCTCGCACCTGGGCGTGGAGCTCATCAAGCTCAAGACCCGGTCCTTCGCGGTCCACATTCCCTATGCGTCCTCGGGCCAGGCTGTCACCGCGATCATCCAGGGCGACGTGCAGTTCGCCTGCCTGCCGCCGGTGTCGGTGATGCCGCAGGCCAAGGCCGGCCGGCTCAAGGCCATTGCCGTGACCTCGGCCGAGCGCTCGGGGCTGCTGCCCGAGCTGCCGACGCTGCGCGAATCGGGCCTGGCCGACATCCAGGCCGTGCCGTGGTTCGCCTACATGGCGCCCAGGGGCACGCCCGATGCGATCGTGCAGCGCATGAGCCGCGAGATCGCCGCGGTGCTCAAGGACCCCGAGGTGCAGAAGCGCCTGCAGACCGCCTACTTCGATCCCGTGGGCAGCACGCCCGAGGCGCTGGCGAAGTTCATGGGCGAGGAACTGCGGCGCTGGAAGCCGGTGATCGAGCGCACGGGCCTCAAGCCCGACTGACAGCCACCCACGCCACGAAGGAAAAGAACATGACCACGATCACCTGGATCGACGCCGCGGCGGTGGACGATGTCCCCGCCGACGACGTGATCGGCATCGACGTGCAGGGCCGCGACATCGCGCTCTACGGCACCGAGGACGGCATCCATGCCACCGACAACATCTGCACCCACGGCCATGCGCGGCTGTGCGACGGCTTCCTCGAGGGCCACGAGATCGAGTGCCCGCTGCACCAGGGCCGCTTCGACGTGCGCAGCGGCAAGGCGATGTGCGCGCCGCTCACCGAGGACCTGCGCAGCTATCCGGTGAAGATCGAGGACGGGCGGGTCTACCTCGCGTTCGAGGGCTGATCGGCGGGCAGCTCGCGCGGGCGCTCGCGGCGCCGGCGCTTGGCCTTCGACGGATGCCACTGGTGCGTCGAGGGCTTGAAGGCCGGCCGTTCGAGCGCCATCGCCTCGAGGAAGCGCGGGCCGATCTGCAGCCGCGGCGTGGCCAGCGAGGGATCGAAGTCGGCCTCGACGCGGCCCACGTCGGGCACGCGCGCATAGCGCAGCACGCGGTAGCCGGCATCGACCAGCAGCGCGTCGTGGGTCTCGCGCAGCGCGCGCTCCTTGCGGCCGGCCTTCTCGTCGAGGCCGACCACGGCCACCACCTCGAAGTTGCGGTCGCAGATGACGAAGTCGGCGATCTTGCGGCCGAAGCCGCTGCGCGCGGCGCGGGTGCGCGCCGTGAGCAGGGCGCCGAAGCTCACCTGCGGCAGCACCACGAGGTCGGGCAGCGTCTGCACCAGGCGGTGGTACATGGCCTGCTGGCGTTCGTTGAGCGGCGCGCGCGGACGCGGGCGTTCGACGAAACCGCCGCGGCTGTCGTTGCGCTTCTGGGCGATCAGCACGAACAGGAGCAGGGCGAGGGTCGCCAGAACGACCACGAATAGAAATGTATTCATCTGTAACTCTCCTTCAGCGGCGAGTCTCGCACGAGTGAAAGCGAGGGCCTTGGCAAGCCCCTCGAAGCCTCGGACCAGGGCTTGCGCGCGGCCTCTGTTGCGGCTGCATTTCGCGGGCGCTGTATCTGTTCGCGGCGCGCCGGTGCGGCGAAGATGGCGCCTTTTCTTTCAGCTGGAAATTCCGCCCATGACCGCCTCCGCCCATCGCCAACAGACCGCCGACCGCATCGCCGCCGCGCTCGGCCACAGCTTCGAGGGCGAGATCCGCGTCGGCGGCCACTATGCGTCGGCCGTGCGCGACGGCCAGACCGTCTACATCAGCGGCCAGGTGCCGCGCGTGGGCACCACGGTGATGGTCACGGGCCGCGCGGGCGATACCGTGTCGCTCGAGCAGGCACGCGAGGGCGCGCAGATCTGCGCGCTGCGCGCCCTCGCGATCCTGCGCCGCGAGCTCGGCTCGCTCGACGCGGTGCGCCAGGTGCTGCGCGTGGGCGTGTTCGTGCAATGCAGCGCCGACTTCACGCAGCACAGCGAGGTGGCCGACGCGGCCTCGGACCTGCTGCACGAGGTGTTCGGCGACGCGGGCGTGCATGTGCGCACGGCGGTCGGCGTCTATGCGCTGCCGAAGAACGCGACGGTCGAGGTCGAGATGACCGTCGCGGTCGACTGATTCAGCGCAGCAGCAGGTCCGCCACTTCCTGCGCCAGGGTCGCCACGGTGCGCGGCGCGCAGCCCTCGGCGTTGTTGCTCACGGTGACGAAGGCGTTCTGCCCGGCCTTCACGGTGCCCGCGATCACGCGCGCCAGCGCCTGGCGCGTCTCGGGATCGGGGTCGACGATCTTGTCGAACGGGCCGTAGAGCTTCTCGGCGTCCTCGTAGCCGTAGCGGCCGTGGCGCCGGTGCAGGTTCCAGCGGCACACCAGCGGGCGCGGCCACAGCGCGCGCAGCATCGGCAACTGGTCCTCGATCGGCGGCATCTTCGCGTGCAGGCCCAGGCACCAGGTGGCGCCCACGCTGCGCAGCATGGCGGCGAACTCGGGCGTCATGAGTTGCGGGTCGCGCACCTCGACCGCGACCACCGCGTCGGGCGCGGTCGGCGTCAGCGCCGGCAGCGCGGCGATCATCGCGGCGAGGCGCTCGAGCAGCAGCGGCACATCGGCCAGCACGGGCCGCGGCAGCGGGCTCAGCTGGAACACCAGCGCGCCGATGCGGTGGCCCAGGCCCTGCAGCGCGGGCTCGGCGAACTCGCGCACCGCGAGGTCGGCACTGAGGAAGGCCGGATTGATCTGCGTGCCGCGGCCGCTCTCGTCGCGCACCGTGGCATCGGTCACCACGCTCGGCGCCTTCACCACGAAGCGGAAGTCGTCGGGCACCATCGCCGCGTAGCGCGCGTACTGGCTCGCGGTGAGCGCGCGGTAGAAGTTGCGGTCCAGGCTCACGGTGCGGAACAGCGGATGCTGGCCATAGGCCGCGAGCCCGTTCTTCGACAGCACGGCCTCGGCGTACTCGCCGTCCCACACGAGGCCGGCCCAGCCCGGGTAGTTCCATGACGAGCCGCCGAAGCGCAACTGCGGCGGCAGCTGCAGCGCGAGGTCGACCAGCGCGGGATCGGCCGGCGCCGGCTGCACGGTGCCGCCGCGCGATTTCTTCGGGGCCGGGGCGTCGTCCGTGGGAGGGGCGGGCGTCGCCGAAGGGGGAGATCCGGGGAGGTCGGGGAAAAGATGGTCCTGCATTGCACTGATGCCTCGGGCGCGCATTCTCGCCCGGCCGGCGCCTGCCTGCCGGGCACAATCCGCGCCATGAAACAGTGGTTGCGCACCCGCGGCGGATGGTGGCTGGCCTGGCTGGCGCTGTCGGCCATCGGCGCGGTCTGGCTCGCGCGCGCGGAGATCGAGCGACTGCACCAGGCCTTCGACACCGACGCGCGCATCGCGCACCGCCTGATGAGCCAGCAGGTGGTGCAGTACGACGCGGTGCTGGCCACGCTCGCGTTGCTCGAGCCCGCGAGCGGCGGCGGCGCGGCCGACCGTCCCGAACAGCGGCTGCCCGCCGTGTACGCGTCGATCCTCGGCGTGCAGCGGCGCGCGCGCGACGAGGCCTGGCCGCCGGGTCCGCAGGCCGAGGCGCTGGCGCGGGCCGAGGCGCGCTCGCGTGAACTGCACCGCGCCGAATACGCGGCGCTCGACCTGCCGCACGGGCGCTACCTGCTGGCGATCGGCGCCGACCCGGTCAGCTACGCGCTGGCCATCGACCTCGCGGGCACCGTGCCCTGGCGCGACTGGCCGATGAACCCGCAGCAAAGCCCGGTGCGATTGAGCCTGCAGCGCGATGGCCAGCAGCTGGTGCTGCAGCCGGGCCGCATCGGCGAGGGCGGCTGGCGCTTCGACTTCACCAAGGTGCTGGCCTCGCCGAGCCAGCCCTTCGACCTCTTCGCGCAGCGCCAGGTGGGCTGGTCCGAACTGCCCTGGCGCGCGATCGCGCTGTGGACGCTGGCGATGGCGCTGCTGGTCGCGGGCCTGTGGACCGCGCAGCGCCAGCGCGTGGCGCGCCGCCGCGCGGAAGAGCTGCTGCGGCTCGGCCAGGTCGCGCGGCTCAACGCGCTCGGCGAGCTGTCGGCCGGCCTCGCGCACGAACTCAACCAGCCGCTGACGGCCGTGCTCGCGAATGCGCAGGCCGCGCGCCGGCTGCTCGACGAGGAGCCGCCCGACATCGCCACCGCGCGCGGTGCCATGGGCCAGGCGGTCGAACAGGCGCGGCGCGCGGCCGGCGTGGTGGGGCGGCTGCGGCGCGTGATCGAGCGGCCCGAGGCCGGTGGCGAGCTGCGCCCGCTGGCGCTGCATGAGGTGGTGCGCGATGCGATGCACCTGCTGGCGCCCGAGTTCGAGCAGCGCGGTGTCGCGGTGCGCTTCGATGCCGCGGCCCAGCCGCCGCTGCGCGTGCTCGGCGAGCCGGTGGCGCTCGAGCAGATCGTGCACAACCTGCTGATGAACGCGCTGCAGGCGCTCGAGGGCGTGCCCGCGGGCGAGCGGCGCATCGAGGTCGAGCTCGCGCGCCAGGGCCAGGAAGGCACGCTGGCCATCGTCGACAGCGGCCGCGGCATCGCGCCCGAGGCCCTGCCGCGGCTGTTCGAACCCTTCTTCAGCACGCGCGAAGGCGGCCTGGGACTGGGCCTGAGCCTCAGCGAGACGCTGGCCAGCGGCATGGGCGGCAGCCTCGAGGCCGCCCATGCGCTGCCGCGCGGCGCGCGCTTCACCCTGCGGCTGCGGCTGGAAGAAAGCGCCCGATGAACGTCCAGCCCCAATCCCCGCTGGTGCACCTGATCGACGACGACCAGGCCGTGCGCGACAGCCTCGCGCTGCTGATCGGCACCGTGGGCCTGCGCGTGCAGGCCTGGGCCGATCCGCAGGCCTTTCTCGCGGGCTTCGACCGCAGCGGCATCGGCGCCATCGTGCTCGACGTGCGCATGCCCGGCATCGGCGGGCTGACCGTGCTCGACCGGCTGGTGGCGCAGGGCGTGGACCAGCCCGTGATCATGCTGACCGGCCACGGCACGGTCGAGATGTGCCGCCGTGCCTTCAAGGCCGGCGCGGCCGAGTTCCTCGAGAAGCCAGTGGACGACGAGCAACTGCTCGAAGCGCTGCAGCAGGCGGTGCGCCAGCACGTGCGCTCGCGCGAGCGTTCGCAGGCCGACCAGGCGGCGCGCGAGCGGGTGGCGCAGCTGTCGGAGCGCGAGCGCGAGGTGCTGGCCTTCATCGTCGCCGGCCTCACCAACAAGGAGATCGCGCGCGAGCTCGCGCTGTCGCCGCGCACGGTGGAGACGCACCGCGCGAACCTGTTCGCCAAGCTCGAGAGCGATTCGCTGGCGCAGCTGATCCGGCGCTACGCGCTGCTGGTTGATAGCAGCGCTCCGTAGAACTACGGAGCGCGGCCCGCAGCCGTACGAATGGCCGCGCCGGCGCGCCTTTCCTACAGTGGCACAGCCGCCGGCAACGGGCCGGCGCCACTCACTGGAGACCCTTTCATGCATTCGTCGCTTCGCCTCGCCACCCTCGCTGCCGCCGTCGTCGGCCTGGCCGCTTCCACCCTGGCCCAGGCCCAGACCAGCGCGCCCGCCGCGGTGCGCACCGAGCGCAACATCTCGCTCGCACTGGCCAACCAGATCGCCGCCGAGGCCGTCGCCGCCTGCGCCGCCAACGGCTACAACGTGGCCGCCACCGTGGTCGACCGCGCCGGCACCGTGCGCGCCGTGCAGCGCGCCGACAACGCCGGCCCGCACACGCTGGCCTCGAGCGAGCGCAAGGCCTGGACCTCGGCCTCGGCCAAGAGCCCCACGCAGGCCATGATGGAGAACGCGCAGAAGAACCCCGGCGCCGCGAACCTGGTCTACCTGCCGGGCTTCCTGCTGCTGGGCGGCGGCGTGCCCGTGAAGTCGGGCAACGAGGTGATCGGCGCCGTGGGCGTGGGCGGCGCGCCCGGCGGCCATCTCGACGACCAGTGCGCGAACGCCGCGCTCGAGAAGGTCAAGGGCCTGCTGGGATGAAGACGCCGCGCGCGCTTCGGCTCGCCGCCGGCCTGGCGCTCGCGCTCGGCGCGGGCGTGCCGGGCGCAGCCATGGCCCAGGTCGCGCCCAGCGTGGCCGAGGCCAAGGCCTACGAGGGCCTGCACCGCGCGGCCTGGCAGGGCGACCTGCCGCGGCTGCGCGCGCTGGTCGCGGGCGGCGCGTCGCTCGATGCGCGCGACGCCCGTGGCCGCACGGCGCTGCAGGTGGCCACGCATGCGCGCCAGCGCGAGGCGATCCGCCTGCTGGCGCAGGCCGGCGCCTCGCTCGACCTGCTCGAGGACGACCGCTACGACGCCGTGACCATCGCTGCGGTGGCCGACGATCCGGCCACGCTGGCGCTGCTGCTGTCGCTGGGCGCGAGCGCGAAGCAGGTCACGAGCCGCTACGACGGCACCGCGCTGATCGCGGCCGCGCACCTGGGCCACGACGAGGTGGTGCGCCAGCTGATCGCAGCCGGCGCGCCGCTCGACCATGTCAACAACCTGCACTGGACCGCCACCATCGAGGCCGTGGTGCTGGGCGACGGCGGCGCGCGGCACCAGCGCACGCTGGCGGCCTTGATCGGCGCCGGCGCCAGGCTCTCGCTGGCCGACCGGCAAGGGCGCACGCCGCTGCAGCTCGCGGTGGCGCGCGGCTACACGGCGATGGCCGACCAGTTGCGGGCCGCCGGCGCGCCTTGAGCAGAACGCGGGGCGCGGGCGCCGGGCGGCTCGGGGACAATCGGGCCTCGCCGTCCCAAGGATTCGTCCCATGTACATGCCCCCGCAGTTCAACGCCAAGGATCCCGCCGTCGCGCTCGAGCTGATGCGCGCCCATCCGTTCGCGAGCCTGATCTCGACCGACGACGACGGCCTGCCGTACGTGACGCACCTGCCCCTGGTGGCCGAGCAGAGGACGGGCGAGGGCGGCGGGCTGGTGCTGTGGGGCCACTGCGCCAAGCCCAATCCGCACTGGCGCTACCTGCAGGCGCGGCCGCGCGCGGTCGCCACCTTTCTCGGGCCGCATGCCTACCTGTCGCCGCAGGTCTATCCCGACCTCGCGCGCGTGCCGACCTGGAACTACCTCGCGGTGCACTGCACGGTCGAGGCCCGGCTGGTCGAGGACGCACCGGCCAAGGACGCGCTGCTCAAGCGCCTGATCGGCGAGCACGAGCCGGCCTATGCGCAGCAGTGGCGCGACCTCGGCGAGGAATTCCAGCTCAAGATGCTGGCCGGCATCGTGGGCTTCGAGCTGCGCGTGACCGCGCTGCAATGCAAGATCAAGCTCAACCAGCACCGGCGCGAATCGCATGCGGCGATGCACGAGCGCTATGCGGCCGGGTCGGGCGACGAGCGCGCGCTGTCGGTGTGGATGGAGCGGCTCGGGCTGACCGGCGCCGAGGCGCCCGCGAAGGGCGCGGCCTGAGATGCGCGGACTCGGACTGATCGGCCTCGTGGTCGCGCTCGCGATCGTCGCGCTGGTGGCGAAGAAGCAGTTTGCGGGCGCGGCCGCGCCGGTGGTGTCGACCGGCGGCGATGCCACGACGCCCGCCACGGTGCGCGACCAGGCGCGCCAGGTGCAGGACCAGTACAAGCAGGCCCTCGACGCCGCGATGCAGCAGTCGCAGCGCAAGATGCCCGATGACGAGTGAGCCCTTGAACGACGACGGCTTCATGGCGCTCGCGCTGGCCGAGGCGCGGCGCGCGGCCGAGGCCGGCGAGGTGCCCGTGGGCGCGGTGCTGGTGAAGGACGGCCGCGTGATCGCCACCGGCCGCAACACGCCCGTGGGCGGCCACGATCCGAGCGGCCATGCCGAGATCAATGCGCTGCGCGCCGGTGCCGAGGCGCTGCGCAACTACCGGCTCGAGGGCTGCGAGCTGTTCGTCACGCTCGAGCCCTGCGCGATGTGCGCGGGCGCGATGCTGCATGCGCGGCTCGCGCGCGTGGTCTATGGCGCCGCCGATCCCAAGACCGGCGCGGCCGGTTCGGTGCTCGACCTGTTCGCGCTGCCCCAGCTCAATCACCAGACGCAGGTGCAAGGCGGCGTGCTGGCGTCCGACTGCGCGGCGCTGCTGCAGGACTTCTTCCAGCGCCGGCGCACGGCCGCGCGCGAGCAGGCGCAGCCGCTGCGCGACGATGCGCTGCGCACGCCGCCCGAGCGCTTCGAGGCGCTGGCGGACTACGCCTTCGCGCCGCACCACGTGCAGGACCTGCCGTCGCAGCGCGGCTGGCGCCTGCACTACGTCGAGGAAGGGCCGGCCGATGGCGGTGCCGTCGAGGCGACCTGCCTGTGCCTGCATGGCCCGGGCGAATGGGGCTATGCCTTCCGCCATCTCGTGGGCCTGCCCGGGCTGCGCGTGCGGGTGCCCGACCTGATCGGCTTCGGCAAGAGCGACAAGCCCAAGCGCGAGGCCGCGCACAGCCTCGAGTGGCATCGCGACCTGCTGCTCGAATGGCTGGCCCGGCTGCCGCCCGCGCCGATGGTGCTGCTGCACTCGCAGGCCGGCGCGGACCTGGCGGCCGCGCTCCACGCGGCCGCGCCCGCGGGCCGCTTCGCGGCGCTGCTGGCCGCACCCGAGGGCGGCGAGCGCGTGCGCGATGCCTGGCGCGCGCCGTTCCCCGACCGCGGCTTCGAGGCCGCGCTGCGCGCGCTCGGCCCGCTGGCCCGGTCCTCGGGGCCGGATCGCGCGCAGGCACTGGCACTGGCCGGGGCCGCGCGCGCCGCGATGGGATACTCGACGCCGTGAGCAACAAGCACATCTACATCTATTCCCCCTCCAGCGCGGTGCGCGACAAGGCCGCGTTCCGGCGCGGCGTGGCGCGGCTGAAGGCACTGGGCCACGAGGTCGAGGTCGACGAGGCCGCGCTGTCCTTCCACCAGCGCTTCGCCGGCGACGACGCGACCCGCCTCGCGGCCATCGGCCGCGCGGCCGCGAGCGGGGCCGACATCGCGTTGATCGCGCGCGGCGGCTACGGCCTCACGCGCATCCTCGACGGCGTGCCGTTCAAGAAGGTGGCCAAGGCCATCGAGCGCGGCACCGAGTTCGTCGGCCTCAGCGACTTCACCGCGCTGCAGAACGCGCTGCTCGCGAAGACCGGCGCCGTGACCTGGGCCGGCCCCGCGGTGGGCGAGGATTTCGGCGCCGAGGCCGGGCCCGACGACATCATGGAAGCCTGCTTCGACGATCTCGCGAGCGGGCAGGGCGAGGGCACCGGTTGGCGCATGCCGGTGCGCGATGCCGGCATCAAGCTCAAGCCCGTGCACGACGCCGTGCTGTGGGGCGGCAACCTCTGCGTGCTGACCAGCCTGCTCGGCACGCCGTACTTCCCGGCGGTCGACCAGGGCGTGCTGTTCATCGAGGACACCAATGAGCACCCGTACCGCATCGAGCGCATGCTCGAGCAGCTGCGCATGGCCGGCGTGCTCGGGCGCCAGCGCGCCATCGTCTTCGGCCAGTTCACCGGCATGCGCAAGGTGCCGGGCTACGACCGCGGCTTCGGCCTCGACACCGTGATCGACCGGCTGCGCGCGCAATTGCGCAAGGTGCAGGTGATCGCGGGCCTGCCGTTCGGCCACGTGCCGACCAAGGTGCTGCTGCCGGTGGGCGCGAAGGTCGAGCTCGCGGCCGACGGGCGCGACGTGTTCATGGTCTGGGGCCATCACCCGCACGGCAGCGCGAGGCCGCACGGGCATGCGCATGGCCACGATCACGGCCACGCGCACGGCGACCACGCCGACCACGGCCACGCGCACTGAGGCGCCAAGCGCGCCAAAAAAAAGGCGGCCCGGAGGCCGCCTCGAAGCGAACGACAGGCAGCTCGCGACCGCCTGCCGTCCGTTACATCAGTGGTGGGGAATGCGCTGGTGCGTGCGCGGTCCCATCGAGCCCGGCAACCCGCCTTCGAACATGCTGTTGATGCCCTTCATCTTGCGGCGCGCGGCGGTTTCGCCGTCGACCGCGCTCAGCGCGGTCATCACGTCCTGGCGCAGATACCAGAGGGTTTCGACATCGGCGGCAAAGCGCACGCGCTGACTCACGCGTTGCACCGAGTGGCCGCCGTGCGATGGCAGCAGCGACAGCATCGCGCTGCGGATGCGGCCGAGCTGCAGATCCTTGGTGCGCGCACTGGCACCACCCGAAAGGTGCAGCAGACGAAGCAGACGACGGATGATCGACATGGCGAGTTACGTAACACCAGGAGCAAAGGTGACGGTTACCTTAATCGGGCGATGATCAAGACACAAGTTGTGGAACATTGTTTCTTGTTTGAAAACAACACACTTTACGTAGCAGTTCGAGCAAAAAGTGAGGAGTGTTTTCTAAAGTATTAAGGCAAATGCAGGACTTTTCCTACATGGCCCACAGTATTTATCCGACAGCTCACTCTTCCTCTTCAGAATAGTGCGACTTGGTGAAGGATTTGACGGTACAAACCCGTCCAGGGATGACCGGATTTCGGCGTTCTCCGTGTCCGGTCGGAGATAAGAAAACTCAAAACAACGGCGGTGAGGCCGAATTCAGAACATGGTTGTCAACTCCACTGTGGTGTTTGCGGACCTGACCGGGAGCACCCGGGTCTTCGAGGCGATGGGCAATGCCCGGGCCACCGAGACGGTGACGCGCCTGACGCAATGGATCGGGGCGGTGTGCGAAAAGCATGGCGGCCGGGTGGTGAAGTCGCTGGGCGATGGCGTGTTCGCGCTCTTCGCCGAAGGCGCGGGCGCGATCCAGTCGGTGATCGAATTGCAGCGCCAGCACCAGAAGCGCCTGCTGGCCTGGCCCGCGCCGCTGCGCATGGAACTGCAGATCGGCGTGGCCAGCGGCGAGGTGCTCGAGGTCGACGGCGACTGCTTCGGCGACGCGGTCAACCTGGCCTCGCGGCTCAGCGATCTCGCGGGGCCGAGCCAGATCTGGGCCACCGAATCGGTGATCGCCCAACTGCCCGAGGGCTCGGTCCATCACCGTGACCTCGGCCCGATCAACATCCGCGGCCGCAGCGAGCTCTCGGTGGTGCATCGCATCGACTGGCAGGAGGACGTGACCGCCTCGCTGACGGTGCCGGCCGCGCTGATGGCGATCCGCCATGCCGATTCGAACTTCGGCCAGATCGAACTGAGCTGGCTCGACGTGCGCTCGATGTTCCGTACCGAGCAGTTGCCGATCCACCTGGGCCGCGTCGACGACGCCGAGTTCGTGGTCAACGATCCGCGCGTGTCGCGCCTGCATGCGCGCATCGAGTTGCGCCAGGGCAGTTGCGTGCTGACCGACATCAGCACCTACGGCACCTGGGTGCGCTTCCACGGCAATGCCGGGCCCAGCAGCGAGATCGCGCTGCGGCGCGAGGAATGCGTGCTGCACGGCAGCGGCGAGATCGGGCTCGGCGCGCCGCTCAGCGATTTCAGCGCGCCGACCATCGCCTTCAACACCATGGGCGGCGACGTGCTGCTGTCGCGCCGCTCGGTCGGCTGAAGGGCGGCCGCCTCGTCACGTTTGGCTACCAGAAGCGGTGGCCGGGCGTGCACGGGGCGCGGGGGCCGGGCGTTGCTCGTGCATCGGACCGCCGTTCGCGGTCGTTTCCAGCCAGCCTGGACCGGGAGCCCTCAGTGAACCTCAAGCCTTCTTCTTCCTCGTCCCGCGGCCTGCACCTGGCCGCGCTCGCCGCCGTGGCGCTCGCCTCGCTGTTCGCGGCCGGTGCCGCCAACGCGCGCGGCCACTGGTCGATCGAGATCGGCACGCCCGGCGTGGGCTATCCGCCCCCGTACTACGCGCCGCCACCCGTCTACTACGAGCCCGCGCCGATCTACTACGCGCCGCCCCCGCCGGTGTACTACCGCCCGCCGCCGCCCGTGTACTACCGGCCGGCACCGCTGATCGCGCCGCCGCCGGGCCGGCTCTACTACGGCCCCGGCTACCCGTACCGCGCGCCCAACGACGACGGGGACGACGACTGACCCGCCCAGTGTCCGCCTGAGCGCTTGCTGAAGACAATCCGCGACAGGAATTGTCAAATTGTGTTTCTTGAACGACGAAAAAGTCACACAAGTTCACATTCCTAAGCCGAAAGTCCGCCGGTTCCGGCCCCTCGATCCACGGAAACCGGTAGGGCATGACCCTTGCCTCCTGAGCCCCATCGGCGCGCGGGCGCCGCAGGAGCGAGGGTCATGTTCGACACGGAAGAAGCCGGCCAGCAGGCAGCGGCTCATGAGACGGGGGATGCGCCGCTGGCGCGGGACGGGGACGGCCACGGCACGCCCGCCCACGAGGGATCGGCCAAGGCGCTGAAGGGCCTGGCGCTGTTCGCCATGCCGGCGCTGATCGCGGGCTGTGGCGGCGGAGGAGGCGGCGGTGGCGCGGGCGGCGGCATCTTCCCGGGCGCGGGCGGCGGCGCCAACCCGCAGCCCGATCCGGCCACGCCGGCCGACACCGGCCCCTACCACTACCTGCAGGCCAAGAGCGACGCCGAAGCCGCGCGCTTCCTGCTGCAGGCGCAGTTCTCGGCCTCCGAGCCGGAGATCGCCGCGGTGCGCAGCCTCGGCTATCTGCCCTGGCTCGAACAGCAGTTCAGCGCGCCGCGTACCCAGACCGCCTGGGAATGGGTCGAGAGCCAGCCCTACAACGCCACCGACATCGACGCCACCGTCTGGCGCCAGCTCATGCTGTCGGGCGACGCGGTGCGCAAGCGCATGGCGCTCGCGCTCAGCGAGATCTTCGTGGTCTCGGCCAACGACATCGGCTCGAGCTGGCCGACGTACATGATGGCCCAGTACTGGGACATGCTGGCCGCCGGCAGCAGCGGCAACTTCCGCCAGCTGCTCGAGGCCGTGACGCTCAATCCCGCGATGGGCTTCTACCTCAACACGCGCGGCAACCAGAAGGAGAACAACCGCGGCCGCCAGCCCGACGAGAACTATGCGCGCGAGGTCATGCAGCTCATGAGCATCGGCCTGCAGCAGCTCGAGGCCGACGGCACGCCGAAGACCGGCGCCGACGGCCAGCCGCTCGACAGCTACACGCAGAACGACGTGACCCAGCTCGCGCGCGTCTTCACCGGCTACGACCTCGACATCAAGCCCGGCGAGGAGAACGGCTTCCGTCCGCCGGGTGCCAGCTACACCGTCGAGACGAAGGACTGGACCACGCGGCCGATGGTGCTCGTCGCGAGCCGCCACTCGATGCTCGAGGCCAAGTTCCTCGGCACCACCGTGCCCGCCAACACGCCCGGCGCCGCCGCGCTCAAGATCGCGCTCGACACGCTGTTCAACCACCCGAACGTCGGCCCCTTCATCGGCCGGCAGCTGATCCAGCGGCTGGTCACGAGCAACCCGAGCCCGGCCTACGTGAAGCGCGTGGCCGCGGCCTTCGCCGACAACGGCGCGGGCGTGCGCGGCGACATGAAGGCGGTGTTCGCCGCCGTGCTGATCGACGACGAGGCGCGCGCGCCGGCCGGCCTGGCCAGCCCCGACTTCGGCCGCCTGCGCGAGCCGATGCTGCGGCTGGCGCAGTGGGGCCGCAGCTTCGGCGCGAGCTCCACCAAGGGCACCTGGCGCATCGGCGACCAGAGCAATGCCAGCTACGGCCTGGGCCAGAGCCCGCTGCGTTCGCCCTCGGTCTTCAACTACTTCCGGCCCGGCTACGTGCCGCCGGCCACCGCCATCGCCGAGCGCAAGCTGGTGGCGCCCGAGTTCCAGATCGTCAACGAGTCCAGCGTGGGCGGCTACCTCAACTTCCTGCAGAACGCGCTGCCCTACGGCATCGACAACGGCGACGTGCGCGCCGCCTACACGGCCGAGAAGGCGCTGGCGCTCGACCCCGCGGCACTCGTGAAGCGGCTCAACCTGCTCTTGACCGGCAACCAGCTCTCGAGCGCCACGGTGAGCCTGATCGTCAACGCGCTCGCCACGCCCGCGCTCAACGCCAGCAGCAGCGAGGGCGCACGGCTCAACCGCGTCTACGCCGCCGTGATGCTGGTGATGGGCGCGCCCGAATACCTGGTGCAGAAATGAACCCCATGACCCCGACGAACACGGCCAGCCAGGAGCGGCGCCCATGCATCTGATCGATCCCGCGCGCCACACCCGGCGCGCCTTCCTGCGCCGCTCGGGCCAGCTCGCGATGGCCGGCACCGCGCTGCCGTTCGCGCTCAACCTCGCGACCATGGGCGAGGCCGCGGCCCAGGCCGCGCCCGGCGACGATTACAAGGCGCTGGTCTGCGTCTTCCTCTACGGCGGCAACGACTACGCCAACACGGTGGTCACCTACGACACCGACAGCTACGGCAAGTACAGCCAGATCCGCGGCGGCAACGGCGATGCCGGCGGCGGCATCGCGATCGCGCGCGCCCAGCTGCTGCCCACCTTGCTCGCGCCCACGCAGGCATTGCCGGGCGGCCGCCAGTACGCGCTGCATCCGTCGATGACCGCGCTGGCCGACCTGTTCCACAACGAGGGCAAGGTGGCGGTGCAGCTCAACGTCGGCCCGCTGATCGCGCCGATCACGCGCGCCCAGTACGACAGCGGCAACCGCAAGTCCTGGCCGGTGCCGCCCAAGCTGTTCTCGCACAACGACCAGCAGTCGGTCTGGCAGTCGTCCTCGCCCGAGGGCTCGACCGTGGGCTGGGGCGGCAACATCGGCGACCTCGTGCTGTCGGGCAACACCGGCGCGCTGTTCACCTGCATGTCGGTGTCGGGCAATGCCGTCTTCCTCTCGGGCGACCAGGCGCTGCAGTACCAGGTCGGCACCGGCGGCGCGGTGCGCATCTACAGCGTGGGCACCAACACCGGCAACCTGTTCGGTTCCGACACCGTCAAGGCCGCGATGCAGCAGCTCGCGCAGCAATCGCGCGGCCACACGCTCGAGGAGGAATACAGCAAGGTGGTCCGGCGCGCGGTCAAGGCCGAGGGCCAGGTCACGGCGGCGATCCAGAGCGACTTTCCCGCCGGCGCCTTCCCGGCCAACAACGGCCTCGCGAGCCAGCTCAAGATGGTCGCGCGCCTGATCCGCGGCCGCGCCTCGCTGGGCGTGAAGCGCCAGGTCTTCTTCGTCTCGATGGGCGGCTTCGACCTGCACGACAGCCTGATCGCCAACCAGCCCGGCCTGATGCAGCGACTGTCCGACGCGATGGCCGCGTTCCATCGCCAGATGGCGACGCTGGGACTCGCCGACCAGGTCACGGCCTTCACGGCCTCGGACTTCGGCCGCACGCTCTCGTACAACAGCGACGGCTCCGACCACGGCTGGGGCGGCCATCACTTCGTGGTCGGCGGCGCGGTGAAGGGCAGGGCGATCTACGGCACGCCGCCGCCGGTGAGCATCGGCAATACCGCGGCCGATGCCGACCAGTGGCACGTGGGTCAGGGCCGCCTGCTGCCCACCACCTCGGTCGACCAGTACGCCGCCACGCTCGCGCGCTGGTTCGGCGTGCCCGACAGCCAGCTCGACGGGATCCTGCCGAACCTGAAGAACTTCGGGCGCACGGCCAACGGCATCGCGTATCCGCGCGACATCGGGTTCATGGGATGAACATCATGGGCCACGTGACACTGATGGGCAGCCTCGACAGCGTCGAGGGCGGCATCAGCGTGGACTTCGGTCCGAAGCCGCGCCGCGAGGCACCGCCCGCGACGCCCGGCCTCGGCCTCGCGCGGCGCCGGCCCTTCGCCAGCGTCGCGGCCGCGATCGCGGCCATCGAGGCGCTGGACCGCGAGCTGCGCAAGTTCGAGCTCGCGGTCGACGACGTGCTGCAGGACTACCTCGGCGTGCAGATGGCGCAGATCACCGACTGCGCGCTGACGCGCGGCTGGGAGCCCGTGGGTTTCGTGCAGGACGAGGGCTTTCGCGTCTACCGCTACGAGCGCGTGCGCGGCCGCTCGAGGCAGGCCGGCGCGGGCCGCTGAGGCGCCGGGCGGCCAGCGCGGCGCCGCCTGTCATCGCACCGACACGAATCCGTCACGCAGCGCAGTCACCATCCGGCTCGCCCCGGCTGCGATGGTCCCGACGTCCACGGCCCGGCTCCTCCGAACACGCCGCGCATGCACCTTTCCTGCACCTCCTTCCTCGATCCGGCATGCCCGCAGCGGGTTCACAGCTCGCGGCGGGACTGATGGCGGTGGCGGTGCTCCTGGGCGGCATGCCGGCCGCGCGCGCCGACGCGCCACGGACCGCCGTGGCCGATCCCGCGGCGCCGATGCACTTCGACATTCCGCGCCTGCCGCTGGCCGCGGCACTGAGCCGCTTCCATGCGCAGACCGGCCAGTCGCTGCTCTACGACGACGCGATCGCCGACGGCCGCATGGCCGGCCCGCTGCAGGGCGAGCACACGCCCGAGGCCGCGCTGCGCGAGCTGCTCGCGGGCAGCGGCATCGTGGTGCGCTACACCTCGCAGGCGGCCTTCATGCTGATGCGGCCCGAGGCGCCCGCCGCCGGGACGTCGCCGGTTGCCGCGACGGCCGACACGCGAACCGCCATCGCGGCGAGCGCCGCGCGCCGCGCCTACTACGCGCAGCTGCAGGCCCGCGTGACCGCCGCGCTGTGCGGCGATCCCGTCACCATGCCCGGCAGCTACCGGCTGGCGCTCAACCTCTGGATCGATGCCGAGGCCCCGGTGGTCGAGCGCGTGGTGCTGCATGCCACCGGCAACGAACGGCGCGATGCGCGCATCGCCGCGCGGCTCACGGGCCTGGCGCTGGAATCGGCGCCGCCCGAGGGCCTGGCGCAGCCGATCGCGCTGCTGATCCTGCCGCGCCAGCCGGCGCAGACCGGCGACTGCCGCCCATGAGCGCCGGCCTGCTGAACTTCCTGGTCGAGCGCTACGACGTGCTGCGCCGCAAGCTCTCGCACCGGCTCGGCTCGGTCGAGCTGGCCGAGGACGTGCTGCACGACACCTACGTCAAGCTCTCGGTGCGCGCGCCGGCCGGCCCGGTGCACAGCCCGCAGAGCTTCCTCTTGCGCACCGCGGTCAACATCGCGATCGACCGCATCCGCGCCGACCGGCTCGAGCTCTCGGGCGAGGAGGTCGACGAGCTGCTGATGACCGACGAGAAGGCCATCGACCCGGCGGTCGCGGTCGAGGCGCGCATCGACCTCGAGGCGGTGGCACGCGCGATGGAGCTGCTGCCGCCGCTGCGCCGGCAACTGCTGTTCGCCTCGCGCGTCGAGGGCATCCCGCAGAAGGAGCTGGCGCAGCGCTACGCGATCTCGCTGCGCCGCGTCGAGCGCGAGATCCACCTGGCGCACGAGTTCTGCGTCGAACAGATGCGAGGGCCGCGCAAGGATTGAATTGGCGGTCGGCCCCGGCGCCGAACGTCCAGTCAGCAGCACACCGATGATCTCGAACATGGCCGACGACGATTCCGAAGTCCTTGCCTCCCGTCTCGACGAGGAGGCGCGCGCCTGGGTGCGCCGGCTGCGCTCGGGTGCGGCCACGCGCAAGGACGCGCGCCAGCTCGCGCAATGGCGCGCGCGCGGCCCCGGCCATGCGCAGGCCTTCGAGCGCGCCAAGCGCGAGTGGCAGGCGATCGGCGGCGTGGCGCAGGCACACCAGCGGCTCTTCCCCGAGGCCGCCGCCGCGCCGGGCCGCGCGGCCGTGCAGGCCGCGGTGGCGGTCGACACGCGCCGGCGCTGGCTGCTCGGCGCGGGCTTCGCGAGCGCGGGCGCCGCGGCCATCGCGGCGGTGGTGCATCCGCCGCTGGCGCTGTGGCCCTCGTGGTCCGAGCTGGTGGCCGACTACCGCACCGGCACCGGCCAGCAGGCCACGGTGACGCTGGCGGCCGACGTGGAGCTGATGCTCAACACCCAGACCAGCCTCGCCGTGCAGCCCGGCGCCGCGGCCGGCGGCGGCGAGCGCATCCGGCTGATCGCGGGCGAGGCCACGCTGCGGCGCGGCCCCGGCGCGCCCTTCGTCGAGCTGGTCGCGGGCGAGCTGCGCATCGTGCCCGGCGTGGGCAATGTCGCCGTGTGGCGCCAGGACGAGCGCTACCGCGTGAGCTGCATCGAGGGCCGCGTCGAGGTGATGCATCCCACGCGCACCGTCGCGCTGCGCGAGGGCGAGCAGATCTGGTGCGGCGCGACCGGCGTGTCGCCGGTGGCGCAGGTGGACATGGCGCAGACCCAGGCCTGGCGCCGTGGCGAGCTGGTGTTCCGCGCCACGCCCCTGAGCGAGGCGGTGGACGAGATCAACCGCTACCGCAACGGCCGGGTCGTGCTGGCGAGCGATTCGCTTGCGCGCCACCGGCTCAGCGGGCATTTCCGGATCAACGCGCTCGACGAGGCGATCGAGCAGATCGAGGTGCTGTTCGGCGCGCGCGCGACACGCTGGCCGGGCGGGATCGTGATGCTGGGCTGAGCGCGGCCGCGGGTCCGCAAAAAAAGTCGGATTTCCTTGGCGGGTCTTCGCTGCGCCAACGTCTAGGTCAGGACTTCAACGACCGACCCCGACGCCTACACGGACCCGCCACCATGTCTTCGACCCCGCGACGCGCCACCGACCGAACCCCGCCGCACCATCCACCCCGCGCCCAGGGCGCCATCCCGCGCCAGGCGCAGCCGCTGCATCCGGTCGCCTGGGCCATCGCCGGCCTCGCGATGGCGCTGGCCACAGGCGGCGCGCAGGCGCAGCGCGCCTTCAGCGCCGGCTGGATGGCGCAGAAGAACATGGCGCAGGCCACGGCCGCCGCCACCGGCCGGCTGCCCAACGGCCAGCCCGCCGCGCTGCTGACCCACCCGCAGGCGCAGCAGCAGCGCGCCAACGCCGAGCTGCAGCGCTCGCTCGACAACCTGCAGCTGGCCGCGCGCGGCATCGCGGCCCAGCAGGCGGCCCAGGCCGCGGCGCGGCTGGCCGCGCAGGGCGAGGCCTCGGTGCCCGACGGCCTGGCCGAGGGCGGCCTGCGCGTGGACGGCAACAGCCTCAGCGCCGGCTGGCTCAACGCGCAGGCACCGCAGCAGACGCAGGCCAACGGCCGCACCACGGTCGCGATCCGCCAGACCGGCGACCGCGCCATCCTCAACTGGGAGAGCTTCAACGTCGGGCACCACACCACGGTGGAGTTCCAGCAGCAGCCCGACTGGGCGGTGCTCAACCGCGTCAACGATCCGCAGGCGCGGCCCAGCCGCATCCAGGGCCAGATCAAGGCAGACGGCACGGTGCTGATCGCCAACCGCAACGGCGTGGTGTTCAGCGGCAGCAGCCAGGTCGACACGCGCAACCTGGTGGCGGCCGCGGCGCGCATCGGCGACGAGCAGTTCCGGAACAACGGCCTCTACAGCGCCCAGGTCAACGGCCAGCCGCAGCCGGTGTTCACCGACGCGCTGGGCAAGGTCGAGGTGCAGGCCGGCGCGCGCATCGCGACCCGGCAGCCCGTGTCGGTCACGCAGGGCGGCGGCTACGTGCTGCTGCTCGGGCACGAGGTCGAGAACGCCGGCAGCATCGCCACGCCGCGCGGCCAGGCGCAGCTCGCGGCCGGCGACAGCTTCGCGATCCGCAAGGGCGTGGGCACCGACGCCAACACCTTCTCGACCACGCGCGGCAACGAGATCGCGCCCCGGTTCGTGCCCGACAGCACGGCCGGGCTGGTGCGCAACAGCGGCCTGATCGTCGCGAGCGAGGGCGACATCACGCTGGCCGGCCGCACGGTGCGCCAGGACGGCGTGGCGCTCGCCACCACCACCGTCAACGCGCGCGGCACGGTGCACCTGCTGAACTCGGCGGCCGATGCCAAGGGGCGCGTGGCCACGGGCCGCGAGGCGGTCACGGCGGTGTTGATCGATGCGGACGACCGCTTCAGCGCGCTGGACAGCCAGCGCGACGTGCTGATGGCCGACTCGGCCCGCCTCGACCGGCTGCGCACCCAGGCCACGCCCGGCGTGTTCGACAACCTCTCGCGCCAGCAGGACCGCCGCGACCTGTCGCGCGTGGAGATCGTGTCGGGCGGCGACGTGCAGTTCGAGGGCGGCTCGCTGGTGCTGGCGACCGGCGGCCAGGTCGCGGCGAGCGCGGCGCGGCGCGTGCTGGTGGCGAACGAGGCACGGCTCGACGTGGCGGGCGCCGTCGGCGTGAGCGTGGCGATGGCATCGAACAACGTCCAGGTCAACATCCAGGGCAACGAGCAGCGCGACGCGCCGCTGAATCGCGACACCGGCAAGCTCAACAACGCCAACGTCTGGATCGATCGCCGGCGCCTGAGCTACGTGCCGGCCAAGCCGGGCGTGTACGACAGCGATCGCTACTACACCGCCGGCGGCCTGCTCGAGGTCGGCGGCTACCTGGGCAACCAGCCGCACGGCATCGGCGAATGGCTGGCGCAGGGCGGTACCGTCTCGCTGGGCGCGGCCGAGGTCGTGACGCAGCGCGGCGCCGCGATCAACCTGTCGGGCGGCTCGATCGACGTGCGCACCGGCTATCTCAACCAGAGCTGGCTCAAGGGCAGCGACGGGCGTCTGTACCGGCTCGACAAGGCGCCGGCCGACATGGTGTTCGAGGGCGTGTACCGCGGCTTCGAGGATGCGCATGCGCGCTGGGGCAGGAAGACCACCGGCTATTTCTACAACCCGCTGATCGGCCCGCAGCGCCTGCTCGAGAACGGCTACACGGTGGGGCGCGATGCCGGCCGGCTGGTGGTGAGCGCGCCCACGGCGGTGCTCGAGGGCGAGGTCGAGGCGACGGTGTTCCGCGGCCCGCGCCAGACGCAGGCGCGCAGCGCGGCGCAGGACGGCTATGCGCAGTCGCAGCTCGCGGTGGCGCGAGCCGGCACGCTGGCGCTGCGGCGCATGGGCGGCGTGGGCGTCGATGGCGCCTTCGACACCCGGGTGCGCATCGGCGAGGTCGCCGACGTGGCCGATGCGCTGGCGAGCGATCCGGCCGCCGCGCTGCCCGCCGAACGCATCGGCACCGCCTTCCTCGATGCCGCGCGGCTGTCCGGCTTCGGCCTGGGCGGGCTCGAGATCGTCGCCAACGGCGAGGTGCGCATCGAGCGCGCGCTGCGGCTGGCCGATGGCGGCCGGCTCGAGATCGTCGCGCCCACCGCGCGCATCGAGGCCGACGTGAGCGCGCGCGCCGGCAGCATCGTGGTCGGCAACATCGCGCCGGTGGCGACCACGAGCTCGCCGAGCCTCGGCACGCTGCTGGTGCGCGAGGACGGGTCGTCCAGCTTCGTGCTCGCGCAGGGCGCGCGGCTCGACCTGCGCGGCGCGTGGAGCAACCAGCAGCGCGAGGGCGGCGACGTCGACGGCGAGGCGAGCACCGCCTTCGTCGACGGCGGCAGCCTCTCGGTGCGCATGACGCACGGCAGCATCGCGCTCGAGCGCGGCAGCGTGGTGGACGTGTCCTCGGGCGCGACGCTGGCGCGCAACGGCCGGCTCGCGGGCGGGCGCGGCGGCAGCGCGAGCCTGCTGGCCGGCGCGGCCTTCGTCGAGACCAACCTCGAGGAGAACCCCGCCGGCGTGCAACTGCGGCTGGACGGCGAGCTGCGCGCCAGCGGCGTGCTGGGCGGCGGCACGCTGACGCTGCAGTCGCCTTCGAGCGTGGTGTTCGGCGAGCACGCCCTGCTCGAAAGCGGGCGACTCGCGGCCGGCACGGCGGTGCCGCTGGCGGTGGTGCTCGCGCGCGAGTTGCGCATCGGGCTCGGCGAGCGGCTGCCGATGCGCGCCTCGACCACGCTGAGCGTGACGGTGCAGGACGTCGCCCTGGCCGACTACGTCTCGGCCCAGATCACGACGCCGATCGTGACGGGCGCCGACTGGGTCGTGCCAGTGGGTGTCACGCTCGGCACCTCGCTCGGGTCCCTGGAGGCGGGCAGCCGGATGCCCGCCGGCACCCGCATCGACTACGTCCAGGGCCAGTTCGTGCCGGGCACCGTGCTGCCGTCGGCGGTCTTTCCCGCCGGCCTCCCGACCTTTCCCTACACCTTCACCCAGCAGGCCGGCGAGCGCGCCGCGATCCCGACGGTCTATGCGCCGGGACGGATCGTCGATGGCGGCACGCGCTTCGCGCAGGACGTCGACTTCGTGCCGGCGCAGCGGCTCGATCCGGCGCTGTTGCAAAGCGGCTTCTCGCGCTACCGCCTCACCAGCTTCGGCGGCGTCCTGGTGAACGAGGACCTCGCGCCGCGCGTGCCGATGCTGCGTGCCGCGGCCGATGCGCGCGAGCTGCCGAGCGGCACCGACACCGCGCGCGCGCTCGAGCGCTGGCTGCCGCCGCTGTACGCGGAGGATGCGCCGCGGCACCGCCTGACGGCGCGCACCGGCGCCGACCTGAGCCTGCACGGCGCCGAGCTGCTGCTGCCGGGCGGCGTGCAGATCGATGTCGATCCCGGCCGCCAGGCGCGGCTGGTGGCGCAGGGCCAGCTCACGGTCGAGGGCCGGGTGGTCGCGCCCGGCGGCGACATCGTGCTGACCAGCGCCGTCACGCGCGGCACGACCGCCCTGGGCCTCGCGCCGCTCGGTACGTCGATCTGGATCGGCGGCGACGCGGTGCTCGACGCCGCCGGCCGCGCGTACACCGCCTTCGACGGCGACGGCCTGCGCTACGGCATCGCGCCCGACGGCGGCTCGATCCGCATCGGCCTCGAGGACTACACCCGCGCCAGCCGCGATTTCCTCAAGACCACCGGCGCGCACGTGATCATCCGGCCCGGCGCGCGGCTCGACGCCTCGGGCGCCTACGCCGAGGTCGACGCGGCGCAGGACAACCTGCCGCCCGGCGGTGCGCGCCTCCAGCGGCTGGCCGGCGACGGCGGCCTGATCCGCATCGGCTCGTCGCGCGGCATCCTCAACGACGGCAGCCTGCGCGCCGCCGCGGGCGGCGAGGGCGCGGCCGGTGGCACGCTGAACCTGGCGCTCGAGAACCCGCCGGGCAACGCGCACCGCGTCCAGGTCATGACGCTGACGCAGGACCGCGTCGCCAGCGGCGCCGCCGCCGGCCTGCGGCCCGGCGTGGCCGACGGCTCGCTGGTCGATGCGCGTGCGCGCCTGAGCGCCGAAGAGGTGCGCGCGGGCGGCTTCGGCACGCTGGAACTGTGGAACCGCGACATCCTCGAGATCGAAGGCGACCTCGAGCTGCGGTTGCCCGAGAGCCTGATCCTGCGCCGCGGCGCCTTCGCCGCTTCCACGGCCGCGCCGCCCGCGCGGGTCGTGCTGGCCGCGCCGTACGTGCTGCTCGACGGCAAGGTCGCCATCGAGGTCCAGGCGCCGGAATTCCTGTCGGGCCTGGTGCCGCGGAGCACCTCCACCGCCAACAGCGGCCGCCTCGACATCCAGGCCGAGCTGATCGACGTGCGGGCCTCCAACCTGTTCGGCCCAACCGGCGTGAGCCAGGGCCTCGTGGCCACGCCCTTCGGCTGGCTGGTCGAGGCCCGGCCGCTGGACCTCCACGGTTTCGACGAGGTGGCGCTGACCAGCCGCGGCGACGTGCGCTTCACCAACGGCACGCTCGAGACCGGCGGCAACCTCACGGTGACCGCGGCCCAGCTCTATCCCACCACCGGCGCCACCGGCGAGCTGCGCGTGGCCCTGCGCTCCGTCATCGGCCAGACGGACAGCTACGATCCCGCGCGCCGGCTCACGATCCGCGGCACCGGCGCGCCGCCCGCGATGCCGGCCTCGGCCTTCGGCACGCTCACGCTGGCGGCGGCCACCATCGACCAGGGCGGCGTGGTGCGCGCGCCGCTGGGCTCGATCATCTTCGGCACCAAGCCCGCCTTCGGCATCGGCACGCCGCCGCTGCGCGAGCAGATGTTCGAGGTGCTGCTGCGCGACGGCAGCCTCACCTCGACCAGCGCCGCCGGCATGGTGATGCCCTACGGCGGCACCGTGGACAACATCCGCTACGCCTACAACGGCCAGACGGTCGAGTACCTGCCGCTGGGTTCGGTGGCCGGCCGGCCGGAGCTGTATGCCGAGCAGTTCGTGCGCCCCGGCGTGGCCTTCGGCCAGTCGCGGATCACGGCCGAGGCGGGCGCGGTGCTCGACGTGTCGGGCGGCGGCCGGCTCACCGGCGCCGGCTTCTTCACGGGGCGCGGCGGCTCGGTCGACGTGCTGCGCACGCCGCTGGTCGACGCCAATCCCTTCTACGGCTTCAGCAGCGCGGGCGCCGGCGTCTATGCGCTGGTGCCGGGCTTCGCGGGCGGCTACGCGCCGGTGGCCCCGGATGCGGGCGCCGGCGCGCCGCGCATCGGCCAGCAGATCCGCTTCGATGCGCCCGTGGGCGGCCTGCCCGCGGGCACCTACACGCTGATGCCCTCGACCTACGCGCTGCTGCCCGGCGCCTGGCGCATCGAGCTCGGCGGCGGCTCGGGCCAGGCCTTCGAGTCGCTGCGCGCCAGTGGATCGGTGCGCGCCAGCGGCTACCTCGGCATCGCCAACACCGCCGTGCGCGACGCGCTGCCCACCGCCGTCACGCTGACGCCGGGCAGCGCGGTGCGCAGCCTCTCGCAGTACAACGAGACCAGCTACGCCGACTTCGCGCTCGCGCGCGCCGCCACCTTCGGCGAGGTGCGCGCGCGCCTCGAGCGCGACGGCCAGAGCGTGCACATCGACACCGGCAGCGCGACCGGCCGGGCACTGTCCTTCGAGGGCGTGGCGCGGCTGCGCGGCGAGGCGGGGGCGGGTTCGGGCAGCGCGGCCGCGCTCGACGGCAACCTGTTCCTCACCGGCCGGCGCGCGGCGGAGGTGGTGGCGCCGGGCGCGGCGGCCACGCCGGGCTTCGTCTCGTTCGACGCGGCGCAGCTCTCGGCCTTCGACGCGGGCACGCTGATCGTGGGCGGCGTGTACGGCCTGCGCGACGTGTTCGTGGTGGTCGGCTCGGGCCAGGTGCCGGTCGGTCCGCACGTGGTGATCACGGGCGCCGAGCAGGCGGCCGTGGTCGTGCGCGACGGCGCGCGGCTCGCGGCGGGCCAGGTCTTCCTGACCGGGCACGAGGTGCGCGTGGAGCGCGGCGCGCTGGTCGACACCTCGCGCAGCGGCACCGCCGGCTTCGATTCCAGCTACGGCTACGTCTACCTCGATTCGGCGAGCCAGGGCGCCAACGCGATCCTCGCGGTGGGCAACGGCGTCTACGACTTCGCGCCGCCGCAGGGCGATCCGTCGGCGACGCGGGGGTCGATCACCATCGCGGACGGCGCGATGCTGCGCACCCGCGGCACCGTGAGCTTCCTGAGCAGCGGCCCGGTGACGCTCGGCGAGGCCGAGATCAACGCGCGCTACCTGGCCATGGCCGCGCCCGCGATCAACGTCGGCACGCGCGAATCCTTCGCGGCCGCCGAGGCGCAGGGCGCGATCGCTCCCGGCGTGCGCCTGAGCCAGGAGATGCTCGAGCGGCTGCTGCGGCCCACGGTGCCGGGCCAGACGCCGATCGAGCAGCTCACGCTGACCGCGGGCAACGCGCTCAACTTCTTCGGCAGCGTCGACCTCGACCTGCGCGCGGCGCACGGCGCGGGCATCGCGCCCGCGGTGCTGCAGCTGAACACGCCCGCCGTCTACGGCTGGGGTTCGGCGGGGGACAGGGCGCGGATCGCGACCGACACGCTGATCTGGAACGGCCTGTCCACCGGGGCGGGCACGCCCGAAGCGCCGTTCGCGAGCCGCGCGCCCGGCGCGGTGGCGCCCGGCGGCCCGGGCACCGGCGCCGGCAGCCTCGTGGTCGATGCGCGCCGCATCGAGTTCGGCTACGGCCCGCTGCAGCGGGCGCAGGACCAGGTCGCGCTCGACCGGCTGATCCTGGGGTTCTCGCGCGTCGGTCTCGACGCCACCGAGCGCATCACGGCCAACCGGCGCGCGACGCTGTCGGTGTACCGCGAGGGCGCCGATGCGGCCAGCCGCCGTGGCGGCGAGCTGCTGCTGAACACGCCGCTGCTGACCGGCGAGGCGGGCTCGTTCATGGCCTACCGCGCGGGCGACGCGGTGCGCGTGACGGCGCCGCAGGGCGCGGGCCGCGGCGGCGCGGGCGTCGCGGGTGCCGAAGCACTGGGCGCCGAAGTGCGTCTGGCCGGGCGCTCGATCGAGCTCGACACCGCCGTGGCGCTGCCCAGCGGCCGGCTGGTGCTGGAGGCCGAGCGCGACGTGCGGCTCGGCGGTGGCGCGGCCATCGACCTCGCGGGGCGTGCGCTGGGCTTCTTCGACCTCACGCGCTTCAGCAGCGGCGGCGACCTGCTGATCGAATCCGCCCATGGCGCGGTCGAGCAGGCCGCCGGCTCGCGCATCGACGTCTCGGCGGCGGGCAAGCCGGCGGGCTCGGTCCGCGTCACCGCCACGGGCGCCGACGGCCGCGTGCAGCTCGCGGGCGCCATCCTCGGCGCCTCGCCGGCGGCGCGCGAGTCCGGCAGCATCGACATCCGCGCCCGCTCGCTCGACGACTTCGCGGGACTCAACCGGCGCCTGAACGAGGGCGGCGTCTTCGGCGGCCGCGGCTTCGTCGTGAAGACCGGCGACCTCGCGATCGGCGACGAACTGCGCGCCAACCGCATCGAGGTCTCGGCCGACGGTGGCTCGCTCACCGTCAACGGCCGCATCGACGCCAGCGGCGAGGACGTGGGCAGCATCCGGCTGGCCGCGCGCGACCGGCTGCTGCTGGCGCCGGGCGCGGTGCTCGATGCGCATGGCACGCGCCTGGCGCTCGACGGCCGCGGACAGGTCATCGAGGCCTCGAACCGCGCGCAGGTCGAGCTCGCATCCGCGGCCGGCACGGTGCGGCTCGACGCCGCCGCCACCATCGACCTGCGTTCGGCCGACGCGGTGGCGCGCGGGCGCCTCGAGATCAACGCAGCGCGCCTCGGCGCCGACGGCGTGGCGGTGGACGCGGCCGCGGGCCTCACGGTGCGCGGCGCCGAGAGCATCGCGGTCAATGCCTTCGCGCGCCACGCGCCGGCCGATGGCGTGGTCGACAGCGCCTACCTCGAGACGCTGCACGCCGACAGCCGCGCCTTCATCGACGCGGCGAATGCCAGCGGCGCCACCCGCGCGCGGCTCGCGGGGCTGCGCGCCTTCGGCGATGCCTTCCACCTGCGCCCCGGCCTGGAGCTGCGCAGCGAAGGCGACCTCACGGTGCGCGGCGAGCTCGATTTCTCGGGCTGGCGCTATGGGCCGGGCGCCGATGCATCGCGGCGCGGTTCCGGCGAACCCGGCGTGGTCGTGCTGCGCGCGGGCGGCAACCTGGTGATCAACGGCAGCATCTCCGACGGCTTCGCGCCGCCACCCGACACGCCCGACGACTTCGGCTGGAGCCGGCGCCCCGACGGGCAGGGCCGCATGATGGTCGTGGCCGACATGCTCGCGCCGGGCATGCGCTCGTGGTCGATGCGGCTGGTGGGCGGTGCCGACCTCGCGTCGGCCGACACCCGCGGCGTGACCGCGGCATCGCTGCTCGGCGCGCGCGGCGACGTGCTGCTGGACGATCCGCACCTCTCGTCGACGCAGTCGGGACCCGAGGACGCGATCTCGGTGGTGCGCACCGGCACCGGCTACCTCGACGTACTGGCCGGGCGCGACTACCGGCAGTCCTCGCGTTTCGGCGTCTACACCGCCGGCACCCAGATCGCCGGCAGCGAAGCGTGGGACGCCCCACGCGCGCGCACCTGGGACGGCTCGGTGCTCGGCTACCCCGACTACGAGGCCACGCTCAACGCGCGCCGCATGTTCTTCACCGAGGGCGGCGGCGACCTGCTGCTGTCGGCGCAGGGCGACGTGCGCGGCTTCGCGATCGGCGACACCAGCAACCTCAAGTCGAGCAACGGCATCGGCTACTGGCTCTGGCGCCAGGGCGGTGCCGAGTTCGGGCAGCGCGCGGCCTGGGGCATCAACTTCGGCCAGTACACCGTGTCGCCGCTCTCCGGCGGCATCGAGCTGGCGGGCTTCGGCGGCATCGGAACGCTGGGCGGCGGGCACCTGAGCGTGCGCGCCGGCGGCGATGCCGGATCGACCTCGAACCTCGGCCTGGCCGACGTCGGCGGCACGACTTCGGCGCTCGACCTGGTCGTGGCTTCCAGCGGCCGCGTGGGCGCCGACGGCACCGTGCTCGCATCGGGCGGCGGACGCCTGAGCGTGGACGTCGGCGGCCGCATCAACGCCGGCCGCGATATCGGCGAGATACCGACCACCGGCGGCCAGCTCGTCAACCTGCGCGGCGACAGCCGCGTCAGGGCGGGCGCGGTGGGCATGACGCTGGAATCGGGCTACGGCCTGAAGTCCGATCTCGACCCGCGCGCGGTCGACGCGCAGGCGCCGCGCGACCGGCTCGGCTACGGCTGGCTCGGCCTGGTGGTCGGCGACGGCACCATGGCCGTCGATGCGCGCGGCGACCTGATGGCGCTCACCTCGCGCGACGCCGGGCGTGTCGTGCTGCTCGGCGGCGCGACGCAGGCCTCGTTCGACGGGCAGGAGAATCCGGCGCTGACCTCGTTCACGCTGTGGACCGAGCGCAGCGGGCTCGAGCTCTTCTCGGCCGGCGGCGACATCCAGCAGCGCAAGTCGATCACGAACAACGGGGAGTGGATCCGCTACGACCCGGGCCGCCTGTCGGCGATCGCGGCCAACGGTTCGATCGCCACCAACATCACGCTCGCGCCCTCGCGCCAGGGACGGCTCGAACTGCTGGCGCGCGACCGGGTGTCCGGCACCTCCGCGATGTCGAGCGGACCGTTGTCCGCGCTGGCGACGCCCGAGCGCCCGCTGTGGCTGATGGGTTCCCCCGGCGCGTGGGTGGCCAGCAACTTCTACGGCCCGCTCGATGTGCCGTCGCCGGAAGCGGACCTCTACGACCTGCTGATCGAGGGCAGCGTGCTGTTCGGCCACGGCGTCGACCGCGCGACCCTGCTGCACGCACCGGGCAGCGAGCCGATCCGCCTGTATGCCGTGCGCGGCGACATCCTGGCCAACACCGGCCGTTATGTCGCGCGCTACGAGGGTGGCGCCGCGGTGGAGAACTTCTACATCGCCGGCAAGCCGGTGCAGATGCGCGCCGGCCGCGACATCATCGCGACCGGCTACATCGCGCACAGCGGCGCGCTCGACGTCTCCCTGCTGGATGCGGGGCGCGACGTGCTGAACGCCACGCTCGACGTGGCGGGGCCCGGCCTGCTGGACGTCTCGGCCGGGCGCAACATCCTGCAGGGGCAGCCGCTCTTGGGCAACCAGGTGAGCGCATCCACGCTGCGCAGCATCGGTCCGGTCGCCGAGGGCGACACCCGTCCCGGCGCCTCGATCGTGCTGTCGGCCGGCGTGGGCGCGGGCGGGCCCGACTACGCCGGCTTCGCCGCGCGCTATTTCGATCGCACCAGGCTCGCCGATGCCGCCAGTCCGCTGGCCGACCAGGCCGGCAAGGTCGCGAAGACCTACGAGGACCGGTTGCTGGCCTGGCTGCGCGAGCGCTTCGGCTATGCGGGCGGTGCCGAGGGCGCGCTCGCGGCCTTCCTCGCGCTGCCGGCCGAGCAGCAGGGCGTGCTGGTGCGCGAGGTGTTCTACGAGGAATTGCGCCAGGGTGGCCGCGAATACAACGACCCCGAGAGCCGGCGCGCGGGCAGCTACCTGCGCGGGCGCGAGGCGATCGGCGCCTTGCTGCCGCCAGCCGATGCCCAGGGGCAGCCGGTCGAGCGGCGCGGCAGCATCGTGTTCCAGGGCGCGGCGGGCACGCACACGCTGTTCGGTGGCGGCATCCAGGTGCTCGCGCCCGGCGGCGGGCTCACGCTCGGCGCCAACGGCGTGCTGCCGCCACCGAGCACCGGCCTGCTCACGCAGGGCGAGGGCGCGGTCGAGATCTACACGCGCGACAGCGTGCTGCTGGGCCTCTCGCGCATCATGACCACCTTCGGCGGCGGCATCCTCGCCTGGTCGGCCGAGGGCGACATCAATGCCGGGCGCGGCAGCAAGACCACGCTGGTCTACACCCCGCCCAAGCGCAGCTACGACGCGCTCGGCAACATCCGGCTGTCGTCGAACGTGCCGAGCACCGGCGCCGGCATCGCCACGCTGGCACCGATCGCCGAGGTGCCGCCGGGCGACGTCGACCTGATCGCGCCACTGGGCACCATCGACGCGGGCGAGGCCGGCATCCGCGTCTCGGGCAACGTCAACCTCGCGGCCTTGCAGGTGGTCAACGCGGCCAACATCCAGGTCAAGGGGGAATCGAGCGGCCTGCCCGTGGTGGCCTCGGTCAACGTGGGCGCGCTCACCAGCGCCAGCGCCGCCGCCTCGCAGGCCGCGATGGCCGCGCAGGACTCGGTACAGCGCGAACGCACGGCCGCGCGGCAGGCGCTGCCCTCGGTGTTCACGGTGCGCGTGCTGGGCTTCGGCAACGAGCCCGTGCCCGGCACACCCGCCGCGCCGGCCGGCAACGATGCCGCGCCGCAGCGCACCGGCTATCGCAGCGGCAGCGCGGTGCAGGTGCTCGGCGATTCGGCCATGGGGCCGGCCGAGCGCAACCAGCTCACGCCGGCGGAGCGGCGAACGCTGGGGTATTGAAACGAGGCGAGGCCGCGGCGCGGCCTCGTTCCCTCAACGCCCCGGCATCAACGGCGACACCGGCGCCACCGTCGGCGGCCGCTGCGGATACACCGAGGTGCCGAAGGTATTGCCCATGCGGGTGCTGGTGGCCGCGCGGTTGAACAGGCCGAGCTGGTTCGAGGGCCGGTTGGCGATCGCTTCCGAGGCCAGCTGGGGCGTGCCGTCGGTGTCGCGCGGCGCCGACGCGGGCGGGCGCATCTTCTGCGTCAGGCAGTCGTAGGAGGGGGCGCGCTCGCCGTTCACCGTCACTTCCATGCAGGGATTGGCCGGGGCGGCTTCCTGCGCCATGGCGCCCAGGCTGCCGAGGGCGGCCAGCATCGCGATCCATCCACAGGCTGCGCGCATCGAAGTCTCCGATCCCTGGAAGAAAAAAACGCGCCAGTGTAGGCCGGAAACAAGTCGCGGCGGTGTCGCGAACTCGGGAGTCCGGCACCTGTCATGGGTCGGTCATGTCAGCCGAATAGCCTCAGGCCGCGAACATCTAGCCAGGCCGCGAGGCGGACGGTCGCGCCCCCACTTTCTCCCCGCAGCACTTCCTTGCCTCTCTCCTCCGCCTCATGACACGTGCTTCCGCCTCGGGCAGTGCCCTGTCGCTGTCCTGGTGCCTCGTCGTGCTGCTGATGATGGGCGCGCGCTTCGCCCACGCGCAACTGCCCGGTCCGCGCGAGGGGGCCGGCGCGCTGAACTTCGACATGCAGGCGCAGCCGCTGCAGGATGCGCTGGCCGAATTCGCGCGCATCACCGGCCATTCGGTGCTGGTCAGCAGCAGCCTGGCGGAGGGCCGCACGGCCTCGTCGGTGCAGGGCCGGCTCGCGCCGCGCGATGCGCTGCGGCAGTTGCTGGTGGGATCCGGCCTGGTGGCGCGCTATGTCGGCGAACAGTCGTTCACGCTGGTGCCCGAATCGGTGGCCGAGGCGAGCGCTCCCGTGGCCTCGCGCGACGAGGGCAGCGGCCGCAGCGACGAAGCCGCCGCCGACCTGCGCGACTACGCGGCCGCCTTGCAATCCTCGATCACGCGCGTGCTGTGCATCGCGCAGCCCGATGCCTTCGGCCGCTACCGGCTCGGCGTGCAGCTGTGGATCGACGCCGACGGGGCGGTGCGCGACATCCGGGTGCTCGAAGGCAGCGGCCAGCGCGAGCGCGATGCGCGCGTGCTGCGCAGCCTGCGCGACCTGGCCCTGGACGCGCCGCCGCCCGCGCTGCCGCAGCCGCTCACGATCCTGCTGACCCCGCGCACCGACCCGGCGCGCGATTGCCGGCCCCATCGGTCGCGCGCGGGCTGAGGGAGCGGCGATGCCCGACCGCTTCAAGGCCGCACTGCGGACGCTGTTCCTCGCGCGCTACGCCCAGTTCAGGAAGCACCTGCACATGCGGCTGGGCTCGGAGGACCTGGCCAACGACGCGCTGCAGGAAGCCTACCTGCGGGTGGAGAACAGCACGGTGCGCAGCGAGGTGCGCTATCCCTCGGCCTACCTGTTCCGTATCGCGCTCAACGTGGCCGAGGACCAGCGCAAGAGCAACGCGCGCCTGCTGAGCGTGGGCGAGGTCGAGGCGCTCTACGACATGGCCGACGAGATGGCCGACCCGGCGCGCGGCGCCGAGGCGCGCGACCAGCTCGCGGCGCTCGAACGCGCGCTGGCCGAGCTGCCGCGCCGGCGCAAGGCGATCGTGCTGGCCGCGCGCGTGGACGAGATGCCGCACAAGGACATCGCGACGCGCTACGGCGTCTCGGTGCGCACGGTCGAGAAGGAATTGCGCGCCGGCCTCGAGCATTGCTGCGAGCGATTGGGCCGGGATTTCATCCAGCGCTTCGGTCCTGGCGCCGGAAAACAGTCGAAGCAAGATGAAGGCTGAAAACGATGAAGCCGCGCCCTTCGACGAACCCGGAGATCCCGACGCGATGAAGACCCTGCAACGCGAAGCCCAGGCCTGGGCGGTGCGTCTGGCCTCCGGCCAGGCGAACGAGGACGACGCGCGCGCCTTCAAGGCCTGGTGCGCGCGCAGCCGCGCGCATGCGCAGGCCTTCGCGCAGGCGCGCGAGGTCTGGCGCGCGATGGCGCCGGCCGGCCTGCAGCTGCGCCGGCAGGAAGAACGCGCGGCGCGCCACCGGCTGCCGCCGATGCCGGGCCGCCGCGCCTGGCTCGGCGGCGCGGTGGCGGCCTCGGTCGCCTACCTCGCGGTGTCGCCGCCGCTTGGGCTCTGGTCGCCGGTGACCGACTGGAACGCCGACTACAGCACCGCGACCGGCGAGCAGCGCGAGGTGCACGTGGCCGGCGGCGTGGTGCTGCAGCTCAACACGCGCACGCGCGTGAACCTGCGCCGCGCGGCGGGCGATGGCGGCGGGGGCGACAGCGTCGAACTCGTGGCCGGCGAGGCCGAGTTCGCCAACGAGGCCTCGGGCTCGGCGCGCTTCACGGTCACGGCCGCGGGCGGCACGGTGTCGGCGCAGCGCGCGCGCTTCAATATCCGCAACCTCGACGGCGAGGTCTGCCTGACCTGCCTGTCGGGCCAGGTCGAGGTGGCGCGCGGCACGCAGCGCGTGCGGCTCGACGAGGGGCGGCAGCTGCGCTGGAGCGCGGCCGGCCTGGGCGCGGTCGCGGCGGTCGATACCGGCGCGGTCAGCGCCTGGCGCCGGCGCCAGCTGGTGTTCGACCGGGTGCCGCTGTCGGAGGTGGTGGCCGAGGTCAACCGCTACCGCCATGGCCGGCTGGTGATCACCAACGCGGCGCTGGGGCGCACCAGGGTGCAGGCCAGCTTCTCGATCGACCGGCTCGACGACGTGGCCTTCCTGGTGCGCGACGTCTATGGCGCCGAGCTCACGCAACTGCCGGGCGGCATCGTGCTGCTGGGCCTGGCCAGCGCCTGAACGCCGGGGTGGCGCGGGCCGTTCGTGAAGTTTTCGTGACATGGTGCAGTCGCGCCGTGGCTTCGCTGTCATAGCTCGGTAGACCACGAGGCCGCGGGCCTCGCGGCATCGATCGAGCAACGCAACACGAACCCATGGAAGTCCGCATGCAACGCAGCAGCAGCACGGTGTCCCGGCGCAACGAGAGCAGCCCCTTTTCCTTCACTCCCCAGATCCGGCTGCGGCCGCTGGTGCATGCCATCGCGCTGATGCTGGCCGCGGGCGCCACGGTGCCCGCCGCGCATGCGCAGCGCGCCTTCAGCGCCGGCTGGATGGCGCAGAAGAACATGGCACAGAGCACCGCGCTGGCCACCGGCCGGCTGCCCAACGGCATGCCGGCCTCGGCGCTGGTGAGCCCGCAGGCCCAGCAGGAGCGCGCGGGCGAGCAGCTGCAGCGCTCGATCGGCAACCTGAACCTCGCGGCGCGCGGCATCGCGGCGCAACAGGCCGCGCAGGAAGCGGCGCGGCGTACGGCCATCGCCAGCGGCCAGGGCGTGCCCGACGGCCTGGCCGAGGGCGGCCTGCGCGTGGACACGGCCAGCCTCACGGCAGGCTGGGCCAATGCCAACGCGCCGGTGGAATCGCACAACGGCGGCCAGACGCAGGTGACGATCGCGCAGACCGCGCCGCAGGCGATCCTCAACTGGGAGACCTTCAACGTGGGGCGCAACACCACGCTGAAGTTCGAGCAGCAGCCGAGCTGGGCCGTGCTCAACCGGGTCAACGATCCGCAGGCGCGGCCCTCGCAGATCCAGGGCCGGATCCAGGCCGACGGCACGGTGATGGTGGTCAACCGCAACGGCATCGTGTTCAGCGGCAGCAGCCAGGTCGACACGCGCAACCTGGTGGCCTCGGCCGTCGGCATGAGCGATGCGCAGTTCAAGAAGGGGCTCTACAGCGAGGGCCAGGGCACGAAGTTCATCCCGAGCCTGGCCAACGACCTGCAGACCACGGCCAACAGCTTCAGCCATGGCGCGGCCACGGGCGACGTGGTGGTCGAGGCCGGCGCGCGCATCGCGACGCGCCGCCCCGAGACGGTGACCGAGGCCGGCGGCTACGTGCTGCTGGCCGGCCGCGAGGCGCACAACCACGGCCAGATCAGCACGCCCAACGGCCAGGTCATGCTGGCCGCGGGCGATGCCTTCGTGATCCGCAAGGGCCTGGGCACCGACGAGAACCAGGCCTCGACCACGCGCGGCAACACCATCACGCCGCTGCGCCTCGAGGGCAGCGCCGCCGGGCTGGTGCGCAACACCGGGCTGCTGCAGGCGGAGCAGGGCGACATCACGCTCACGGGCCGCGACGTGCGCCAGCAGGGCGTGGCGGTGTCGACCACCTCGGTCCACACGCGCGGCACGGTGCACCTGCTCAACGACACGGCCGATGCCGCGGGCAAGGTGACGCTCGAGACCGGCAGCGTGACGGCGATCCTGCTCGACGAGAGCGCGACCACCGCGCTCGACGTGCAGCGCAACGCGATGATCAAGGACTCGGACAAGGCCGGCGACGGCGTGGCGCACCGGCGCGACCAGTCGCTGGTGCGCATCGCCAGCGGCGGCGAGGTCGAGTTCCTCGGCGACTCGCTCACACTGGCCACCGGCGGCCAGGTGCTGGTCGATGCCAAGCGCAGCAGCGTGCGCGAGGGCGCGCGCATCGACGTGGCGGGCGCGGTCGGCGTGCGCGTGGCGATGGAGGCCAACAACGTCGAGATCAACGTGCAGGGCAACGAGCAGCGCGATGCGCCGCGCAACCGCGACGGCCGCGCGCTGTTCAACAACAACATCTGGCTCGACCGGCGCTACCTGGTGCGCGTGCCCGCGGGCACCAACGGCTACGAGACCGACCGCTGGTACACGGCCGGCGGCCTGCTCGAGGTCGGTGGCTACCTCGGCATCGCGGGCCACGGCATCGGCGAATGGTCGGCGCAGGGCGGCACGGTGCAGTTCGGCGGCGGCGAGCTGCGCACGGACAAGGGCTCGAGCATCAACCTCGCGGGCGGCACGCTCGACGTGCAGACCGGCAAGATCCGCCAGACCTGGCTCAAGGGCTCGGACGGCCGGCTCTACGAAGCCTCGCGCGCGCCCGGCGACCTGCTCTACACCGGCCTCTACAAGGGCTTCGAATCGGAGCACAAGCGCTGGGGCGTGACCGACGCCTTCTACAACCCGCTGATCGGCGCCAAGGAACGGCTCGAGAACGGCTACACGGTGGGCCGCGACGCGGGCCGCCTCGTGGTGGGCACGGCCAAGGCGACGCTCGAGGGCGACATCGACACCAGCGCCTTCCAGGGCCAGGGCCAGACGCAGGCGCGCGACAAGTCCTTCGACGGCTACCGCCAGGCCCAGACCGCGGTGGCGCTGCGCGGACAGCTGATCGTCGGCAAGCAGACGCCGATCTACGACAAGGCGACCGAGGGCCTGCGCTACATGGAGGACGCGGTGGCGCAGCGCATCGCCATCGGCGGCGCGGCCGAGGAGGGGCTGGACCTCCACCTCGACGCCGGCTGGCTCGACGCGCTCGAGCTCGGCGCGCTGCGCCTGCATGCCACCGACAGCATCGCGGTGCGCGAGGCGGTGCGGGTGGCGCCTGGCGGCGACATCGCGCTGCATGCCACGCAGGTGCAGGTCGACGCGGGACTCGAAGCGCGCGGCGGCAGCATCGCGCTGGGCAACGTGTTCCAGAAGTGGAGCGCCAGCCTCGGCTGGGTCGACCGCCTCGCGGCGCCGCTCAAGCCCGAGCTCGCGGCCGGCGTGAAGATCGCCGACAACGTGCTGCTCGATGCGCGCGGCCTGTGGTCCAACCTCGCGCTCGACCGCGCGGGCACGGCGGGCGTGCCTTTCGTGGCGGGCGGCAGCATCCGCGTGCAGTCCAGCGGCGACGTGGTGCTGTCGCAGGGCGCGGTGCTCGACACCTCGGCCGGCGCCATCTACCGCGCCGACCACAGCGTGCAGGGCGGCCGCGGCGGCGACATCGCGCTGGCCGCCAATGCCTACCAGGCCGGCACCGCGGGCCAGCCGGTCGGCGAACTGGTGCTCGGCGGCGCGCTGCGCAGCCAGGGCATGAAGGGCGGCGGCACGCTGCGGCTGCAGTCGGGCGGCGCGGTGGTGATCGGCGGCGAGATCGCGGGCGGCCGCGGCGTGCTGGCCGCGGGCGAGGTCGCGCCGATCGACCTGATCGCGAGCGAGGGCTTCGTGGTGAAGGCCGGCGCCACGCTGCCGGCCGACTTCAGCTACATGCGCACGCGCGCCCAGCCCGGCGAGGCACTGGGCGCGGCGCCGCGGGTGGACCGCGCGCGGCCCGAGACCCACCTGACGCTGGCCGCGAGCTGGACCCCGCCGAAGCCCATCGGCAACAACGACAGCTACGTGCTGCAGACAGCGGCCGGCCAGTCCTACTCGATCTATTCGTGGAGCCAGGTGCCGACGCTGCCGGCCGGCACGGTGATCATCGGCCTCGCGAACCAGTCCGGCAGCGGCTTCCCGAGCCGCTACGTGGTGTCGCCCGAGGTGTTCCCGCAGGGCATGGGCATCCAGCCGACCGCGGCCATGCTCCCGGCCGGCACCGCGGCGCCGCGCGACCTCGAGTTCGCGGCCGGCACGCGCATCGCCGTGGGCGCGCGCTTCGACCGCGACGTGGCGGTCGGCCGCGTGCTGCATCTCGATGGCGAACTGCTGCGCACGGGCTTCTCGCGCTACGAGCTCATCGGCCACCAGGGCCTCGCGGTCGCACCGGGCGCCGCGCTGCGCGTGGAGATGCCGGTGCAGCGCGCCGACACCACCGCCGCGCGCAGCCTGCCCACGGGCGCCGACACCGCCGGCGTGTTCCAGACCTGGCTGCCGCCCGAGTACACCGAGAACGCGGCCAAGGGCCTGCTGACGCAGCGCCAGGGCGCCGACCTGCAGCTCACGGCCGGCTGGGGCTACGGCTCGCTGGCCCCGCTGGACGTGGGCCGCGACGCGCGGGTGCAGGTCGATGCCGGCCGCGCCATCACGCTCGTCGGCAACGGGCAGCTCACCATCGACGGCACGCTGCGCGCGGCGGGCGGGCGCATCGAGCTGCAGACCTTCGGCTATGGCTCCGACGGCGCCTCGTCCAAGGGCCATGACCGCTCGATCTGGCTCGACGACCACGCGGTGCTCGACGTGTCGGGCGAGGCCCGCATCGCGACCGACCTGCGCGGCCGGCGCTACGGCCTGGTCGGCGACGGCGGCAGCATCCAGATCGGCGGGCGCTACAACGCCAGCGCCACCAGCACGGTGGGCGCCGACAACTTCATCGTGGTGCGCCCCGGCGCGCGGCTCGAGGCCTCGGGCACCAGCGCGACGCTGGACCTGCCGCTGGCCGGCGCCACGGCGGTCGCCTCCGACGGCGGCCTGATCTACCTGAGCAGCTTCAACGGCCTGTTCATCGACGGCACGCTGCACGCCGCGGCGGGTGGCGCGGGCGCGGCCGGCGGCACGCTGGGGCTGACGCTGGAGGCGCCGGCCTATCCCGAGGCCAACGCGCCCGACGCGCGCGTGCGTTCGCTGCGCGAGATCAAGGTGGGTGCGCAGCAGGGCCCCGACTCGCTGCGCGCCGACCTGCGCCCGGGCCAGGCCGATGCCGCGCTCGCCTACGGCCGTGCGCGCATCGGCGTCGACCGCATCGAGGCCGGCGGCTTCGACAGCCTCTCGCTGCTGGTCAACGGCGTGATCAGCTTCGAGGACGGCGTGAACCTGCGGCTCGGCCAGGCCCTGCGCATGACCTCGGGCAGCTTCAGCCTCGCGCAGGGCTCGGGCGACGGCTCGCAGGTGCTGCTGGCGGCGCCCTACGTGCGCCTCGGGGGCAACACCGGCCTGGGCCGCGACAGGTACATCCTGCCGATCCCGGTCAATCCGCGCGTGCCGCGGCTGGCCGCCGGCTCGGGCCTGCGCATCGAGTCCTCGGTGCTCGACGTGATCGAGACCGTGGCCTTCGGCACCGCGGGCGCCCAGCCCGAGCTCGAGGGCAACGTGCAGGTCGAGCGCGACGGCTTCGAGCGCCTCGAACTGCGCAGCCAGGGCGACCTGCGGCTGCAGGCCTCGCTGGTGCGCGACCGCACCTCGCTCGAGACCGCGGGCGACCTGGTGCTCGCGGCCAGCCAGATCTATCCGGCCACCGGCGCGCGCGCCGAGATCCGTGCCGGCAAGAGGGGCGAGTTCGATACCTGGGGCAACTACAAGAACCTCTACGACCCGACGCGCAGCCTGCGCGTGGAGCGCATCGGCGAGGGCGAACCCGCCGTGCCGTACTCGGCCTTCGGCTCCCTGCTGCTGATGTCGGCCAACGTCGACCAGGGCGGCGTGGTGCGCGCGCCGCTGGGCAGCGTGACGCTGGGCCGTCCCGAGGGCCAGGCCGAGGACCTCGCCTCCACGGTGCTGCTGCGCGCCGGCAGCATCACCTCGACCAGCGGCGCCGGCCTGGCCATGCCCTACGGCGGCACCAAGGACGGCCTGACCTATGTCCACAACGGCCTCGACGCCGGCTACGTGGGCATCGGCGGCTCGGCGTCGGCCTTCGGCGGCGTCACGCTGCTCGGCGAGCGCATCGACGTGCAGGGCGGGGCGCTCATCGACCTGTCGGGCGGCGGCACGCTGACCGGCGCGGCCTTCCTCTCGGGCCGCGGCGGCTCCACCGACGCGCGGCTCAACCCGCTGGTGCAGAGCGGCACCGGCCGCGCGGCCTTCGTGCTGCCGGGCCTCGCGACCAACCCGGTCTACGCCATCGTGCCGGGCGCGCAGCCCGGTGCCGCGCCGATCGCGCCCGAGAAGGGCGCGGGCGACCCGATGGTCGGGCGCCAGGTCACCATCGGCGCGGGCGTGCCGGGCCTGCCGCCGGGCACCTACACGCTGCTGCCCTCGACCTACGCGCTGCTGCCGGGCGCCTTCCGCGTCGAGCTCAACGGACTGGCGAGCGGCCAGGCGGCCTTCGGCGCCACGCAGGCGATGCGCAACGGCTCCTTCAGCACCGCGGGCCGGGTCAGTGTCGCCAACACCGGCATCCTCGACGCGCTGACCACGCAGCTGGTGGTGACGCCGGCCGACCTGCTGCGCACCTACTCCCAGTACAACGAGACCAGCTATGCCCAGTTCGGCCTCGACTGGGCCGCGCGCGACGGCGTGCCGCGCCCGCGCCTGGAACGCGACGCGGGCCGGCTGACGCTGACCCCGGGCATCAAGCCGATGGAGGACCGCGGCATCCGCATCGCCGAAGGCACGGTGCGGCACGCGGCCGCGCCGGGCGGCTTCGGCAGCGAGCTGGTGGTGAGCGGCAGCACGCGCATGTTCGAGATCGTGGCCGCGGGCAAGGGGCCCACCGAGGGCTTCACCGGCGTCACGCTCGACGCCGGCATGCTCAACGGCATCGGCGCGGGCACCATGGCGATCGGCGGTGCGCCGCAGTCGCGCTTCGAGTCGGAGCGCAACACCCAGTCCTCGTACCTTGCGGGCTTCGGCACGGCCTACCAGGCCGCCAGCGGCATCGTGCTGCGCGAAGGCGCCGTGCTGTCGGCGCCGCAGGTGTTCCTGGTCGCGGGCCAGCGCGACGGCGGCATCGTGCTCGAGCAGGGCGCGGCCATCGACACGCTGCGCCGCGGCCCGGTCTCCTGGGACTCGAAGGCCGGCTACGTCTTCAAGCCCGGCGATGTGTCGGTGCTCGCGGTCTCCAACGGCTGGCTCGACATGCTGGCCCCGAGCCTGAGCACCGACACCCGCTACGGCCAGGGGCCGATCCGCATCGGCGTGTGCGGCGGCAGCGTGCGCTGCGGCGGCACCACCACCCTCTATGCCGAGGGCACGATCACGGCCGCGACCGACCGCGCCTTCGAGCTCGGCGACTCGGTGCGCTACGGCGCGCGCAATCTGGTGCTGGCCGTGGGCGGCATCAACGTCGGCAGCGCCGAGGCGCTGGAGCGCGCCCGCGCGGGCGGTGCGCTGCCGGCGGGCATGACGCTCAACCAGCAGGTGCTCGACCGCCTGCTGCGCGGCGACACCAGCACCGGCGCGCCGGCGCTCGAGAACCTGGTGCTGACCGCGCGCGACTCGGTCAACTTCTACGAATCGGTGCGGCTGTCGACGCTGTCGTCCGCCAACGGCCAGCCCTCGCTGGCGCAACTGGTGCTGACCACGCCGGCCATCTACGGCCATGGCGGCGCCGGCGACGTGGCGCGCATCGAGACCGACACGCTGGTGTGGAACGGCTCGGCCTCGCCGGCCGGCGGCGTGATGAGCGGCGGCGCCGGCACCGGCAGCGGCCGGCTCGAGGTGGATGCGCGCGAGATCGTGTTCGGCTACGCGGCCCAGACCCAGCCCAAGTCGGTGATCTCGCACGACCGCCTGACCTTGGGCTTCGGCACGGTGGCGCTGAACGCCAGCGAACGCATCACGGCCAACCACCGCGGCAGCCTCGGCGTCTACCAGTCGCAGGGTGCCTGGAACGACAGCACCAAGGCCTTCGACCGCAGCGGCGGCGAGCTGCTGATCAGCACGCCGCTGATGACCGGCAAGGCCGGCTCGGTCAACGACATCCGCGCGGGCGGCCGCATCGCGGTGACGGCGCCCGAGGGCGCGCTGGCACCGGCGGTCGGCGCGGTGGCGCCCGAGGCGCTGGGCGCCGAGCTGCGGCTCGACGCGGGCGGGCAGCTGCGTTTCGACACCGCGGTGCTGCTGCCCAGCGGCAAGCTGAGCCTGGTCGCGCAGGGCGACCTGCTGCTGGGCGAGCGTTCGATGCTCGACCTCGCGGGCCGGCGCGTCGATTTCTTCGACGTCAGCAAGTACGGCTGGGGCGGCGACCTGGTGCTCGAAAGCCGCGGCGGCAACATCGCGCAGGCGGCGGGCGCGCGCATCGACCTGTCGGCGCGCAACAACCGCGCGGGCCGCCTCGATGCCTTGGCGCTCGATGCCGGCGCGGGCACGATCGACCTGCGCGGTGCCATCGCGGCCGGCAGCAGCGGCGCCTACGACGCGGGCGGCACGCTGGTGCCTTACGCGGCCGGCGACATCGAGCTGCGCGCGCAGACCATCGCCGACTTCCAGGGCCTCAACGCGCGCCTCAACGAGGGCGGCGCCTTCGGCGTGCGCAGCTTCCAGCTCAAGCGCGGCGACCTCGTGGTCGGCGACGAGCTCAAGGCGCGCGAGATCAACCTCTCGGTCGACGGCGGCCGGCTCACGGTCGCGGGCCGCATCGACGCCAGCGGCGAGCAGGCCGGCAGCATCCGGCTGGCCGCGCGCGACGGCGTGTCGCTCGCGGGCACGGCGGTGCTCGATGCCAGCGCCAGCGTGCTGCGGCGCGACAGCTACGGCCAGGCGATCGACGCGCCCAACCGCGCGGTCATCGAGCTCGATGCCGGCAGCGGCACGCTCTCGATCGCCAGCGGCGCGCGCATGGACCTGCGCGTGGCCGGCGCCGCGAAGGACTACGGCACGGTGGCGCTCAACGCACCGCGCCGCGGCGCCGACGACGTGGCCATCGAGGCCGCGGGCAGCATCGTGATCCAGGGCGCGAAGTCGGTCGCGGTCAATGCCTTCGTCACCGACAAGAGCGCCGCGAAGGGCACGGACACCAGCGTCGACGGCCGTACCTACCAGGTCATCGACCAGGCCTACCTCGACCGCCTGCACGGCCAGAGCGAGACCTTCATCGAGGCCGCGCTGCGCAACGGCGCGCTGATGAACGGCCGCCTCGCGGGCCTGCGCGCGCAGGGCGAGCGCTTCCACCTGCGCCCCGGCGTGCAGATCGTGACCGACGCCGCGATCAACCCCGACGGCGACCTGCACGTGGACGGCGACATCGACCTCTCGGGCCACCGCTACGCGAGCGTGAACCCGCGCACGCAGAAGACCCTGGCCTACGGCTCGGGCGAACCGGGCGCGCTGGTGATCCGCGCCCCGGGCAACCTCGAGGTCTTCGGCAGCATCAACGACGGCTTCGACGGCTCGCGCCTGGTGCGCGGCGCCACGCCCGACGACAAGGGCTGGATCCTGCCGAGCGGCCGGATCCCCTTCGGCGGCGACCTCGTGATCCCGCACGGCGGCCTGGTCACGCTCGACACCGGCACCGGCTTCGAGCAGGGCCGCACGCTCAACTTCGATCTGCCGGCCGCCGCCGTGACGCTGCCCTCGGGCACGCAACTGCCGGGGGCGATGGTGCTCGACCAGCCGCTGACCGTGCCCGCGGGCCTGGTGCTCGGCGCGGACGTGCGCGACGCCGCGGGCAAGCTGCTGCACGCGGCCGGCTCGGTGCTGGGCGAGCCCGTGACGCTGCCGGCCGGCACGCGCCTGGCCGCGGGCTTCCGCCTGCCGGCCGCGGTGCGCATGGCCGCGGGCATCTGGCCCGCGGGCGTGCCGCTGCCGGTGGGCATGTCGCTGTCGCGCCCGCTCGCGCTGGCCAAGGGCGCGGTGGTGCCCTCGGAAACCCAGGTCAAGCTGCCGGGCGGCGTCGAGATGATCAACCTGCGGCCCGCCGATGCCGACGGCAACCAGGGCCGTACCTGGGCGCTGGCGCCGATGCTGCCCGCGGGCTCGCTGTCGTGGGACCTGCGCCTCGTGGCCGGCGCCGACCTCGGCGCGGCCGACACGCGCCTCGCGCAGCCGCACGCCACGGGCCGGCTGCAGCTGGCCGACACCCATTTCGGCCTCGGCGCGAAGGTCAGCGACGTGCCGGGCACGGGCTCGCCGGCCACCTACTTCTGGGGACCGGACGCGGGCGAGAAGCTGGTGATCGACTTCTTCGGCGAGTACGTGCTGAGCTTCCAGATCGTTCCGGGCACGCCCATCACGCCCGAGCAGGTCGAGGAGCTCCAGATGATCGGCCTGGTCAGCAGCGACCCCGGCGAGATGAACGACTTCGGCTACGGCCAATACGCCACCGTCGACAAGCCGGCCGTGCCGCCGGACCGCGTCGCGGCCTACCACCCGGCGCGCGAGCAGCTGTTCAGCGTGCTGCGCACCGGCACCGGCGACCTCGACCTGGTCTCGGGCGGCGACCTCACGCTGCGCTCGCCCTACGGCGTCTACACGGCCGGCACCGCCACCGCGCCCGGCGTGGGCGGCGCGGCCGACCGGCTCTACGACCAGGCCCGCGGCCTGCTCAAGGACGGCTCGATCCTGTTCCCCATCGAAGGCAAGCCCTACGAGCACCTGATCGACGGCGGTGCGCGCAGCCTCTACGCGGCCTGGTATCCGGAGCAGGGCGGCAACCTGCTGCTGCGCGCCGGCGGCGACCTGCGCGGCGACCTGGTCGGCAGCGGCGGCAGCCCGCGCCAGGGCTTCGAGCTGTCCGAGATGCGCGGCCAGATCGGCTCGACCGCCACCGGCACCTGGCTCTGGCGCCAGGGCAGCGGCAGCGTCGCGACCGGCGCCGACGCGCGGCCCGCGGCCTGGTGGATCAACTTCGGCACCTACGTGGTGGGCGCGAACGGCGAGTACTACCCGTACGGGGGCAACAGCTACACCAACGACCCCTACCTCGTGGGCTTCACCGGCTTCGGCACGCTGGGCGGTGGCAACCTGGTGGTGGAGGCCGGGCGCGACGCCGGCATGATCGGTCCGCGCGGCGAGGTCTACTTCAACGACGGTCCGCTGCGCAGCTACACCACCCGGGTGCCGCGCAGCGAAGGCCTGCACCTGGCCGTGGCCAGCACCGGCCGCATGACGCCCGGCGGCGAGCTCGTGCTCACGGGCGGCGGCGACCTCGACCTGCGCATCGGCGGCACCCTGAACCCGAACGCGACGCTGCGCAGGAACGAGCACGACCTCAACAGCACGCTGGTCAACCTGCGCGGCGCGCTGCGCGTGCAGGCCGGCGCCATCGGCGGCATCGACGTGGGCGTGGGCACGCGCGACCAGCTCGACTCGCGCGGCGGCGATCCCTACAGCGCCGGCCGCGCCGGGGCCAGCGGCGGACCGGTGCTGGTGCTCGGCGACTCGGCGGCGCGGCTGGACGCGCGCGGCGACCTGGTGCTCGGCGGCGTGGCCGACGCGGGCCGCACCAAGCTGCTCAACGCCACGCCGTTCGGCTACCAGGGCAAGGAATACACGGGCCAGGGCTACAGCTGGTTCTCGCTGTGGACCCCGGCCACCGGCGTGGACCTGTTCAGCGCCGGCGGCAACCTCACGCCGACCACCGCCTGGGGCGAGGGCGCCGTGGCCGAGGACGTGGTGAACGCGCGCCGCGACACCAACGTCGGCGCGACCTACCAGGGCCATTTCTATCCGTCGATCCTGCGCGCGGTCGCGGCCAGCGGCAGCCTCTACTACGGCGTGGGCACCGCGAACCTGCTGGCCAACAACGGCGCGGCCTTCACGCGCACCGAGTTCGGCCTCACGCTCTCGCCGGCGCCGCAGGGCGAGCAGTACACCAACGTCACCGGCAAGGGCGTGCTCGAACTGCTGGCGCGCGACTCGATCCAGGCCAGCGGCTATGCGATCACCGCGTCGACCGCCGACCCGGCGGCGCTCACCAGCCCGTTCCGTCCGGGCTTCATGGGACTGATCGCCTACACCGGCGGCGGCCCCTACGGCCTGAGTCCGACGCTGGTGCACAACCTGCATCCGTCGGTGGTCAACGAGCGGACCGACTGGCTCGCGAATTCCAGCGGCCGCTATGCGAACGCACCGCTGTTCACCTTCGCGAGCCAGGCCACCTCGGCCTATGCCGCGACAGGCCAGGAGCCGGCGCGCTACTACGCGGTGGAAGGCGACATCGTCGGCCTGCGCTTCGGCCAGATGGCGAGCCTGGGCCACCTGGGCCGCGAAGGCACGCGCTACGACGGCTCGATCCCGGTGGCGGTGCGCGCGGGCCGCGACATCACCGACTCGGGCACGCGCCTGGGCCAGAAGGACACCATCGGCGAGGGCCGCGGCAACCTGATCTCGCACGGCCTGGCCGACGACATCTCGGTGGTCGAGGCTGGCCGCGACATCCGCCACAGCAGCTTCTACGTCACCGGCCCGGGCCTGCTCGAGGTGACGGCCGGGCGCGATCTGTACTTCGCCGACCGCGGCGAGGTCAAGACACTGGGCGCCGTGGTCGACGTGAAGCCCGGCGACCGCAGCAGCGGCGCCAGCGTGGCGGTGTCGGCCGGCATGGGCGCGGGCGCCGACTGGCAGGCCTTCGCGAAGCGCTACCTCGATCCGGCCAACCTGGCCGATCCGGGCCAGCCGCTGGCCGACCAGCCGGGCAAGGCCGTGGCGGTCTACAACGGCGCGCTGTCGCTCGCGCAGTGGCTCGTGCGCGAATTCGGCTACGACGGCGACGAGGCCGGCGCCCCGGCCTTCCTGGCGCGCAAGCAGGTGGAGCTCGACCGCGAGCGCCAGCAGGCGCTCTCGCGCGGCGACAGCGCGGCCAACCGCTCGCTGGCGCGCGAGTACAAGGTCGAGAGCCGGCTGCACCTGGTCAACTGGCTCACGGAGCGCTTCGGCGGGGCCAACCGCCTCGGCCTGCATTTCGACGCCGCCACCATGGATGCGCGCGCCTTCTTCGCGGCGCTGCCGGCCGAACAGCAGCGCGCCTTCCTGCGCAACGTCTACTACGCCGAGCTCAAGGCCTCGGGCCGCGAATACAACGAGGAGGGCGGCAAGCGCCGCGGCAGCTACCTGCGCGGCCGCGAGGCCATCGCCACCCTGCTGCCCGACACCGATGCCGAAGGCCGCCCGCGCAGCTACGAGGGCGACCTCACGCTGTTCAGCAGCGCGATCTACATCGACGGCTACGTGGTCAGCAACGGCGTCGGCAAGGACCGTCCGACACCGGGCAGGACCTACATCACCAAGGCCGAGTGGGAGGCGCTGGGCAGCCCGGGCTACGACGTGAACTTCTACGACGTGCTCGACGCCGGCATCCACACCCAGTTCGGCGGCGACGTGCACGTGATGACGCCGGGCGGACGCACGCTGGTGGGCGTGGACGGCGGCTTCGTGCCGGGGCCGGGCTCGGGCGTGATGACGCAGGGGGAGGGCGACGTCAACATCTACGCCCACGGCAGCATCCTGATGGGCCAGAGCCGCATCTTCACCACCTTCGGCGGCAACATCCTGGGCTGGTCGGCCGAGGGCGACATCAACGCCGGGCGCGGTGCCAAGACCACGGTGGTCTACACGCCGCAGCGGCGCGTCTACGACGGCGTGGGCAACGTCACGCTGTCGCCCAACGCGCCGACCACCGGCGCGGGCATCGCCACCCTGAACCCGATCGCCGAGATCCCGCCGGGCGACATCGACCTGATCGCGCCGCTGGGCACCATCGACGCGGGCGAGGCCGGCATCCGCGTCTCGGGCAACGTCAACCTCGCGGCGCTGCACGTGGTGAATGCCGAGAACATCCAGGTGCAGGGCAAGTCCACCGGCATCCCCGTGGTGGCGGCGGTCAACGTCGGCGCGCTCTCGAACGCCAGCGCGGCGGCCGCGCAGGCCGGCATCGCGGCGCAGGACTCGCTGCAGCGCGAGCGCGCCGAGGCGAGGAAGGCCTTGCCCTCGGTGTTCACGGTGCGGGTGCTGGGCTTCGGCAACGAGGCGCCCGAAGGCGCGCCGGCCGGCAACGGCGGCGCGCGCGAGCGCGGCACCACCGGCGCCGCCTACGACCCCAAGGGCGTGGTGCAGGTGCTCGGCGCCGGCGCGCTGAGCACCGCGCAGATGCAGTCGCTGACGCCGGGCGAGCGCCGCAATCTGAAGCAGTAGCACGAAGGACCACGCGGCATCCGCCGCGTCATTCCAGGAAGGGCCTCCCGCGTGGAGGCCCTTCTTCTTATGTGCGGCGACGGCCCCGTGCAGGACCCGTCCGACTTTTCTTGATGAAGTTTTCGTGACAAACGACAGTCGCCGCGCTTGCCGGGCGTCTAGGAAACGTACGCAGCGGCGACATGAAGGCTCTCCACCATGGGCCGCTGCCGAGCGAGCTTCATCCTTGAGAACCGAGCTGGAAATGCATGACTTGAAGAAGAACGCCCCACCGATGTGCTGGAGAGCGGTGTGGCTGGCAGTGCTGGCGCTGAGTGCGCACGGGGTCGCGTCGGCGCAAGCCGCGGACACCGCGCCGGCGGCCGCCGCACCCGCCGACACCCAGGCCCCGAACCAGAACCCGCCCCCCGCGGCCGCGGCAGCTGCCGCGCCGGCCGCACCCGAACGAAAGGTCGACGTCACCGAATACATCGTGCGCGGCAACACCGCGCTGGACGCCCGCGCGATCGAGAAGGCGGTCACGCCCTTCCTCGGTCCCGAGCGCACCCTCAAGGACATCGAGGGCGCGCGCGACGCGCTGCTCGCCGCCTACCAGGCCGCCGGCTACCAGTCGGTCTACGTGGACCTGCCCGAACAGCAGGTCGCGCAGGGCGTGGTGTTCCTGCAGGTCAGCGAGACCCGCGTGGGCCGCGTGCGCGTGGTCGGCGCCGAGTACAACTCGCCGCTGGACGTGCGCGACCAGGTGCCCGCGCTGCAGGAGGGCACCGTGCCCGACTTCAACAAGGCCCAGTCGCAGCTCGCCGCGCTCAACCGCGGTCCGAAGCGGCAGGTGATGCCCCTGGTGCGCCAGGGCGCGATGCCCGGCACCATGGACGTGGACCTCAAGGTCGAGGACCAGAGCCCGTGGCGCGCCAGCGTCGGCCTGAACAACGACTACAGCGCCGACACGCGCAAGCTGCGCGCCTCGGCCTCGATCGGCCACGACAACCTGTGGCAGCTCGGGCACAGCGCCTCGATCAGCTTCTTCGGCGCGCCGCAGGACCTGAAGCAGACGCAGGTGGTGTCGGCCTCGTATCTGGCGCCGCTGCCCAACAGCAACTGGTCGCTCGAGGGCTCGGCCTTCTGGTCCGACAGCAACGTGGCCACCGTGGGCGGCACCGACGTGCTCGGCAAGGGCCACTCGCTCGGCATCAAGGCCACCTACACGGTGCCCAACGCCGGCAACTGGTGGCACTCGTTCAGCGCCGGCGTCGACCTCAAGAACAACCGCGAGGCGCTCACGCTCAAGAACAGCAGCGACGAGGTGCCGCTCAAGTACGCGCCGATCACGCTGTCGTACTCGGGCCTGCGCCAGACCGAGAAGAGCCAGTACGGCGTGGGCGTGTCGCTGGTGGTGGGCACGCGCAGCTTCTTCAGCTACGGCAGCGACCAGGCGCAGTTCGACTACAAGCGCTACAAGTCCTCGCCGAGCTTCATGGTGCTGAAGACCGACCTCAACGGCAGCTACACCTTCGAGGGCGGCTCGCAGCTCGCCTTCCGCGTCAACGGCCAGATGACCGACTCGCCGCTGGTGTCGAGCGAACAGATCGCCGGCGGCGGCATGAACTCGGTGCGCGGCTATCTCTCGGCCGAGGCCACCGGCGACTACGGCGTGGTCGGCTCGGTCGAATGGCGCACGCCGCCGCTGACCTGGCTCAACCCCTGGGTCGAGGGCTGGCGCGCCTATGCCTTCTTCGACGGCGCGCGTCTGCGCCTGAAGAACCCGCTGCCCGAACAGGCCGACCGCTTCGCGCTCGCCTCGGTGGGCCTGGGCACCACCTTCAAGGTCGGCCAGTACTTCTCGGGCCGCATCGATGTCGGTCGTCCGCTGAAGGACGGCCCGCGCACGAAGAAGGGCGACACGCAGGTCAATTTCAGCATCAACGCCAGCTACTGATCACCGAACCCGAATCCGAACGCGGCAACGCCACTTTCAAGAATTTTTTTCCACGAGCTTTCCGGAGAACCCCTGTCATGCGACGCTTTCTTTTCCTCGCGCTCACGCTGTTGAGCACGCTCCTGCCGGGCCTGGCCCATGCATGGTGGCAGCCCGAATGGGCCTATCGCAAGCCGATCACCGTGGACGGCGGCCCGCAGGCCGGCGCCATCGGCAGCGACGCCGGCCGCGTGCCGGTGCTGGTGCGCCTGCACACGGGCAACTTCAAGTTCGAAGGCGTGAGCGAGACCGGTGCCGACCTGCGCTTCGTGGCCGGCGACGACAAGACCGTGCTCAACCACCAGATCGAGCAGTTCGATCCGCTGCTGGGCATCGCGCTGGTCTGGGTCGACGTGCCCAACGTCTCGGCCGGCACGCCGCAGAAGCTCTGGATGTACTACGGCAACCCCAAGGCCCCGGCCTCGGGCAATGGCCAGCGCAGCTTCGATCCCGACTACACGCTGGTCTACCACTTCGCCGAAGGCGCGGTGCCGCCGCGCGACACGACCGCCTACGGCAACAACGGCCAGACCCCGACCGTGCCGGCCGAAGGCACGGTGATCGGCAAGGGCGCGCAGTTCGCCGGTGCGCCGCTGATGCTGCCCGCCACGCCCTCGCTGGCACTGGCCGCCGGTTCCAGCTTCACCTTCTCCGCCTGGGTGCGGCCCGACCAGCTCGGCGCGCGCCAGGTGATCTATGCGCGCCGCGACGGCGCGGGCGAACTGCTGGTCGGCATCGACCAGGGCGTGCCCTTCGTGCAGGTCAACGGCCAGCGCAGCACCCCGGCGCAGCCGGTGCAGGCCGGCCAGTGGTCGCACATCGCGGTCAAGGCCGAGGGCGACAGCGTCGCGCTGTACGTCGGCGGCCGCCCCGCGGTGTCGCTGGCCGCGCGCCTGCCGGCGCTCAACACGGCCGCCGCGCTCGGCGCCGACGTGGCCGCCACGCCGGTCGCACCGGCCGCCGGCCAGAACGCTCCCGCACCCGCCGCCTGGGCGCCGTTCACCGGCGCGATCGACGAAGTGCGCCTGTCGAAGGTCGCTCGCGGCGATGCGCTGCTGCTGGCCGACGCCGTCTCGCAAGGCGCCGAATCGCGCCTCACGGCCTTCGGTGCCGACGAGCAGCAGGCCGGCAAGAGCCACTTCGGCTTCATCCTGGCCGCGATGCCGCTGGACGCCTGGATCGTCGTCGGCCTGCTGGGCCTGATGATGGTGCTGTCGTGGGCCATCATGATCGGCAAGGGCCGCAGCTACGGCGCCACCTCGCGCGCCAATGCCCGCTTCATCGAGCACTTCCGCGAAGCCGCCGGCGCCCCGCTGGACCGCCTCGCGATCAGCAACACCGTGTCGCAGGAAGTCCGCGACGACTCCTCGCTGTGGCGCCTGTACCAGGTGGCGATCGAAGAGATGCGCCGTCGCCACGAACGCGGCTATGACCTGAGCGCCGTGTCGAGCGCGACCATCGGCGCCATCCGCGCCGCCATGGATGGCGTGATGGTGCGCGAGACCGAGCGCATGTCCAAGCGCATGAACTGGCTGTCGACCACCATCGAAGGCGCGCCCTACGTCGGCCTGTTCGGCACCGTGATCGGCATCATGCTGGTGTTCGTGGTGGCGGCGATGGCCGGTGCCGTGGACATCAACTCGGTGGCACCGGGCATGGCGGCCGCGCTGCTGTGTACCGCCGCCGGCCTGGGCGTCGCGATCCCCGCGCTGTTCGGCTACAACTGGCTGGCCTCGCGCTCGGACGCCATCGGCGCCGACATGGCGGTGTTCGTCGACGAGTTCGTGACGCGCCTGGCCGAAGAGCAGGGCGAGGGCAGGTCGGTGCCCGCGGCCGTCGCGGCCCAGGGCGGCGCGCGCCGCACGGCCGACGACAACGCGGCACGTGGCGGCTGGACCTCGCCGGCACAGGTTCCGGCCTGAGGCGACGCACATGCCCAACGCAGCCAAGTTCGCCGTGCGCAAGCGCACCGGCGGCATCAACATCACGCCGTTCGTGGACGTGCTGCTGGTCGTGCTGGTGATCTTCATCCTCACCAGCAACGCCAGCATCCCGGGCATCAAGGTCGACCTGCCGAAGGCCAGTTCCTCGGTGGCGCTGGAGAAGCCCAAGACCAAGGCCATCACGATCGACAACGCGGGCAACGTGTTCCTCGACGCCTACCCGGTCTCGCTGCCGGAGCTCGAGGAGCGCCTGCGCACCGAGAAGGCCCTGTCGCCCGACTTCCCCGTCATCGTGCGCGGCGATTCGAGCGTGCAGTACGCCAAGGTGGTCGACGTGCTGGACCTGCTGCGCCGCATCGAGCTGAACCAGATCGGCCTCGTGACCGGCAAGCAGAAGTGAGGACCGGCGCGTGAAACCTCGCGATCCGACTTTCGCCTTCGAGGGCCGCGCCGCGGCCGGCGGCGGCGCGCCTGCCGACGCGCACGCGCTGTGGCGCCGCTGGGGCGGCTGGGCCATCGGCACGGTGCTGCTGGCGCTGCTGGCGGCGCTCGTGTGGTATCTGCTGGCCGACACCGCGAGCCAGAAGCGCGTGGTGGCCGACGCTCCCACGCTGATGCTGCCGCCGCCACCGCCCCCGCCGCCCGAACCCGAGAAGCTGCCCGAGCCCGAGCCGGAAAAGATCAAGCCGGTGACCGAGCCCGAGCCCAAGCCGATCGAGCCGCTGGAGCCGCCGAAGGACGACACCCCGCCCAGTCCCAACAAGGACCTCGGCGACCCCGTGACCATGGACAGCGCCGCGCAGGCGGGCAGCGATGCCTTCGGCATCCAGGCCGGCAGCGGCGGCGGCATGAGCGGCACCGGTGCCGGCGGCGGCCTGGGCAGCGGCTCGTTCTCGCGCTATGCCGCGAGCGTGCTGCAGCAGGCGCTGCTGCGCGACCCGCGCACCCGCAACCTGGGCTTCGACGACATCCAGATCGACATCTGGCTCGACGCCGAGGGCCGGACCACGCGGGCGCAACTGGTGCGCGGCACCGGCACCACCGACATCGACGAAGCGGTGCTGGCGATGGTGCGCGGCCTCGAGCGCTTCGACGAGAAGCCACCGGCCTCGCTGCGCTTCCCGATGCGCGTGTCCATGAAGGGGCGCCGGCAGTGACGCACGCCGAAGCCCCGCCCATCCCCCCATTCAATCCTGTGAACGAAGCGATGAACCCCTCCAAATATTCCCCAGCCCGACGCCTCGCGCCGGCCCTGCGCCAGGGCGCGCTGGCCGCCGCGGTGGCCGCGGCCTTCGCGCTGGCCGCGGGCGGCGCGGCCGCCCAGTCGGCCCCGGCCGGACCGGCCGGCGAGACCGCCATGGTCAAGCTGATCCGCGGCCTGATCCAGAGCGGCACGCTCGCCAAGGACGTGGGCGAGGCGCTGCTGGCGCAGGCCCAGGCCGAAGCCATGGCCTCGCAGCAGGCCCAGCAGCGGCTGGCCGCCGTGTCGGCCGGTGCCGTGGCCGGCGCCAGCGCCGGTGGCCTGCGGCTCGAGCCGGGCGACGTGCGCGTGCCCTACATCTCGCAGACCGTGCGCGACCAGATCCGCGACGAGGTCAAGGCCCAGGTCATGGCGCAGGCCAAGGACGAAGGCTGGGCCGCGCCCAACGAAACGCCCGAGTGGAGCAAGCGCATCCGCTTCGAAGGCGACGTGCGCGTGCGCAACGAGTCGCGCAGCTATGCGGGCAACAACAGCAACATCGAGATCAACTGGCCCGACCTCAACAAGAGCAGCGGCTACGACGTCAACCCCAACACCAACCTCGCGCTGCCCTCGCTGCTCAACACGCGCCAGGACCGGCGCAACCTGTTCCGCGCCCGGGCCCGCGTGGGCATCTTCGCGGACCTCAGCGAGAACACCAAGGCCGGCGTGCGCCTGGCCTCGGGCAGCGACGACAACCCGGTCTCGACCACCCAGACCCTGGGCGGCGGCCTGAGCAAGAAGAGCGTCTGGCTCGACCAGATGTGGATCTCGCACAAGCCGGTCGACTGGCTCACCGTCACGGGCGGCCGCTTCGGCAACCCCTTCATGTCGACCGACACGCTGTTCTCGAGCGACCTCAACTTCGACGGCATCGCGTTCCAGTTCGACAAGGCGCTGGCCAGCAACAAGGACCTGTCGCTGTTCGGCACGGTGGGCCTGATCCCGCTCGAGTACTCCTCGGACAACGCGCCCAGCCGCAGCCAGGACAAGGCCAAGAGCGAGAACAAGTGGCTGTTCGGCGCGCAGGTCGGCGCCGACTGGAAGATCGACGACGACAACCGCCTGCGCGGCGCGCTCGCGTACTACAACTTCCGCAACATCAGCGGCAAGGTCTCCGAGCCCTGCGCGCTGTACGCGGGCGCCGACGGCTGCAGCACCGACTGGTCGCGCCCGGCCTTCATGCAGAAGGGCAACACGCTCATGCTGCTGCGCGACATCTCGCTCGACCCGCTCAACCCGGCCGGCACGCCACAGCCGCAGTACGTGGGTCTGGCCTCGAAGTTCCGCCTGGTCGACCTGAACATGCGCTGGGACACCAAGGTCGCGGGCAACAACCTGCGCCTGGACGCCAACTTCATCCGCAACACCGCCTACGACGCCAACGACATCTGGCGCCGCGCGGGCATCCGCGGCGCCATCGTCAACAACTTCGGCAACACCGGCGGCACCACCCAGGCCGACTACAAGAGCGGCGGCAACGCCTTCATGCTGCAGGCCACCTACGGCCGCCCGGCACCGGCCGCGCGCGGCGACTGGAACGTGCTCGCGGGCTACAAGCGCATCGAACCCGATGCGCTGCCGGACGGCTACAACGACTCGACCTTCCATGGCGGCGGCACCAATGCACGCGGCTACTTCCTCGGCGGTTCGTACGCGTTCGACAAGAACCTCTGGTTCACCGGCCGCTGGATCTCGACCAAGGAGGTCTATGGTCCGCCGCTGTCGATCGACACGCTGCAGCTCGAACTCAATGCGCGCTTCTGAGGACGTCGCCGTGGCCCGATCCCATTTCAAGACCCCAGCGCTCGTCCTGGCGCTCGCCTTCGCCGGTCTGGCCGGCCTGGCCGGCGGCGCGCACGCCCAGGGCGCGCCGGCCGCGGCCGGTGCGCAGAGCATGGAAGAGCGGCTGCGTGCGCAGCTGCGCATCACCACCTCGCAGCTGCAGCAGGCGCAGAACGAGCTGGCCGCGCTCAAGGCCGGCAAGCCCGTCGCCGCGGCACCGGGCGCAGCCGCGCCCGCACCGGCGGCCGAAGTCGAGGCGCTGCGCAAGGACCTCGCGCGCGCCCAGTCCCAGCTCGCCGGCGAACGCCAGGCGCGCGAGCAGGCCAGTGCCGGCGTCGAGCAGATCCGCCAGCAGGCGCAGGCCGCGGCCGAGAAGTCCGGCGGCCAGATCGCGCAGTTCCGCAGCGCCTACGAGGAGTTGCTGCGCACCGCGCGCGCTTCCGAAGCCGAGCGCCAGCGCCTCGTGGCCGAGACCGGCACGCAGCGCACCGCGCTGACCCAGTGCGAGGCGAAGAACACCCAGCTCTATGCCGTGGGCCAGGAGGTGCTGCGCGCCTACGAGACCATGGACATGGGCAGCGTGTTCGCCGCGCGCCAGCCGTTCGCAGCCCAGAGCCGCGTGAAGTTCGAGCAGATCGCGCAGCAGTACGGCGACAAGCTGTACGAAGGCCGCTTCGACGCGCGCGCCGTGAACGCACCCAAGCCGGCCGAGGCCGCGGCCACGCCGCCGGCTGCCGCCGCATCGGCACCCGCCGCGAAGTGAGCGGCCAGAAGGAACCCAGCCCATGAACCCGAAGAAACCCCTTGCTCCCGCGCGCCTGCGCACGCTGGCCGCGCTGCTGCTGGCCTCGTCGGCCTGCCTCGGCGCCGCGGCGCAGCAGATCGCCGCGCCCACGGGCGCACCGGTGGTCGCCCGCCTGGGTGACCTCACCGTGCGCCAGGACGAGGTCGAGAAGCTGCTGCAGGCCTTGCCCGATGCCGAGCGCGCGGCCGTCAAGGACAACCGCGCCAGCGTCGAGGGCTGGCTGCGCCAGCGGCTGCTCGGCGAAGCGCTGCTGAAGGAGGCACGCGACAAGGGCTTCACCGACAAGCCCGAGGTCAAGGCCAAGATCGACGCCGCGGTGCGCGAGCTCACGGCCCGCATCGTGACCACCGGCTACCTCGAGTCGGTGAGCCAGGTGCCGGCGGGCTATCCGTCGGATGCCGAACTCACCGCCGCCTACGAGCAGGGCAAGGCCGGCTTCAACCTGCCGGCCACCTACCGCGTGGCACAGATCTTCCTCGCCACCCCCGACACCGCGCCCGCGGCCGTCGCCAAGGTGCGCGAGGAAGCCCAGAAGCTGGCGCGCGAGGCGCGCGGCACCGACTTCGCCGCGCTCGCGCGTGCGAAGTCGCAGGACAAGAGCAGCGCCGAGCGCGGCGGCGAGGTCGGCAACCTGCCGCTCGCGCGCATGCTGCCCGAGGTGCGCGATGCCGTCGGCAAGCTCAAGACCGGCCAGGTCGGCGACCCGGTGCAATCGGCCGCCGGCTTCCACGTCGTGAAGCTGCTCGAGAGCCAGCCCGCGCGCACCGCCACGCTCGACGAGATGCGCCCGCAGCTGCAGGCCGCGCTGCGCCAGCAGCGCCAGCAGCAGCTGATCCAGGCCCACCTGGCGCAGCTCGCGCCGGCCACGCAGCTGAGCATCGATGCCGCCGCGCTCGACGCCGCGCTGCGCAAGACCAACTGAACCGCCTTCCACAACCAACAACCACCATCCACAGACAGGGAACCTCATGACCAACACCCCGACCGACACCACCACCGCCGCCGCCACGCCCGCCGAGGCCCTCGACCTGCTCGACGCGGTCACGCCCGAACAGGTCTCCGACGCCATCAAGGCCGCCGGCGCCGCCGTCTCCACCATCGAGCAGGACGGCGTGGTCCGCCTGCACAGCGCCAGCCACGGCATCGGCTTCCAGGTGCTGTGGGGCAATCCCGTCACCACCACCCAGTACACCGACTTCACCTTCAGCTGCCCGCTGCACGTGCAGGGCGGCACGCTGCCCGAGGCCGTGCTGGCCGCCTGGCACCGCAGCAAGCGCTTCGCGCGCGTCGCGCAGCACGGCGACTTCGTGGTGCTCGAGATGGACGTGGTGGTCGCTGGCGGCGTGACGCCCGCGCACCTCGCGTTCAGCGCCCGCCTGTGGATGCAGATGATGGGCGAGTTCTTCCTGCACCTGCGCAACTACGGCCCGGCCGCCGCCACGCGCGGCGATGCCGCCAACGGCGCAGCGCCGGCCGCTGGTGCCGCCGACCGGGTCGAAGCCGCCGCCTGAGCGCGCGCCGAACGCATCCCAGCGCGATGCCCGACAGCCTTCGTTCCGGGGAGTCCTTCGACGGCCACGACTCGCCGACGCTGCGCGCGATCCACGCCACCGCGCGCCAGGTGCAGCGCGCGCGGCGCGCGGAGACCGTGCGGCTGCGGCAGCGCGAGGCGCTGCTCGACATGCTCGCGCGCGTCATGGCCGACCTGCACATCACCAACGCCGAGCTCAACGCGGCGCGGCGCGCGCTCGCGCCGACGCGGCCGAAGTGAAACGCGCGGCGCGCGTCACGCCGCCGTCAAACTTTCTGCCTAGCATCGCCGCCGAACAACGGCCGCGCCGCGGTGCCGCCGCTTCGCTCCCTTCCTCCGAAATGGCATGAGCATGTCCCGCGTATGGCAACCACGGTCCCGTCGGCCGGTGCGCTCGCACTGGCGGGGTGCATGGCGTTCCTGAACCCGATCGCCGCCGCAGAACCTGCGTTGCCATCCGCTCCCTCGACGATGCCGTCCGCCGGACTGCTGCGCTTCGACCTGCGCGTGCAGCCGCTGCAGGGCGCGCTCGATGCCTATGGCGCGCTCACCGGGCGCTCGGGCTTCTACACGGCCGAGTCGATCGCGGGACGCAGCAGCGCGGCGGTGCAGGGCCGCTACACGCCCGAGGTGGCGCTGCAGCGGCTGCTCGAGGGCACCGGCCTCGCGATCCACTACACGGCGCCCGATGCCTTCGTGCTCGAACCCGGCGCGCCGGCAACCGCTGAAGCACCGGCCGAAGCGGCGCGCGCACCGGGGCCCGACGACGGACTGGTGCAGGCGCGTGTCAACGAGGCCTTCTGCGGCGACCCGCGACTGGCCGCGGGCGATTTCCGCGCGGCGCTGCGCTTCGGCCTCGATGCGCAGGGCCGCGTGGTGCGCCCGCTGTTGCTCGGTTCCACCGGCGATGCCGCGCGCGACCGCGCCGTGCTCGCGGCGCTGGCCGATGTGCAGCTGGGCCGGCCGCCGCTGGCCGGCGCCGAGCAGCCGCCCTACGTGATGCTGATCGCGCCGCGCGCGGAAGGCGGCGGCTGGCACTGCGATGCGCGCATGGGGGCGGCACGGTGAGCGGTTCCAGCTTCGGCATGCTGCGCGACTACCTGGTGGGGCGCTACGACGACCTCAAGCGCCGGCTCACGCTGCAGCTCGGCAGTGCCGACCTCGCGGGCGATGCGCTGCAGGACACCTGGCTGCGGCTGCAGGCCGGCGCCACCGAGGCGCAGGACCCGCGCGAGCCCGTGCAGTACCCACTGAGCTACCTGATGCGCATGGCCACCAACGTGGCGCTCGACCGCATCCGGGCCGAGGCGCGCTTCATGAACGGCGAGGAGGTCGAGCAGGTGTTCGCCGAGCTCAGCGATCCCGCGCCCGGCCCGGCGCAGGAGGCGCTGGGGCGCTCGGAGCTCGCGCAGCTGGCCGCGATCATCGAGGAGATGCCGCCGCGCCGGCGCCACGTGCTGATCCTGGTGCGCGTCGACGAGATGCCGCGCCAGGAGGTGGCCGACCGGCTCGGCGTGTCGCTGAGCCTGGTCGACCGCGAACTGCGGCGCGCGCACGAGTACATCGTGGAGCGCACGCGATGAAAATCCTCATCGCCGCCGTGCAGTTCCGGGCCGCGACAAACGTCTGGAAGAAGAGGGCGCCGCGCGCAGGCGCGCCGCGGCCCGGTGTTGGTTCCTTGCGAGGCCGTTGAACGTGTCCGATTCGTCCCCCATGCCGCCGCGCGATGCCGAGGCCCTCGAGCGCCAGGCCCATGCCTGGGTGCAGCGCCTGGCCTCGGGCAGCGCGCGGGCCCGCGATGCGCGCGCGCTCAAGCGCTGGTGCGCGCTCAGCGAAGCCCATGCCCAGGCCTTCGGCCGCGCCCACCGGCTGTGGCGCGACATGGCCGGCGCGGCCGCGCTGGCCGGTGCCGACGATCCCGCGCTCGCGGCCTTGCGCGCCGCGCCGCGGCCGGTGGCGCAGGCCGTGCGCACGCTGCCGCGCCGCGCCTTCCTGGGTGCCGGCATCGCCACCGCGGCGGTCGCGGCCGGCGTGGTCGTCATGCATCCGCCGCTGGGCCTGTGGCCCGCGCCCGAGAGCTGGCAGGCCGACTACCGCACCGGCACCGGCGAGCAGCGCAGCCTCGCGCTCGCGCCCGACCTCACGGTCGAGATGAACACGCGCAGCAGCATCGCGCTGCAGGCCGCGCAGGGCGAGACCGCCGGCATCGAGCTGATCGGCGGCGAGGTCGCGGTCGATGCCACGCGGCGTGGCCGGCCCTTCACCGTGAGCGCGGCGCTCGGGCGCATCGAGGCCGTCGACGCGCGCTTCGAGGTGCGCCACACCGATGCGCACAGCGTCTGCGTGCGCTGCCTCGAAGGCCAGGTGCGCGTGACGCTCGGCGCCGAGTCGCTCGCGCTGCGCGCCGCGCAGGAACTGGTGTACGAGGGCCGCCAGCCGCAGCCGGTGCGCAGCATCGAGGCCGGTGAGCGTTCCGATTGGCGCGAGGGCGTGCTGCGCTTCCAGCGCACCGCGCTCGCGCAGGTGGTCGACGAGATCAATCGCTACCGGCCGGGCCGCGTGATGCTGCTGGGCAGCGGGCTCGCGGGCAAGCCCGTCAGCGGGCGCTTTCACATCCATGACCTCGACAAGGCGCTGGCGCAGATCCAGCGGCTGTTCCGGCTCGAGCTCACCGCGCTGCCTGGCGGCATCGTGATCCTGCACTGAGGCGGCGTTCTTCGCTGCCGATGCGCGGCGAGGTGTACAGCTTTCGTCGTCGGCATTCGTCTATGGGCAAAGCCATCGCATGGCTTCCTGTCCATTCGAAACGCCACTGAAAGATTCCTGTCATGCCGCCCCTCCATCCTGCCCCGGTGAAGCCCGCGTTCCCCGCACGCCCTGGCCGCCGCACCGGACCGCGACGCCTCGCACCCCTGGCCCATGCCGTCGCCGTCGTCATCGCGGTCGGCGCGGCGGGCGCGGCGCATGCGCAGCAACGCGCATTCAGTGCCGCCTGGATGGCGCAGAAGAACATCGCGCAGGGTCAGGCGATCGCCACCGGGCGCTTGCCCAATGGCTTGCCCGTGTCGTCGCTCAACACGCCGAGCGCGCAACAGCAGCAGGCGCGCGAGCAGTTGCAGCGTTCGCTCAGCAATCTGAACCTTGCGGCGCAGAGCATCGCGGCGCAGCAGGCCGCGCAAGCCGCTGCACGGCAGGCGGCGCTGGATGATCCTTCGTCGGTGCCCGATGGCCTCGCAGACGGTGGTCTTCGCGTCGACACCAATTCGCTGAGCGCAGGCTGGCTCAATGCGCAGGCACCCGTGCAATCGCAAGGCACCGATGGCCGCACGACTATCACGATCCAACAGACCGGCGATCGCGCGATCCTCAACTGGGAGACCTTCAACGTCGGCAAGCGCACCACGGTCGATTTCAAGCAGCAGGCCGATTGGGCGGTGCTCAACCGCGTCAACGATCCGCAGGCGCGGCCCTCGCAGATCCAGGGGCAGATCAAGGCCGATGGCACGGTGCTGATCGCGAACCGCAACGGCATCGTGTTCAGCGGCTCGAGCCAGACCGATACGCGCAACCTCGTGGCGGCCGCCGCCAAGATCAGCGACGAGCAGTTCAAGGCGCGCGGCATCTACAGCGCGCAGGAGAGCGGGGCCTACACACCGAGCTTCACCGATGCCAACGGCAAGGTCGAGGTGCAGGCCGGTGCGCGCATCAACACCACGGTGCCGACGACCGTCACGCAAGGCGGTGGCTATGCGCTGCTGCTGGGCAAAGAGGTCGTCAACGCCGGCACCATCACCACGCCACGCGGCCAGGTGCAGATGGCCGCCGGCGACTTCTTCATCGTGCGGCCCGGCCAGAGCACCACGGGCAACCAGTACGCGACCACGCGTGGCAACGAGGTCGCGCCGCAGTTCAATGCCGACAGCTCGGCGGGCGCGGTCACCAACACCGGCCTGCTGCAGGCGCCCGAAGGCGATATCACGCTCGCGGGCCGCAAGGTGGTGCAGGACGGCGTGGCCGTTTCCACGACGACGGTCGACACGCGCGGCACGATTCACCTGCTGAACTCGGCGAGCGACAAGCTCGGCAGCGTCACCGTCACCTCGCGCGGTCTCAATGCGATCCTGCTCGACGACCAGAACGGCCGCACCGCACTCGACAGCCAGCGCGACGCGCTGATCGCCGACTCCGCCGTGCAGGACCTGGCGCGCCGCACCGCGGCCTCGGGCGGCTTCGACAACCTCGCGCGGCTCGACGACCGCCGCGACCAGTCGCGCATCGAGATCGTCTCGGGCGGCGGTGTGGTGTTCGAGGGCGGTTCGACCACGCTGGCCACCGGCGGCCAGATCGCGGTGGCCGCGAGCAATGGCCGCAGCACGGTGGCCAATGGCGCGCGCCTCGATGTCTCGGGCGCGGTCGGCGTACAGGTCGCGATGTCCTCGAACAACGTCGAGATCAACATCCAGGGCAACGAGCAGCGCGACGCACCGCTGAACCGCGACACCACGATGCTCAACAACAGCAACGTGTGGATCGACCGGCGCAAGCTGCTGCGCGTGGCGGCCGGCGTGGGCGGCTATGACAAGGAACGCTGGTACACGCCGGGCGGCCTGCTCGAGGTCGGCGGCTACCTGGGCCTGCAGGGCCACACGGTGGGCGAGTGGGGCGCGCAGGGCGGCAGCGTGGTGTTCGCGGGCAACGAGCTGGTCGCGCAGGCGGGCTCGAACATCAACCTTTCGGGCGGCACGCTGGACGTGCAGACCGGGATGATCAAGCAGAGCTGGCTCAAGGGGGCCGACGGCCGGCTCTATGAAGTCTCGAGCGCACCCGCCGATGTGCAGTACACGGGCCTCTACAAGGGCTACGAGGACGCGCACAAGCGCTGGGGCGACAAGACCACGGGCTTCTTCTACAACCCGCTGATCGGGCCGCAGCAGCGGCTCGAGAACGGCTACACGGTGGGCCGCGATGCGGGCCAGTTGATCGTCTCGACCAGTGCCGCCGTGCTCGAGGGCGACCTGACGACGACGGTCTACCGCGGCCCGCGCCAGACGATCCAGCGCGATGGTGGCATCGACGGCTATGCGCAGTCGCACGATGCCGCGGCGCTTGCCGCGCAACTGATCCTCGGCAACTACACGACCGTATTCAACGCCGACAAGACCAACGGACCGCAGGGCGTGTTCCACAACTTCACGCCGAGCTTCGGCCAGGTCGTGTTCGGCACCGCGCAGCCGGCGCTGGGCGACGGCATCGCGCCCGATGGGCCGCTGCCGCAGGCGCTCGAGGACGTGCTGCATGTCGACAGCGACCGCGTCAACGGCTGGAAGCTCGGGCAACTGATGGCCGGCGGCACGCGCAGCCTGACGGTGGAGGCGGCGCTCGCGGTGGTGCCGGGCGGCAGCATCGCGCTGTATGCGCCGCAGGTGGAGATCAACGCCGATCTCGTGGCGCGCGGCGGCCAGATCGCGCTGGGCAACGTGCTGCCCTCGGTCGCCGGCCAGGGCACCACGATCAGCATCGCGCTGCCGCCCGCGGCGGGCCAGCGTGCGCGGACCACCGTGGCCGCGGGCGCCACGCTCGACGCGAGCGGCCTGTGGACCAACCTGCTGGCCGATCCGCGCGACGACGCGGGCCTGCCCTACGTGGACGGCGGCAGCGTGTCGATCCGCGGCACCGGCGACGTGACCCTGGCGCAGGGCGCGGCGATCGACGTGTCCTCGGGCGCGGCGCTGCTGCGCAACGGCGCCCTGCGCGGCGGCCAGGGCGGCGACGTGACGCTGGCGGCCGGCTACGTGACCGACGCCAACTCGACCGCGACCGACCCCACCGCGCTGCTCACGCTGGCCGGCGAGCTGCGCGCCTTCGGCGTCAACGGCGGCGGCACGCTCGACGTGCGCTCGGGCACCGCCGTCGGCATCGGTGGCCAGGCGCTCGACACCGACGGCCTGCTCGCGGCCGGGCAGGCCGCGCCGGTCAACCTGCGGCTGCTGCAGGACTACCAGCTGGTCGCGGGCGACATCGCGCCGATCGATCTCACGGTGACGCTGACCCGCCGGCCGGCCGGCTACACCGTGACGGGCCAGCAGGTCGAGATCCGGATCCCGGGCAATGCGCCGCTGGTGCTGGAGGCGGACTGGGTGGTGCCGTTCAACCTCTTCGATTCGAATGGCGTTCTCCATCGCATCGGCAGCACCGTGCCCGCGGGCACCACGGTGACCCAGGGCTTCTTCCTGCCGGTCGGCGTCACCATTCCCGCCGACGTGTTCCCGGACGGGCTGCCGATCGTGCCGACGCTGGTGCGCTACAACGCCGGCAGCGTGCTCGACATGCCGTTCACGCTGGCGGCCGGCAGCTCGCTCGCCGCCGGCGCGGTGCTGGCGCGGTCGGTCGCCGTGGCACCCACGGGCACGCTGTCGCCCACGCTGTTCCAGACCGGCTTCTCGCACTACGTGGTGACGGCGAGCGACGGCCTCGTGGTGGTGCCGGGCACGCGCATCGAGGTCGCCATGCCGGTGCTGCGCACCGACGTCGACGGCTTGCAGGCGTTGCCCGGCGGCAGCCGGCTCGCCACCGCGCTGCCGGTGTGGACGCCGCCGCTCTACCAGGAGGATGCGCAGCACGCCCGGCTCGCGCAGCGCGGCGGCGCGAGCATCGAGTTCGACGCGGGCTCGAGGATCGCCGGCCCGGGCCTGCTCGCGCCGCTGACGGTGGGCACCGATGCGCACATCGCGGTCGATCCGGGCCAGGCCATCACGCTGTGGAGCAACGGCGGCCAGTTGACGGTGGACGGCCGGCTCGACGCCTGGGGCGGCGCCATCTCGATCGCCTCGCAGCCGACCTCCCAGTTCAGCTACCAGGCCTCGACCACGCGCTCGGTCTGGATCGGCGACAACGCGGTGCTCGACGCGGCCGCGCGCGCCTACGTGGCGCGCGATGCGCAGGGCCGCGCCTATGGCGTCGCGCCCGACGGCGGCTCGATCGAGCTGGGCCTGTCCGATTCCTTCCTCGTGATCCGGCCGGGTGCCGTGCTCGACGCCTCGGGTGCCTATGCCGAGATCGATGGTTCGGCCGGCGGCGCCGCCGGCGTGCCCGCGCGGCCGCTCGCGCTGGCCGGTGCGGGCGGCAGCATCGGGCTGCATTCGTACGTCGGCATGGTCATCGACGGCACGCTGGTCGCGCGCGCGGGCGGCGCCGGCGCGGCCGGCGGCTCGCTGACCTTGGAGATGGCCAACCGGCGCTACCTCGCGGGTGTGGAGAACCTCTCCGACGCCGTGCAGACGATGCACGACATCACGCTGACGCAGCACTACCGTCCCGGCGGTCTGGCCGACGGCCTCGCGCCGGGCCAGGCCGACGCGGGCCTGAAGTACGGCGCGGCGGTGCTGTCGGCGGACCGGGTGAGCGCGGGCGGCTTCGATGCGCTGACGCTCTCGGCGCACGACCTGCTGCTGTTCGACGGCGACATCGACCTCCAGCTCGGCCGCAGCCTCAACCTGCGCAACGGCTTCCTGACGGTGGCCGACGCCACGCCCGATGCGAAGGTGCGACTGGCCGCGCCCTACATCCGGCTCGATGGCGGCAGCTGGGACGGCGCCTCGGGCTATTTCAGCCCCGGCATCATCATCGGCGGCCGCGCCGTGGGCCGCCCGGCGCACGGCGACAGCGCGCTGACGCTCGATGCGGGCCTGATCGACATCTATGGCCGCATGCAGTCGGGCGTCGTCGCCGGCTATGGCGACGGTTCCGTGACGCCGAGCGGCCCGAGCGCCAGCCGCACCGTCGAGGCCGACGGCTTCGCGGCCGTCACGCTGCGCAGCGAGGGCGACATCCGGCTCGGCAATGCCGCCTTCATCGTCATCGGCGACCTGCTGATCGAGGCGGCGCAGCTCTATCCAGTGAGCGGGCAGCGCGGCGTGGTGATCGCGGGCCAGGCCAGCCTGCCGAATTCCTCCAATGTCTGGGACCAGGCGCGCAGCCTGGTGATCCGCTCGAACGGTCGCGCTGCGCCGGTGCCCGATTCGGTGTTCGGCCAGCTGGTGCTGATGGGCCCGACGCTGGACCAGGGCGGCGTGGTGCGCGCGCCGCTGGGCACGATCGGGCTCAACGACATCGGCGGCTCGCTCTATGGCCCGGCCTGGATGAACAGCGTCATCGCCAATCCCGAGGCGCTGCCCTGGATGAAGCTGGTGCTGCGCGACGGCAGCCTGAGCTCGGTGAGCGCCGCGGGCCTGACCATGCCTTACGGCGGCACGCAGGACGGCCTGACCTACCGCGGTACCGACGGCACGCTGTTCAGCCTCGGCGGCAATTTCACGCAGCGGCTCAATTCCAATTCGCCGAGCGATTCCTACGTGCTGGCGCAGGGCATCTCGCTCGGCGGCGGCTCGGTGGTGGCCGAGCCGGGCTCGGTGCTCGATCTCTCGGGCGGCGGCGACCTGCGCGGCGCGGGCTTCATCACCGGCCGCGGCGGCTCGGTGGACGTGCTGACGACGGCGCTGGCGAATGCCAATCCCGCGGCCTATGCGCCCGCGGCGAAGGGCAGCGCGGTCTATGCGATCGTGCCCGGCTACGCCTCGGCCTATGCGCCGGTGGTGCGCGACAAGGGCGCCGGCGATCCCGCCGTGGGCCGGCAGATCACGGTCGGCGCGGGCGTGCCGGGCCTGCCCGCCGGCACCTACACGCTGCTGCCCGCCAGCTATGCGCTGATGCCGGGTGCCTTCCGCGTGGAGGTGGGTGCGCGCATGGGGGCCCTGTCGGGCAGCGCGGCCGCCACCGGCGCGCTGGCGGATGGCAGCGGCTCGTGGGCCACCACCGGCACGCTGGGCATCGCCGGCACCGGCATCCGCGACAGCCTGCCGAGCCAGGTGCTGGTGACGCCGGGCCAGACGGTGCGCCGCTTCTCGCAATACAACGAGACCAGCTATGCCGACTTCGCGAAGGCGCAGGCGGCGCTGTTCGGCAACGTGCGGCCGCTGTTGCCGGTCGACGGCAAGGTGCTGCGCTTCAGCTTCGCCCAGAACGACGCGGTGGCACCGCTGCAGTTCGAGGGCCGGGCGCTGCTGGATGCCGCCCCGGGCGGCCTGCGCGGCCAGGTCAACCTGCTGGGCGACAAGCCCATCGACATCGTCGGCGGCACCGCGCAGCCCAAGGCCGGCGCCATCGAGGTGTCGGCCGACATGCTCAATGCCTTCCGCGCCGACACGCTGGCGATCGGCGGCATCTACACCTTCTTCAACGGCCAGGATTCGTCGGGCGACAGCGCGCGCGTGTACTTCTCGAACGGCCTGGGCGTGGGCCTGGTGAACGTGCGCAGCGGCGCGACCTTGCGCGCGGGCCAGATCTTCCTGATCGGCAACCAGGTCGAGGTCGAGGGCGGCGCGGTGCTCGACACGCGCGGCATGGGCCGGCCCGGCGTCGATTCCGATCTGGGCTTCCTCTATGCCAATGCACCCGGTGTGTCGAGCGCCCCGTACTCGCCGGCGGTGTTCGCAGTCAGCAACGGCTGGCTGGATTTCCTGCCGGCGCTCGGCACGGGCCGGATCACGGTGCGCGACGGCGCCACGGTGCTCAGCGAAGGCACCATCGCCTTCGCCGCGCCCGGCGGGCTGGCGCTGGGCGACGTGAACCTGGGCGCGCGCTATCTCACGGTGGCGCAGGACCAGATCAACATCGGCACCGCCGCGAGCCTCGCGGCCGCGCAGGCCGCCGGTGCCATGCAGCCGGGCTGGCAACTGACCCAGGGCACGCTCGACCGCCTGCTGCGCCCCTCGGCCAGCACCGGCGTGCCGGCGCTCGAGCGGCTGAGCCTCACGGCCGGCGGCGCCTTCAACTTCTACGGCGCGCTGACGCTGGACACCGGCGACTCGCCGGTGCAGCTGGTGTTCAACACGCCGGCCTTCTACGGCCTGGGCGGCGACGCCGACACGGTGCGCATCGCCACGCGCGACTTCGTCTGGAACGGCATCGCCACGGGTAACGGCACCACCACGCCGTACGCGGGCGCGGCCCCGGTGGCGGTGCAGCCGGGCGGTCCGGGCACGGGCAGCGGCACGCTGGTGATCGATGCGCGCACGGTGCAGTTCGGCTACGACGCACTGAGCCAGCCGCAGCGCCAGGCCGAACTCGAGCGCCTGGCGCTGGGCTTCGGCGCGGTCAAGATCCAGGCGAGCGACCGCGTCACGGCCAACAACAAGGCCGCGCTGCTGGTGGGGCGCTCGCGCGACGCGGACGGCACGCTGCAGGGCGGCTCGCTGTCGATCGTGACGCCGCTGCTCACGGGGCAGGCCGGCTCGGCGATGCGCTATGTGGCGGGCGGCGACATCGAGGTGTCGGCCCCCGTGGGCGCGGCCGCTGTCGACACCGCCGCCATCGCCGAACTCGGCGCCTCGCTGAGCCTGCAGGGCCGGCGCGTGTCGCTGGCCACCACGGTGGCGCTGCCCAGCGGCGTGCTCGAGCTGCTGGCCGATGGCGACATCGCGCTGGGCGAGGGCGCGCGCATCGACCTGTCGGGCCGCGCCGTGCAGTTCTACGACATCACCAAGTACAGCTGGGGTGGTGCCGCGACGCTCACGAGCAAGAACGGCAGCATCGCGCAGGCCGCGGGCTCGCGCATCGACGTGTCGGCCGCGCACGAGGACGCGGGTTCGCTGACGCTCGACGCCAGGGCTGGCACGGTGACGCTGGCCGGCGCGCTGTTCGGCGCGGGCGGCGGCGCCGGCTTCGACGACGGCAAGTTCGACCTCACGACGCGCGCCATCTCCGACGCCGACTTCGCGGCGCTCAATGCGCACCTCAACGATGCCGCCTTCTTCGGCGCGCGCGGCTTCGTCGTGAAGCAGGGCGACCTGAACGTGGGCGACGGCGTGCGCGCGCGGCAGGTGAGCATCGCCACCGACGCGGGCCGCCTCACGGTCAACGGCACCATCGACGCCTCGGGCGCCACGCCCGGCAGCATCCGCCTGAACGCCAGCGGCGACCTCACGCTGGCGGCCGGCGCGGTGCTCGACACCCATGCCACCACGCTGGTCAGCGACAGCTACGGCGTGCCCGTCGATGCGTCGAACCGCGCGAAGATCGCGCTGGGCAGCACCGGCGGCACGGTGCGCCTCGAGCCGGGCGCGACGCTGGACCTGCGCTCGCCCGACGGCATCGCGCGCGGCCATCTCGACATCGATGCGCCGCGCCTGGGCAGCACCGGCCCCAGCGCCACCGGTCCCGATGCGCCGGCCAACGCCACCGGCGGCGACATCGCGATCGCGGCCGCGGGCCCGCTGAACATCAAGGGCGCACAGGCCATCGCGCTGAATGGCGTGGCGCGCTACACCAATGCGCGTCCCGACCCCGACGACGCCAACGGCCAGATCGTCGACCAGGACTACCTGGACCGCATCGACAGCGACAGCCGTGCCTTCGACACCGCCGCGCGCGGCAACGCCGACCTGCGCGCGCGCATGGCCGGGCTCACGGCCTATGGCGATGCCTTCCACCTGCGCCCCGGCGTGGAGATCGCCAGCAGCACGCCCACGGGCAACCTCACGGTCAAGGGCGACCTCGACCTGTCGGGCTACCGCTACGGCCCCGCGGCCGACCGCGACCCGGCCTCTGCGCGCTACGGCGCGGGCGAGCCGATGTCGCTGGCACTGCGCGCGGGCGGCGACCTCAACATCCACGGCAGCATCAACGACGGCTTCGCGCCGCCGCCGGCCACGCCCGACGACAACGGCTGGCAGACCCGCCTGCAGGTGCTGTTCACCAACCAGCCGGCGCCGAAGGACGTCACGGTCAGCGTGCCCTTCAACGCCACCTGGGGCGATTTCTGGTACGTGTTCCCCGGCATCTTCTCGGGCGACTACCCGGTCGTGGTGTCGGGCTCGATCAGCGACGACTACGGCACTTACGGACCGGGCGACACGATCTACAACGGCTTCCTGGCCGGCACCATCACGGTCGCGGCCGGCACGGTGCTGACCACGGTCGCGCCGGGCGGCGCCGACATCCTGCTCAGCGGCCCGCGCGCCGAGCCCGGCCGCCTGTGGGCCGCGTCGCAGATGCTGGCCGCGGGCAGCCTGTCGGCCTCGATCCGGCTGGTGAGCGGGGCCGACCTCGGCGCCGCCGACACGCGCCGGCTGCAGGGCGCCGCGCAGCTGGCCGGCCGCGGCAACCTGGTGCTCGACGACCTGCACCTGGCCGGCACGACCACGCAGTTCACCGTGCAGGCGCCGAGCGTGGTGCGCACCGGCACCGGCGACCTCGAGCTCTACGCCGGCGGCAGCTACCGGCAGGAGTCGCTGTTCGGCGTGTACACCGCGGGCACCTCGGTGGCCGGCACCGGCAACGACTCGGGCTACAACGCGCCACGCGCCAGGCTGCCCGACGGCAGCGTGCTCGGCGCGGGCAACGCGGACTACGAGCGCACGCTGCCCGCGCAGCGCCTGTGGTTCACCGAGAACGGCGGCGACTTCACGCTCTCGGCGCAGGGCGACATCCTCGGCTACCTGCAGCCCGAGACCCTGTCGACCGGCGAGTGGCTGTGGCGCCAGGGCGGCGCCGAGATCGGCGAGCGCACGGCCTGGGGCCTGAACTTCGGCAGCTATGCCATCGACGGCTGGCCGACCCTCGCGCAGCCGCGGCTGGGCTTCGGCGGCTTCGCCGGCATGGGCACGCTCGGCGGCGGCAATGCCAGCGTGCACGCGGGCGGCAACATCGGCACCACGGGCTCCTTCACGCGCGGCCTGCTGGTCGCGGTGGGCAGCACCGGCCGTGTCGCGGACGGCGGCGTGCTGGCGCAGACCGGCGGCGGCAATCTCGACGTCTCGGCCGGCGGGCAGATCCGCACCGGCCTGTATGCCAACTTGCGCGGCGACACGCGCATGGCGGCCGCCGACGTGGGCAGCGTGGTGCTCAAGAACTTCGCCACGCCCAACAGCCAGGACCCGCGCGCGGTCGATCCGCACACGCCCTACAGCGGGCAGCGCGACGGCGTCGTGAACTTCGCGCCGGGCGACGGCGTGCTGCGCATCGAGACGCTGGGCGACCTCGCGATCGGCGCGGTGGTGGATGCGGGCCGCGCGGGCGAGCGCGTCGAGACGCAGGCCAGCAACGGCAGCTTGAGCGGCCCGACCGCCAGCTGGTTCACGCTGTGGACCGACCGCACGGCGCTCGACCTGTTCTCCGCGGGCGGCAACGTCTCGCCCTTCGGCATGCCGAACATGGATCCCGTGACCAACATCCAGGACGTGAGCAGCAGCACGAACATCATGCCGGCCACGCTGAGCGCGGTGGCGGCCGGCGGCAGCATCTACTACGCGACCGAGAGCCCCGGTGCCGGCCAGATGATGCCGTCGCCCGTCGGCCACCTGGACCTGCTGGCGCGCGACCTCGTGAGCGGCGACGCGACCAATTCCGTCACCTTCGGGCACAACGCGATCGGGCCGCTGGGCACGGCGCTGTCGAGCATGGTCACGCCGCTGCGCCCGGGCTGGCGCATGCTGCGCGACGTCCCCAGCAACCCGCTGGCCGCCACCAATTACTGGAACGCCAGCAAGCTGCAGCAGTACGAGTGGGACGCGATGTACCAGAACAGCTTCGCCGACTACATCCCCGCGCACACCGGCACGGGGGGCACGCTGTTCAACTTCGGGCTCAACACCGTGAGCGACGCCAGCATGGCCGGCACCGGCGTGGCCTCGCACATCTATGCGGTCGACGGCGACGTGCTGGCGGTGCAGATCGGCAGCCTGCAGAACGTGAGCCTGGGCAACGGCGAGGCGCCGATCCCGACCTACCTGGCCTCCAAGCCGCTGCGCATCCTGGCCGGCGGCGACATCGTCAACAGCAGCGGCCTGATCGTGCAGAGCGACCCGGCCGAGATCTCGATGATCGCGGCCGGCGGCGACATCCTCTACACCAACTTCAGCATCGCCGGCCCCGGCACGCTCGAGGTGTCGGCGGGCGGGCAGGTCTACCAGGGCAACCGCGCCAGCCTGACCAGCCTGGGCGCCATCGCGCTCGGCGACCGGCGCCCCGGGGCCGACATCGTGGTGCAGGCGGGGCTGGGCGCCGGCCCGCGCGGGCAGGGCGCGAGCGACTTCGCGGGCTTCGCGGCGCAGTACCTGGACCCGGCCCGCGCGATCGACCCCTCGGCGGCGCTGGCCGACCAGCCCGGCAAGGTGGTGAAGACCTATGACGCCGAGCTCGCGCAATGGCTGCGCGAACGCTTCGGCTACGCGGCTTCGTCGCCGACCGATGCGCTGGCGCACTTCCAGGCGCTGCCGCCCGAGCAGCAGCGCGTGTTCGTGCGCGCGGTGTTCTATGCCGAGCTCACGGCCGGCGGGCGCGAGTACAACGACCCCGACAGCAAGCGCTACGGCAGCTACCTGCGCGGGCGCAACGCGATCGCGGCGCTGTTCCCCGAGCGCGACGCGAACGGGCAGCCGATCGCGCGCGCGGGCGGCCTCACGCTCTACCAGGGCAGCACCGGCAACGCCGGCATCCGCACCGTGGTGGGGGGCGACATCCAGACCCTGACGCCCGGCGGCAGCACCATCGTCGGCGTGGAGGGCGTGACCCCGGCGAGCGTGGGAAGCGTGAGCCCCGCCGGCCTCATCACCCAGGGCGAGGGCAGCATCGACATCTACAGCGAGGGCAGCATCCTGCTGGGCCTGTCGCGCATCATGACTACCTTCGGCGGCGACATCCTCGGCTGGTCGGCCACGGGCGACATCAATGCCGGGCGCGGTTCGAAGACCACGCTGGTCTACACGCCGCCCAAGCGCGAGTACGACGCGCTGGGCAACGTGAAGCTGTCGCCGAACGTGCCGAGCACCGGGGCCGGCATCGCGACGCTCGATCCGATTCCCGAGGTGCCGCCGGGCGACGTGGACCTGATCGCGCCTCTCGGGACCATCGACGCGGGCGAGGCGGGGATTCGCGTCTCGGGCAACGTGAACCTCGCAGCCTTGCAGGTGGTCAACGCCGCCAACATCCAGGTCAAGGGCGAGTCGGCCGGACTGCCGGTGGTGGCCTCGGTCAACGTCGGCGCGCTCACGAATGCCAGTGCCGCCGCCGCGCAGGCCACGATGGCGGCGCAGGACGTGATGCAGCGCGAACGCGCGAGCGCACGCCAGGCCTTGCCCTCGGTGTTCACCGTGCGCGTGCTGGGCTTCGGCGACGAGGCACCGGCGCCCGCGCCGGCACCGTCCGGCGGTGCCACGGGCGCGCCGGCGGCACCCGCGCAGCGCAGCGTGCGCTACGACCCGGCCAGTCCGTTCCAGATGCTGGGGCAGGGCGCGCTCGACGCGGCCCAGCTCGCGAAGCTCACGCCGGCCGAGCGCGCGCGGCTGGCCGAACTCGGCGGCGCCGGCGCGCGCGGCCGCTAGGCGCGGGAAGAGTTTCGTGAAACTTGCGTGACAAAGCGCATTCGGCGGCCCGCTCATCCGTCTCTATGGCGATGACTTCCCTACGCTTTGCACGCCGCATGGCGGCTGTCGCCTGCGCGGCCGCTGCCGTGCTGGCGTGGCCGGCCGCCCAAGCGGCCGATGAACAGCCCGCGCGCGGGCTCGAAGGCAACGCCAGCGGCGTGTTCCTCAACGAAGCCGGCGACGTGCTGACCGCGCGCCATGCCGTGACCGGCTGCCGCTCGCTGTTCGTGCTCAAGGACGGGCGCGTGGCCGAAGCCACGGTGCGCGTGACGAGCCCGCTGGCCGACCTCGACATCGCCGTGCTGCACAGCGACATCAAGCCCTACCTGGGCGCGACCTTCCCGCGCAGCGAGGTGCTGCCGGCCGCGACGATCTCGGTGTTTTCCGAAGCCCACGGCCCGCTGCAGCGCATGGCCGATCGCTCGGCCGTGCTCGGCAACGCGCTGACCGTGCCGGGCGCCGAGGGCCTGCAACTGTTGTCGGGCGCCAAGCCCGGCGCCAGCGGCAGCGCGGTGCTCGACGCCGGCGGCCTGCTGCTGGGCGTGGTGGTGGAGCGCATCGCGGCCGCGCCCGGCGCCAGCGGCGGCACGCTGAGCCGGCTGCCCAGCCTGTCGGGCAGCGGCGCGGCCGCGGGCTCCACGCGCGTGCGCGCCGAGACGGCCGCGCGCATCAAGCATTTCCTGCGCGACAACGGCGTGGCCTACAGCGAGAGCGATACCCCGCAGCTCGGCCCCCAGCAGTCGCCGGCCGCGCGCGCCGCCACGCTGTCGGTCGGCGTGCTGTGCGGCTGAGCCGACACCGATTTTCAGAACTTTCCCCGAAAGAACGCATGTTCCCCTCGCACCGTCATTCCGCCGCCGCGCCGCGGCCCTGGGCCAGCCTGTTCCGCGCGCTCGGCCTCGCCGGCCTCGGCCTGGCCGCCGTGCACATGCCCGTGCAGGCCCAGCCCGCGCCCTCGGCGCGCGCACCGGTGCCGCAGCACTGGATCAGCTATGCCGAGCTGGCCGGCAACCAGTTCCAGGGCCGCCTCAGCGACCCGGCCGACGAGACCGTACAGCGCCTGCATGCCTGGATGCAGCAGCGCCTGCTGGAAGAGGGCCGCACCCTGCCGCCGCCGCCGCTGATCGTGCGCGTGTGGGTCGCACCCGACGGCCGGCCCGAGCGCGTGGCCTTCGATTCGCTGGGCAATGCGCAGGCCGATGCCGACCTGCGCCAGCTGCTGACCGCGCAGCCGCTGTCGGAGCCGCCGCCGCGGGACATGCGGCAGCCGATGGTGTTGCAGCTGACGTTGAAGGTGCTGACGGCGAGTTGAGGCGCGGAAGGCTGGGTATGCTGGGCGCCTGACGAGCCGGAGGGAGTGGGGCCGGCCTTGTCGCATGCAAGGAGGAGGGCACTCGGACATGGCGGTCATCCCGGCACACGAGAAAAGAAATGCCAGCGACCCGATCGAACTCGCGGTCATCGGGGGCGGGCCGAAGGCGGCCGCGCTGACGGCGAAGGCCAAGGTGCTTCGCGAGACGGGGCGGTTGGACGTCCGGATCACGATCTTCGAGCCCGATGGCATCGGGGCGCATTGGCGGGGCCGTGCCGGCTACACGGATGGCGAGCAGCGCCTGTGCACGCTGGCCGAGCGCGACGTCGGCTACCCGTACTCGTCGCTGTTCGGCAAGGACGTCGACCTGCGGATGGCGGCCGACTACTCCTGGGGGCGCTTCCTGCACGAACGGCCGAGCGGCTATGAGCATGGCTTCCGCACCTGGCTCGATGCGGGACGCAAGCCGCCGTATCACGCCAGCTACGCCGACTATCTGTCGTGGGTGGTGGCGTCTTCCAGTTCCAGGCCCACGGTCGAGGCACAGGTCGTCGAACTGGCGAAGGACGACGACCTTTGGCGGATTCGCAGTCGGCAAGGCACCGATCGCCCGATGCTGGAGAAGACGCGGTTCCATGGCGTGGTCGTCACGGGACCCGGTCCGGCGCGTCAGATCGGCATCGTGAAGAAGCGCGGTCTCACCACCCCTTCGATGAACCTCTTCAACGGACGGGACTTCTGGCAACGTGCCGAGGAGGTCAGGCGCTGCCTGAAGGCGATGGGAAAGCGCGGCGACGACGACGCGGAGATCGTCATCGTCGGGGCGGGAGGCACGGCGGCCGCGGTTCTGTCCTGGCTGATCGGAGAAGGTGCCAGGGACCGGCGGATCGTGATCGTCGCGAGCCAGGCCTCGCTGTACACGCGTGTCGACAGCGTCTTCGAGAACAGGCTCTTCAGCGACGAGACCGTCTGGGAAACCCTGTCGAAGGAGAGCCGGCGAGCCTTCTTCGATCGGCTCAACCGGGGTGTGGTCTGGGCGACGGTCATGGACCGGGTTGCCACCGCCTCGGGCTTGACCATGCTCGATGGGCGGGCCGAAAGCATCCAGGCGGACTCGGCGGAACAATGGTCCTTGTCGGTGGAACGCGGCGACAAGACCAGGGTCCAGCTGCGTCCCTCTCTCTTGATCGACGCCACGGGGTTCGACCCGTGGTGGTTCCTGTCGATGATCAAGGGATGGCCGCAGGCGGCGGCGAAGCCCGCCAAGCCGCAGCGGGAAAGGTGGGAGCGCGCGATGTCGAAGAACCTCTCGCTGACCGGCGGCCCCTGGAAAGGCTATCCGCCGCTGCACGCGCCGATGGTCTCGAGCCATATCGGACCCGGCTACGGGAGCCTGATGGTCCTGGGGGCGATGGCAGACCGGATCCTCGGTGCCTACATCTGAACATCCATACACCACCATGTACGTACACCTGTACATGTCGCCTAAAATGAGGAGCGGGCTACGTGGCCCGATCTCTTCAGCCACTAGGAGCTTGTCATGACGTCCAAAAACCTGGTCCTTCGGACGGTCTACATCGATCCGGAAGTGGACGACCTGCTGCGCAACGAGGCGTTCGCCGGGCGCACCAGCAAGAACGATCTTTTCCGGAAGTACCTGAGCCTTGGCATGGAGGCCGCGCGCAAAGCCGCCAAGCCGGCAGCGCCAGATTCGGCTAAGGCAGATGCCGCCGCCGTCAGGAAGGCCGCACCGAAGACGAAGCCAGCCGCCGGCGCGGCAGCCAAGGCCCGATAGCTCAGCGTTTCGCCGCGGCCTCCGCCGCCTCGATCGCCGCGCTCACATCGCCCACGGTCGCGGGATCGCTGTCCTTGCCGACCAGCTCCTTGAGCGCCGCCAGGTGCGCCACGCCCAGCGCCTCGTCCGCGCCGGCTGGCAGGTCGGGCACGACGCCCGTGCCTTCCCAGTTGGTGCGCGTGATCGGGTTGATCGAGCGCGCGAAGGGGATCGTGACCTCGAAGTGATCGTTCAGCCGATGGTTCCTGGAGGGATGGGCGCCGCCCTTGGTGCGTTCGCCGACGATGCGGGCGCGCTTCAGCGCCTGCAGGTTGTACGCGAACTCCTCGCCACCCGAGAAGGTCTGGCTGCTGGTCAGCACATAGACCGGCCGGTTCAGGTAGCGCGGGCCGCGCAGCCTGGCGCGGGTCCAGTGCGACTCCACGCGGTGGCCTTCGCGATGCAGCACGTCGTTGAGGTGCACCTTGCCTTCGAGCAGATGGCTGCTGACCTGGGCCACGCCCGCGGGCCAGCCGCCGCCGTTCTGGCGCAGGTCGACGATCAGGGCATCGGTGTGGGCGAGGAAACCGAAGACGCTCGCGGCGGTCGCCGCCAGCGCCTCGGGCTTGTCGAAACAGCGCAGGTCGATGTAGCCGACGTTGCCGGCCATGCGCTCGGCCTTGTAGAAGCAGTGGTTGTGGCGCACATACTGCCGCGCCAGCTGCGCTTGCGATGCCGCGGCGGCCTTCGGATCGGCCGGCTTCGGCAGCGGCTCGCGGCTGAAGCCCACGAGCAGGTGCTTGTCCTGGTTCACCGATTGCAGATCCTGCTCGAGCTGCGCGCGCAGCGCGTCGGCCGTCTCGATGCCCGCATAGGCCCCGTCGCGCAGCCGCGCGCGCAGGTGGGCCGCGATGGCATCGGCCTGCGTTGGCAACACGTAATGGGCCTGCACCAGCTCGGCGGTGCGGGCCACGAGGCGGTCGCGCTCGGCGGGCGCGATGGGAACGGTGTCGGGGGACTGCGCGGCGGCCGATGCGGCCAGCGCGCTCAGCGCAAGGGCGAGGAGGGCGGAGGGAAGAAAGCGGCGCATGGCCGCGATGCTAAGGCCGCGGAAAAAGGCCTCAGCCCGCGGCCGCGAGGATGTCCTCGAGCGCGCCGATGTCGATCGGCTTCTGCAGATGGTGGTCGAAGAGCTTGCGACCGTCGGGGCCGCCCGCGGCGCCGGCATCGGCGGCCGAGAAGCCCGAGATCGCGATCAGCAGCTTCGGCGCGCCCTGGGCCTCGGTCTCGCGCAGCCGGCGCGCGACCTGGGTGCCGGGGATGTCGGGCAGGGTGAGGTCGATCAGCGCGGCATCGAAGCGTTCGGCGGCGGCGGCGTCCAGCGCCTGCTGGCCGGTGTAGGTGCAGCGGGCGGTGTGGTCCTGCAGGGTCAGCAGTTCCTGCAGCAGGTCGGCTGCGGCTTCGTTGTCGTCGACGATCAGCACGTTCACGGCGGTCGGTCCTTGGTGGCCTTTGCGGCCTTTGGTTTTCTGAAAATGTCCGGAATGGAACATTGTCCCGGCACCGCGCCGCGCGTGGGGTAGGAGCAAGCCTACGGTTGTGCCGATCCTCGCGGCGCGGCCAGCGGCAGCTCGACGCTGAAGGTCGATCCCTCGCCCGGCGCGCTCTCGACGCCGATGCGCCCGCCGTGCAGGTCGACGATCTGGCGCGTGATGTACAGGCCCAGGCCGAGCCCGGCCGCATGCTTGCGGCTGTGCTCGGTGCGCTCGAACTGCTCGAAGATGCGCGCCTGGTCCTCGGCCGCGATGCCAATGCCGCGGTCGCGCACGCTGACGCGCGCGAAGCCGTCCTCGCCGGCGCCGACCTGCGCCACCACCATCTCGACCGGCCGGCCGCCGCCGTAGCGCAGCGCATTGGTCAGCAGGTTGGTCAGCACCTGCTCGATGCGGAACTCGTCCCACACGCCCGGCAGCTCGGCCGGTGCCTGCAGCGAGATCTCGGAGCCGGCGGCCTCGGCCTGCTGGCGCAGGTTCTCGACCACGGCGCGCGCGAGCTGCGCGAGGTCGGTCGGCTTGGGCTGGATCGAGAGCGCGTCCTTGCGCATGCGCGTGACGTCGAGCATGTCGTCGATCAGCCGCACCATGTTGCGGATCTGCCGCTGGTCGCGCTCGATCATCGCGGGCAGGCGGTCGGCCGTGAAGGCCGCGAGATTGCCCTTGGACACGTGCAGCTGGCGCAGCTGGGCCTCGAGGTAGAGGGTGTTGAGCGGGGTGCGCAGCTCGTGCGAGACCATCGACATGAAGTCGTCGCGCATGCGCACCGCGCGCTCGAGCTCGCGCTGCGTGACCTGCAGCTGCACCACCAGCTCCTCCTGCTTGCGGTGCGCGTGGGCCAGCAGCTCCATCTCGTGGCGCAGCGCCTTGCGGTGACGGTGCAGGTCGACGAACACGTTGACCTTGCTGATCACGGCATGCGGATCGAGCGGCTTGTGCAGGAAGTCGACGGCACCGCTCTCGTAGCCCTGGAAGGCGTAGTTGCGCTCGCGCCCGGCGGCGCTCACGAAGATCAGCGGGATGTGCCGCGTGCGCTCGGTGCCGCGCATCATCTCGGCCAGCTCGAAGCCATTCATGCCGGGCATCTGCACGTCGACGATGGCGAGCGCGAACTCGTGCTCGAGCAGCAGCGTCAGCGCCTCCTCGGCCGACTGGGCACGGAACACGGGCCGCCCGGGCGCGCGGATCAGCGCCTCGAGCGCCACCAGGTTCTCGGGCAGGTCGTCGACGATCAGCAGCTTGCTTTCGACGTCAATTTCCATGAGCGGTCTCCAGGTGCATCAGCAGGGTGTGGAGATCGCGCAGCGGCAGCACGAAGTCGGGCGAATGGCGCGCTATGGCGGCGTTGGGCATGACGGAAACCAGGGCTTCTTGGGGATCCTGCACGGCGGTCAGCCCGCCGGCACGGTGAATGCGGTCCATGCCCTCGGCGCCATCGTCGTTGGCACCGGTGAGCAACACGCCGGCGAGGCCGGCGCCGTAGACGTCGGCCGCGGAGGCCATCAGCACGTCGATCGAGGGGCGCGAGAACAGCACGGGCGGCTCGCAGCTCAGCGAGAAACAGCGATCGCGCTCGATCGACAGGTGGTAGCCGGGCGGCGCGAAATAGAGCGTGCCGGGAACCAGCGGCATCTTGTCGGCCGCCTCGCGCACCGGCATGGCGACGCGCTCGCCGAACACCTCGGCCAGCCGGCTGTCGTGCCCCTCGGGCAGGTGCAGCACCACCACCTTGGGGATGCGGCTGACCAGGGGCAGGCCGATCAGCAGGGCGAGCAGCGCGTCGATGCCGCCCGCGGAGGCGCCGATGACCACCGCCTCGACGCGGCGGCGCAGGTGGGAGGGCAGCGCCTGTCTCACGTGGCCTTCCTGTAGATGCGCTCGGGGCGCGCCAGCGGCTCGAAGCGCTCGGCGTAGGCCGAGAAATCGATGCTCTCCTTGGCGCCCAGGCCGAGGAAGCCGCGGTGGCTCAGCGACTCGTGGAACAGGCCGAGCGCGCGGTCCTGCAGCTCGCGGTTGAAGTAGATCAGCACGTTGCGGCAGGACACGAGCTGGGTCTCGGCGAACACGCTGTCGGTGGCCAGGCTGTGGTCGGCAAAGATGGTGTCGGCGCACAGCGAGGGGTCGAAGCGCGCGGCGTCGTAGGCCGCGGTGTAGTAGTCGGAGAACGCGCGCAGCCCGCCCGCGCGCTGGTAGTTGGCGGTGTAGCCGCGGATCGCCTCGAGCGGAAAGATGCCCTGGCGCGCCTTCTCGAGCGAGGCCGGGTTGATGTCGGTGGCATAGATCTGCGTGCGCTCGAGCAGGCCTTCCTCGCGCAGCAGGATGGCGAGCGAGAACACCTCCTCGCCGGTGCTGCAGCCCGCCACCCAGACCTTGACCGACGAATAGGTGTGCAGCAGCGGCACCACGTGCCGGCGCAGGCCCAGGAAGTAGGCCGGGTCGCGGAACATCTCGCTGACCGGGACGGTGAGGAACTGCAGCAGGCGCCCGAACAGCGCGGCGTCGCGCAGCACCCGGTCCTGCAGCGCCGAGATCGAGGGCAGGCCGAGCTGCGTGAGCGCGTGCAGCACGCGGCGCTTCTGCGAGGCCAGCGTGTAGTCGCGGAAGTCGTAGCTGTACTTGAGGTAGATCGCCTCCATCAGCAGGCGCAGCTCGATCTCGGTGTCGCTCAGCGGCTGCGGCGGCGCGGCGATCGCGCCCGGCACGGCGGGCGAGGCGGGCAGGACCGGGCGGCCGGTCGACGGCCGTTCTGGCGGCGAGGGCGGCGGCGATCCGGTCACAGGCGCTCCATCTTCGGCATCCACACGCGCAGCAGCGAGAACAGGCGATCGAGGTCCACCGGCTTGGCGAGGTAGTCGCTGGCGCCCGCGGCCAGGCATTGCTCGCGGTCGTCCTTCATGGCCTTGGCGGTGATGGCGATCACCGGCAGCTTGGCGAAGCGCGGATCGGCGCGCAGGTGGCGCGTGGCCTCCAGGCCATCCATCTCCGGCATCATGACGTCCATCAGCACGAGGTCGATCTCCTTCACGCGGTCGAGCTGCTCGAGGGCCTCGCGGCCGTTGCGGCCGATCTCGACCTTCGCGCCGCGCTGCTCGAGCGCACTCGTGAGCGCGAAGATGTTGCGCACGTCGTCGTCCACCAGCAGCACCGTGCGGCCCTCGAAGATCCGGTCGCGTCCGCGCGCGGCCTTGAGCATGCCCTGGCGCTCGCTCGACAGTTCGGCCTCGACCTTGTGCAGGAACAGGGTCACCTCGTCGAGCAGCCGCTCGGGCGAGCGCGCGCCCTTGATGATGATCGAGCGCGAGTAGCGGTGCAACTCGGCCTCCTCCTCGCGCGTGAGGTTGCGCCCGGTGTAGACGATCACGGGCGGGAACGAGACGATGTCCTCCGAGGCCATGCGCTTGAGCAGCTCGCTGCCCTGCATGTCGGGCAGCTTCAGGTCGGTGATCATGCAGTCGAAGATGCGGCTGCGCAGCAGCTCTAGCGCCTCCTCGCCCGAGGCCACGTCGACGATCTCGATGTCGTCGTCGCCGATCAGCTGGATCACGCTGCGGCGCTGCAGGTCGTCGTCCTCCACCAGCAGCACCGTCTTGACCTTCTGCGTGAGCTTCTCCTCCAGCCGCGCGAACACGCGCGTGAGCTCGTCGCGCGTGGCGGGCTTGCGCGCATAGCCGATCGCGCCCATGTGCAGCGCGGCCTCGGCGTTGTCGGCGGCCGAGACCACGTGGATCGGGATGTGGCGCGTGAGCGGCGAGTCCTTCAGGCGCTGCAGCACGTCCAGGCCGGTGCTGTCGGGCAGCCGCATGTCGAGCAGGATTGCGTCGGGCACGAACTCGCTGGCCAGCGCGAAGCCGTCGGCCGCGCCGTGCGCGACCAGGCAGCGGTAGCCGAGCTCGTGCGCCAGGTCGTAGAGGATGTGGGCGAACTGCGGCTCGTCCTCGATCACGAGCACGCGCCGCACCTGCAGGTCGCGCGGCAGCGCGCGGTCGTCGGCGAACTGCGGCGCGGGCACCACGGGGGCCGGCGCGGCCGGGGCCGGGGGCACGGCGGGCACCGGCGCGCGCGGGGGCAGGCGGGCCGGCGCGGAACCCACGGCGCGCGATGGCGCGGCGGCCGGCTCCTGCTGCGCGGGCGCCTGCGGTGCCTGCGCCGGCAGGTGCAGGGTGAAGGTGCTGCCCTGGCCCGGTTCGCTCTGCACGCTGAGCGTGCCGCCCAGCAGCTGCGTGAGGTCGCGCGAGATCGACAGGCCCAGGCCGGTGCCGCCGTAGCGGCGGCTGGTGGTGCCGTCGGCCTGGCGGAAGGCCTCGAAGATCACCTCCTGCTGGTGCGGCGCGATGCCGATGCCCGAGTCGGAGACGGCGAACGAGGCGCCGCCGTCGGCCGTGCCCGAGATCACCAGCGAGACCTCGCCCTGCTCGGTGAACTTGAGCGCGTTCGACAGCAGGTTCTTGAGGATCTGCTCCACGCGCTGGCGGTCGGTGACCAGCGAGGCCGGCGCGGCCGGATGCAGCTCGAGGCGGAAGCTCAGCCGCTTCTCGTCGGCCAGCGGGCGGAAGGTGCTCTCCAGGCCCTGCGCCAGGCGGTCCAGGCGCGTGTCCTCGGGCACCAGGTCGAGCTTGCCGGCCTCGACCTTGGCGATGTCGAGGATGTCGTTGATCAGCACCAGCAGGTCGTTGCCCGAGGCATAGATCGACTCGGCGAACTTCACCTGCTCGGTGCTCAGGTTGCCCTGCGGGTTGTCGCCCAGCAGCTTGGCCAGGATCAGCGCGCTGTTGAGCGGCGTGCGCAGCTCGTGCGACATGTTGGCGAGGAATTCCGACTTGTAGCGGCTCGCGCGCTGCAGCTCGTCGGCGCGTTCCTCGAGGTCGCGCTGGGCATGGCGCAGCGCCATGTTGCGCTGGTCGAGCGCCTCGGTGCGTTCGGACAGCTGGCTGTTGGTCTGCTCGAGCTCGGCCTGCTGGTTCTCGAGCATGGCCTGCGAGGCGCGCAGCGCGCGCGACTGCTCCTCGAGCTCCTCGTTGGCGGTGCGCAGCTCTTCCTGCTGCACCTGCAGTTCCTCGTTGAGCTGCTGGGTCTCGGCCAGCACGTCCTGCAGCTGCTCGCGGTAGCGCGCCGCGGCCAGCGAGGTGCCGATGTCCTCGGCCACCACCTCGAACAGGTCTCGCGCGCGCTGGTCGGGCGTGCCGGGCAGGCCGAGCTCGACCACGCCGTTGGACACGCCGTCGTTGGCCACCGGCAGCAGCACCACGGCGCGCGGGCGCATCTCGCCCAGGCCCGAGTTGACCTTGAGGTAGTCGGCCTCGACCGGATCGATCAGCATCAGCCGCTTCTCGGCGGCGGCCTGGCCCACCAGGCTCTCGGTGGGCGAGAACACCTGCTGCGCGTTCTCGGCCTCGACCGAGAAGCCGTAGCTGGCCGCGCGGCGCAGCGGGCCATGGCGCTCGCGCACGTAGAGCGCGCCCACGGTGCTGCCCAGGTGGCGCGAGAAGAAGGCCAGTATCTTGCGGCCCATGTCGGCCGCGCTGAGCTCGCCCACCAGCTCGCCGACCAGCTCGGTCTGGGCCGTGCGCAGCCAGGCCTGCTCGGTCAGGCGCTCGGTGTGCGCCTCCTGCTCCTGCAGCACCGCGTCGTAGCTCTCGGACAGGCGCACCAGCTGCCGGCGGCCGAAGTAGGCGACCAGGCCGCTCAAGGTGAGCGTGAACAGCAGGAACAGGCCCACCACCATCCAGCTGGTGCGCTTGACCTCGGCGTTGCGCTGGAAGCGCAGCGACTGCTCGGTGTTGATGAAGTTGTCGAACTCGTTGCGGATGTCGTCGGTCAGGCGCTTGCCGCGGCCCAGCTTGACGGCGGCCTCGAAGTCGCCGCCGCTGCGGCGCGCGGCGATCATGTCGGCCGCGAACTCGTTCCAGGCGCCCTGCAGCGAGCCGATGCGGTCGACGCGCTCGATCTGCTGCGGGTTGTCGCCCACCAGCTGGCGCAGCGCCGCGGTGTCGGTCTTCACGCGCGCCAGCGCGGCGTCGTAGGGCTCGAGGAAGCGGTCCTGCCCGCTGATCAGGAAGCCGCGCATGCCGGTTTCCATGTCGATGGAACGGCGCTGCAGCTCGCTGGCGCTGCGCACCACCTGGTCGGTGTGCTCGACCCAGGCGATGGTGGACAGCAGGTACAGGATCAGGGCGACGAAGACGACGGCACCGAACAGCCCCCCGAGCAGCGGCAGCTTGATATTGCGGCTCAGCAGGCGCTCGAAGTCGGCGGTGTCGATCGCGGCAGCAGTTTTCATTTCGAACGTAGTTGTGAACGAACAATTGACATTGTCTTCGACCGGACGGGACGGGCGGCGCGCGGCCGCCCGCCCGGCCCCGGAACGGCGGCAAGGCGCGAGGGAAGAGGAGGGGAGGAGAGGCCGCGGGCCTCCCCGGGGCTTAGTACTCTAGCCGCGGATACCAGTCGCTGCCGCGGCCGGCCGGCGTCAGGTCGAGGATGTTCCACAGCGGCGTGGGATCGACCGCGAGCCGCGGATCCTGGCCCGGGTCGGCGGTTTCGGCCAGCTCCGGCGCCCAGAAGTGATGCACCCGGCCCTCGCGCCGGACCCAGACGTCGAGCGCCGGCCATTCGCTGCCGTCGGGCGCGAGGCCGCGGTAGTCGCGCGCGAAGTCGTCGCCGACCGTTTCGTAGAACCGCAGGTTGCGCCAGCCGCGCTCGCGCGCGAAGGCCAGCTGGCGCGCCACCGGCGAGCGGCCGAGCACCGCGAACGCCACCTTCTGCGCGATGTCGCGCACCGGCACGTCGAGCGCGCCGAGGAAGGCGGTGCACATCGGGCAGGGCCGTTCGCGCTGCGGGCCGTACATCCAGAAGTAGGTGACCAGGGTGTCGTGGTCGCCGAACAGGTGGTCGAGCCCGACCGTGCGGCCGTTCTCGTCGCGGAAGCGGTAGGGCGGCGGCTCGCCGCCCAGCGGCAGTTCGCGGCGCTGGGCGGCCACGCGCTCGACGTGGCGGCGCAGCTCGATCTCCTCGGCGAGCAGGGCGGTGCGGGCCTGGCGGTAGGCCGCGCTGTCGTTGGGGTAGGGGCGGTTCGCGGCGGCGGCGAGTTCGGTGGCGGGTTTCAGGGTGGTCATCGGTGTCTCCTTTCGGAAGTCGGACAGGCGGGGCGAAGTCGGTGGCACATCGGACCTTTCCCGACAGGCCGCCGCTGCCGGTTCGGCCCGGAAACGCCCGTGCGTTCCAGCCTACGCGCCGGCAGGATACTGTGAATTCCACCAGCACACTGGATGAATATCCATATACTGGCGGCCGCCGCATCCTGTCGAAGCTCCACGCCGATGTCCCGCGAAGCCCTCTGCGCCACCGTTGCGCCTGTCTCCGTCAAGGCGCTTTGCGCCTTCGGCGCGAAGGCCGGCGACCTCGACCTGCGCTTCGTGCCCGCGCCCAGCGCGCAGGAGGGCATGGCGGGCCACGCGCTGGTGCAGGGGCGGCGCGGCGAGAACTACCAGAGCGAGGTCGCGCTGCAGTCCGAATGCGGGGCCCTGCTGGTGCGCGGCCGCGCCGACGGCTACGAGCTGCAGTCGGGCAGCGCCCGCGTCGAGGAGATCAAGACCTTCCGCGGCGACTTCGACGCCATCCGCGGCAACCACCGCGCGCTGCACTGGGCGCAGGCGCGCTGCTACGGCTGGATGCTCTGCGAGGCCGACGGCCATGCGGCGATCACCGTGGCGCTGGTCTACCTCGACCTCGCGAGCGGCGAGGAAACCGTGCTCGAGGAACTGCACACGCGCGAGGAACTGCAGGCCCACTTCGAGGACCTCTGCGGCCGCTACATCGCCTGGGCCGAGCGCGAGGGCCGGCATCACGCGGCGCTGGCGGACCTGCTGGGCGCGCTGGCCTTTCCGCATGGCGCCTTCCGCACCGGCCAGCGCGAGCTCGCCGAGGCGGTCTACCGCGCGGCCTCGAAGGGCCACTGCCTGATGGCGCAGGCGCCCACCGGCATCGGCAAGACGCTGGCCACGCTGTTCCCGCTGCTCAAGGCGCGCGCGGCCGGCCGCGTCGACAAGGTGTTCTTTCTCACGGCCAAGACCTCGGGCCGCGCGATCGCGCTCGAGGCGCTGCGGCTGCTCGAACGCCAGGCCGCCGCGGGCGGCAAGGCGCCGGCCGATCCGCTGCGCGTGCTCGAGCTGACCGCGCGCGAAAAGGTCTGCGAGCACCCGGGCCGGGCCTGCCATGGCGATGCCTGCCCGCTCGCCAAGGGCTTCTACGACCGGCTGCCGGCAGCGCGCGCCGAGGCCGCGCGCGCCGCCTGGCTCGACCGCCCGGCGCTGCGCCGCATCGCGCTCGCGCACGAGGTCTGCCCCTATTTCCTCGGGCAGGAAATGGCCCACTGGAGCGACGTGGTGGTCGGCGACTACAACTACTACTTCGACGGCAGCGCCTTCCTCTGGGCCACCATGAAGGAGCGCGAATGGCGTGCCGCGCTGCTGGTCGACGAGGCCCACAACCTGCTCGAGCGCGCACGCGGCATGTACACCGCGCCGCTCGACGACGGCGCGCTCGAGGAGGCGCATCGCGCCGCGCCGGCCGCCGTGCGCGGCCCGCTCGCGCGGCTGCACCGCGAATGGGGCGCGCTGCAGGAGGCGCAGCAGGCCAACGCGGTCGACTACGAGACCGCCGACGAGATCCCCGAGCGCTTCGCGCGCAGCCTGCAGGCCGCCAACACCGCCATGGCCGAGCACTTCGCGGCCACGCCCGATGCGGCGCAAGGCCCGCTGCAGCGCTTCTTCTTCGATGCGCTGCATTTCGCGCGGCTGGCCGAGAGCTTCGGCGACCACTCGGTGTTCGAGCGCACGCTGGGGCCGAACGGCTCGCGCGGGCTGGCCATCCGCAACCTCGTGCCCGCGCCCTTTCTCGAAGGCCGCTTCGCCGATGCCGCCTCGGCCGTCTGCTTCTCGGGCACGCTCTCGCCGTTTCCGTTCTACCGCGATGCGCTGGGCCTGCCCGAGGACGTGGCCGTGCTCGACGTAGCCTCGCCGTTCAGCGGCCGCCAGCTCCATGTCGAGGTGGCGATGGACGTTTCCACGCGCTGGCGCGACCGCGCGCACTCGCTGCGCAGCGTGGCCGGGATCATCGGCAGCCAGTACGCGCGCCGGCCCGGCAACTACCTGGCCTTCTTCAGCAGCTTCGACTACCTCGAGCAGGCCTGCGCCGCCTTCGTCGCGCGGCATCCCGAGGTGCCCGTGTGGAGCCAGACCCGCGGCATGCCCGAGGCCGACCGCCAGGCCTTCGTGGAGCGCTTCGCCGTCGGCGGCCGCGGCATCGGCTTCGCGGTGCTCGGCGGCGCCTTCGGCGAGGGCATCGACCTGCCGGGCACGCGCCTCGTGGGCGCCTTCGTCGCGAGCCTCGGGCTGCCGCAGTACAACGCGCTCAACGAGATCACGCGCGAGCGCATGGACGCGCGCTTCGGCAAGGGCTACGAATACACCTACCTCTACCCGGGCCTGCAGAAGGTGGTGCAGGCCGCGGGCCGCGTGATCCGCACCGAGCAGGACGAGGGCGTGCTGCACCTGCTCGACGACCGCTTCTCGCGCGCCGAGATCCGCGAGCTGCTGCCGCGCTGGTGGGAGGTGCGCCTTGGCGGGCAGGGTGGCCAAGGTGGGCCGGGGAGGGGCGACGATGCGCGCCGCTAGACGCATCGAGCACGACGCGCAGCCCGACCTGTTCGGCGCCGCGCCGGTCGCCGCCATCGACGGGCTGCGCTATGCGCCGGAGTTCCTGAGCCGCGCCGAGGAGGCCGAGCTGCTGGCCATCGTCGGCGGCTTCACGCTGCGCGAGATGCGCTACAAGGCCTACACTGCGCGCCGCCGCGGCATCGGCTTCGGCGGCCGCTACGACTTCGATGCCAACCGGCTGCTGCCCGGCGCGCCGCTGCCCGAATCGCTGCATCCGCTGCGGCGCCGCGCCGCGGCCTGGGCCGGCATCGACGAGGCCGAGCTCACCCATGCGCTGATCGCCGAGTACCAGCCCGGCACGCCGCTGGGCTGGCACCGCGACGTGCCCGACTTCGAGCACATCGTCGGCATCTCGCTGCGCGGCGACGCCGTGATGCAGCTGCGGCCCTACCGGCGCGACGGCCACTACGCGGCCAACGATCCCATGGTGCAGCTGGGGGTCGAGCCGCGCTCGATCTACCTGCTGCGCGGCGCCGCGCGCTGGGAGTGGCAGCACGCGATCGCGCCGACGCCGACGCTGCGCTACTCGATCACCTTGCGCACGCGCTCGCGGCGCAGGGTGGGCACGCCCGGCCCGGCGTGGCACGACGACGACCGCTGAGCCACGCCGGAGGCCGGGGCAGGGCGCGCGCTACGATCCGCCCCCCATGGAGTCCACTTCCACCCGCCCCCTCTGGCAACGCTTCCTGGTCTTCCTCGGCCCTCTGGTCCTGACCAACGTGCTGCAGGCGCTCGGCGGCACGGCCATCACCATCTACCTGGGCCGGCTGCTCGGCACGCGCTCGCTGGCCGCCGCGGTCAGCTTCTTTCCGCTCTTCATGTGCTGCATGGCCTTCGCGATCGGGCTGGGCACGGGCGCCTCGGTGCTCGTGGGCCAGGCCTGGGGTGCGCGCGACACGGACAAGGTGCGGCGCATCGCGGGCTCGGTGCTGCTGGGAACCTTGCTGCTGTCGTGCGTCATCGCGGGCATCGGCGCGGCGGGGATCGGCCCGGTGCTGCAGGCGCTGGGCACGCCGGGCGACGTGCTCGCCGATGCCGTGGGCTATGCGCGCGTGCTGTTCGCCGCGATGCCCGTGCTGTTCGTGCACCTGATGCTGGCGGCGCTGCTGCGCGGCCTGGGCGACACGGTGACGCCGCTCAAGGCGCTCGCCGTGGCGTCCTCGGTCTGGGTGCTGCTGACGCCGGCCTTCATCCTCGGCTGGCTCGGGCTGCCGCGGCTCGGCACCCAGAGCGCGGCCTGGGCCAGCATGACGGGCAACGCGCTGGCCGTGCTGTGGCTGGCCTGGCATCTGCATCGCAAAGACAGCTTGCTCGCACCCGCGAAGCTGCGTGAGCACCTGCGCTGGAACGCACCCGTGCTCGCGACGGTGGCGCGGCTCGGCGTGCCCACCGGGCTCTTCTTCATCACGAGTTCGCTGGCCGACGCGATGCTGCTGTCGCTGGTGAACCGCCATGGCCCCGGCGCGACGGCCGCCTGGGGCACGGTGGGCCAGGTGATGGCCTATGTGCAGTTCCCGGCGATGTCGATCGCCATCGCCGCCTCGGTGTTCGCGGCGCAGGCCATCGGTGCCGGCCGCCTGGACGAGATCGACCATGTGAAGCGCGTGGGCCTGTGGATGAACCTCGCGCTCACGGCCGGGCTGGCCGCGCTGGTGTCGCTGGCGGCGCCGCTCGCGGTGAGCCTGTTCAGCAACGACCCCGCCGTGATCGAGCTCGCGGCCTCGGTGCTGCGCATCACGGTCTGGGGCAGCGTGGCCTTCGGCATGGCGAGCGTGTTCACGAGCGTGATGCGGGCGGCCGGCACCGTGCGCGTGCCCACGGCGATCTCGCTGGGCTGCCTGGCCGTGCTGCTGTTCCCGCTGGCCTGGGTACTGCAGCAGGCGCTCGGCCTGCGCGGCATCTGGGTCGCCTATCCGCTGACCTACCTGGTGGCGCTGGGGCTGCAGGCGCTGTACTTCCACGGCGTGTGGAAGCGCAGGCCGATCCAGCGGCTGATCTAGCGAACGCGAAGGGCTGGACAGCAAGTTCGGTCAGGACGCGCCGCGCCCGCGTGGCCGATGATCGCGGCATGGACCGACCCACCCCCGACCTGATCGCCGAGCTCATCGCCTGGATCGAGGCGCGGCTCGACGACACGCTCACGCTCGATCGCATCGCGCAGCAGGCGGGACTGTCGCCGTATCACTTCTCGCGGCTCTTCACCGCACGCATGGGCCGCAGCGTGATGGCCTATGTGCGCGGCCGCCGGCTGGTGCGCGGCGCGCGCCGGCTCTGCGACGAGCCGGCGCTCAAGCTCGTCGAGCTCGCGCTCGATTGCGGCTTCGAGTCGCAGGAAGCATTCACCCGCGCGTTCAAGCGCATCTTCGGCGTGTCGCCCGGCCGCTTTCGCGCCGGCTTCGCGCTCACACCCATCGAAGGCCAATATCCCATGAACCTGCCCACCAGCACCTCCACCGCCGTGACCCGGCTGCCCGACCTCGTGCGCCTCGAGGCCTTCAGCATCGCCGGCCCGGCCCGGCGCTTCGACCAGGAGAGCCGCGCCGAGATTCCGCAACTGTGGTCCGCACTCATCGGCGCCTTGCCATTCAAGGGCCAGGAACCGAGCTGGGCCACCTATGGCGCGGTCTGGAGCGTCGACCGGGAGGAGGGCAGCTTCGACTACATGGCGGGCGTGGGCATTGCGCCCGGCAGCACCTTGCCCGCGGGCTTCAGCGAGAAGCGCATACCGGCCGCGACCTATGCGGTGTTCCGCATCACGCTCGACGGATCGGCGCTGCACCCGCAGGTGAAGAACGCGATGGCGACCATCTGGGGCCAGCTGATCCCGGCCTCGGGCCTCAAGCTGGCCGACAGTCCGGACTTCGAGCTCTACGACGGCAAGTTCGAACCCACGCGGCCCGGCGCGGTGATCGATTTCCACGTGCCGGTCGAGGGCTGATAGCCTCCGGCTCCCGCCCATTGCCACCGAGCACCGCATGTCCGATCTTTCCTTCAGCCCCGCCGCCGACCGCAACAAGCAACCGATCCTCGAGCGGCTGCGCGACCTCCTCGGCAACGGGGGCGCGGCGCTCGAGATCGCCTCGGGCACCGGCCAGCATGCCGAGTGGTTCGCGACGGCCTTGCCCGGATGGACCTGGCAGACCAGCGATGCCGATGCGCGTTCGCTGCCCGCGCTCGCGCGCCGCGTCGAGCAGGCCGGACTGCCCGGGCTGAAGTCGCCCGTGCTGCTCGACGTGCTGGATGCACCCTGGCCCTCGCAGGGCACGGCCTTCGCGCAGGCTTTCGATGCGATCTACTGCGCGAACATGCTGCATATCTCGCCATGGGCCACCTGTGCCGCGCTGATGCAGGGCGCGGCGCGGCATCTGCGGCCCGGGGGCGTGCTGGTCACCTACGGGCCTTACTTCGAGGAAGGCACGGTGCCGGCGCCGAGCAACCTCGCGTTCGACCAGAGTCTGCGCGAGCGCGACCCGGCCTGGGGCATCCGCCCGTTGAAGGACGTGGAAGCGCAGGCGCGCGATGCGGGGCTGCGCCTGCACGCGCGGCACGAGATGCCCGCGAACAATCTGCTGCTGGTGTTCGGGCATTGACGGTCACGATGCCGTCACATCGATCTGCCAATCAAAAGCTGCAATCTCAATTCCGGCGAATGCATTGCAATGCGATCATTCGCCATGTCGAATAGACCATCCAATTGATGCGGAATTATTTATTCCGCCATTGAACTTTCTTCTCGCAACGGATTGCCGTGGGTGCTAATCCATTGGGTTGTACAACATTCCAACTCAGCGGGAATCCACTCGTAGACGACGATTGACGGCGAAGAAGAGACTCCGCGTCCCATCTCGGGATATGTCCTAAAGGAGTCTTTCCAGTGGCAAAGAAATTCACCATCCTGGCTTTCGTGGGCGGCGGAATTCGCGGACTCATGTCGGTCACGATTCTCAAGCGACTGAAGGAATACAGGCCCGACCTGATTCGCGATGTCGACCTGATCGCAGGTTGCTCGACCGGCTCGATCATCACGAGCGAATTGCTGGCGGGCAAGACGCCCGAGGAGATCATCCATCTCTTCACGCACGGCGAGCTGAACTTCTACGACAACATGAACACCGATCCGACGGCGCCGGCCTATCCGATCAAGTCGGTGTACGAAACGCAGGACCTGCTGCACGGCGCCAAGAAGGTCGGCGACGAGACCCGGAAGAAGGTGCTGTTCGTGACCTTCAACGTGGGCGGTCTCGAACTGGTCGACGGCATCGTGGTCCCCAAGCCGTGGTCGCCCTGGATGGTCACCAACATGCTGACCGAGGCCGACCTGAAGGACGGCTTCGACGGCCATGTGAACTACCCCATCGCCAAGGCCGCGACCTCGAGCGGCTCGATGCCGGGCCAGCTCAACTCCTTCGAAGGCAATGTCGACGGCGCCTTCTTCAACCACGATCCCACGATGGCCGCGATCGCGCTGGCCGTGCACAGCGGCCACAAGCTCGAGGACATCTCGGCCATCACCATCGGCACCGGATTGATGCCCGACTGGGTCGCGCCCAACACCTACGAATGGGGCGCGCGCCAATGGATGGACGGCGTGCCGAATCCGTTCGAGAACACGACACCGTTCCTGATGAACCAGGAGCGGTCCTCGCCGATGCTCGACATGTGCCTCAACGGCACCTCGGACAACCTCATGCCGACCCTGGCCAAGCTGATGCTCGGGGACCGCTTCACCAACCTCAATCCGCGGCTGCCGTGCTTCATCCCCGAGAACTCCACGAGCCCGCAGGCCATCTCGCTGCTGGAAGACCACGGCAACAAGCTGGATCTCGAGACGGCCTACCAGCTCATCGACAAGTACTGGCCGGGCGGTTCGAGCGATCAGCCGCTCGAGCCCTGAACGCCGCCATTCCCACCCATTGCGAACAGGAGAAATGATGCCGATCACCGACCCGGGATTCATTGCACCCGATGCCTACTTCATCACGCCGGAACAGCCCTTCGTCATCGGCCAGTTCGGCAAGCCGAGCCTGGTCCTCGACGTCTACGGGAACAACCCCGCCCCGAACCGGCAGGTCATCGCCTATCCGCCGAACGATGGACCCAACCAGGCATGGCGCTTCATCCCCGCGGGCGCACCCGGCTGGTGGTACCTGCAGACGACCATGACCACCGGCTTCGTGCTCACCCTGGCCACCGAGCAGAACGTGGTGGTGGCGCCGATCTCCAAGGACGAGGACCAGCGCAAGAACCAACTCTGGTGCCTGATGCCCAGCGAAGTCCTCGGCTACTGGTTCATCCAGAGCAAGTCCGTGGTGAGCAACGAGCTCAATGCCAAGGTCATCGGTACCAGCAATGCGGCGGCGCCGACGATCCCCGACCCGATCGCCGTCGTGGTCGACGTGGACTATGCGAACTACACGCCGCTGGTCTGGTCGTTCAGGCCCATCCCCGTGACGGGCTGACGCGCCGCCCCTCGCGTGAGCGGGGGCATCGGCCGTCGATATTTGATCGATCGTTACAGTAAGCCCTAGAATCGATTCGAGGGGCCGGTGCGGGACCGGCCCCTTCTTTTTTGGGGGAACGCAGAGATGACCGACACCGCCGTGCGCGAAACCGTGGACACGCTGTTTCGCAGGATCCGCGAAGGCGCGGACGCGACCGAGATCGCGCGCCTGTTCAGCGAGGACATCGACTGGTTCATCGCGGGCGACACGGCAACCGTGCCATGGATCGGCCGCAAGAGCGGCCGGCATGGCGTGGCCGAGTTCTTCCGCCAGTTGCGCGAACACGTGGCGCCCGAGCGCTTCGCGATCGACGCCATCCTCGTGGGGCAGGGGCGTGCCGTGGTGCTCGGCGACCTGGCCACGCGCGTGAAGCGCACCGGCCGGCTGATCGAGACCGCCTTCGCCTTCGACATCGGCGTGCGCGACGGCCTGATCGTGCGCTATCACATGCTCGAGGACAGCTGGGCCGTGGCCGAGGCCACGCGATGAGCGGCCGGCCGCGCGGCTTCGACGACACCGCCGTGGTCGAGGCGGCGATGGACGTGTTCTGGTCGAACGGCTACGACGGCAGCTCGGCCGAGGCGCTGTGCCAGCAGACCGGCCTGGGCCGCGGCAGCCTCTACAACGCCTTCGGCAGCAAGCAGCAGCTCTACGAGCAGGCGCTGCTGCGCTACCAGGAGCTTGGCATCGAGGCGCAGACGCGCATCCTCAACGGACCCGGCAGCGCGAAGGAGCGGCTGCGCGGCCTGATGCTGTGGGGCATCGAGGGCGACCTCGATCCGCGGCAGCGGCGCGGCTGCATGGCGCTGCTCGCGGCGCTGGACCGGGCAGGCAAGGACCCGGCGGTGGCCGAGATCAGCCGCGTCTACGTGGTGCGGCTCGAACAGCTGCTGTGCCACCTGTTCGCGGTGGGGCAGCGCAACGGCGAGTTCGGCGGCGAGCGGCAGCCGCTGGAGATGGCGCGCGCCTTTCTCGCGAGCTACTACGGCCTGCGCATCCTCGGCCAGTCGATGCCCGATCGCGCCTTTCTCGAGGACGCGATGGAGGGGACGCTCGCGAGGCTTTGATGCCGGCTTGCGTTCATGACGGCGGGCCTTCGCGGTCCGCTTTTTTCGCCAAATTCTTGAACAATCATTCCATTGAAACGATGAACCCGATTTCCATCGACGGCATGCGCGAGATTCCCACGCGCACCGGCAAGGTCGTGATCCCCGACGCGCTCGCGGCGGATGTCGCGCAGTTCCACTACGCACCCGCGCGGCGCGCCGGCGATGTCGTCCATCTCTCGGGCATCGTGGCCTGCCAGCGCGGCCCCGGGGCGATGGACGAGGCCGGCTTCGAGGACGAGCTGCGCAGCGTCTTCCGCCAGATCGAGCGCCTGCTGCTCGCCTGCGACGCGCGGCTCGACGACGTGGTCGAGCTGCAGATGTTCCATGTCTTCGGCGGCGCGAAGCTGCGCCTGGACAAGGCCGGCCAGCTCGCGGCCATGGCGCGCGTGCGCGACGAGTTCTTCGCGGCGCCTTATCCCGCGGCGGTGGAACTGGCCGTCGCCGAGCTGAACCCCGAAGGGGGACTGGTCGAGATCAAGGCGACGGCCTTCGCGCCGCTCGGGCGCTGAGACCGGGGTCGGCCGCTTCGCGGTCGATCTCCGCGACCAGGGCGTGCAGCCAGCTGCGATGCGCCGCGAAGCTCGTCAGACCATCCTCGGCGGCTTCGCGCGACGCCAGGTAGCGATCGAGGAAGCGGAAGCCCACGGAGTCGGCGGCCTGTTGCAACGTCTCGATGGCGAGGTCGCATTCGTAGAGGAAGTCGAAGCGACTGGCCCAGAAGCCTTGCTCGGTGCGGGCCAGCACTTCGAAGGCGCCGGGGTCCTCGATGCTGAACTCGATGAACGCCAGGCCGTCGTGCTGGCGCCAGACGGCCGCGACGCGGCTGTCGCGGTCCCACAGCGGCACCAGCGCCGGGCCCTCGGGCACCGCGGCGCCGCGATAGGCATAAAAGGGCGGTCCGACGCAGCAGCCCCTGAAGGCCTCGTGCAGGCATTCGCCCGATACGAGCCGCTGCATGGCCTCGGACACGCCGAGCTCGCGCAAGGCCGCCATCCGTTGATCCTGTGCCACCACTGCCATCCGTCGTTCTCCTGAAACGCGGGGCGAGCATAGCGAACCCGATGGCGCGGTCAGAATGCGCCTTCCATCCACTCCGACCCCGAAGCCGATGACCACCCGTGCCGCCTTCCTCAAGCTGCTGACCCGCCAGCTCTATCCCGTGCTCCAGGCCGAAGGCTTCGAGGGCACGGGCCAGACCTTGCGACGCATCGAGGGCCCGGTGATCCACGTGTTCAACGTGCAGGGCGCGAGCGGCGGCAAGCAGTGCTACCTGAACCTCGGCGCGCACCTCGATTTCCTGCCGACCGAAGGCGGTGGCCAGGTCGCGCCGACGGAGATCGAGGAATCGCATTGCGTGTTCCGCGACCGCATGGACCCGCCGCCCGGACCGGCCTTCGGCTGGGCCTATGGCAGCTCGATGGCGGAAACCGAGGAGACGGTCGCGTTCATCGTGAGCGAATGGTCCGGGCCCGGACGCGCCTTCTTCGCGCGGCACGGCAGCTATCCGCAGGGCTTCGTGCAGATGCTGCGCGAGACCGATCCGACCGCGATCCACGCGCGCACGGCGCTGCACCTCGCGCGGATCGCGGTGCACCTGGGCGAGCGGTCGATCGCCCAGGCGCTGGTCGACACGGGCCTGGCGAAGGCGCCCGAGCGCGCCACCAGCCTGAAGGCGGATCTCGAGAAGGTGCTCGGGGACTGACTGATTGCGCCCGGTGGAGGGCGCGTCACCGCTGCTCCTACAAGGCCGGAGGCTGCCTGCCGACGGGACGGGGGACAGGCGCTGTCTATGGTCGCGTGAGTTCAACAGGCCCACACAGACACAGAGACGCCCACGATCCATGACGGAGGACCTCAGCAGCGACACCCTCGAGCGGCTTCGGCTTCCCGCCGATCCCGCGGCCGCACTGACCCGCCTCGTCGAAGCCGGCGCCGACCGCGTGCCCTGGCCCGCCCAGGGCCGCACGCTGATACGCTGGCGTGCGTTGGCCGAGGTCGCGGCACACGATCTCTCGCTGGCCAAGCTCTACGAAGGCCACACCGATGCGCTCGCGATCCTGGCCGAGCTGCATGGCCCGGCCGTGCCGCCCGGCTCGCGCTGGGGCACCTGGTGCGCCGAGCCGCCCGATGCGCGCGTCGCCATGCGGCCCGAGGAGGGCTGTCCCGGCGCCATGCGGCTCGACGGGCGCAAGGCCTGGTGCTCGGGTGCCGCGGGTCTCACGCATGCGATCGTCAGCGTTCACGACGAGGAGGGCCGTGCCTGCCTCGCGGCCGTGTCGCTCCGGCAGCCGGGCGTGCGCGTCTCGGACGAAGGCTGGGAGGCCGTCGGCATGGCGGCGAGCGCGAGCGTCGACGTGCATTTCGACCATGCGCTCGCGGTGCCGGTCGGCAGGCCGGGCGACTACGTGAGCCGGCCGGGCTTCTGGCAGGGCGGCGCGGGCATCGCGGCCTGCTGGTGGGGCGGCGCGCTCGGCATCTCGCGCCAGGTGCTCGCGCTCGCGGCACAAGGTGCCAAGCCCGACGCGCATCGGCTCGCGCACCTCGGTGCCATCGATGCCGCACTGGCCGGCGGCGCCGCGGTGCTGCAGCAGGCCGCGCACTGGATCGACACCCATCCGGCCGACGACGCCCGCCGCGTGGCCCTGAATGCGCGCCTCGTGGTGGAGCAGTCGGCCGAAACGGTGCTGCGCCACGCGGGCCGCGCGCTCGGCGCCGCGCCGCTGTGCCGCGATGCGCGCTTCGCGCGCGCGATGGCCGACCTGCCGGTGTACTTGCGCCAAAGCCATGCCGAGCGCGACCTGGCCGCGCTGGGGCAGATCGTTTTCGACCAAAGGAGTGCCGCATGGGCGCTGTGACGGACAAGGCACTCGACGACCCGGCCCGCCGTGCGATCCGCGGCGACGGCACCACCGAGGACGAATGGAACGACTGGCCCGGGCTGGCCCGGCTGCCCGCCATCGACGCGGAACAACTGGTGCCCGCGGGCGCCCGCGTCGTGGTCGTGGCGCCGCATCCCGACGACGAAGTGCTCGCGGTCGGCGGCCTGCTGGCGCAGCTCGCGCAGCAGGGCCGCGAGGTGGTGGTGATCGCCGTGACCGACGGCACCGCCAGCCATCGCGGATCGGCCGTGTGGCCGCCCGAGCGGCTGGCGCGCAACCGCCCGCGCGAAAGCCTGCGCGCGCTCGAGCGGCTGGGCCTGTCGATCGAGCCGGTGCGGCTCGAACTGCCCGACGGCGGGCTGCAGGCGATGCAGGCGATGCTGGCGGCGCAATTGGTGTCGCTGCTGCGGCCGCGCGACGTGGTCTTCACGACCTGGCGCCGCGATGGCCATCCCGACCACGAGGCCACGGGCCAGGCCTGCGCGCTGGCGGCCGCGAGCGCGGGCGCGCGGCTGGTCGAGGTGCCGGTCTGGGGCTGGCACTGGGCGCGTCCCGCGGATGCGCGCATGCCGTGGCGGCATGCACGGCGCCTGCTGCTCGACCCCGAGGCGCTGCGGCGCAAGCGCGACGCGGTGCGCGCCTTCACGAGCCAATTGCGGCGCGATCCATCGACCGGCGCGCCGCCGGTGCTGCGCGCCACCACGCTGGCGCGCGCGCAGCGGCCGTACGAAGTGGTCTTCCTGTGAGCAGCGACACGCACCGTCCGTACTTCGAAGCGCTCTACGCGGCCAGCGAGGATCCGTACGCGCTGCGCGCGCGCTGGTACGAGGCGCGCAAACGCGCGGTGCTGCTCGCCGCATTGCCGCGGCCGCGCTACCGGGACGCGTTCGAGCCCGGCTGCGGCATCGGCGAACTCACGCTGGAACTGGCACCGCGCTGCGACCGGCTGCTCGCGAGCGATTTCTCGCCGCAGGCGGTGGCGACCGCGCGGCGGCGCACGGCCGGGCTCGGCCACGTGGAGGTGCGGCAGCAGACGTTGCCCGAGGACTGGCCGCTCGAGCCGCAGCCGGGCCCCGGCCGTTTCGACCTGATCGTGCTCAGCGAGATCGGCTACTTTCTGGACCGCGAGGCCATGGACCGCGTGGCCGCCTGCTGCGAACGCACGCTGGACGCCGACGGCACGCTGGTGGCCTGCGACTGGCGCCCCGACTTCGCGCAGCGCAGCCTCTCGACCGCCGACGTGCACGGCGCACTGGCCGCGCTCGGCCTGGCGCGCCTGGTGCTGCACGAGGAGGACGACTTCGTGTTGCAGGTATGGGCACGCGACGCGCGCTCGGTCGCCCAGCGCGAAGGCATCCGCTGATTGCACCGCCTTCGCGCGCGGACGGGCGCCTGAACCACCGCCTTCTGCCACACACCTCGATGCATCCCTGTGGCGTCGCCGACGACGGACAGCACTGACGCAGGCCGCTTGGCTTTTCTTACCCGGGGTGCACGCGGCGCGCGCAGCATGGTTTTCATCTTCATCCACACAGGAGCGATGACCATGCCAAGAGGCGACAAGTCGTCCTACACGGACAAGCAGAAACGCAAGGCCGAACACATCGAAGACGGCTACGAGAAAAGCGGTGTCGGCAAGGGCGAGGCCGAGCGCCGTGCCTGGGCCACCGTCAATGCCGAGACCGGCGGCGGCAAGAAGAGCGGCTCGGGCCGCGGCAAGGCCGAGAACCATGCGCCGTCGCGCAAGGGTGGCCACAAGGGCGGTGCCGCGGCGGCGAGCCGGCCCGCGGCCGCGCGGTCGGCTTCGGCGCGCAAGGCCGCGGCCACGCGCAAGCGCAACGAACAGCGCGGTTGAGCGCAAGCACACTCACGGAGACACCCATGCACATCATCCTCGGAGCCACCGGCCACGTGGGCTCGGCCCTGGCCGAAGCCCTGCTGGCCAAGGGCCAGCCCGTCACCGTCATCACGCGCCAGGCCGCGAAGACCGAGGCGCTGCGCAAGAAGGGCGCCAAGGTCGCGGTGGTCGACGTGTTCGACGTCGCCGCGTTCCAGCGCGTGCTGGCCGGCGGCAAGCGCCTGTTCCTGCTGAACCCGCCCGCGGCACCCTCGACCGACACCGCGGCCGAGGAACGGCGCAGCCTGCGCAGCATCCTGCGCGCGGTGGAGGGCGCCAACCTCGAGAAGATCGTGGCCGAATCGGCCTATGGCGCGCAGCCCGGCGAGCGCATCGGCGACCTCGGCGTGCTCTACGAGATGGAGCAGGCGCTCGCGGCCCAGCCGGTTCCCACCGCCGTGATCCGCGCGGCCTACTACATGAGCAACTGGGACCTGTCGCTGCAGACGGCGCAGCAGCAGGGCGTGGTCCACACCATGTACCCGGTCGACTTCGCGCTGCCGATGGTGGCGCCGCGCGACCTGGGCCAGTTCGCGGCCCGGCTGATGGAAGGGCCGGCCAAGGATTCGGGCCCGCACCACGTGGAAGGGCCCGAGGCCTATACCAGCGCGGACGTGGCCGAGGCCTTCGCGCTGGCGCTGAACAAGACGGTGCGCGCGGTCCAGACGCCGCGCAGCCAGTGGGAGCATGCGTTCAAGGCGATGGGTTTCTCGGACGCGGGCGCGGCCTCGTATGCGGCGATGACGCGCGTCACGCTCGAGAAGAAGTACGAGGTCGAGAACCCCGATCGCGGGCGCGTCTCGCTGCGCGAATACATCGCGGCGCTGGTGCGCCGGAACACGGGCTGAGCGGGGCGCTCCTGTTGTCGCGGGCGGCGCGGCTTCACCGAACCGTCATCTGCCGTCCCTAGCATCCGGCGCTTCGCCCACTCGCGCAGCGCCCGATGCCTTCCTTCGCACCTCCCTTCAAGCCCGCCGCTCTTCGTCTTCTGGCAGCGGCGCTCTGCGCGGCCACGGTCCTGACCGCCTGCGGCGGGGGTGGCGACGGCGCCGTGTTCCTCCCGGTGGCACCGGCGCCCGCGCCCGCGGCGCCACCACCCGCGCCGGCGCCCGCACCCGAGCGCAGCGTGCAGAGCGTGCGGCTGATCGGCGAACAGGTGCTGGCCAACGACCTGAAGATCGACGGCGTGCAGGTCGGCGGGCTCTCGGCGGTCGATTACGACCCGGCCACCAGGCTCTGGTACTTTCTCAGCGACGACCGCACCTCGTCGCGCTTCCACACGGCTGAACTCGACTACGACGGCCAGCGCTTTTCCTCGGTGCGCTTCCGCTCGACGATCGCGCTCAAGGACATGAACGGCAAGGTCTACCCCAGCCCCGATCCGGCGCCGGGTGGCACCGCGGCCGATCCCGAATCGTTCCGCATCGATCCGCAAGGTGGCGGCCTCTGGTGGGGGAGCGAGGGCGATCGCGCCAAGGGCCTCGATCCCTTCGTCGCGCGCATGGCCATCGATGGCGTGGCCAACCTGATCCTGCCGGCGCCCGCGATGTTCAGGATGTCGCCGACGCAGGAGAAGGGCTCGCGCAACAACGCGACCTACGAGGCGCTGAGCTTCTCGGCCGACGGCAAGAGCCTGTGGGTCGGCATGGAAGCGCCGATCTACGAGGACGGCCCCTTGCCCACGCCCACGAGCGGCGCGGTCTCGCGCTTCACGCAGTTCGATCGCGCGGGCGCGGTGCTGCGCCAGGTGGCCTATCCGATCGATGCGATCCCCAAGGCGCCCACCGGCCCGAACGCCGACAACGGCGTGTCGGAGATGCTCGCGATCAACGACCACCAGTTCCTCGTGATCGAGCGCGCGGGCGTTCAAGCGGCCGACGGCAACTACAGCAACTACATCCGCCTCTACGAGATCGAGACCGAGGGCGCCACCGACGTGCGCGGCCTCGCCAGCCTCGTGGGCGCCGACTACAAGCCGGTGCGCAAGCGCCTGGTGCTCGACCTCAACACGCTGGGGCTGGCCAAGCTCGACAACATCGAGGGCATCGCCTGGGGACCGAAACTGCCCAACGGCAACGACACGCTGGTGCTGGTGTCGGACAACAACTTCAACACCGCGAGCCAGATCACGCAGCTGCTGGCCTTCGAGGTGCAGCCGAAGAAGTAGGGCAGGGCCGCCGCTCGGCGGCCCTTTCGTCGGCTCAGCCGCGCGACAGCGAATCCGCCACGCGCTGGCGCCGCACGCCGCCCTGGCGCTCGAGCATCCAGCCCGGGTACTCGGCCGGCAGCGCGCTGACCTTGTCGAGCCGCGCGAGCTCGTCGGCATCGAGCTGGATGGCGGTGGCGGCGATGTTGTCGTCGAGCTGGTCGACGCGCTTGGCGCCGATGATCACGCTGGTCACCGCCGGCTGGTGCAGCAGCCAGGCCAGCGCGATCTGCGCCACCGAGACCTTGCGCGCCTCGGCCAGTTCGCGCATGACGTCGATGCAGTCGAAGGCGCGTTCCTTGTCGACCGGCGGGAAGTCGAACGCGATGCGGCGGCTGCCCTGTTCGGCCTGCTGCGCCTCGCCCGCGCGGCTGTACTTGCCGCTGAGGAAGCCGCCGGCCAGCGGGCTCCAGACCATCAGGCCGACCTCCTCGCTGCGCAGCATCGGCACCAGTTCGCGCTCGAGGTCGCGGCCCGCGATGGTGTAGTAGGCCTGCAGCGATTCGAAGCGCGCCAGGCCCTTGCGCTCGGCGATGCCCAGCGCCTTGACGATCTGCCAGGCGGCCCAGTTCGACACGCCGACGTAGCGCACGTGGCCGTGGCGCACCAGGGTGTCGAGCGCCTCCACGGTTTCCTCGATCCGCGTGGCGGGGTCGAAGCCGTGGATCTGGTAGAGGTCGATGTGGTCGAGCTGCAGCCGCTGCAGGCTGGCCTTCACGCCGTCCATGATGTGGTAACGCGAGGCGCCGGCCGAGTTGACGCCCTTGCTGCCAGTTTCGCCGAGCACCTTGGTCGCCACCACCACCTTGTCGCGCGGCACCTTGAGGTTCTTGAGCGCCTGGCCCGTGATGACTTCCGACTGGCCTTCGGAATAGACGTCGGCGGTGTCGATGAAGTTGATGCCGGCGTCGAGCGCGCGGCCGACCAGCGCCTCGGCGTCGGATTGCTGGAGATCGCCGATCTGGCCCCAGATGCCCGAGGACCCGCCGAAGGTCATGGTGCCGAGGCAGAGTTCGGAGACGAAGAGGCCGGTGCGGCCGAATTTGCGGTATTGCATCGAAAGAATTCCTTTGCGTTGGGAAGCCCGGAGGGCTGCGAAAAGTATCCGGCCAGGCACCTGCCCGGGGCCAGCGCGTTCCTGCAAAGGTCTTGCCTAATTCTCCAGACCGGTGGCCGCGGGCGCGCGCTGGCGCCAGGGCAGGTTTAAGCTTCGAGCCGCTTGTTTCTCCACCGTGACAAGGACCCCGCCACATGTCCGACGAAACCCCCGACATCCTTTCCGCCATCGGCACGCCGCTGCCGCTCGAACCCGAACTCGACGAAGCCCGCAAGGAGCTGGTGCGCCTGATCAACCTGGTGACCGGCGGCCGCGACGGCTCCGTCGACACCGCGGTGCCCGGCCTGTTCGTCTACTGCGTCAGCAAGCCCGACGGTCCCAAGCACGCGATGCAGACGCCGGCGCTGGGCCTGATCGCGCAGGGTTCCAAGCGGATCATGGTGGGCGACGACATCTACGTGTACGACCCGATGCACTACCTGGTGACCTCGGTCGACCTGCCGGTGTGCGGCCAGGTGCGCGTGACCAGCGAGCAGGAGCCCTACCTGGGCCTGCGGCTCGAGCTCGCGGTCGACGAGATCGGCGAGCTGATCCGCAACGAGCAGCTGCCGGCCAAGGCCAATGCGCCGGCCTCGCGCGGCATGTACGTCAACCGCATCGCGATGCCGGTGCTCGAGCCGGTGCTGCGGCTGCTGCGCCTGCTGGAAACGCCGGAGGACGTGCCGATCATGGCGCCGCTGATCAAGCGCGAGATCATGTACCGGCTGCTGGTGAACGGCGAGGGCGCGCGGCTGCGGCAGATCGCGCTGCAGGACAGCCACACCCAGCGCGTGGCCAAGGCGATCAGCGCGCTGCGCGTGAACTTCGCGCAGTCGCTGAAGGTGGAGGACATGGCGCGCGCCGTGCACATGAGCGTGTCCTCGTTCCACCATCACTTCAAGGCCGTGACCGCGATGAGCCCGCTGCAGTACCAGAAGCAGCTGCGCCTGCAGGAGGCCCGGCGGCTGATGCTGCTGACCGGCGCCGACGTGGCGACGGCCGCGCACGACGTGGGCTACGAGAGCCCCTCGCAGTTCGCGCGCGAGTACGGCCGCATGTTCGGCGCGCCGCCGCTGCGCGACAAGCGGCGCTGGCTCGGGGAAGCGGGCAACGACGCGCTCGGGGCGGCTTCGCGCGAGGCCGCCTGAGCTTCTTGCGTGCGCCGCGCGCATGGATGCCGTCCTGCACGCGCTGTCGTCCGCGTCCGGCCTGGTGGCGCCGCGCGCTCGCGACACTGCGTGGCTTCAACGCAGGAGAACGCCCGATGTCCGAAGACCTTCAGATCCGCATCCCCAGGGACGATGACCGGATCGACGTGACCGATCTCAAGGAAGTCGACTACTGGACCGAATGGTTCGGCGTGTCGGAAGAACGGCTTCGCACCGCCGTCGCCTCGGCCGGCACCCAGCGGGACGACCTGCGCATCTATCTCGGCCTGCCCTGATCCGCCCGGCGTACGGCCACGCCCAGCCCATGGCCGAATCCCGCATCGCCATCTACGGCGCGATCGGCGCCAACATCGCCATCGCGATCACGAAGTTCGTCGTGGCCGGCATCACCGGCAGTTCGGCGATGCTGTCCGAGGGCATCCATTCGTCGGTCGACACCTTCAACGGCGTATTGCTGCTGGTCGGCCTGCGCCTGAGCAAGCGCCCGGCGAGCGTGGAGCACCCGTTCGGCCACGGCAAGGAGCTCTACTTCTGGAGCCTGATCGTCGCGGTGCTGATCTTCGGGCTCGGCGGTGGCGTGTCCTTCTATGAAGGCATCGAGCACATCCGCCATCCCGAGCCGCTGCGCGATCCGACCTGGAACTACGTGGTGCTCGCGGCCGCGGCGGTGTTCGAGGGCACGAGCTTCCTGATCGCGCTGCGGCAGTTCCGCGCCCAGGCCGGCGGCACGCCGTTCTGGCAGGCGCTCGACCGCAGCAAGGACCCGACCACCTACACCGTGCTGGCCGAGGATTCGGCCGCGCTGGCCGGCCTCGCGGTCGCGGCGCTGGGCATCTACCTCGGGCACCGCTTCGACATGCCGGTGTTCGATGGCGCGGCCTCGATGGTGATCGGCCTGCTGCTCGCGGGCGTGGCGCTGCTGCTGATCGCCCAGTCGCGCGGCCTGCTGATCGGGGAGGGCGTGCGGCCCGAGACGGCACGCGCGATCCGCGAGCTGGCGATGGCCCAGCCCAGCGTAGAGGAGGTGGGCCGGGTGCTGTCGATGTACATCGGACCCGACCAGGTGCTCGCCATCGTCGACGTCAATTTCAAGGACGACACCGACACCGGCGAAGCCGCCGCGGCCATCGCCGCGATCGAGCGGCAGGTGCGCGCGCGCTTTCCGATGATCAAGCGGCTGTTCATCGAGGCCAGCGACGCGCCGCCCGAGCCGGCGCTGCATTCCTGATCGCGGACGCCACCGCCGCGCGGAACACGCTGGCGCGACAGCGTGGTGACAGCCCCGTACAGGGTCCCGGATCGACTGGCAACCCCTCGCAATGACGGAAACAATTGCTTGCATTCACTTGTAAAGAATGGTTTCATTCTGTTCAGAAATAAGGGAGCCAACTGAGCAGCGAGAAGGGAGTCAACGTGAACCATCACGGGTCGACGCTTCGAAACCTGGCACCTCGGGCAATGCTTGCCCTGTGCCTTCTGCCGCTGGCGGCCACGGCCGCCGACGGGACCATCCACTTCACCGGAGCGATCGTCGGCGCACCTTACGAGATGCGCGTCGACGCGAGACCGGGCGCGCTCGTTCACCGCGTGACGAGCCACGCCACGGAGATCCGTTTCCTGCGCCAGGAGATCGATCCGCCCAGCGCCAGCGTGCGGGTCGATACGCTCGGCGAACAGCCGCTGGCCATCGCGTTCATCGACGCGCGGGGGCGCACGACACCGCTCGCGCCAAGCAGCGAGCGGTCGATCGGGCAGGACGGTGGGGTGTTGTCGATGGCGGCGCAGGCGGCCGCCGTCGCGCTCGTGACCGTGCGCTACGACTGAGCTTCTCTCGGCGGTCGAGAGAGTTTCGAACGATCCCCGGCGCGAGGGCCGGGTGAAGAAGTGCGCGCCCCGCGGGCGCGCCTGTTCAGGCGATGGTCAGGGCCGACCGATTACCGTCGCTCGACGGCTTCGCGGCTCGCGCGCGCAGCCACGGCGGAGTTCACCGAGTTTTCAGAGGCCATGCGCCTGCCGCCGCACAGCGTGCACTGGTAGTGGCGCAGCCACGGGAGCCAGCGCATCCAGGCGCGACGCGGTATGCGTTCGAGATGGGCGAGCCCGCAGGAACACTTGGAAGACGAAATAGCCATCTGCATTGGGATTGGAGGTTGGTTTGCATCCGAGCTTTTTCCCTAGCCGAGGCTCTGTGGCCTGTGCGCAGCTTCGTTACGATTCCCGCAATTATTCTTTGTAAATAGTGCATTTGTATTACAGATTGTCAGATTTCTGAATACTGTAGTTTTCCCGCACGTTGCCGCCGGACCCACGGCTTCCCGTCAGATTCCAACGCTAAGTCGTGTCGCCATCAGGTCGAGCACGGCATGTCCCTGCACATCCGAAGGAATCTCGCTATCGTGCTTTCCCGAATCGCAAGCAACACCAACACGGAGAAATGCATGCTTTGGGAAAAGAAGGTCGAACAGTGGAGCGCGGCCGTCCGCGCACGTGCCAATCTGCCCGCGCGGCTGACCTTGTGGGACGGCAAGTCGTACGACTTCGGAGACTTCAGCGGCCCCGCCGTCACCCTGCACGTGAAGTCGCCCTCGGCGCTGTCGCTGATGCTCGAGCCGACGCTGGCCAACCTCGGCGAGGCCTACGTGCAGAGCAAGATCGACATCGAGGGCAAGCTCAGCGACATCATCGACATCGCCTACGCGCTCGCGAAGAGCTCGCTCGACAGCGGCACCGGCGCCGGTGCCAGCGCGCTCAAGAGCATGGCGCGCTACTTCACGCACACCAAGGCGTCGGACCGCAAGTCGATCCAATACCACTACGACGTCTCGAACGCCTTCTACCAACTCTGGCTCGACCCGAACATGGTCTATTCGTGCGCCTACTTCGAGAACGGCGACGAGGACCTCGAGACCGCGCAGCTCAAGAAGATCGATCACATCCTCACCAAGATCCAGCTGCAGCCGGGCCAGACCCTGCTCGACATCGGCTGCGGCTGGGGCGCGCTCGTGATCCGCGCGGCGCAGAAGTTCGGCGCGCGCTGCGTGGGCGTGACCCTGTCGCAGAACCAGTTCGACCTCGCGACCGAGCGCGTGAAGGCCGCGGGCCTGGCCGACCGCATCGAGATCCGGCTGCAGGACTACCGCGACGTGGGCGGGCAGTTCGACCGGATCACCAGCGTCGGCATGTTCGAGCACGTGGGCCGCAAGAACCTGCCCGAGTACTTCCAGCGCGTGCGCGAGCTGCTGGCCGATGACGGCGTGGTGATGAACCACGGCATCACCTCGTCCGACCCCGAGGGCGGCGGCGTCTCGTACGGCGGCGGCGACTTCATCGACCGCTACGTGTTCCCGAACGGCGAGTTGCCGCACATCGGCCTGGCGCTGCAAGCCATGCAGCAGGGCGGCCTCGAGGCCTTCGACATCGAGAACCTGCGCCGCCACTACGCGCGCACGCTGCGGCTGTGGAGCGACGCCTACGAGGCGCACACCGAGCAGGTGCGCGCCATGGTCGACGAGGAGAAATTCCGCATCTGGCGCGTGTACCTCGCGGGCTGCGCCTATGCGTTCGAGAACGACGACGTGGCGATCTACCAGATCGTGGGCCGCAAGGCCGGCCGCGCCGCGAAGACGCTGCCCTGGTCGCGGCGCTACATGTACGCCGGCGCGGTCGCGGCCTGAGCCGGCCGCATCAGCCCGCGCCGCGGCAGCCGGCCTCGACGTTGTTGCCGTCGGGGTCGAGCACGTAGGCGCCGTAGTAGTGCATCTCGGCCGGCCCGCGCGGGCCGGGGAAACCGTTGTCGATGCCGCCGGCCTGCAGCGCCGCGCGGTGGAAGGCATCGACCTCCTGCGGCGTCTTCGCCGAGAGCGCGAGATGGATCGGGCTGGCCGACACCTGATGCGCGTCGGTCCAGAAGGCCGGCTGGTCGGTGCCGATCCAGACGAAGGGCACCGTCTGCTCGGTGCTGCGCACGAGCAGGAACGAATGGGCGCTGTTGTCGAGGGTCTGCAGGCCGAGCGCGCCCGCGACCGCGTCGTAGAAGCGGCGCGCGGCGCGCAGGTCGCGCACCCTGAAGCCGATGTGGTCGAACATGGTGATCCTTTCCTGGCGGTCTGTGGATGGTCGACGCCCGATCGGCGCCCGGGAACGGCCGCGCCGCGCATCGTGCGGCCGGACATCGCCTACGCACGATGTCTCGAAAGGAGGCTTGCGCGTCCTGCAGGAATTCGCGCGGCGTGACATCCTCCGGTCGGCCTGCCTGCGTGCCGCACCGCCGGGTGCGTTGCGAGGGCAGCGAACCACTCCCACGACAAGGACACGAACAACATGAAAGTCAATGGAATCGAACGCCCGCTCGACGTCGACGGTGACACGCCGGTGCTCTGGGCCTTGCGCGACGTGCTCGGAATGACCGGTACCAAGTTCGGCTGCGGCATGGGCCTGTGCGGCGCCTGCACCATCCATGTCGACGGCGCGCCCACGCGGGCCTGCCTCACGACCGTGGAATCGGTGGGCAAGGCGAACGTGAGCACCATCGAGTCGCTCGCCGCCACGCGCGTGGGCCGCGCGCTGCAGAAGGCCTGGCTCGACCTCGACGTGGTCCAGTGCGGCTACTGCCAATCGGGCCAGCTGATGTCGGCCACCGCGCTGCTGAGCAAGAACACGGCGCCGAGCGACGAGGAGATCGATGCCGCGATGAGCGGCAACGTCTGTCGATGCGGCACCTATGTGCGCATCCGCACGGGCATCAAGGAAGCGGCACGCGCGCTCTCCGGAAAGGCGGTGGCCTGAGATGCTGATCGATCGACTGACGGAACACGCGCCGGTGGCTTCGCCCGCGCTGTCGCGCCGCGGCTTCCTGAGCATCGGCGCCGCGCTCGGCGGCGGCCTGCTGATCGGCGTGGGCCTGGGCGCCGTGCCCGAGGCGGCAGAGGCCGCCTCGGCCGGCACGCCGTCCTGGACACCCAATGCCTTCGTGAAGATCGCACCCGATGGCCGCGTGACCGTGACCATGGGCTACATCGAGATGGGGCAGGGCACCTACACCAGCGTGCCGATGCTGATCGCCGAGGAGCTGGAGGTCGACCTGGCCGCGGTGCGCGTCGAGCATGCGCCGCCCGACGACAAGCTCTATGGCAATCCCCTGCTGGGCTTCCAGGTGACCGGTGGCTCGACCACCATCCGCGCCGCCTACGAGCCGCTGCGGCGTGCCGGCGCCACCGCGCGCACGGTGCTCGTGCAGGCCGCGGCGCAACGCTGGAAGGTCGCGCCCGACAGCTGCAAGGCGGCCCGCGGCGAGGTCGTGCATGCGGCCAGTGGCCGGCGCCTGAAGTACGGCGCGCTGGTCGCCGATGCCGCGAAGCTGCCGCTGCCCGAGAAGGTGGCGCTCAAGGCGCCGGCCGATTTCCGGCTGATCGGCACGCCCGCGAAGCGGCTCGACTCGCCGGCCAAGGTCGACGGCAGCGCGCTCTACGGCATCGATGCCAAGGTGCCGGGCATGAAGGTCGCCACGCTCGCGCAGTCGCCGGTGTTCGGCGGCCGCCTGCGCAGCGTGGACGACAGCAAGGCGAAGGCGGTGCGCGGCGTGCGCCAGATCGTGCGGCTCGACGACTGCGTGGCGGTGGTGGCCGACCACATGGGCGCGGCGAAGAAGGGCCTGGCGGCGCTCGCGATCGAATGGGACGGCGGCGCCAACGCGGGCATCGATTCGGCGGCGATCGTCGAATCGATGAAGCAGGCTTCGCTGCAGACCGGTGCGGTGGCGCGCAACGAGGGCGACAACGCGGCGGCGATGACCGGCGCGGCGCAGCGCCTCGAGGCCGTGTACGAGGTGCCGTTCCTGGTTCATGCGGCGATGGAACCGCTGAACTGCACGGTGCATGTGCGGTCCGACGGCTGCGAGCTGTGGGTCGGCACCCAGGTGATCACGCGCGCGCGTGCCGCGGCGGCGGCCGCATCGGGCCTGCCGGTGGAGAAGGTCACGGTGCACAACCACCTGCTGGGCGGCGGTTTCGGTCGCCGGCTCGAGGTCGACAGCATCACGCGCGCGGTGCAGATCGCCAAGCAGGTCGACGGCCCGGTCAAGGTGGTGTGGACGCGCGAGGAGGACACGCAGCACGACATGTACCGGCCGTACTTCTACGACCGCGTGAGCGCGGGCCTCGATGCGCAGGGCCGGCCGGTGGCCTGGCGCCATCGCATCACGGGCTCGTCGATCCTCAAGCGCTGGCTGCCGCCGGCCTACAACAACGGCTTCGATCCCGAGACCATCGACGGCGCCGAGAAGCCGCCCTATGCGCTGCCGAACATCCGCATCGAGTACGTGAACCACGAGCCGCCGGTGCCCACCGCGTTCTGGCGCGGCGTGGGACCGACGCACAACGTGTTCGTGGTCGAGAGCTTCATCGACGAGCTCGCGCATGCGGCCAAGGCCGATCCGGTGGACTACCGGCGCGCGCTGCTGGGCGCCAACCCGCGCGCCAAGGCCGTGCTCGAGCTCGCGGCGCAGAAGGCCGGCTGGGGCACGCCGCTGCCGCCGCAGCGCGGGCGCGGCGTGTCGCTGCAGTTCGCCTTCGGCACCTTCATGGCGCTGGTGGCCGAGGTCGAGGTGCCGAAGGATGGCGGCGAGCCGGTGGTCAGGCGCGTGGTGTGCGCGCTCGACACCGGCGTGGTCGTCAACCCCGACACGGTGCAGGCCCAGGTGCAGAGCGGCGTGATCTTCGGCATCTCGGGCGCGCTGTGGGGCGAGGCGACGGTGAAGGACGGGCGCATCGAGCAGTCGAACTTCCACGACGTGCGGCCGCTGCGCATCAACGAGACGCCGGCGATCGAGACCCACATCGTGGCCAGCGGCGAAGCGCCCGGCGGCATGGGCGAGCCCGGCACCTCGGGCATCGCGCCCGCGATCACCAATGCGATCTTCGCGGTGACCGGCAAGCGCGTGCGCAAGCTGCCGGTGTCGCGCGGGCTGACGAGCGCTTGAGCCGAAACGCTAGCGCGCGAAGACGAGCAGCGTCTGCGTCGCGAAGCCGAAGCGGCCGCGCTCGTCGTGCAGCTGGCTGAAGGTGCAGCCGCTGCCGTCGGGCGCGACCGTGGTCACGGCATCGAGGCCGATCCAGTCGCCGACCGGCTGCCGCGCGAGCTGCAGCGAGAGGTCGGCGTTGGCGAAGTTGAAGCGCTCGACCGGCAGCACCCAGCTCAGGCCATTGCCGAAGTCGGCCGCGGCGGCGGCGCGCATCGCGGGCGAATTGGCCGCGCCCGCGACCAGCGGCACGCGCAGCCGAAACCAGGCAGCCGCCGGTCCCGGTGCCGCGGCATCGCCGGCCGCCACGCGGCTTTCGGTCGCCGTGTAATAGAACGAGCGCACGTCGGGCAGGCCCGGGATGCGCAGCGGTGCCGTGCAGTCCGAGGGTGCCGGCATCGACAGGGCAGGGGCCAGCGGCCTTTGCAGCGCTTCTTCGGGCGGCACCACGGGCTGCGTGCGCACCAGCAGCGCATGCGCCTTCGCCACCGGCTTGCCCTGGGCCAGCAGCGATATCTCGACGCGCGCGGTGGTGCGGCCCGCCTCGGTCATGACGGCGGACAACAGCAGGTCGACCGGCACCGGCCGGATCAGCTCGACCGTGAGCCGCGCGAGCTGCCAGCCTTCGCCCTCGACGGCCGACTCGGCGATGAGCGCGAGCAGGCCGCAGGGCGCGCCGCCATGCTGCGCGCGCGGATCCCAGGGACCGCGCGCGAGCTCGCTGGCGCGCCAGGTGTTCGCGTCCTCGCGCACGAAGACGGCATCGGTGGCGGCGAGCTCATGCATGGGCGGCGATCTCGATGCGGCGCAGGGGCGCGGGGGTCGGGACTTCGTCCTCGGTCTCGAACTGCTCGGCCCAATGGCGGAAGCGCATGATGGGTCCGTCTCCCTCGGCGAGGCTGGGGCGCTTCCAGCGCATCTTGTGCTCCCAGATCGGCACGTCCTGGCTCACCTGGTGGATCGCCTCGTCGATCAGCGCGAGGCTCATGTCGGGCGAGGCGATGCCCTGCAGCCGCGCCATCAGGCTGAAGCTCACGGCGACGCGGCCGGCCTCGATCGGCACCACCGAATCGACGAACAGGATCTCGGCCAGGTCGGCGATGCGAAAGCGCACCGTCGCGAAGTAGGGGCCGTACAGCGAGGTCTGCAGAAAGCCCGGCAGCCGGCCGCGCGGCGTGTTGAAGTCGTGCAGGATGTTCACGTGCAGCGCCGGCCCCGCGGGCTCGAAGCGGTCGAGCCGCGCCAGCGTGGCCACGCCGTGCAGGTGGTGGAAGTGCGTGGTGTCGACGATGTTCTCCTGCACCTCCTGCCAGATCGTCGCGACCTCCCAGCGCTGGCGCCGGTAGCGCGACCACTGCGCATCGCCATGCTCGGGCATCGCCGGTACCTCGAAGGTGGGCGCGATGCCGCGCGGATGCCACCACACCATCACCAGCCCGTTGCGCTCGACCAGCGGCCAGGACTTCAGGTGCCGCATCTCGAGGCGCGGATTCGGGCTGTAGGGAATGTCGGTGCAGGCGCCGTCGCCTGCGAACTGCCAGCCGTGGAAGGGACAGCGCAGCGAGGTGCCGCAGACGCGGCCGCCATGGCCGAGATGGGTGCCGAGGTGCGGGCAGTGCGCATCCATCGCATGGGCCTGGCCCTGCATGTCGCGCCACAGCACGAACTCGCGGCCCATGGCCGTGAGGGGCCGCACGTCGCCCTTGCGAAGGTCCTCGCTGTAGGCAGCCTGGAACCAGCCATGACCGAAAGAGGAGTCGTCGAACCTGCGCATGGAGAAGCTTCCTTGGTGGTTGAACTGGACGCCGTGGCCGCGGGCGGCGTGATCGTTGCGATGCGGCCGAGGCGTCGAAGTATAGGGAGCCGGAGTGCAATTGCAATAAGAAATGAACTGTGATTCAATTCTTCGCGTGACCTACCGACGCACATCCAAAGTCGAAGAGCGCATGACGCTCACGCGCGAGCGCATCGTGCTGGCCGCGCTCGAACTCGTGGCCACCCATGGCTACGGCGGCACCACCATGCCGATGGTCGCGGCCACGGCCGAGGTCTCGACCGGCTTGCTCTACCAGTACTTCCCGTCGAAGACCGACCTGTTCGACGAGGTCTTCCGCCAGGCCTCGCAGCGCGAGATCGACGCCTGCGCCGCCGCGGCCGCCTCCGGGAGCGGTGCCGGCGAGCGATTGGCCGCGATCATCCGCACCTTCGCGCACCGCGCGCTCAAGCGGCCCAAGCTCGCGTGGGCCTTGCTGGCCGAACCGGTGGCGCCGCAGATCGACGAGGACCGGCTGCGCTTTCGCGAACCCTATCGCGCGATCTTCGTGACCGTGATCGAGGACGGCATCGACAGCCGCGAGTTCCGCGCGCAGAACGCGCACACCAGCGCCGCGGCGATCGTCGGCGCGCTGGCCGAGGCCATGATCGGCCCGCTCGCGCTCGGCGTGCTGTCCAAGCGCGCGGCGCAGCGCGTGGTCGAGGACATCGTCGCGCTGTGCCTGGCCGCGGTGCTCGACCACGCCGCGCGCGCCGCCCCCGCGAAGAAAGGGCAGGGCGCGAATGCGCCGGTTCCGCCTTCGGCAAAGGAGACACCATGACCGACTTCATCCAGCCCCATCCCGAGCTGTCGAACCGCTTCGCGAGCGACCGCACCCTGCACCACACGCTCGAACGCCTGCTGCCCGCCGAGGTCTTCGCCGACGCGAGCCCGCTGTTCCAGCGCATGGGCGAGCGGGCGATGCAGGAGATTCCCGCGCTGGCCGCGACGGCCGAGCACAACGTGCCGCGCCACGAACCCTTCGATGCCTGGGGCCGGCGCGTCGACCGTATCGAGGTCGATCCGGCCTGGCACCGCCTGGTCGACATCGGCCTCGAGGAGGGCCTGGTCGCGCTGCCCTACGAGAACCCCTATGGCGAGTTCACGCGTGTGGTGCAGGCCGGCCTCGTGAACCTGTACGACGGCGCGGGCGCGGTGGCCTCGTGTCCGCTGGTGATGACCGATGGCGCCGCGCGCCTGCTCACGCTGCACGACGAAGCGCTGGCCGCGCGCTACAAGCCGAAGCTCACGGCGCGGCAGGGCGGCTGGACCTCGGGCCAGTGGATGACCGAGAAGGAGGGCGGCTCCGATGTCGGCCAGACCTCGACCGTCGCGCGTCCGCGCGGCGACGGCACCTGGTCGCTGCACGGCACCAAGTGGTTCACCTCGGCCACCACCTCGCAGATGGCGCTCGCGCTCGCGCGGCCCGAGGACGCGGCACCGGGCAGCCGCGGGCTGTCGCTGTTCCTGGTCGAGCTGCGCCGCCCCGACGGCAGCTGGAACCACATCGCCGTGCGGCGCCTGAAGGACAAGCTCGGCACGCGCGCCCTGCCGACCGCGGAGCTCGAGCTCGAAGGCACGGTCGCGGTGCCGGTCGGCGGCATCGATCGCGGCGTGGCCAAGATCGGCGACCTGCTCAACGTCGCGCGGCTGTGGGCTTCATGGGGCGGCCCGGCGGGCGTGGGCCATCTGCTGATGCTGGCGCGCGACTACGCGACCCGCCGTCGCGTGTTCGGCCAGCTGCTCGCCGAGAAGCCGCTGCATGCGCAGTGGATCGCGCGCATCACGGCCGAGTACGAGGCGATGCTGGCGCTCAACTTCGAGACCGCGCTCGCGCTCAATCGCCACGAGCGCGGCACCGGCGCGCCGGGGCTCGCGCGTCTGCTGGCGCCGCTGACCAAGCTGGCCTGCGCGCGCCAGAGCATCTGGGCCGCGAGCGAGCTGGTCGAGAGCTTTGGCGGCGCGGGCTATGTGGAGGACACGGGCATCCCGCGCGTGCTGCGCAACCTGCATGTGCATTGCATCTGGGAGGGCACGACCTCGGTGCTCGCGCACGACGTGCTGCGTGCGCTGCGCGCGCCCGAGGCGGGCGAGGCCTTTCTCGCCGACATCGACGGGCGGCTCTCGACGCTCGCGGGCCATGACACGCGCGCACCCGATGCCATCGTGCATGCGCGACGCACGCTCGCGGAGCTGATGCCGCGCGCGCAGGAGAGCGACGGCCGGCGGCTGGCCTGGGGCATGGCGCGCACCTACCAATCGGTGCTGCTGCTCGAGGCGGCCGCCTGGCGCCAGGCGCGCAAGGCCGACGGCTCGGGATGGACCGCATTGCGGCTGTTCCTGCAGGACGCGCTGGTGCCGCCGGTGCTGCCCGCATCGGACGAGGAACTCGCGGCGCTGGCCTTCGGGCGCGACACTGCCGTGGCGTCGTAGCGCAGCGGGTCGGCGGCCTGCGCGCCGACGCGATTGCCGCTATCCTCGAACGCGAAGTACCGGCGCCGACATGGCGCCTTTCTCTTTCTCTTCGCGTCCCTCCATCGCCCATGACCTACCTCGCCGCCTCCACGCGCTACGAATCCATGCCCTACCGCAAGGTGGGCCGCAGCGGCCTCGTGCTGCCCGCCATCTCGCTCGGCCTGTGGCACAACTTCGGCGACACCACGCCGATTGCCACCCAGCGCCAGCTGCTGCGCACCGCCTTCGACCTCGGCATCAACCACTTCGACCTGGCCAACAACTACGGCCCGCCCTACGGCAGCGCCGAAACCAATTTCGGCCGCCTGCTGCGCGAGGACTTCAAGCCCTACCGCGACGAGCTGATCATCTCGAGCAAGGCCGGCTGGGACATGTGGCCCGGCCCCTACGGGCAGGGCGGCGGCTCGCGCAAATACGTGCTGGCCAGCCTCGACCAGAGCCTGCAGCGCATGGGCCTCGACTACGTCGACATCTTCTATTCGCACCGCTTCGATCCGCACACGCCGCTGGAGGAAACCGCCTCGGCGCTGGCCCAGGCCGTGCAGCAGGGCAAGGCGCTGTACATCGGCATCTCGTCGTACTCGGCCGGGAAGACGCGCGAGATGGCCGCGTTGCTGCGCGAATGGAAGGTGCCGCTGCTGATCCACCAGCCGGCCTACAACCTGTTCAACCGCTGGGTCGAGAAGGACCTGCTTGGCGCCACCGAGGAGCTCGGTGCCGGCGTGATCGCGTTCACGCCGCTGGCGCAGGGCCTGCTGACCGACAAGTACCTGCAGGGCGTGCCGGCCGATGCGCGCATCAACCGCCCGGGCGGCGGTTCGCTGAAGCCCGAGCATCTGTCGGATGCCAACATCGAGCGTGCGCGCGCGCTGAACGCGATCGCGCAACGCCGCGGCCAGTCGCTGGCCCAGCTCGCGCTGACCTGGACCCTGCGCGACCCGCGCGTGAGTTCGGCGCTGATCGGCGCGAGCCGGCCCGAGCAGATCGTCGACAACGTGGCCGCGCTCCAAGGTGCACCGCTGAGCGCGGAGGAGCTCGCCGAAATCGACCGCCATGCGGTCGAGGGCGGCGTCAACCTCTGGGAAAAACCATCGACAGACTTCGCCTGAACGAGCCGGCGCCCACGCTCACTCGAGCGTGAAGCCGATCTTCAGCGTGACCTGCCAGTGGGCCACGCGGCCCTCGGCCACATGGCCGCGCGTCTCGACGACAGTGAACCACTGGATGTTGCGCACCGTCTCGTGCGCCTTGGCGATCGCGCCCTGGATCGCGTCCTCGATGCTGGTGGTGGACGAGCCGGTGAGCTCGAGGCTCTTGTAGACGTGGTTCGACATGGTCGGTATCTCCTGATGTGCAGCGATGTGGAGGGAAGAAAGGATGCCGGTCCATCGTACGCCGCGCACCGCGCGGCAGGGCGATCACGGAATGCATCAGGTAACTCGCAATCCGTCTTTGAGTTGCCGCATGCCTTGCGCAGAATCGATGCGTTACCCATCGAGTCCCCCATGCCCTTGCGCACCTACCATTCCGTGGCCGACCAGGCCCAGCTCGTCATCTCGCGCACCGCAACCGCGTGGCGGGTTCCGCCTGCGTCGGCCCATGCGATCGCGCGCCGCGCGGCCTACGGCCATGTGCCGCGCCGTGCGCTGCGCCGCCTGCAGGCCATCGCCACGCTGCGGCCCGCGGTGCTGATGCATTCGTGGTGAACGACGGCGCCGCGCCGTCAATGCACGAAGCCACCCTTCACGAAACGCACCGGCTGCGCATCCATGCGCGTAATCAGCGCGCCGAGCCCGTCGGCCGCGGCCACCGGCGTGGCTGCCGTTCCTGAAGCAGCCTCCGCGCGGCACAACAGATCGTCGTCGCTCCATGCGCTCTTGCCGGGCTCGCCGCGCGCGCGCAGCCAGCCCGCGCGATCGACCAGCAACTGCGTGCCTTCGAGCTTCTCGGTGGCCGCGATCAGCGAGAAGGCCTCCCACGCCGCGGGCGAATCGGCCACGCAGGCGATGCTCCGGTCGTCCTGTTTCGAAGCAGCCGCGGGCTTGCGTTCGAGCAGCACCGTCACCAGGCGCGGGTCCTCGAGCAACGCACTTGCGTTATCGTCATCGGCCACGATCCGCATGCGCTGGCCGCGCCAGCTGCTGAGCATGCGCACCGGCTTGCCGTCGCAACGCACCGCCATGTCGGGCGGACTCACGGGCTGGGCCCATACGCCCGCCACGCGCAGGCTTTCGCCGGCGGCCTGGGCCTTCATGTAATCGATCAGGGCCCAAGCGTCGCTCTCGCTCAAGCGGCCTTGAAAGCCTGGCATCGTCAATGCGCCGTGGCGATCGCGCGTGCCGTGCAGCACGCGCCACAGCAAGTCGCCATCGGCACGACGCCAGAGCAGCGGACCCGTGAGATTCGGTGGCCACACGGGCTGTGCCGCCGCCAGCGGGCCCTGGCCGCGTCCGTCGCTGCCGTGGCAGGCCACGCAGTTCTGCGCATAGAGCGTGCGGCCGCGCGCGATGGCCTCGGCGCTGAAGCCCGCCGCATGCTGCTGAAAGCTCGTGGGATGGGCGGGCACCAGAACCACGTTGGCATCGGGCCAGGGGGCCAGCACCACGGGCAGCACCGCGGCGCCGAGCAGCCAGATCCGGCGCCGGCGCCACAGCAGCGCCGCGAGCAGCACGAGCAGCGACAGTCCCAGCAGCACGACGCTGATGCCGAGCCGGCGCGCTTGGCCCAGATCGATCAGCAGGTTCTCGCCCGACAGCCGCTGGTCCCAGGGCCAGGCGGGCTGCCCGTGCGCATGGGCGACCAGGCCCAGCGCATCGAGCAGCCGCAGCAGTTGCAACTGCAGGGCCTGCAGGCCCTCGATCAGGACATTGAGCCAGGCCGCATCGGGCAGCGCGTTCATCGCGCCCGCGCCTCGGAGGCCGGTCTCACCAGGTCGCGTCCAGGCCCAGGTGGCGCAGCGCCTCGTGCCGCAACTCGGCCAGGCGCGGATCGCCGCGATGGCGCGGGTAGGGCAGGTCCACCACCAGCTCGGCCGCGATGCGCGCCGGCCGGTCGCTCAGCACGATCACGCGGTTGGCCAGGAACAGCGCCTCTTCCACATCGTGCGTGACCAGCAGCGCCGAGAAGCCGTCGCGCTGCCAGAGGTTCACGAGCTCGCTCTGCATCGCGATGCGCGTGAGCGAATCGAGCTTGCCCAGCGGCTCGTCGAGCACCAGCAGCTGCGGGTCGTTGACCAGCGCGCGCGCCAATGCCACGCGCTGCGCCATACCGCCCGACAGTTGATGCGGATAGGCCTTCGCGAATTCGGTGAGACCGACGCGCTGCAGTGCCTCGTCGACCCGGCCGCGCTGCGCGTCGAGCACGCCGCGCGCCTGCAGGCCCAGCGCCACGTTGTCCCAGACGCTGCGCCATGGGAACAAGGTGGGGTCCTGGAACACCACGATGCGCGAGGGATCGGGCTGCTCGATGGTCTGGCCGTTCTGCGTGATGCGGCCGGTGGTCGCGGGCTCGAGGCCGGCCACCAGGCGCAGCAGCGTCGACTTGCCGCAGCCGCTCGGGCCGAGCAGCGCGACGAATTCGCCGGGCCGCACCTGCAGGTCGATGTTGTCGAGCACCTGCAGCACGCCCGTGGGCACCTCGAACCAATGGCTCACGCCGTGGATGTCGATCAGCGCGCCGGTGTGGGCGGCGGTGCCTGCCTCGACGGCGGGGGAGAGGACGGCTTCTACCATTTGACGGTTCCCTTCTGCCACGACAGCACGCGGTCGCGCACCTTGAACAGCAAGGTGATCAGGCCCGAGCACAGCGCGGCCATCACCAGCAGCGCCGCATACATGTTGGCGTACGAGGCCCAGCCCTGGGCCCACTGCAGGTACCAGCCGAGGCCGGCCTTCACGCCCATCATCTCGGCCGTGATCAGCACCGAGAACGAGGCGCCCAGGCCCATGAACAGGCCCACGAAGACCTGCGGCAGCGCGGCCGGGATGGCCACGCGCAGCACCAGGAAGCGCTCGGAGGCGCCCAGCGTGCGCGCCACGTCGTAGTAGCTCTTGCCGACCGAGGCCACGCCCGACCAGGTCAGCACCGCGACCGGGAAGAAGGTGGCGAGGCCGACCAGGAACACCGCGGCCACGTAGCTCGAGGGCGCGAAGAAGAAGGCCAGCGGCAGCAGCGCCGACGCGGGCACCGGGCCGAGGAAGCGCAGCAGCGGATGCACCCAGTAGCCCGCGATGCGCGACCAGCCGACCGCCACGCCGGTGACGAAGCCGACCAGCGCGCCGATCACGAAGCCGTTGGCCAGCAGGCGCAGCGAGTAGGCGGTCGACAGGCCCAGGCGCTGCCAGTCCTCGTGCAGCACATCGATCAGGCTCTGCGGCGGCGCGAAGAAGGGGGAGGGCAGCACGGCCAGCTTGGCGGTGGCGATCTCCCACAGCGCGAGCACCAGCGCCGAGGCCACCAGCCACTGGCCGGCGGGACGCAGCGTGCGCGCGACGCGGCCGGCGCGCGGGCCGAGCAGCGCGATGACGAGGAACACGGCGGCGATCACGAGCGTGGCGTAGCCGAATTCCTCGGTGAAGTTCCAATCGCTGAAGCCGATCGGCTTGTTGGGCCACAGCAGCGTGAGCAGGCCCAGCGCCAACCAGGCCGCGGCGGCCAGCACGCCGGTGCGCCAGAGGCCCGGCGGCAGCGCGTGGCGGCGCGCGAGCACGGTGGCGGCATCGGTGGCCACCGGCGCGGGCGGGCGCGGCGCGCGGGGCAGGGGGGCCGCGGTGGTGCCGCGGAACTCCGGCGCGTTCAGCACGCCGGACACGTCGAGTGCGTGATCGGCCGAGGTCATGCCTGGGCGCTCCCGGTGGCAGGTTGATCGTCGAAGAGGGTCATGGGAATTGCTCCGCCGGAGGATGAAGAAGGGAGGGGCGAGTGTTGGCGCTGCACCCGCCCCGGCCAACGAATGAATGCACGCATGGATATGCGGATTCGTCGGCTGCGGCAGGTCGCCGCCGGGGCCTTCAGGACGCGACGTTCGCGCCCACGGCCCAGTAGAAGGTGGGCCGGGCGCCGTTGAGCAGGTGGTCGCCGACCACGCGGCCCTTGTAGATGGTCGGGTTGTGCGAGGCCAGCGTGCGCGCGTTGCGCCAGTGGCGGTCGAGCCGGATGTCCTCCTGCAGCGCCGAGGCACCGCCGACGTCGAACAGCCGCGTGCCGGCCTGCAGCACCGCATCGACGATGCCGGCCTGGGCCTTGGCGGTCTCGAGTTCGACCTGGAACAGCAGCGGCTCGGGGATCGCTTCGCCGCGCTGGCGCAGGCGGTCGATCTCGCCCAGCGTGCGCGCCACCGCCTGCACCGTCGAACTCGCGACGAAGGCCGTGCTCGCGAGCTGGCCGACGACCTGCTGCACCAGGGGGTCCTCGCGCGGCATGCTGCCGCTGCCGTGGCTGTAGACACGCTTGCGCGGCTGCACGAAGTCGACCGCGTCGCGCACGATCGCGCGCGCGATGCCGGCCAGGGTGGCGAGGTGCGTGAGCTGGAACTGCGCGGTCAGCGGCGTGGGCTGGTCGCGCACGTAGAGCAGCACGTGCGCCGGATCGACGCGCACGTTGCGAAAGCGCGTGGTGCCCGAGGCGCTCAGTCGCTGGCCGAAACCGCGCCAGTCGTCGACGCGCTCCACGCCCGGCGCCCCGGAGGGCACCAGCGCGATCACGCGGTCGTTGCTGCCGTCGTCGTTGTGGCGCTGCGCCGAGACCGCGATCCATTCGGCATAGAGCGTGCCGGTGCTGTAGTACTTGTCGCCCTCGAGGCGCCAGCCGTCGCCGTCCCGGCGCAGCGTGGTCTGCATCTGGCCGAGCGGGCCTTCGCCGAGCTCGGTGGTGGCGTTGCCGAAGATCACGCCGTCGGCCGCGAGTCGCAGCCAGGGACCGTGCAGCGCGGGATCGATCTCGGCGAACAGGCGCTCGATGAAGCCGAAATGGGCGCGCAGGATCTGCGGCAGGTTGGAGTCGGCCTCGCCGAGCTCGATCAGCAGGTCGAAGAACTGCTCGACCGTGGCGCCGAGACCGCCTTGGGCGACCGGCACGCGCAGCGCGCCGAAGCCGGCCTGGGCCAGCCAGGCCACGGCGTCGTGGGCCAGCAGGCGTTCGTTCTCGCGCTGCACGGCGCCTTCGGCGATGCGCGCGAAGATCGGACGGAAGCGGTCGGCGAGCTGGTCGTAGGAGGGCGGTTGGGGTTGCGAGGCGCGCGGCGGCACGGCCACGGGCGATGGGTTGCCGGGCGCGGTGCGCGGCGGATGCGTGAGGGATTCCATGGGGCAGCGACTTTGCAGCCGCGCCCTTCGATTGGGAAATGCGCTTTTCGAGTTTTCTTATGCCGCGCGGCTCAGGCGCGCGGCCTCGGCATCGTCGGCCAGCGCTTGCCCGCCAGGCCCGGTATGCGGGCAGCGAGTTGCTGTGCCCCGAGTTCCAGCATCCACCAGGCAGCGCCGAGCAGGCCCGCCATGAGTGCGCCGAACATCAGTCCGACCGCGATGTCGAGCGGGAAATGCACGCCCACATGGATGCGCGCCCAGCCCGTGGCGGCCGCCACCGCGAACAGCGCGATGCCCGGTGCGCGCAGCGCCGGCCGCGCGAGGAAGGCGAAGGCCACCATGAACATCACCGAGGCATGCGTGCTCGGCAGCGCGGCGCTGGCGCCGTGCGGGATGTAGGCCGGCACCAGGCCCAGGATGAAGGGCCGCGGCATGTTGATGCGCGCCGCGATCTCCTGGCACAGCATGGCGGTGAGCCCGGCGCCCGCGAGCATGAAGAGCACATAGGCCCGATGGCCGGGCCGACGCCAGGCAGCGGTGCCGATCACGGCCGTGGAGAGCCAGGGGCCACCGAGCGCGAGCCCGACCGCGATCGCCAGCACCCAGGGCGTGGGATGGATGCCGGCGGCGAGCCATTGCAGCAGATCGAGATGGAATGCGTTCATGCAGCCTCCCGGAACGAACGGGAAGGGGCAAAGACAATGCGCGGGCAGGCACGAGCGGCGCGGCAAGGACGCGAACGGGCGAAGGACATGGAGGAAGCCTCGTGGGCGAAGTGAAGCGGCCCTGCCGCAGGGGCGTCAGGGAAGCGATGGATGCGGCGCGCTCGCGCCGCCGGAACGGATCAGGCGAAGGACGGTGGTGCCGTGGTCGGCGGCAGCCGCAGCCAGGGGCGGGGCAGGGGAGGCGCCCCACTCCGCGCGCCGATGCGCCGCGGCGGTTCGTGGCGCGCACCGGTCAGGCCGGTCGCCACGACGATGGTCAACGGCAGCAGCGCGAGCACGATGCCCATGAAGCCATCGAAGGCCGCGCTCAGGGCATTGACCATGACCGTGCAGCAGGACGCCTGCGCGAACATGGTGGTCTCGAGGCTTTTCGCATGGCCGGCGCGCTCGTCGGATTCGAAGCGCACGGTCTCGCCGGCATTGCGCACCTTGAGGCCGGGCTCATCCTCGAGGCCGTCGCTGTGGAAATGCGCCGAGATGAACGGGTGCAGCAGCACCAGCCAAAGACCGATCACGCACCCGATGCATCGGTGCGCGTCGATCCATCGGCGGAGCCTGGCCAGCAGCATGCGGCGGATGCTAGGTGGCAAATATGAACAGAATATGAGTACTCGCCGAATTCATGCGGATTCGAGGGCCTCCCGAAAGCCCCGAACTATCGGCGCCGTCCGACACGGACGTTCATCACGAAGACTCAGCATCCCGTTGTCCCGAGCGACTCCTCCTCCCTGGCTTGGGGCACCTACCGTGACAGCTGTAGGTTCTTGAGCGCCCGGCCTTGGTGCCGGGCGCCTTTTCTTTTGCGGGGTCGATCGGCTTTGTGGGGATGGGGCAGCGGTGGCCTCTTCAGGCCGCATTTCCGCAATCACGCGTCACAACGGTCTTGCCTCGCTTGGCCACCATTCGGCCAAACAACAAGATCATTGATTTTACATAATGCACATTGTGCTGATTATCTGGGGAGGCAGGCAGGCGGAGATTCGTGGCGCCCAGCCCAGGCCGCGCGCGAAACCTCAATCCCGCGTGTTCGCCCCGCCATCCGCAACCAGATCCGATTGCCGGCGCCGGCGCCGACGCAGCGCCTCGCTCATGCCATCGCGCACGCCCGCCTTGATGACCAGATACAGGAGCCAGCCCGCGAGCGTGCCGGCGATCAGAAGTGCTGCGAGCAACGACATCTGCCATGCCAGGGCGCCGCCGCCGAGCTGTTGGATGGTGACTTGCATGGATGTTTCGGGCGAAAAAAAGGGCTTCATCGAAGCCCTCATTCTGTTCGCGCCTGTTTCCAAAAAATACAAACCCCATCGGTTTCTCATCTGATGGAGCATGAAATAAGTCACGAATAACGATCGTCAACAGCAAAAACTAATACTTTATTAACCAATACCTACCATTTGCCGTCCTTCGGCACCGGCTTCGCCGCGGACGTCGCGGCGATCAGCGCCGCCGCTTCCGATCGATTGGCGCGGTTGGCGAAATCGACCGCGGTCATGCCCAGCTGGTTCTTCATCGTGACGTCCGCGCCCTCGGCCAGCAGCAGCTTGACCGCGTCGGTCGAACCGTACATCGCGGCCATCATCAGCGGCGTGGTGCCGTTCGGCGATTGCGCGTCGATGAAGGCGAAGTTGTCGAGCAGCTGCTTCATGATCGCCAGGTGCCCGCCGGTGGCCGCATAGTGCAGCGGCGTCCAGCCGGGCTTGTTGATGTCGGCATCGCGCTTGATGAGCTGGGTGACCAGGTCCTGCTGGCCTTTGATGGCGGCGAGCATCAACGGGCTCTCGTCCTTGGCGTTGCGCAGCTCGACGTTGGTCTGCGGCGACTCGAGCAGCACCTGGATCACCTTCGGCGAAGGCTCGCGCAGCGCGATCAGCAGGCCGGTCTGGCCGCGCTCATCGCGCGTGTTGGGATCGAAGCCGCGCTGCAGCAGGCTGCGGACACCGCTCGGATTGTCGGCGCGCACGGCCCGGAAGAAGTCCTCGAACGAACCTGCATGCGCGGAGAAAACTGCTGCAAAAGCAGACAGATAAACGAGTTTCTTGAAGTTTTTCTTCATCATTGTCGAACCCCCTTGAACAGTGTCTCGAAGTTGTCGCTGGTCGCCCGCGCCACGGCCTCGACCGGCAACTGCCGCAGCCCGGCGATCTGCCGTGCCACGTACGGCACGTAGGCCGGCGTGTTGGTCTTGCCCCGGTACGGCACCGGGGCCAGGTACGGGCTGTCGGTCTCGATCAGCATGCGCTCGAGCGGCACGAAGGCCGCCACGTCACGCAGATCCTGCGCCTTCTTGAAGGTCAGGATGCCCGAGAAGGATATGTAGAAGCCGAGGTCCAGCGCAGCGCGCGCCACCTCGGCGGTTTCGGTGAAGCAGTGGAACACGCCACCGGCCGCGCCCGCGGAGCCGTCCTCGCCCTCCTCCTTGAGGATCGCGATGGTGTCGGCCGAAGCCTCGCGCGTGTGGATCACGAGCGGCTTGCCGGTCTGCCGGGCGGCCCGGATATGCACGCGGAAGCGCTCGCGCTGCCATTCGAGGTCGGCGATGCTGCGGCCACCCTTGCGCTCTTCCATCTGGTAGTAGTCGAGGCCGGTCTCGCCGATCGCCACCACGCGCGGCCGCGCAGCCAGGCGCACGAGGTCGTCGACGCTGGGCTCGAGCGTGTGCTCGGTGTCCGGATGCACGCCCACGCTGGCCCAGAAGTTGTCGTAGCGCGCGGCCAGCGCCTGCACGTCGTCGAACTCCTCGAGCCGCGTGCAGATGCACAGGGCCCGGTCGACCTGGGCGGCGGCCATGGCGGCGCGCACCGTGTCCATCTGGTCGGCGAATTCGGGAAAGGTCAGGTGGCAGTGGGAGTCGGTGAACATCGCCAGGAATCTAAGGAAACGAAGGGAGCCGGAAAACTGGCGAGCGCAAGGGGCGGCCGGGCCGCACCGGATGTCAGATCGTCTGCGTCGGCCGGTCGGAAGCCATCGAGCCGCCCAGCGCGGCCTCGATGCGGGCCTTGAGCTGGCGCGATTTCTCGTCGGACGGAAAGCGGATGCCCACGCCGGGCGCCCGGCTGCCGGCCGCGCGCGCCGGCGTGATCCAGGCGACCTTGCCGGCCACCGGGTAGCGCTGCGGGTCTTCGGGCAGGGTCAGCAGCACGTAGACGTCGTCGCCGAGCCGGTATTCGCGCGAGGTCGGAATGAAGATGCCGCCCTCGGAGAACAGCGGAATGTAGGCCGCATAGAGCGCGCCCTTCTCCTTGATCGCGAGCTGGATGACGCTCGGCCGGTGCGGCGTGGCACCACCCGCAGCGGCGGCGGCGGCTGCAGCAGCGGTCGCTGCGGAATTGGCGGAGGGGGCTGCGGGTTGGTTCATGGTCGGCGAGCGGCTGAGTTGAGGGTGCTGCGCGCTTCGCTCACGAGCGCTTCCAGCATGAGTCCTGCATTGAACGGATGTTCCGCGGTCCGGGCCGACGCGGCCAACGATTTCGACCAGCGCGCCAGCGCGAGCCGCGATGGCGCGGCCGGCAGGTCGCCGGGTTCGAAGAAGCGCGGCGCGGCGCCATTGCCGATGGCCATCAGGTCGTGGCAGAGCTTCTGCAAGGCGCCGACCGCCTGGGCCGGCGCCTGATCGGACAGCGCGCCGACGTCGCCGCGCAGCACGGCCTTGGGCAGCAGCGCCCAGGCCTTGGGCGACTGGCCGGTGCGCGCGAGCCGCAAGGCGTCGCTCGGGCGTCCGCCGGCCGCGCGCAGCAGGGCGGCGGCATCCGCGGCGGGCACGTCCTGCGTTGCGAGCCAGGCCTCGGCCTGCTGCGTGTCGGGCCAGGGCAAGGTGAAGCCGAGGCAGCGGCTGCGGATGGTCGGCAGCAGTTGCCAGGCAGCCTCGCTCGCGAGCACGAAGCGCACGTCGCCCACCGGCTCCTCGAGCGTCTTGAGCAGCGCATTGGCGGCGATGGTGTTCATGCGCTCGGCCGGATAGACCAGCACCACCTTGCCGCGGCCGCGCGCGCTGGTGCGCTGCGCGAAACCGACCGCGTCGCGCATCGCCTCGACGCGGATCTCGCGGCTGGCCTTGCGCTTCTTGTCGTCGATGTCGGCCTGGGCCTTCTCGTCGAGCGGCCAGCCCAGGTCCAGCATCGCCACCTCGGGCATCAGCACGCAGAGGTCGGCATGGGTACGGACCTCGATGGCATGACAGCTCGGGCAATGGCCGCAGGCGGCGCCCTCCTCCGTCGGCTGCTCGCAAAGCCAGGCCGAGGCCAGCGCGAGCGCCAGGTCGTATTGCCCCAGGCCCGAGGGCCCCTGCAACAGCCAGGCATGGCCGCGCTGCCGCAGCAGCTCGACCAGCGGCTGGCGCAGCCAGGGCGACAGTTCCGCTGCGCTCATGCGCGCCCCTCCCCGGCCAGGCCGCGCGCCACCAGCGCCGCCTCGACCTGTTGCCAGACCTGGTCGCGGCTCTGGCTCGCATCGATGCGCACGAAGCGCGCTGCATCGGCGGCCGCGCGCTCGGCATAGCCCTGCGCGACCTTGCGGAAGAACTCGACCGGCTGGGCCTCGAACTTGTCGGGCACGCGCGCGCCGGCCAGGCGCTGGGCCGCGATCTCGGGTGCGAGGTCGAACCACAGCGTGATGTGCGGCTGCAGCAAGGTCGCCTCGGACTGCCCGCCGCGCCCGGCCTGCGCCCAGCGCTCGAGCGTGGACAGCACCTCGGCGTCGAAGCCGCGGCCGCCGCCCTGGTAGGCGAAGGTGGCGTCGGTGAAGCGGTCGCACAGCACCACGTCGCCGCGTGCCAGTGCCGGCTCGATCACCTGCACGATGTGGTCGCGCCGCGCGGCGAACACCAGCAGCGATTCGGTCAGCGGGTCCATCGGCTGTTCGAGGATCAGCGTGCGCAGCGTTTCGGCCAGCGGCGTGCCGCCCGGTTCCCGCGTGCGCGTGACCGTGCGGCCCCGGCCCTCGAAGAGCGCCTGCAAGGCATCGAGGTGGCTGGACTTGCCGGCCCCGTCGATGCCCTCGAGCGTGAGAAAGAGTCCGCCAGCGTTCATTGGGCCGCCTTCGTCGCAGGGGTGCCGCCGCCGCGCTGGTAGCGGTTGACGGCACGGTTGTGGTCGTCGAGCGAGCTGCTGAACTGGCTGGTGCCGTCGCCGCGCGAGACGAAATACAGCGATTTGCTCTGCGCCGGCTGCACGGCCGCCAGCAGCGCGGCCTTGCCGGGCATCGAGATCGGCGTGGGCGGCAGGCCGTTGCGCATGTAGGTGTTCCAGGGCGAGTCGGTCTGCAGGTCCTTCTTGCGCAGGTTGCCGTCGAAGGCAGTGCCCATGCCGTAGATCACGGTCGGGTCGGTCTGCAGCGGCATGCCGATGCGCAGTCGGTTGTTGAAGACAGCCGCGATCTCTGCCCGGTCGGCCGCCTTGCCGGTTTCCTTCTCGACGATGCTCGCGAGGATCAGCGCCTGCTCGGCCGATTGCAGCGGCAGGTTGCTGCCGCGCGCGGCCCAGGCGGCCTCTAGCTTCTTGTCCATGGCACGCATCGCGCGCTGCAGCAGCGCGATGTCGGTCGAGCCCTTCGAATAGGTGTAGGTGTCGGGGAAGAAGCGCCCTTCGGGGTGCTGGCCGGGCCGGCCGAGCTTTTCCATCAGTGCCTCGTCGCTCAGCCCCACGCTGTCGGGCTTGAGCTGCTCGGCCTTGGCGAGCGCGGCGCGCACCTGGCGGATGTTCCAGCCTTCCACCAGCACCAGGCTGCGCGTGGCTTCCTCGCCGCGCACCAGGATGTTGAGCAGCAGCTTGGGCGTCACGCCGCGGTCGAGCTCGTAGCTGCCGGCGCGCATCTGCCGGTCCTGGCCCGAGATGCGGAACCACAGGTAGAGCAGTTGCGGGTCTACCGCCACGCCGGCGTCGGCCACGGCTTGGGCGATGCCGCGCGGCGTGGTGCCGGGCTCGACCGACAGGTCGACATTGGGCGCCGGCAGCTTGAGCGGCTGGTGCACCCACCAGAGTCCGCCGGCACCGGCGGCCAGCGCGGCCAGGGCAGCGAGCAGGAAGATCGTGAGGAAGAAGCGGCGCACGGATCCGATGAAAGAGCGGAGGAGGATGAGGTGGCGGAACGGGCTGGACGGGGCTTTTCGCGGCAGCGTGGCAGCCGCTCGAGGCGGTGGCCCTGCAAGAAGAAAGGCTGCCGTCGCCGCGGTCCCGACGAATCAGGCCCGGCCATGATAATTCAGCGATGACCACAGTCGTTCTCAATGGCGTTGCGCCCCTCGCCCATCTGGGCGTGATCCGTGCCGAGGGCCCCGATGCCGCGGCCTTCCTGCATGGCCAGCTCACTCAGGATTTCTCCCTGCTCGGCGCCGCCGAGGCCCGCCTGGCGGCGCTGTGCACCGCCAAGGGCCGCGTGATCGCGAGCTTCATCGGCATCCGCCCGCAGCCCGAGCTGGTGCTGCTGGTCTGCAGCCGCGACATCCTGGCCGCCACGCTCAAGCGGCTGTCGATGTACGTGCTGCGCGCCAAGGCCAAGCTCAGCGACGCGACCGAGCAGTTCGCGCTGTTCGGCCTCGCGGGCACCGCGCTCGCGGCCAACGGCCTCGACGCCTCGGCCGCGCCCGGCCAGCGCCGCGCGATCGAAGGCATCGAGGGCGGCAGTGCCATCTCGCTCTACCCGGCCGACGGCGTGCCGCGCGCGCTCTGGCTCGCCCCGGCCGGCAGCGCCGCGCCGCAGGGCGCCGCGCTCGACGCGGCCCTGTGGTCGTGGAGCGAGGTGCGCAGCGGCATCGTCACGCTCACCACGCCGGTGGTCGAGGCCTTCGTGCCGCAGATGATCAATTACGAATCGGTGGGCGGCGTCAACTTCAAGAAGGGCTGCTACCCCGGCCAGGAAGTGGTGGCGCGCAGCCAGTTCCGCGGCACGCTCAAGCGCCGCACCTACCTCGTGAAGGCCGATGGCGAAGTCGCGGCCGGCCAGGAAGTCTTTGCCGCCAGCGATGCCGAACAGCCCGTGGGCACGGTCGCGCAGGCCGCGCCGGCGCCCGACGGCGGCTGGGCCGCGCTGATCTCGATGCAGATCGCCGCGCTCGAGGCCGGCGCCCTGCATGCGGCCTCGGCCAGTGGCCCGGCGCTCCAGGTGGAACCTTTGCCTTATCCGCTGCTCGAAGATATCTGAGTCTCCGAACAGCACCGGGCGCCGACCACCGGCACCGCGCTGCAGCTTGAAGCCCAATCAGTGAGGCGTTTTGGGCTTCCAACGCCCGTCGTTCGGGCGCAAGGCGCTATCTTTCAGATAGCGCCTTTTTTTGTGCGTCTTTCTTAACCCCGTTGCCGCCGGTGCGCCGTAGAAGCCTGCACCGATCACTTCCGGCAAGGAAAGAGAGACCTCCATGAACCGCAGATTCTTCTCCACCGCCCTCGCGCTGGCCGCGCTCTCGGCCTGCACCCAGACCCCGGCGCGCCCCTACCTGCCGCCCTCGCCCGTCGACCGCCTCGGCGGCTTGATGGAAGTCAGCGTGGTCGACCGCGCCACCGGCCGCGAGCTGCCGATCTACCGCGCCAACGGCGAGTACTGGGTGGCCGGGCGTCCCGGCGCGCGTTATGCGCTGCGGCTGCGCAACCGCATGGGCGAGCGGCTCATGACCGTGATGTCGGTCGACGGCGTCAACGTGCTGACCGGCGAAACCGCGGGCGTGCAGCAGAACGGCTACGTGCTCACAGGCGGCGAGCGCACCGACATCGCCGGCTGGCGCAAGAGCGATTCGCAGATCGCGGCCTTCGAGTTCACCGCCAACGGCAATTCCTATGCGAGCCGCACCGGCCGGCCCGACGAGGTGGGCGTGATCGGCGTCGCGGTGTTCCGCGAGCGCGCGGCACCGCCGCCGCCCGTGCCGATGCCCTTTCCGCGCCGCGACGGCTACAGCCGCGAGGAGTCGGCACCGCGCGGCGATTTCGAGGCCCGCAACAAGTCGATGGCGCCGGCGCCGGGAACCGCGCCCTCGGCCGACAGCGCGGCCCCCGCCGAATCCTCCGCCATGGCCCAGTCGCGCAGCCAGCCCGCGCCCAGCCTCGGCACCGGCCATGGCCGCCGCGAGACCTCGTACGTCGGCCACACCACCTTCGAGCGCCTGCGTTCCTCGCCCGACGAGGTGGTGCGCATCCGCTACGACAGCCGCGAGAACCTGGTCGCCGCGGGCGTGATCCCGGCCAGCCCGGCGCCGCGCTGGCCGCGTCCCGCGGGACCGTCGCCGTTCCCCGAATCCGAGGCGGGCTACGTGCCCGATCCGCCGCCGCGCTACTGAACGACGCTCAGCGCAGCGCGCGCCGCATCTCGATGTGCGGAATGTCGGCCTCGACGAAGGGCTCGCCGTGCACCGCATAGCCGAGCCGTTCGTAGAAGCGCTCGGCGCTGCGCTGCGCATGGAGCGCGATCTCCGCATCGCCGCGCGCCCGGGCCGCGGCCTCGAGCGCCTGCACCACCGCCACGCCGTGGCCGCCGCTGCGCAGCGCACGATGCACCGCGATGCGGCCGATCATCGAGCGGCCGTCCTGCGCCGGCAGCAGCCGGCCGGTGGCGATCGCCTGGCCCAGCCGGTTGCGCACCACCACGTGCGGCACGGCCGCGTCGTGGTCATCCCACTCCATCGCCTCGGGCACCTTCTGCTCCTCGATGAAGACCGCGCGCCGCAGCGCCGCCGCGCCCTCGCCGAGCGTGGCCCAGTCGCCGGTGTCGATCGCGCGCATCGTCTCGCCGGCCTCGAAGCCCTCGAGGATCGCGCGCAGCGAGGCCGGCACCGGCTTCGAGGTCTGGGTGGCCGGGTCGGCGAACACGTAGACCAGTTCGCAGCCGACCAGGAATTCGCCCTGGCGGAACAGCCCGCCCTCGAAGGTCATCGACGAGGTGCCGATGCGCGCGCAGCGCATGCCCACGTCGATCACGTCGTCCATGCGCGCCGAGCCGCGGAAATCGATGGTCGCCTTGCGCACGTAGAGATCGCCGCCCAGCGAATGCATCGCTTCCTCGTAGGGCAGCGCGAGCGCGCGCCAGTAGTCGGCGATGGCGGTGTCGAAGTACATCAGGTAGTGCGCGTTGAAGACGATCTTCTGCATGTCGACTTCGGCCCAGCGCACGCGCAGGCGGTGGAAGAAACGGAAATCACTGCGTTGCATTCTTCTTGTCTCCAGGGGAAATGAAATCGGGTCGTCAGGGCCGCAGCGCGTCGCGCAGCGCTTTCGCCGCATCGTCCTGCGCCTGCAGCGCCTCGGGCACCGCGCGGCCCATCTTGAGGAACTCGTGGATCACGCCGCGGTAGATCTCGAGGTCGACCGGCACGCCCGCGGCGCGCAGCTTGTCGGCATAGGCGATGCCCTCGTCGACCACCGGGTCGCACTCGGCCAGCGCGATCCAGGCCGGTGCCACGCCGTCCACGTCGTCGGCGATCAGCGGCGCGAAGCGCCAGTCGTCGCGGTCGGCCGGGCTGCGCACGTACTGGCCGAAGAAGTAGTCGATCAGCGCCTTGGTCAGCAGCGGGCCCTGGGCGTAGCGGCGGTGCGACTCGGTGTCCTGGTGGCCGGTGGTGCCGGGATAGATCAGCATCTGCAGCGACAGCGGCAGGCCCGCGTCGCGCGCGAGGATCGCGCAGACCGCGGCCAGCGTGCCGCCCGCGCTGTCGCCGCCGACCGCGAGCCGAGCGGGATCGAGGCCCAGGCTCGCGCCCTCGCGCGCTACGAACGAGAAGGCATCCCAGGCATCGTCGGAAGCGGTCGGGAACTTGTGCGCGGGCGCGAGCCGGTAGTCGACCGACACCACGGCGCAGCCGCTCTTCTTGCTGAGCACGCGGCACAGCGTGTCGTGGGTGCGGATGTTGCCGACCGTGAAGCCGCCGCCGTGGAAGTACACCAGCACCGGCAGCACCTCGGCCGAGGGCGCGTAGAGCCGCGCGGGAATCGCATGGCCGTCGCGCGCGGCGATCTCGAAGTCCTCGATGCGCGCGAGCTCGGGCTTGGGCACCTCGAGCACGCCCGCGCCGCGTTCGTACGAGGCCTTGGCCTCGTCGGGCGTGAGCTGGTCGAGCGAGGGGTGGCCGGCGCGCGCCATGCGCTCGACCACGCTGGCCATCTTGGCGGTCAGCGGATGGGGAAGTTGTGCGGTGGGATTCGTCGTCATGTCACTTGAAGGAAACGACCACGGGCTGGGCGCGCGCCAGGCCTTCGTAGGTCACGAGCACCGTCTGCCCCGCCTTGGGCGGCAGCAGCGGCGAGAAGGAACCGAGGCTGATGAGGTCGCCGGGCTTCATGGCGATGCCTTCCTTGGCGAGGGCGCCGGCCAGCCACACCACGGCATTGAGCGGATGCTCGAGGATGTCCGAGCCCTTGCCGCGCGCGAGTTCGTTGCCGGCGCCGTCCTTCATCACCACCGTCATGTCGCGCAGGCTCTGCAGCAGCACGGCCTGGCCCGCGCTGTCGGCGGGCACCTCGATCGCCACGCCCTTGACGCCCAGGCGCGCCGCCACGTTGATGGCCGCGAGGCCCGGGCCGCCGAGCTTGGGCGGGGTCTGCACCGCGAGATCGGGCAGCTCGATGAAGGGGATCACCTGGTCGATGGCGGCGAGCACTTCGGCCGGCGTCTTCGCGGCGTTGATGTCGACGCTCTTCACGCGCACCAGCATGTCGGCCTCGAACAGCGGACGCGCGCCGAAGGCAGCATCGACCACCGCGCCGGTGTCGAGCACCATGTCGCGGTAGAGCACGCCCCACACCGGCTGGTCATAGTTGAAGCGCTTCTGCACCGCGGGATTGGTGAGCCCGGCCTTGTAGCCGACCACCGGGCCGTGCTTGCGCGCATGCAGCGCATTGAGCTTCGCGCGCGTGCAGGAGGCATCGGTCTCGCCCATGTTCTCGATGTCGGCCGCGGGCCGGTGGGCCTCGAGCGCGGCCGCGAAATCAGCGACCTGTTCGTCGCTGAGGCAGGCGGCCAGCGCCGGGGCGGCGGACAGCGCGGCGATCGCTGTGCCGAGCGCGACAGCGGCAAGGGTTTTCTTCGTGTGCAAGGTGTCTCCCTCCTGATAGTTTCGGTAGATTCGATGGTCCGCCATCGTACTGCCCGCAAGCTCCGGAACCCCTCCCCCACCCCATGGCCCTCATCCAATACCTGACCCAGATCCAGTTCGAATTCGGCGCGGTGAAGCTGCTGTCGAGCGAGTGCGCGCGCATCGGCATCAACCGCCCGCTGATCGTGACCGACGCCGGCGTGCGCGCGGCCGGCATCCTGCAGAAGGCGATCGACGCCATCGCCGACCTCGAGGTGTCGATCTTCGACCAGACCCCGTCCAACCCGACCGAGGCCGCCGTGCGCGCGGCTGTCGAGCTCTACCGCAGCGGCCGCTGCGACGGCCTGATCGCCGTGGGCGGCGGCTCGGCCATCGACTGCGCCAAGGGCGTTGCGATCGCAGCCACGCACGAAGGTCCGCTCAAGACCTACGCCACCATCGAGGGCGGCTCGCCGAAGATCACAGACCGCGCGGTGCCGCTGATCGCGGTGCCCACCACCAGCGGCACCGGCAGCGAGGTCGCGCGCGGCGCGATCGTGATCGTCGACGACCACCGCAAGCTCGGCTTCCACAGCTGGTTCCTGATGCCCAAGGCCGCGATCTGCGACCCCGAGCTCACGCTCGGCCTGCCGCCGCGCCTGACCGCCGCCACCGGCATGGACGCGATCGCGCACTGCATGGAGACCTTCATGTCGGCCGCCTTCAACCCGCCGGCCGACGGCATCGGCCTCGATGGCCTCGAGCGCGCCTGGGGCCACATCGAGCGCGCCACCAAGGACGGCAGCGACCGCGAGGCGCGCCTCAACCTCATGAGCGCCTCGATGCAGGGCGCGATGGCGTTCCAGAAGGGCCTGGGCTGCGTGCACTCGCTGAGCCACAGCCTCGGCGGCGTCGATCCGCGCCTGCACCACGGCACGCTCAACGCGCTGTTCCTGCCCGCGGTGATCCACTTCAACGCCGGCGCCGAGTCGGTGCAGAAGGAACAGCGGCTGCAGCGCATGGCGCAGGCCATGCACCTCGATTCGGCCGGCGACCTCGGCGATGCGATCCGCGACATGAACGCGCGCCTGGGCCTGCCCAAGGGCCTGACCGAAGTGGGCGTGACGCCCGCGCTGTTCGAGCAGATCATCGACGGCGCGATGGCCGACCACTGCCACAAGACCAACCCGCGGCTGGCCACGCGCGACGACTACCGCGCGATGCTCGAAGCCTCGATGTGAGGCCGGGCCGGGGCGTCGACCCCGGCCTTATAAACAGTTCGTCTTAAGCGCGCGGTCTTAGCGCGCCGCATGCGCCATCGCGTCATGTCGATGACATGAGGGCTTCCTAGACTGGCCTCGACGACCCGCACCCGCCGGGTCCTTCGAGAACAGGGAACACCTTCGAATGACGCGAACCATCCGGGTCCACACCGCACTGAGCGCCGAGCAGTTGAAGTTTCGCGCGATGCGGGGACAGGAAGGCCTCTCCCGACTCTTCGAGTTCGAGGTCGACATGGTCAGCACCAGCTTCAACCTCGACCTGAAGACGCTGCTGGGCACCTCGCTGAGCATCGAGGTCTCGGACGATGCCGGCCCGCGCTTCCTCAACGGCACCGTGGTGCGCTTCGAACTGCTGGGCCGCGCCAACGAGACCGGCCGCCACTACGTCTACCGCGCGCTGGTGCAGCCCTGGCTCTGGTACCTCACGCGCACCACCGACAGCCGCATCTTCCAGAACCGCAGCGTGCCCGAGGTGCTCGACGAGGTGCTCGGCAAGTACGGCTTCGAGTACGAGAAGCGCCTGAGCGGCAGCTACCGCAGCTGGGAGAACTGCGTGCAGTACCAGGAGAGCGACTTCGCCTTCGCGAGCCGCCTCATGGAGCACGAAGGCATCTCCTACCACTTCGAGCACAGCAACGGCTCGCACCTGCTGGTGCTGGCCGACGATGCCGGCGCCTACCGGCCGCTGCCCGGCTACGCCAGCATCCCGTACCGGCCGCGCGACCGCGTGGTCGATGCGCTCGAGCCCTGCATCGACCGCTGGCGCGTGGCCGAGCAGATCACCTCGGGCCGTGTGATGCTCGACGATTTCGATTTCCGCAAGTCGCGCGCCTCGCTGCAGAGCGTGCAGCAGGACCCCAAGGGCCACGACCATGCCTCGTACGAGGTCTACGAATGGCTGGGCGGCTACAGCGAGCACCAGCAGGGCGACACCTATGCGCGCATCCGGCTGCAGGAGCTGCAGTGCGCGCACGAGCTGGCCGCGGGCCACACCAACGTGGCGGGCATGGCGCCCGGCTACCTGTTCTCGCTCACGCATTGCCCGCGCGAAGCCGACAACCGCGAGTACCTGGTCACCGAGACCCGCTACGACCTGCAGGAGCCCGAGTACTCGAGCGGCGGCAGCGCCGAATCGGTGTGCGAGTTCGACTTCAGCGTGCTGCCCTCCTCCGTGGTCTACCGGCCCGCGCGCAAGACGCCGCGCCCGCGCACCAACGGCCCGCAGACCGCCACCGTGGTCGGCCCGCAGGAGATCTGGACCGACCGCTTCGGCCGCGTGAAGCTGCAGTTCCGCTGGGACCGCTACGGCCAGGCCGACGAGAACAGCTCCTGCTGGGTGCGCGTGTCGAGCAGCTGGGCCGGCGCGAACTTCGGCACCATGCACATGCCGCGCGTGGGCCAGGAGGTCATCGTCGACTTCATCGGCGGCGAGCCTGATCGGCCGATCATCACCGGTCGCGTCTACAACAGCGACCAGATGCCGCCGTGGGAACTGCCGGCCAACGCCACGGCCAGCGGCATCCTCACGCGCTCGAGCGAAGGCGGCGCGGCCAACCAGGCGAACATGCTGCGCTTCGAGGACCGCACCGGCGCCGAGCAGATCCTGCTGCATGCCGAGCGCAACCTCGACGTGGAGGTCGAGGCCGACGAGACCCACACCACCGACGGCACCCGCACCACGCTGATCAAGGGCCACGAGTCGGCCACCTACCAGGACGGCGAGACGCGCGACATCACCGCGGGTGCCCAGGAAACCATCACCGGCGGCGACACCCGCGACGTGACCGGCGGCTTCAACGAGACCATCAGCGGCGGCGTGAACCAGCGCATCACCGGCGGCAAGAACCGCAACCTGGCCGGTGGCCTCAACGACACCATCACGGGCGGCGTGAACCTCGCGATCACCGGCGGCTTCCACGGCACCATCGATGGCCAGGAGATCCGCTTCGTGAGCGGCGGGCGCAACGACACCATCAACACCGTCAACAACGTGACGGTCAACGGTCCCTCGACCACCATCGTGACCGGCCCGACGGTGCACACCTCGCCCGACGTGACCTTCAACACCACCAACCACATCCACAACACGACGCAGCACGTCATCAACACCAACGTCTACAACACGACCTCGACCACCTACAACAACACGACCAACAACTACACCAACAACTCCACCGTCTACAACAACAACTACGCATCGAGCGGCGACTGGCGGCTCGCGCGCGTGGGCGGCGTGGGCTTCCGGCTGAGCCTGGTGGGGATGTCGCTGGACGTGTGGGGCGCGCGGCTGCAGTACTACGCGGCGCTCAATGCGCAGCTCGCGACGGTCAAGATCGACGTGGCCATCTTCTCGCTGAAGAACGCGCCGCTGAAGATCAGCACCACGGGCCTGAAGATCGCCCAGAAGGGCATGCTGATCGCGACCGGCGGCCTGGCGGCGAAGTTCAAGGTGCTGACCCTGGTGGTCTGACGAAGCGAACGAATGGAAATCCTGCTGTGGATCGTCTTCGCGGTGCTGATGGGCTCGATGCTGCTGGTGGCGGTGTCGGTCGTGGTCGTGGCCACGCGCGAGAACCGCGCCTATTCGGCCGAGGCCAAGACCTGGGAACGGCTGGCGCAGACCGGCATTCCCGCGCAGGCCGTTGTGGAGTCGCTCAAGCGTTCCGAGAATGAACTCTCGCGCGGTGGCTCGCAGGGCCAGACCGTGTATGCCGTGGAGCTCGCGCTGCGCGTGATCGGCACCGACGCCATCGTGGACGAGCGCCCCGCCATCGTGCGCACGCTGATCGACGAGGGGCTGCTGCCGCAGTTCGCGGTGCCCGGCAAGCCGGTGCACCTGCTGCGCGATCCGAACGACGCCTCCATCTTCGCCATCGACCGCGCGCGCACGCCGCTCGAGATTCCGCGCGCCTCGCACTGAGCGCGCGTCCCTCCGTGAAAACAGTCAAACCCCTGCGGCTGAGCGTCATCACGCGCCCGTTCCTGCGACAAGGCCACCAGCGCCTGGCGCTCACGGTGATGGGCATGGTGTCGATGGACGAGCAGCCGGTGCTGCTGCCCGAGACCGAATTCTGGAAGACGGTCTCCGAGGAGCTCGGCCCCACCGGCGCCATCGACCTCGGCATGCCCAAGGCCTGCGCCGAGTTCCTGGCCACCGGCCATGCCTACACCCATCACCAGCCCGAGAAGACAGCCTGCGCGGTCGAGCTGCGCGTGGGCGCGCTGGCGCGCCAGCTGGTGGTGTTCGGCGACCGCTACTGGGTCGACGGCGGCGCGAGCGCGCCGCAGCCCTTCGAATCGATGCGACTGGACTGGAGCCGTGCCTACGGCGGCCCGGCCTTCGCCGACAACCCGCTGGGCATCGGCCAGCAGCCCGAACTCGTGAACGGTTTGTGGGTGCAGCGGCTGCCCAACGTCGAGCATCCGCGGCGCCGCATCGATCATCCGGGCCGGGCGATGGAGCCGGCCTGCCTCGGCGCGATCGACGTGAGCTGGCCCGCGCGCATGCGGCTGATCGGCAGCGACTGCGGCGCGCACTGGCGCGAGCACCTGTTCCCCGGCTTCGCGCAGGACATGGACTGGCGGCTCTTCAATGCCGCCGCGCCCGAGCAGCGCTGGCCCCAGGCCGACCGCATCGCGGGCGGCACGCCCTACGAGATCTGGAACATGCACCCCGCGCAGCCCGTGCAGCGCGGTCGGCTGCCCGACTGGCGCGCGCGCGGCTTCGTGGCGCGCAAGACGCAGGCCGGCAGCGACGAGCCCGAACACTTCGACGAGCTCGAGCTGCGGCTCACCACGGCCTGGTTCTTCCCGCACCGCGAACAGATCGCGCTGATCTTCCATGGCGAGACCGCGATCGCCGAAGACGACGCCGCCGACATCACGCACCTCATGCCCGCGATCGAGCGCGCCGCCGATGCACCGCGCCCGCTGGCCCACTACCTCGAGATCCTGCAGCGCCGCAGCGACCCCGAGACCGGCGCGCTCCATACCTTCCGCGACGAGGAACTGCTGCCCGCCGAGACCATCGGTCCCTGGATCGACCAGCTCGAGGAAGAGGAATCGCCGCTGGTGCGCAACATGCGCGAACGCGCGCGCGTGCTGCGCGAGGACCTCGCCGACAAGGGCGTGGCCGCCGGCCACAAGCCGCGCCACTTCAAGGAACGCGCGGTGCCCGAGCCCTTCACCAGGCGGCCGAGCCTCAGCGAACTGCCCGCGTTCATGGAGCGCGCCAAGGCCTACGAGCGCGAACAGTTGCAGAAGCTCGAGGACGGCCGCCGCGACCTCGCGCGGCATGCGAAGGCCAACGCGCCCGAGTCGCGCAAGGTCGGCTTCGACACCGGCGAGATGGTCGACGGCGCACAGCGTACCGAGGTCAAGGGCCCGCCGGCCTTCGATGCGAAGACCGTGATGCAGGGCCTGCTGGGCATCGCGCCCGCCACGCGCAGCCCGCAGATGCCGCCCGAGCAGCAGCGCGCGCTCGAGCAGGCGGCCGAGAACGGCCGCCGCGGCCTGATCGACATGTACCGGCTCGGCGCCCAGCACCAGAGCGCGGCCGATGCGATGGACGATGTGCGCGCGGCCGAGGCGCGCGAACGCGTGCTGCAGCTCATGGCGACCACGCGCGATCTCTCGGGCCTGGACCTGACCGGCGCCGACCTTTCCGGCATCGACCTGCGCGGCGCGAGGCTGCACCGCACCCTGCTCGAGAGCGCCTCGCTCGCGGGCGCGCAGCTCGACGGCGCCGATGTCACCGAGGCGGTGCTGGTGCGCGCGAACCTCGCGCATGCCTCGCTGGCCCACTGCGTGCTCGACCGCGCCAACCTGAGCCTCGCGCGCTGCGAGCGCACCTCGTTCGCGCACGCCCGGCTGTCCGAAACCACGAGCGAGAAGAGTCGCTTCGAGCACTGCGATTTCGGCGGCGCGCGGCTCGCGCAGCTGAACCTGTTCGGCATGCACTTCGAGGGCTGCCGCTTCGACGATGCGCACTTCGACTACGTGACCGTGCTCGAAGGCAGCCGGCTCGTGGACTGCAGCTTTCGCGGCGCCACGCTGCACAAGTTCGGCCTCATTGCCTGCGAGGTCGAAGGCCTGGACTTCGCGGGCGCTTCGCTCGAAGCCTGCGCCTGGGCCCACACCGTGGCCGACCGGCGCGTGAGCTTTCGCGGCGCCACGCTGCGCACCACCTGCTTCGTCGGCACCAGCAGCCTGCGCACGGTCGATTTCGAAGGCGCCACGCTGGTCCATTGCAGCCTGCGCGAGATGCAGCTCGAGGGCGCGCGCTTCGTGCGCGCCACGCTCGACACCTGCGATCTCTCGGGCTGCGTGCTGACCGGCGCCGACCTGAGCGCCATCGATGCCCCCGACAGCCTGTTCATCCGCGCCGACTTCACGCAGGCCTCGCTGCGCGGCGCCAACCTCATGAATGCCCATCTGCAGAAATCCCGCCTGCTTTCCTGCGACCTGCGCGAAGCCAACCTGTTCCGTGCCGACGTCTCGCAGACCGTGATCGACACGGTGACCGACACCCACGGCGCCTACCTCGAACAGGCCAAGACGCTGCCGCGCCGCGCGGCGGACCCGGTGCAATGACGCCGGAAACCCTGGCCCTGAAACTGCGCGGCGGCGAATTCATCGAGCGGCAGGACTTCCAGGGGATGCGATTCGATGGCTTGGACCTCAGCGGCGGCGCCCTGCGCGACTGCGATTTCTCCAACGCCAGCCTGCGCGGCGCGAAGCTCGCCGAATCGGCCTTCGATGCCTGCCGCTTCGACGGCGCCGTGCTCGATGCGGCCGACCTGCAGCGCGCGGGCTTCCATCGCTGCAGCCTGGCACGCGCGAGCCTGCGCGGCGCCACGATGAGCCGCGCGGCCTTCAGCGACTGCGAGTTGCACGAGATGGATGCCGCCGAGGCCCGGGCCGATCTCGCGGCCTTTCACCAGAGCCGGCTCGATGGCGCGAGCTTCGCGGGGGCCGAACTCACGAAGGCCGTGTTCGGCGAATCGAGCCTGGCCGGCACCCGCTTCGACGCGGTGGCGCTGAACACCACCGTCTACTACCGGGCCGCGCTGCGCGGCGCGCGCTTCACGGGCGCCAGCTTCCACAACGTGATCTTCAGCGAGGCCGATCTCGCGGGCCAGGACTTCTCGGGCCAGCAGTTCCGGCTCTGCCAGTTCATCGATGCCGACCTCGGCGGCTGCAACTTCGACCGCGCGACGCTGGTCCAGTGCAACTTCAAGGGCGCGAAGCTCGCGCGCGCGGTGCTCACCGCGGTGCATGCGCCGCAGTGCCTGTTTCCCGAGGCCGACCTGCGCCACGCCGATGCGCGCGGCGGGCATTTCGACCAGAGCCTGTGGGTCGGTGCGCGGCTCGACGACGCCGACCTGTCCGATGCGCGGCTCGAGCAGTGCGTGTTCCACCGCGCGCAGTGCCGGCGCACCTCGTTCGCGCGCAGCCGGCTCGTGTATGCCGACTTCGCCTATGCCGACCTCGGCGAGGCCGACCTGCGCGGCGCCTTCTTCGAGCGCACGCAGATGCACCGCGCGTTGCAGTCCGGCACCCGATGGGGCGACCGCGGCGGCGTGCTCGACAGCGACCCGGCCCTGTTCGAGGCCGAACGCTTCTCGGCCGCGCGCCAGGACCGCCCGCAACGCGCGGGCCGCGACGGTTTCGGCCGGCCGCTGCCTTCCACTTCCGACGACCTCGAGGACCTCGCACCATGAGCCCCGCCGCCCTGCGCGAACGCGCCTCTTCCCCCGCATCTTTTCCCGCCGCGCACGACGCGCCCGACATGCAGACCTTGCTGCGCCGTCCGCTGCCCGCGCCCGCCGCCTGGACCGGCAACGCCCTCGGCACCGTGCTGCAGGCACTGCACGGCGATGCCTTCCTCGTCGAGGCACAGGCCGGCGGCGAACGCTGGCAGTGCCCGCGCGCCGCGAGCTGCCTGCTGCAGCCCTCGGTCGGCGACACGGTGCTGGTGGCCGGACCGCGGCGCGACCAGGCCTACCTGATCGCCGTGATCACGCAGGCCGATCCCGCACAGGCGCGGCTCGCGGTCGACGGCGTGCTCACGCTGCAGGCCGGCACCCGGCTCGAACTGGCCGCGCCCGAACTCGATCTGCAGGCACGCAAGGCGCAGCTCGAGGTCGGCGAGATGGACTACCGCGGCGGCGAAGTGCGCATCACCACGCTGATCGCGCGCTTCGTCGGCCGCACCTGCGAGACCGTGCTCGACCGGCTCAGCGTGCTCACGCGCTCGAGTTTCAGGCTCACCGAGGAGGTCGAGCAGGTGCGCGCGGGGCAGATCGACTACCAGGCGGAAGAGACCCTGCGGCTGCATGCGAAGAACACGCTCGTGAGCAGCAAGGGACTGGTCAAGGTGGATGCCGAGCAGATCCACATGGGCTGACCCGCGCCATCGACCATCGACGACAGCCAGAAAGGAACAGCCACCATGTTCGCCAACGCACAGATGATGGGCGTCGACCTCGCCTTCCCCGACGTCTGCAAGACGCCGCCGGCATTGCCCATCCCCTACCCCAACTTCGCGCTGGGCCCGACCGCGATTCCCAACGCCTGGAACATCCTCTACGGCGGCACGCCCGCCCACAACATGGCGACCGTCACGCCGATCACCAACGGCGACAACGCGGGCGTGCTGATGGGCGTGGTCTCGCAGACGGTGATGGGGCCTTCGCGCCACATCACGGGCGCCTTCACCGTGCTGCTCAAGGGCACGCCGTGCACGCGCATGACCAGCCTGTCGGTGCAGAACCGCTGCAACATCGTCGGCATGCGGATCGTGCCGAGCCAGTTCAAGGTGCTGGTGCTGGCGGCCTGAGCCGCTGACAAGGTGTGATGCCTCAATCCGCCGGGGCGGACGGCGCAGCGAACCAGTCCTCGGCCCAGGGCTGGCGCTTCACCGGCTGGAACTCGCTGAAGGCGAAGCGCGCGAGCTGTTCGCGGCTGAACGGGTCGTCGAGGAAGAAGGCCTGCAGCTGCTCGAGCGACTCCGCGCGCGCCAGCATGAAGCCGCCGGTGGCCGGCACTTTCGGGCCCGAGCACAACAGCAGGCCGACGTCGTAGCCCCGTTGAAGGTAGGCGCGGTGCGCGGGCACGGATTCCTGGATGCGTGCCAAGGGCACGAGGTAGTCGATCTCGACGATGAAGTGCTTCATGAACGGCGGGCAAGCACCCGCCGTGCCAGCGATGGCTACTCGGCCTTCACGCCCGCGGTGCGGATCACCGCGCCCCACTTCGCGGTCTCCGACGCGATGAAGGCATCGAACTCCTCGGGCGTGCCGCCGGCCGGAAAGGTGCCCATTGCATCGAGCTTCGCGCGCGTCTCGTCGCTCTTGATGATGCGCGCCACCTCGTCCGACATGCGCTTGACGATCTCGCGCGGCGTGCCGGCCGGCGCGAGCATGCCGGCCCAGGTGCTGCCGGTGAAGCCCGCGAAGCCCTGCTCGATGAAGGTCGGCACGTCCGGCACCGCGGGCAGCCGCTTGTCGCCGGCCACGCCGATCAGCCGGATCTTGCCGGCCTTGGCCTGGTTGATGAGCCCGGTGGGCGCATCGAAGAAGAGCTGGATCTGCCCGCCCATCAGATCGGTCAGCGCCGGCACCGCGCCCCGGTACGGGATGTGGATCATGTAGGTCTTGGTCAGCGACTTCCACAGCTCGGTCGTGAGGTGCGCGGCCGAGCCGTTGCCCGACGAGCCGAAGCTCACCTTGCCGGGATTGGCGCGCGCGTAGTCGATCAGTTCGCGCGCGGTCTTGAACGGCGCGTCGAGGTTGACCGCCGCGAGCAGCGGCGACACGCCCATCAGCGACACGCCCGCGAGGTCCTTGCGCGGGTCGTAGGGCAGCTTCGGATAAAGCGAGGTGTTGGCCGCGTAGGCCGCGATCACCACGCCGAAGGTGCTGCCATCGGGCGCGGCCTTGGCGACCGCATCGACGCCGATCAGGCTGTTGGCGCCGGGCTTGTTGTCGATCAGCACCGGCTGGCCCAGCCGCGTCTGCAGCCCGATCTGCACCAGCCGCGCCATCTGGTCGGTGAAGCCGCCGGGCGTGTAGGGCACGACGATGCGGATCGGCTTGCTGGGCCAGGCGCTCTGCGCGAGCACCGGCAGGCCGAGCGTGGCGGCCGCACCGGCGGCGGAGGTGGCGATGGCGAAGCGGCGGCGCGACATCAGGGCATGGGGCATCGGGAACGGTCTCCTGCTTGTTGTGGGCCGTCCGGGCCGGACGGCATGCGGGCCATTCTCGAAGCGCGGGCCGCGTGCCCGTTCAGGGTTTGCCCGGCGCCGCTCAGAGCGGAAGGATCTCGGCGGCGCTGCCGCGCGCCAGCCATTCCTGCAATTCGTCCGACAGCCGTTCGGCCTCGCGCGTGGCCCGCGTCCAGGCCGCGATGCGCGCCTGCGCGTCGTTCTGGAAATGGATGAAGTCCTTGCGATCGGGCAGCTTGCCGTTGGGCAGGGTCTTCACCCAGTCGGGATCGGGCGCGAGCACCACCATGCGGTCGAGGAAGCCCGTGGACTTGTGGCGCCAGCGCAGCCCCTTGTCGAGCCAGCCCGGCACCACCGCGCGCTGGAAGTGCGGGTACAGCACCAGGCCGTCGTCGACCGGCTGGTAGTCGAGGTGCAGGTGGTAGTCGGTGATGCCGCCGTCCCAGTAGGCGCCGCGCGGCGCGCCCGGGATGTCGTGCACCGCGGCCAGCAGGAACGGGATCGAGCACGAGGCCTGCAGCACCAGGTTGAAGTTGTCCTCGCGCAGCGCATGCTGCCGGGTGCGGAAGTCGCGCGTGCCGAAGGGCAGCTCGGCGCCGGGCGTGGAGAACACGCAGCGCTCGAGCCAGGCGCCCAGCGTCTTGCGGTGCACGCTGTTCGACGCGAAGGCGCCGAGGTAGCCGACCGGCGTGCGCGCCCTGCCCTCGCGCCCGAGGATGTGGCGCCCGCGCGAGGTCACCACGTGCAGCCGGTAGCGCGGATGCGCGAGCACCTCGCCGATGCGCCCGCCATAGAAGGCCTGCAGGCTCTCGGCGAAGCGTTCGCTCAGCTGGTGCGGGCTCAGCCGCTTCTGTCCCGGCGGCACCTCGAACTGCTGGCGCACGTAGTCGTGCTCGAAGCGCTCGAAGGCCGCGACCGGATCGCCGAGGCAGGCCGTGGCCAGTCGCCAGGCGCCGATCGATGCGCCCACCAGGTGCACCGGCTGGTCCGATTGCGCGAGCCACTCGCCGAAGACGAAGCGGTCGATCGGCCCGAGGATCAGCCCCTTGGGACCGCCGGCCGCGCCGGGGATGGTGCGCACATCCTGCGGCCGCAGGCCCTGGGCCTCGATATGCCGGCGCGCGGCGGGGCCGGCGTAGATGCGCAGGGCTTTCATGGCTTGCCGTGCTCGAAGGGGTTGAGCAGCGCGACGCCGAAGTTCGCGAAGTCGGCGACGTTGCGAGTCATGGCATCGATGCCGAACGGATTCATTTGCTCTCTTCGCTCAACGCGGCAATGGAGGAACCCGCCTGCGCGCGACTCCGCGCTCGGGAGTCAGAAACTCGGTGCGCGCATCGGGGGCAAGCAGCAGCGCTTTGAGCGACAGTCGGGCCGAAGCACGCGAACGCGACCACTGCATGGCAGGAACGAGCACGGCCACCGGGGTGCCACGCTCTGTCACTGTTTGCGGCCCCTCTGTCCGGCAGGCCTCGATGAGCTCGTCAAAACGTGCCTTCGCATCTCGCACTGACCAGGTTCTCACAGACACCCCTTCAGACTGGCTCGACGTTAGGCGCTTCGCGGCACCGCCTACTTGCGCAACCCCTGCAACTTCGCAAACGCATTCGCCATCTGCCCCGAAGGCTGCGGCGTGTTGTCGCGGCGCGGCTGCTGGCCGCGGCCGGCGCCTTCGAAGCGGTTGTCGCGCGGGCCGTCGCGGCGCGCGGGGGCGGCGTCGAGCTTCATCGACAGGCCGATGCGCTTGCGCGCCACGTCGACCTCCATCACCTTCACCTTGACGATGTCGCCGGTCTTCACGACCTCGCGCGCGTCGTTGACGAACTTGTGGCTCAGCTGGCTCACGTGGACCAGGCCGTCCTGGTGCACGCCGAGGTCGATGAAGGCGCCGAACTGGGCGACGTTGCTCACGGTGCCCTCGAGGATCATGCCCTCCTGCAGGTCGGCGATGTCCTCCACGCCGTCGTTGAAGCGCGCCACCTTGAAGTCGGGGCGCGGGTCGCGGCCGGGCTTCTCGAGTTCGCCGAGGATGTCCTTGACGGTGATGACGCCGAACTTCTCGTTGGCGAACAGCTCGGGCTTGAGCGTCTTGAGCATGTCGGCGCGGCCCATCAGCTCGGCAATGGGCTTGCCGGTCTTGACGATGATCTGCTCGACCAACGGATAGGTCTCGGGATGCACGCCGGTGACGTCGAGCGGATCGGTGCCGCCGCGGATGCGCAGGAAACCCGCGCTCTGCTCGAAGGCCTTGGGGCCGAAGCCCGTGACCTCGAGCAGCTGCTTGCGGGTGCCGAAGGCGCCGTTGGCATCGCGCCAGCGCACCACGGCCTTGGCCACTGCCGAGGACAGGCCCGAGACGCGGCTCAAGAGCGGCACGCTCGCCGTGTTGAGGTCCACGCCCACCGAGTTCACGCAGTCCTCGACCACGGCCTGCAGGGTGCGCGCGAGCTCGCTCTGGTTCACGTCGTGCTGGTACTGGCCCACGCCGATGCTCTTGGGGTCGATCTTCACGAGCTCGGCCAGCGGGTCCTGCAGCCGGCGCGCGATGGAAGCGGCGCCGCGCAGGCTCACGTCGACGTCGGGCATCTCGAGGGCCGCGAATTCGCTGGCCGAATAGACCGAGGCGCCGGCCTCGCTGACCACCACCTTGTCGACCTTCATCTCGGGCGCGCCGGCCTGGGCCGCCATCTTGGCGAGCAGCTTGATCAGGTCGGCGGCGAGCTTGTCGGTCTCGCGGCTGGCGGTGCCGTTGCCGATCGCGATCAGGTTCACGCCGTGCTTGGCGCTGAGCTTGCCGAGCGTGTGCAGCGAGCCTTCCCAGTCCTTGCGCGGCTCGTGCGGGAACACGGTCGCGGTCTCGACCAGCTTGCCGGTGGCATCGACCACCGCCACCTTCACGCCGGTGCGGATGCCGGGGTCCAGGCCCATCACCACGCGCGGGCCGGCCGGCGCGGCCAGCAGCAGGTCGCGCAGGTTGTCGGCGAAGACCTTGATCGCGACCTTCTCGGCGTCCTCGCGCAGGCGCGTGAACAGGTCGCGTTCGGTCGACAGCGCGAGCTTCACGCGCCAGGTCCAGGCCACGCACTTGCGCAGCAGGTCGTCGGCCGGGCGGCCGGCATGGCTCCAGCCCAGGTGCAGCGCGATGCGGCCTTCGGCGACGCTGGGCTTGCCCGGCTCGGGCTCCACCGGCAGCACCAGCTTGGCGTCGAGGATGTCGAGCGCGCGGCCGCGGAACACGGCCAGCGCGCGGTGCGAGGGCACGCGGCCGATCGGCTCGTCGTAGTCGAAGTAGTCGCGGAACTTGGCGACGTCGGCGTTGTTCTCGTCCTTGCCGCTCATCAGGCTGGACTTGAGCAGGCCCTCGTTCCAGAGCCATTCGCGCAGGCGCTGCACCAGCACGGCGTCCTCGGCCCAGCGTTCCGAGAGGATGTCGCGCACGCCGTCGAGCACGGCGGGCACGGTCGAGAAATCGGGGCCGGGCTTCCCGTCGTCGAGCGTGGTGGCGGGCTGCAGGAAGGCCTTGGCCTCCACGGCGGGATCGAGCGTGGGGTCGGCCAGCAGCTTGTCGGCCAGCGGCTCGATGCCGAATTCGCGCGCGATCTGGCCCTTGGTGCGGCGCTTCTGCTTGAACGGCAGGTACAGGTCTTCCAACTCCTGCTTGGTCGGCGCGAGTTCGATCGCGGCGCGCAGTTCGGGCGTGAGCTTGCCCTGTTCGTCGATGGCCTTGACCACCGCGGCGCGGCGGTCCTCGAGTTCGCGCAGGTAGCTCAGGCGCGCCTCAAGTTCGCGCAGCTGGGTGTCGTCGAGGCCGTCGGTGGCTTCCTTGCGGTAGCGCGCGATGAATGGAACCGTGGCGCCCCCGTCGAGCAGTTCGACGGCGGCCTTCACCTGATGCTCGCCCACCTTGATTTCGGCGGCGAGCTGGCGAATGATTTTCTGCATTGCTGAGTGGCGTCCCTGTCGCTGCGACCGGCCGGCCGGTCGCGTTGGTCGAATGAAGCGCGCGAGTTTGCCATAGTGAAAATGGCGTCCGGCCATCCGGCGCGGACACTTGTCCGACCGCTCCACGCCCCCACCTCCCCACCGTGCAACCACCCTCCTCCCCTGGCCCGCGCCGGCCGCCGTCCCGCTTCGGGAAGTTGTTACGGACGGTGTTCGCCGTGCTGCTGGTGCCCTTGCTGCTGTTCGAGGAATGGGGCTGGGAACCGCTGGCCGCGCTCGCGGCGCGGCTGGCCCGGCTGCCGCTGTGGGCGCGCGCCGAAGCCTGGCTGCGCGGCCTGCCGCCCTGGGGCGCGCTGCTGGCCTTCCTGTTGCCGGTGCTGCTGCTGTTGCCGGTCAAGGTGCTGGCGCTGTTCCTGTTCAGCCATGGCCACGCGGGCAGCGGCGTGGCGGTGCTGGTCGCGGCCAAGCTGGCCGGCACCGCGGTGGTGGCGCGGATCTTCCAGCTCGTCGAAGGCACGCTGATGCGCATCCCGCTGTTCGCGCGCTGGTATCCGCGCTGGAAGGCCTGGAAGGACCGGGTGCTGGACCTCGTGCGGCAGAGCCGGCCCTGGCGGCTGGTGCATGCCTTCAACCGGCGCGCGCTGCGGGCCTGGCGGCGCTTGCGCGGGGCTTGAGGCGCGCGCCTATTTTTACCCGGGTATATTGATGGATTCAATTTAACCCGGGTAAAATTGGCGCCATGACACTTTCCCAGGAATCACGGCGCGCCCTCACCCGGCAGTACAAGGACAGCACGCTCCCCGCCGGCGTGTTCGCGATCCGCAACCTGAAGACGGGCCGGGTGTTCGCCGCGGCCGCGCTCGACATCGTGGGCGCGATGAACCGCCAGCGTTTCGAGCTCAACCTGCGCAGCCACCGCAACAAGGCGCTGCAGCAGGACTGGATCGCGCTCGGCGCCGAGGCCTTCGCCTTCGAGGAGCTGGCACGCGTGAAGGAGCGCGACGACCCGGCCTTCGACCGCGCGGCCGAGCTCGACGCACTGTTCGAGCTCTGGGCCGAGGAATCCGGCTGCCACGGCGCGCAGGGCTACAACGGCCCGGCGCGGCCGCGCGCCTGAGCCTTCGCCGGTGCCTGCCGTTCCCTTCGCCTTCCTCCTTCGCCGGGCGCAAGAAAAGTCAGGCTTTCTTCATTGCGCCCGGGTAAATTACCGCTCCGCCTCCATGACCCTCGAGACTTCTTCCCTCCCGGCCTGCGCCGATCCCGCGTCCACCCTGACCGCCTTCGCCGGCTTCCACCGCATCGCACGCGGCTCGCGCGCCGAGCTGGTCGCCGCGCTGCGCGCGCGCACCGACGACACGTCGTACCTGGTGTTCGATGACCGCAGCGGCGCGCAGATCGACCTCGACTTGCGCGAACCACCGGCGCCGGCCGGCGAGCCGCCGCGCGGCGTCGGCCGCCCCAAGCTCGGCGTGGTGGCGCGCGAGGTCACGCTGCTGCCGCGCCAGTGGGAGTGGCTGGGCCGCCAGCCCGGCGGCGCCTCGGTCGCGCTGCGCCGGCTGATCGACGAGGCACGCCGCGTCAACGCAGGGCGCGATGCCGCACGCGCGGCGCGGGAAGCCACCTACGGCGTGATGACCGTGCTGGCCGGCAACCTGCCCGGTTTCGAGGAAGCCATGCGCGCCCTGTTCGCGCTCGAGCGCGATCGCTTCGAGCAACACATTTCGACCTGGCCCGATGACCTGCGGGCCCACCTCCAAGAACTCTCCGGCGCGAGCTGGACCCACGAATGAACGCCAAGACAGACACAGCCCCCAACCCGAGCGGCCTCCAGGGCACGCCCGTGGCACCCGTGGGCGCGCCGCGCGCCCTGTGGAAGATCTTCCTGTTCTTCCTCGCCCCCATGCTGCTGAGCAACATCCTGCAGTCGCTGTCGGGCACGCTCAACAACATCTACATCGGCCAGATGATCGGCGTGACCGCGCTGGCCGCGGTCTCGAGCTTCTTCCCGGTGTTCTTCTTCTTCATCGCCTTCGTGATCGGCCTGGGCGCCGGCGCCTCGGTGCTGATCGGCCAGGCCTGGGGCGCGCGCGACGTTGCCCGCGCCAAGGCGGTGGCCGGCACCACGCTGAGCGTGGGCATCCTGATGGGCCTGGTGATCGCGGTGTTCGGCGGCGCCTTCACCACGCCGCTGCTGGCGGCGCTGGGCACGCCGCCCGACGTGCTGGCCGAGGCCACGCGCTACGCGCGGATCATGCTGATCGCGATGCCCGGCGTGTTCGTGTTCCTGATCTCGACCGCGATGCTGCGCGGCGTGGGCGACACCGTCACGCCGCTGCTCACGCTCCTGATCTCCACCACCATCGGCATGCTCGTCACGCCGGCTTTGATCCGCGGCTGGGGCGGCCTGCCGCAGCTCGGCGTGACCAGCGGCGCCTGGGGTTCGGTGCTCTCGTTCCTGGTGGCGACCCTGTGGCTGGGCTGGCGGTTGCGCCAGCGCAACAGCCCGCTCGCGCCCGACGCGGCCTTCCTGCGCAGCATGCGCATCGATCCGCAGCTGCTCAAGACCGTGCTCAAGGTCGGCGTGCCCACGGGCGTGCAGATGATCGTGGTGGCGCTGGCCGAGGTGGTGCTGCTGTCGCTGGTCAACGGCTACGGCTCGAGCGCCACGGCCGCCTACGGCGCGGTCAACCAGGTGGTGGCCTACGTGCAGTTCCCGGCCATCTCGATCGCGATCACGGCCTCGATCCTTGGCGCGCAGGCCATCGGTGCCGGCCGCGCCGACCGCCTCGGCGCCATCGCGCGCACGGCGCTGATGATGAACCTGCTGCTCACCGGCGGCTTGGTCCTGCTGGGCTACCTGTTCTCGCGGCCGCTGATGGGCTTCTTCATTACCAGCGCGCCGGTGATCGAGATCGCGCAGGAACTGCTGCACATCATGCTGTGGAGCCTGGTGATCTTCGGCATGGCCTCGGCGCTGTCGGGGATCATGCGTGCCAGCGGCTCGGTGCTGGTGCCCACGCTGATCTCGATCGCCTGCCTGCTCGGGCTCGAGGTGCCGGTGGCCTGGTTCATGAGCCACCGCATCGGCCTGGACGGCATCTGGTATGCCTACCCGGTGACCTTCGGCGCGATGCTGCTGCTGCAGACCGCGTACTACCAGTTGGTGTGGCGCAAGAAGGCGATCAAGCGGCTGGTGTAGCGATCAAGCGCCGTCGAAGGCCTTCTTCACGGTGGCGATGTCGAGCTTGACCATCTTCATCATCGCCTCCATCGCGCGCTTGGCCTTGGCGGGATCCTTGTCCTGGAACATCCGGATGATCTCGTCGGGCGCGACCTGCCACGAGACGCCGAAGCGGTCGGTGAGCCAGCCGCACTGCACCGGCTGGCCGCCGCCCTCGAGCAGCTTGTCCCAGTAGTGGTCGACCTCGGCCTGGGTCTCGCACCTCACGTACATCGAGATGGCCGGGGTGAACTTGTACTCGGGGCCGCCGTTGAGCACCATGAACGCCTGGCCGTCGAGCTCGAAGGTGGCGGTGAGCAGCGAGCCCTTCTTGGCGGGATTCACGTCGCCCCACAGCAGGGTGTCGGTCACGCGCGAGTTCGGGAAGATCGCGCTGTAGAACTTCAATGCATCCTCGCCATTGCCGTCGAACCAGAGGCAGGGAACGATCCTTTGCATGGGTATCTCCTTGGAGTCTTGATCAATGAACCGATAGGTTCAGTATCGAATCTTCACGCGCCTGGTGTCAACCCGGGCCGGGCCTGTCAGTTCGTAAGCGTTCGCGCGGCGAGCATCGGCCGAAGTCGACCGATGCCCACGCGTGGGCTCAGCGTTCGATCAGCCCGATCTCCAGATACCCCGCGGCTCCCGGAACGCGCGGCCCGATGCGGGCAAAAAGCTGCGGGCTGCGCGCCGTGAAGTAGCTCGTGGGCGTCATCAACGCGTAGCCGAGGCCGCGCGGAAAGGAAATCGTCGACTCCGACACCGGCAAAAGGACATCGATCATCCCGACGAACGCGCTCAGCTCCAATGCCGTGCCATCGAGGCCGACTGCACTGCGGGTGTAGAGGCGCTCAAGACCATCATCACTGGTCGGTAGGCCCTGGAGCGCCGAACTCTGGCGCGCCAGCGGGTACTCGACCAGCACCGATCTGCCGGGCTTCGTCACCGAGCGGCCCCACGATCCGTCCGTGGCCGCTCCGTAGGCGGTCATCACAGAGGTGTACGTGCTGCTGTCGACCATCACACCGACGCGGAATCGGAAGCTATCGAACGACGGCTGCTCGGCTTCCAGGTAGACCCTGTCGTCGTCGAACTTCACCACGCTGAAGTTGCGGACGTCGCTGGAGTCGGCGTTATTGACGGCACGCCACACGCCGTCAGTCACGCCCTTGGTCACCGAATAGGTCTTGAGGGACCCGAGTGGGCAAAAATTCGTGTTGTAGATCCTGTCATCCGTGCAGTCATACAGCGTGGTGCCCCGGCCCGAGATCCTGAGGTTGTTGATCGAGGAGTCGGGAGTCGTCCCGACCATGCTGATTCCGAGGCCGTTGAAACTGCCGTCGAGGTCTGCGGGAGACTTGATCGGCGCGCGCGATGCGACGAAGGGACGCACCGCCGCCGTCCCGCCTGGCATCGCGAATGGATAGGCCCCCACGACGACGTAGTCGGGGGCCAGGGACACCCGGAAGCGCGCATTGTTGATCGAGCCACCGGTACGGGCACTGGAAAAGACGAAGGTGCCGCTCGCGGTCGCGTCCAAGCCGATCACGCCCGATTCCGCGACGCCGGCCGCGTCGGTCATCCTGTAGGTCTTGCGGTCGAAGTCCAGCTTCAGAGTCTGCCGCGTGCCGTTCGTGGCAAACACCTGGTAGTCGCCATTGCGGCGGTCCTGCGCATTGATCCGCAGTTCGAGGTTGATCTTGCTGGAGGCCGACGCGCCAACGAGCTTGGCGGTGATCGTGTAGCGGACTGAATCGTCGACCGTGCTCGATATCTGCCCCGACCACTTCCTGGGCGTGGTCTGCAGATCGGATACCGTGACGCTCGACGGCGTACTGCTGGCGCCGCTCCAGCTCACGTCCTGGCCGGCGGAAATCTCCACGGTATCGCCAGCCAACAGGACCACCGTCTGGCTCTGCGTCAGGGACGTCGGTCCTTGGCCGTTGATCCTGTATTCCAGCTTCAAGGACGACACGGGGGGCGGCGTGTCGCCTCCCGATGCCGGAGGCTGGGAGGGTGGCGCCACGGACACCGGCCCCAACGGAAAGCCCCCACCACCCCCGCCCCCGCCGCCACAGGCCGCCATACCTGCCAACAGGAACACGGACAGAAGCACCCGAGTGGCGTTCGACAACATCTCCATTGAATCCCCTTCCTCATGAAATCATCGATGCAGGCCCCGCCAGCGTCCAATACATCCACCGTTCTTCGAGAGTGTCTAGCGCCCGCCCTGCGACCTTACCAGCGATAGGCGACCGTCGCCACCGCCGTGCGCGGATAGCCGTAGTAGCAGTTGCCGTAGCCGCAGTTGGCGATGTAGGTCTTGTTGGTGAGGTTGCGCAGGTTCAGCGCCAGGGTCCAGCGATCGATGTCGTAGCCGAGCATGGCGTCGAGCACCGTGGACGCGGGCACCTTGCTCGGCCGCGCGGCCTCGCCGTCGCCGTAGTTCGTCCCGGTGTAGCGGGCACCGAGCCCGAGCTTCAAGCCATTGGCGAAGCGGTAGTCGGCCCACACGGAGAACCGGTGGCGCGGCACGGCCGTGGCCTGCTTGCCGATCTCGCTCGCGTTGCTGCTGGCCGTGACGATGGCGCGCGGCGTGTAGCTGTAGGAGGCCGTGAGGTTCATGCGCGGCGCGACCTCGGCCGTGGCCTCGAGCTCCAGGCCGCGCACCGAGATCTCGCCGGTCTGCCTGGGCATGGCATCGCCGTCGAAGCTGATGTAGTTCTTGCGCCGCAGGTCGAAGACGGCCGCGCTGTACATCGCCTTGCCGCCCGTGGGCTGGTAGCGCACGCCGGCCTCGAACTGCTTGCCGCTCTCGGGCTTGAACGGGTCGCCCGATACCGGGTCGATGGTGGCGGTCGGCGCGAACGACTCCGAGTAGCTCAGGTACGGCGCCCAGCCGCTCGGATGCAGATAGACCAGGCCGGCGCGGCTGGTGAACTTGTGGTCGCGGATGCGCTGGGTCGAGCCGTCGAGGCGGCTGAAGACCGTGCTGTCGGCCGTGTCGTAGCGACCGCCCAGGGTCAGCGACCAGCGCTCGCCCCACTTGATCTGGTCCTGCAGGTAGAGGCCGGTCTGCGTCAGCCGGGTGATGCCGTCGAAATACGGCGCGGGCAATTCGATCGGCCCGCCGTACACCGGCGCGTAGATGTTCAGCGGCGAGGCGCTGCCGCCGCTGAAGGTGATCTGGTCGATCCGGGTGCGCTGGTAATCGAGCCCGACCAGCACCTTGTGCTGCGCCTCGCCCGTGCGGAAGTCGGCCTGCGCCTGGTTGTCGAGCGCCACGGCGGCGATGTTCTCGCGGCTGCCGAACACGCTGCGCGCCATCTGCTGGAAGTTGACCGGATCGTTCGGCACATCGGGGTTCAGCGCGGTGAAGCCCCGCAGCTGCGTGCCCGTGTAATCGAGCTTCTGGTGCGCATAGCGTGCGTTCTGCCGCACCGTCCAGGTGTCGTCGATGCGGTGCTCGAACTGGTAGCCGACCATTTCCTGGTCCTGGTCGAAGCGGTCGAAGCCGGGCTCGCCAACGAACAGTCTGGAGGGGATGTAGGTGCCGATCGCGGTCGCATCGAGCGAGCCGACTTGCGGCCGCGCGCGCGTGTAGACACCGCTGCGCGTGCGGGTGAACTGGGACAGCAACGTGAGCGTGGTGTCGCTCGACGGCTTCCAGGTCAGCGACGGTGCGATGTAGCTGCGATCGTCGGCCTCCCTGGCCGCCGGCAGTTGCGCATCGCGCAGCAGTCCGGTGATGCGATAGAGCAGCTTGCCCTCGGCATCCAGCGCACCCGAGAAATCGCCCGCCACCTGCTTGCGGGCGTGGTCGCCCAGCTGCAATTGCAGCTCGTGCACCGGCTCCGCCGTCGGTCGCTTGCTGACCACGTTCACCACCCCGCCCGGCCCGCTCATGCCATAGAGCACCGACGAGGGACCGCGCAGCAGCTCGATGCGCTCGGCGCCGTAGTTCTCGGTGCGCCACACGCCCCAGGTGCTGTTGTTGCGCAGCGGCAGGCCGTCGAGGTAGAAGCCCGGCGAGTAGGCATCGAAGCCGCGCAGCGAGATCCAGTCGTAGCGCGAATCGGCCCCATAGGTGGTGGTCGACACGCCCGGCGTGTAGCCCAGCGCGTCCTTGAGGTTGGCGGCGCCCATGGCCTCGATGCGGTCGGCCGTGATCACCGAGATCGACTGCGGCGTCTCGATGATCGGCGTGTCGGTCTTGGTGCCGGTGGCGCTGCGCCGGGCCACGTAGCCCTGCACCCGGCTGGTGGCGCTCTGCTCGCCCTCGGCCTGCACGGTGACGGCCGGCAGCGAGGCGTTGGAAGCGCCCGGCACCAGCATGCGGATGACCACGGCGTTGCCCTCCACGCTGGCCGACAGGCCGCTGCCGGCCAGCAACTGGTCGAGCGCCTGGCGCGGCGCGAGCCGGCCCGCGACCGCCGGCGCGGTCTTGCCCGCCACCAGGCTCTGCTGCACCACGAGCTGCACGCCGGTCTGGCGCGCCCAGTCGTTGAGCGCCTGGGCCAGCGGCTGGGCCGCGATGCGGATCGGGACCGGGTCGGCCGGCAGCGCCTGGGCCGATGCGGTCAGGTGGGCCAGCGCGAGCGCCAGGGCCAGGGCCAGCGGTGCCGGCTTCGATGTCAAGCAGTTCATCTACGTTTCCAGATTTCGAATACAAATGGTTCTCATCTGGGTTGACGCACGATGGGCGGGAAATACCGTAGCCCCGCCGAAAATTTTTTCCGGCGCCGCTCTTGTCTCAGTGCGCGGCGACCAGCTCGGTGACCGCGCCGGCCTGCTTCAGCCGCACCGGCAAGGCGCTCGGCAGCGCGCGGCGCAGGGTGCGCGCATCGCGCGGATCGAAGGTGCCGGTCAGCCGCAGCGCCGCCACGGCCGGATCGTTCACCACCAGGCCGGTGCTGCCGTAGCGCTCGAGCTCGGCCAGCGCGCGCGCCAGCGGCGTGTCGACGAAGCTCAGCCGGTGCTCGCGCCAGGGCGCGATGCCCTCGCCCGGCACCGCCGCCACCGGGCCCAGCAGGCCTCGGGCATCACTCTCGAGCTGCTGGCCGGCGACCAGGAAGACCGCCTCGCGCAGGCTCGCCGCCGAGGGCGCGGCCCAGGCACCGTCCTGCGCGCGATCGCGCCGCGCCACGCGCACCCGGCCCTCCTCCACCGACACCCGCGTGCCGTCCGCGCCGTCGATCCCCGGCGTGTAGCGCACCGCGAAACGGGTGCCGACCACGCGCACCTCGAGCGGCCCGGCCAGCACCGAGAACGGCCGCTCTGCATCGGACTGCACGGCAAACACGGCCTGCCCCTCGAGCAGCCGCACCTCGCGCCGGTCGCGAAACAGCTGCACCTCGATGCGGGTCGCGGTGTCGAGCCGCAGGCGCGTGCCGTCGGGCAGCGGCAGGTCGAGCTGCTGGCCGCGCCGGGTGGCGAAGGCCTGCACGAACACCGGCTGCGCCTGCAGCTCGCGCCAGCCCAGGTAGCCGGCGCCGACGGCCATGCCGGTGGCGGCCAGCGCCAGTGCCGGTTTCATGAAGCCGCGCCGCGTGGGCGCGGCAGCGCGGCCCGCGAAGCCTTCGCGCCAGCCGGCCACGGTCGCGGCCGGGATCGCGTCGACGGCCCGCCAGCGTGACGCCCAGGCACGCCAGGCCTCGGCGCGATGCGGATCGGCCACCAGCCAACCCTGGAACTCGCGCTCCTCGCTGGCGCTCCAGCCCTCGCGCTGGCGGCGCACGAACCAGTCGAGCACCTCCTCTCGCAGGCGCGATGCGTCTTCCGGTGATGGCGTCGAATTCATGTGGCGAGGGCGTCCCTGGAGATGGAGACGCACGAGCGGGCGCCAACCCTGTAGGGCGCGGTCTCTCTTCGGTTCATCGTGGATCTCTTCATTTCCCGCCACGCTCCAGGCAGTCCCAGCAGGCCGCCATCGCGATGCGCAGCTGCATCTCGACCGTGCGCACCGAGATGCCCATGCGCTCGGCGACCTCGGCATACGAGAGCCCGTCGAACTTGTAGAGCACGAAGGCCTCGCGGCAGCGCGGCGGCAAGCCCTCGATCGCGGCGATCATCGCGGCCAGTCCCTGGCTCGAGGCCAGCGCCGCGTCGGGCTCGAAGCTCGCGGGGCCCATGCAGTCGTCGGGCTCGCCCAGGCCGTCCTCGGTCTCGGCGTCCGCAAGCCCGGCGCGCACGCTGCTGCGCCGGTGATGGTCGGTGACGAGGTTGCGCGCGACCCGGTAGAGCAGCGCGCGCGGATCGCGCACTACGCTGCCCGCGCGCTGCGCCTCGTAGACGCGCGCATAGCTCTCCTGCGCCAGGTCGGCCGCGGTGGCGCGGTCCGGCACCTTGCGGGACAGGAAGTTCAGCAGTTCGCGGTAATAGCGTTCGAACACGGGCGCGCCGGCACCGGCAAGGGTGGATCGAAGTCCAGGAGGCAGGTTGGCTTCGACGCGGCGTGGCTGACCTGAGGCGGTTCAAGAAGACGGGAGCGCCGATTATGGCGGGCTTCGGATCCGCCCTCCCCGGGCCCGCGTCAGGCCTTGAACCCGTACAGCGCGGCCGGGTTGTCGACCAGGATGCGCCGGCGCGTGTCCTCGCTCGTGGCCCACGAGAACAGCAGGTCGTACAGCGGCGCGCTCTCGGGGCGCGGATCGCGTCCCGGGTGCGGCCAGTTGCTGGCCCACAGGCAGCGTTCGGGAAAGGTCTCGGCCAGCGTGCGCGCGAGCAGGCTCACGTCGTCGTAGCCGGGCGCGCCGCTCTTCGAGGTCTCGTAGGGCGCCGAGAGCTTGATCCACACGCGGCCCGCGTCGATCACGCGCAGCAGCGACTGGAACGAGGGATGGCTGGGCGCCACCGGCTCGAGGAACTTGCCGTTGTGGTCGAGCACCAGCCGGCACGGCAGCTTCCGGAGCACATCCTCGTGCTCCGGCATGGTGCGGCCGTCGAGCTGCAGGTTGATCATCCAGTCGGCATCGGCCATGCGCGCGGCCATGCCCGGCAGCGACTCCCAGCCCAGCACGCCGCCGATCATCATGTAGCGCACGCCGCGCATGCCGCCCGCATGCAGGCGCGCGATCTCGGCGTCGGGCGCATCGGGCGCCAGCAGCGCGATGCCGCGCGCCGCCTCGCCGAACTGCGCGAGCGCATCGAGGGTGCAGCGGTTGTCGAAGCCGTAGCCCGTGGGCTGCACCACCACCGCGCGCTCGATGCCCAGCGGCTGCTGCACCTGCTCGCGGTAGGCCGACACCGGCGAGTGCGGCGGCACCCAGGCGACGTTCGGAATCAGCGGGAAGCGGTCTTCGTAGATGTGGACGTGGCAGTCGCAGGCGTCGGCGTAGCGCGCGTTCCGGGTCGGTTCCATGGTGGCTCTCGGTGGATGGGGAAAGGGATCAGGCCGGCACGCCGAAGGCCTGGCGCCAGCGACGGGCCTCGATGGCATTCACCGCGCCCTTCGGCATACGGCCCTGGAAGATCTCGGCCAGCTGCGACACGGTTTCCATCGCCTGGTGCTCGACCGCGGGCGGCGTGAGGCCGCCGATGTGCGGCGTGGCGATCGCGCGCGGATGGCGCGCCACCGCGGGCGACGGCATCTGGTCGGGCGCGCGGCCCACGTCGAGCGCGCAGCCCGCGATCGTGCCGGCGTCGAGCGCGGCGACCAGCGCGTCCTCGTCGACCAGGTTGCCGCGCGCGGCATTGATGAAGAAGGCACCCGGCTGCATGGCCGCGAAGGCGGCGGCGTTCATGAGGTTCTCGGTGTCTTCGGTGGCCGCCGCGAGGCAGACCACGAAGTCGGACTGGGCGAGCAGCTCGCCGAAGCCGGCCTGCGCGATGCCCGCCTGCGCCACCACCGCGAAGGGATCGTGCACCACCACGCGCATGCCGAGCGCCTGCGCCACGGTGCAGAGGTAGCGCGCGATCTGGCCGTAGCCGATCACGCCGAGCGTGGCGCCGCGCAGCTCTCGGCCCATGGCGGGCGGCACCGGCTGGCCCGCGTGGTAGAGCGCGGTCGAGGCGCTGATGCCGCGCGCGAGGTCGATCATCGCGCCCACGATCCATTCGGACACCGAGGCGATGAAGCCCGCGCTGGCCTGCGTCACCAGCACGCCGTGGCGGCTCGCGGCGGCCAGGTCGATGTTGCGGATGTCGATGGCGCAGCGCACAAAGGCCTGCAGCTTGGGCAGCGCGGCGAACAGCGCCTCGTCGCCCACGGTCTGGCGGTAGGAGACGATGGCGTCGCAGTCGCGCGCCAGTTCGGCGATCTCGTGCGACGAGAGATCGCGGTCCTCGGGGTTGAAGCGCACCTGCGCGAAGGCGCGCAACGCGGTGCTGGCGCGTTCGCCGAAGTAGTGGGCGAGCTTGCTCTGGGGATGGCTGACGAAAACCGTGGTCATGGACAAGGCAGGAAGAAGGAAGAAGTCGGCCTCAGCCGCGCGGCGGCGCCACCGAGTCGCGCGCCACCAGCGTGGGTGCGAACAGGAACTCGCCCGCGGGCAGCGCGCCGTCGGCCAGGCGGCTCATCACGCGCTCGACCATCACCTGCGCCATCTCGGGCACCGGCACGCGCACCGAGGTCATCGCGGGGTACATCAGGGTGGAGAGGAACACGTTGTCGATGCCGACCACCGACACGTCGTCGGGCACCGCGAGCCCGGCATCGCGAAAGCCCGCCATCAGGCCGTAGGCCAGCAGGTCGTTGACGCCGACCACGCCGGTGGGCCGTTCGGGCAATTGCGCGAGCTGGCTAGCCTGGGTGCGGCCCAGCTCGCTCATCATCGAGTCGCCGTACTCGTCGACCGGCAGCCCCTCGACCACGCGCGCGCTGGCCTCGAGGCCGGCTGCGCGCGCGGCCGCGAGAAAGCCCTGGATCTTCTCGTTGCGGCTCATGGTGCGGCCCGAGGGCGTGACGAAGGCCAGCCGCCGGTGGCCCCGTTCGATCAGGTGCGCGGTGGCGATGCGCGAGGACTCGAAGCTGTCGACCGTGACGTGGTCGATCACCGAGGCCTCGCCGGGCGTGGCGCGCCGGTCGTAGCTCACCACCACCAGGCCGCGCTCGGCCGCGGCCTCGACGTGCTGCTCGTCGATCAGCGACGAGATGATGATCACGCCGCGCACGCCGTGAGCCATCAGGTCCTCGAAGAAGCGCGCCTCGCGTTCCTTCTCGCGGTAGGTGTTGCCGATCATGATGCGGAAGCCGTAGCGCTCCTGCGCCAGCGTCTCGACCTCGCGCGCGATGAAGCCGTACATCGGGTTGGCCATCGACGGCACCAGCAGGCCGATCAGCGGCGTGTGGCCGGTCTTGAGCTGCCGCGCCGAGGTGTTGGGCCGGTACTTGAGGTCGCGGATCGCGTCCTGCACCCGCTCCAGCGTGGCGGCCGCCATGCGGTCCACGCGGCCATTCAACACGTTCGACACGGTGCTGGTCGAAACGCCCGCCCGCTGGGCGACATCGCTGATTCTGCTCACGGTTTTCGGGGTCCTTTCGGGTTCATCGCGGTCCTGCATTCGTGCGTCGTCACAGCCCCATGCGCGTGGGCAGCCAGACCGAGAAGGCCGGCACCAGCACCAGCAGCACGAGGGTGACGAACAGCACCGCGAGGTATTTCATCATCGGCCGCGCCACGTCCTTCACCTGGGTGCCGGTGATGGCGCAGGTGGCGAACAGCCCCAGCCCCACCGGCGGCGCGAACAGGCCGAAGCCCATGGCGATGACCATCACGGTGCCGAAGTGCAGCGGATTGACGCCCAGCTGCGCCGCGATCGGTGTCAGCAACGGCCCGAAGATGATGAGCGCGGGCGCGCCCTCGAGGATGGCGCCGAACACGATCATGATCAGCACCGAGAGCATCACGAACATGGTGCTGCCCCATGCGTGCGCGAACTCGATCATGAACGACGACAGGTACTGCGGGATCTGCTGGATTGTCAGTGCAAACGAGAGGCTGGACGCGGCCGCCACGATGAACAGGATGCTGCCCGCCATCGAGGCCGAGCGCACGAACAGGCGCGCCACCGACGACCAGGTGAGCTCGCGGAAGGCCAGCCAGCCCACCACCAGCGCATAGACCACGGCGAAGGACGAGACCTCGGTCGAGGTCGCGACGCCCGAGGTCACGCCCTTGCCGATCATCGCCACCATCACCAGCGCGACCAGCGCGCCGCCGAGCAGGCGGAACATGGGCGTGCGCACGTCGAAGGCCTGGTCGGGGTCGATGCGCGCGCCGACGTAGATGGTGACCGCGGCCAGCGAGAGCGCGAGCACCACGGCGGGCACGAGGCCGGCCATGAACAGCCCGGCGATCGAGATGTTGGCGACGAAGCCCATGATGATCATGTTGATGCACGGCGGGATGGTCTCGGCCATCACCGCGGTGCAGGCCAGCAGGCCGGCGGTCTCGTTCGGATCCTGCTTCGTCTTGCGCACGGCCGGCATGATGATGCCGCCGACCGCGGCGATGTCGGCCAGCTTGGAGCCCGAGACCCCCGAGAAGAAGGCGGTGGCCGTGATGGTGATCAGGCCCAGGCCGCCGCGCAGGCGGCCGAACATGCGCAGAAGCAGCTCGATCAGCCGCGAGGACATGCCGTTGGATTCCATCAGCAGGCCGGCCAGCACGAAGAAGGGAATGGCGAGCAGCACGTAGTGGTCGGTGCCGGCCATGACCTGCTGCGAATAGACCAGCATCGGCAGCGAGGGATCGGCCATGAAGAACACCAGCGACGAGAGCGCGAGCACGAAGGCAATCGGCACGCCGAGCATCAGGCCACCGAGGAAGCCCGCGGTCAGCAGCATCCAGGGCGCGATGGCGTGGCCGGGCACGAAGGTGTTCCAGCCCACGACGGCGGCGGTGAGCGCGATGCCCACGGCCAGGGTGCTCCAGACGCGCCGGGCCGGTCCGTTGACGGCGTTGGCGAGGCCGAACAAGGTCATGAACAGGCTGCCGATGACCACCGGGTAGACGTAGATCCACTGCGGCAGGCCGATCGGGGTGGTCATGTTGTAGGCGTCGAGCAGCAGCTCCCATGACGAGGCGAGCAGGCTGGCCGAGACGCCGACCACGATCCAGTTGCCGAACTGGATCAGCGCGGGCTGCCAGCGCGCGGGCAGCAGGCCGCGGAACAGGTCGACGCCCACATGCTGGCTGCGCGCGAGCACGGTGGCGGCGCCGAAAAAGACCTGGATCACCATCAGCGCGCGCGCGACCTCCTCGGCCCAGTCGAAGGGGTCGTGCAGGAAGTAGCGGAACACGACCGAGACGAAGACGATGAGCACATCGATCGCGAGCACGACGCCGGCCACGTTTTCCATGGCGCGCGTGAGCCAGGCGAGGCCGCGGCCCGCGGGGTGGGCGGTGCTGAAGCCCAGGGCGCGCGGATCGTGGCCGTGGCCCGCGGCCGGCAGCGGCGACAGGGGCGGCAGTACGGCGGGCGTGACCGGGGCCATCGGGGGCAGGACGCTGGACATGCGGTCAGGCGCGGGCGGCGTTGATGGCGGCGAACAGCGGCCCGGTCTCGGGATACTGCTTGGCGAAGGCCGACCAGAGCCTGGCCTCCATCTCCTTGCGCACCTGATCGCGTTCGTTCCTGGCCATGGGCGTGAAGCTCAGGCCCAGCTTCTTCAGTTCCTCGATGGCGCCCTGCCCTTTCTCGGCGCCGATCTGGCGCTGCTGCGCGGTCGATTCGGCCGCGGCCTTGAGGAAGGCCGGGCGCAGGTCGGCCGGAATGCGGTCCATGGCGCGGCGCCCGGCGATGCAGACCATGGGGCTGAACAGGTGCTCGGTCATCCAGCAGTGCTTGACGACCTCGTTGAGCTTGCTCGCGAGCACGGTGGCGGCATCGTGCTCGAAACCGTCGACGACGCCGGTCTGCGCGGCCATGTAGAGCTCGCCGAAGGAGATGGGCGTGGGGATGGCGCCCATGATCTTGAAGGTCTCGATGAAGGCGGGCGTGGGCAGCACGCGCAGCTTGACGTTCTTCACCTCGGCCAGCGACTTGACGGGCTGCTTGGTGTAGACGTTGCGCGCGCCGTAGTGCTGGCCCCAGGTGATGACCTGGCAGCCGGTGCTCTTGACGAGCATGTCGTTGAGCTTGGCGCCGACGCCGCCGTCGAGGGCCTTGGCGACATGCTCGTAGCTGTCGAACAGGTAGCCGAGGTCGAGCATGCCGAACTGCGGCGTGACGGTGGCCCAGATCGAGGAGCCGGTGAGCATCATGTCGATGGAGCCGACCTTGACCTGCTGCACGACGTCGCTTTCCTTGCCGAGCTGGTTGTTGGGAAAGTAGTCGATGCGGATGCGCTCGCCGACGGCCTTCTTGAGGTTGACCTGCATGAGCTGGTTCCACGCGAAGTGCGAGGAGTTGAGGTCGGCGACGTGCGAGGACGACAGGCGCAGCGCGACGGTCTTGTCCTGCGCGGCGACGAAGGGCGTGAATCCCGTGCCGGCGGCCGCCATCGCGAGCGGCAGGGCCGACGATGACTGGACGAAGCGGCGGCGTGAAATCGAGGTCATGGCTTGTCTCCTGTGGGTCGGAACGCCCGTTTGGTGGAACGATTTACTGTATCGATACACCAATTGGTCCGCAATGTCGTTTCGGTAGGTGTTTTCCTTCGTAAACGGCGGTTTTTTTGGGGCGCTGGGGGCGCGTGCACAGGACAGCGGGTACTTCCCTCCGCGAATGTCCCCCGCCCTTCGGGCTCCTCCTTGATTTCGCTGCGGGAAGCACCCGCTGCCCTGTGCACGGGAGCGCTGCGGTAGTGCCGGCCGATCAACTGCTGCGCGTCTGGCGCGCGTCGGCGGGGTACTCCCCGCAGCGAAATAAAGGAGGAGCCGAAGGCGGGGGACATTCGCGGAGGGGAGTACCCCGTCGGCGCGCGCCCGTCCCCGGCCTACGACAACACGGCCCCCACGCCATTGCCACCAAACACACGACCCGCTAGGGTTGTCCGCATGACCCCAGAGACCTCCCCCGACGCCGCACGAAGCTACGCCATCGAAATGCACGGCGACCAGAAATACGGCGTGCACCCCTACGTCCATCACCTCGATGCAGTGGTCGCACTGCTGCGGCCCTATGGGGAACAGGCGCAGGTCGTGGGCTACCTGCACGACGTGGTCGAGGACACCGAGGCCACCGTGGCCGACGTCGCCGAACGCTTCGGCACCCTGGTGGCCGGCTGCGTGGCATTGCTGAGCGACGCGCCCGGTGCCAACCGCAAGGAGCGCAAGGCGCGGACCTATGCGGCCATGTCGCATGTGAAGGGCGAACAGGAGCTCGCACTGACCGTGAAGGCCGCCGACCGACTGGCCAATGTGCGCGCCTGCGTGGCCGATGGCCATCGCGACCTGTGGGAGACCTACCGCGGCGAGCACGCCACCTTCAAGGCCGCCGCCTACCGGGCCGGCCAGTGCGATCCGCTCTGGGCCGAGCTCGACACCCTGCTCAGCGACGCCGCAGCGCCTGCGCGTAGGCCGACGGCGTGAGGCCCAGCTCGCGCCGGAACGCGCGCGAGAAACCAGAGGCGCTCGCGAACTGCAGGCGCCAAGCGATCGCCTCGATGCTCTCCTGGCCCGCCGCCAGCAACGACTTCGCGAGCTCGAGCCGCAGGCTGCCCAGATATTGATGCGGCGTGCGGCCCGTCGAGGCCTTGAACGCGCGCACGAAATGGAAACGGCTCAGGCAGGCTTCGCGCGCCATGTCCTCGAGCGACAGCGCGCGTTCCACATGGGCCTGCAGATAGGCCTGCACGCGCGCCAGCCGCGCGGGCGACAGGCCTCGGCCCGCCGTGGCGGGACCGGCCGCCGACGCGCCCGTGTGCCGCTGCCCGATGCGCGCCAGCAGCGCATGGCCCAGCGTGTCGAGCAGCAGTTCGCCGCCGCTGCTTTCCTGCCGCAGCTCCTGCGCCATCGCCAGCCCGATCTGCGCCACCAGCGGATCGGCCAGCCCGCCCGCATAGGGCCAGTCGGCCAGCGCCGTGCGTGCCGCGAAGTCCGGGTCGAGCCCGCCGTCGACGTAGAAGTGCAGCAGCTCCACGCCCTCCCCCTGCAGCCGCAGATGGTCGACCGGCACCCCGCCCGGGCAGATGCAGAAGCGGCCCGGCTGCGCCTCGAAGCGCTGCTCGGCCTCGCCGTCCGCGCGCCGCGACACCCGGCCATGGCCCGCGATGCCGATCGCCACCTCGGTCACCGGCTGCACGAAGCCGGGCGCGTCGACCGCCGCATGCCGGCGGAGCTCGGCGCCGAAACCGCGCCAGGGCCGCGCGAACGAGTCGGCGAGCGCGAGGCTGCCGGCCGCCGCGTACTTGGCGCCGTAGCTGGACGATGCGGCAGGAAGAGCGGTCGCGTGGTTCACTGAGCAATCCCGGACAAGAACAGAGCAAGCGCGGAATCCTACGAACGGCGGGCCGCCGGTACAACCTCGCAGACCCCGACGCGGCGTCGCGGCCCCATCCCATCGATCACCTCGGAGACATCCCCATGCCCTTCCTGTCCCTGCCCTTCCACCGCCTGCGCTACGAAGACACCGGCGGCCACAGGCCCGCGCTGGTGTTCTGCCACAGCTTCGGCATGCGCGCCGAGATGTTCGCGCCGCAGCTGCGCCACTTCGCGGCCACGCACCGCTGCATCGTCTGGGACCAGCGCGCCCATGGCGAGAGCGCGGCCGAGCATCCCTTCGGCTTCTGGGACTCGGCGCGCGACCTGATCGCGCTGCTCGACCACCTGGGCATCGACCGCGTCGCGGTGGCCGGCACCAGCCAGGGCGGCTTCGTCGCGCTGCGTGCCGCGCTGCTCGCGCCTTCGCGCATCGCCAGCGTGGCGGTGTTCGGCTCCTCAATCGATGCCGAATCCGAGGCCACGCGCGAGGCCTATCGCGCCCTGGTCGCCGAGGTGCAGGCATCGTCCTTCGAGGCGCCGCCGCTGCAGGCGATCGAGGCCATGGCCCATGTCTGCTTCGGTCCGGACTTCGACGCCGGTGCCTGGAAGCGTTCCTGGCAGTCGTGGAACCCGGTGCAGTGGCAGCTGGCCTTCGACGCGCTGGCGGGCCGCGATGCCATCGCGCCGCTGGTGGGCGCGCTGCGCATGCCGGTGCTGGTGATGCACGGCACGCGCGACAACGCCTACCCGATCGAGGTCGGCCGCCGCATCGCCGCGGCCATCGCGCAGGCACGCTGCGTCGAGGTCGAGGGCGGGCAGCACTTCCTGAGCATCACCGATCCCGACGTGGTGAACCGCACGCTGGCCGCCTTCCTCGCCGAGCACGCGCAGCGCGCGCCCGAGCGGCTTCAGTCGGCCTTGACGTCGTCCTGAACGTCGTCCTGAACGGCGCCCTTGCCGCCGATCATGCGCCACGCACTGGCCGCGCTGAGCAGCGCCAGCCCGGCGCTCAGAAGCATCACCCAGCGGAAGCCCGCCACGAAGGCTTCGGCCACCGCGCGCCGCAGGGCCTCGGCCGTGGCCGCATCCACGCCCGGCGGCATGGCGGCGCCGGCGAGCTTGGCGCGCTCGCCTTCGAAGAAGGCCGTCACCTGCGCCGAGGCGCCCGCGGCCTGCAGGTGCTCGGCCAGCGCGGCGTCGAAGGCCCAGGCCATGATCGCGCCGAAGACCGCGATGGCCAGCACCGCGGCCGCGCGCGAGACCGCGTTGTTCACGCCCGAGGCCACGCCCGCGAGCTCGGGACCGACCGCGTTCATCACGGTGGTGGTGAGCGGCGCCACGGTCACCGTCATGCCCAGGCCCAGCACCACCACGGCCGGCAGGAAGCCGCTCCAGTAGCTCGCGCCCACGCCGGGCAGCGCGAACAGCGCGAAGCCCACGGCCGCGATCGCGGGCCCGATCACCAGCGGCAGCCGCGGCCCGAAGCGGTCGACCAGCTGGCCGGCCCAGCCCGAGAGCGCGAACATGATGAGGATGAAGGGCAGCAGCGCCGCGCCCGCCGCCGTGGCCGACCAGCCCTGCACCTGAATCAGGTTGAGCGGGAAGAAATAGAGGCCGCCGCCGAGCGCGGCATAGAGCAGCAGGGTCAGCAGGTTGGCACCGCTGAAGTTGCCGATGCGCAGCAGCGAGAGCGGCAGCATCGGCGCGCGCACGCGCCGCTCGACGGCGACGAAGCCCGCGCTGCCCGCGAGGCCGATGGCCAGCGCCGCCAGCACGGCCGTCGAGGTCCAGCCCTGCGTGGGCGCCTCGATGAACGCATAGACGATGCCGCCGAGCCCGGCCGTGGCCAGCAGCGCGCCCCAGGGATCGAGGCCACCGCCGGCCGAGGCGCCGCGGCTCTCGGGCACGTGGCGCCAGCAGATCCACAGCACCAGCAGCGCCATCGGCACGTTGACCAGAAAGGCCCAGGTCCACGAGAAATGATCGACCAGGAAACCGCCGAGCACCGGCCCCACGGCGGCCGTGATGCCGCTGAAGCCCGACCAGGTGCCGATGGCCTTGCCGCGCTGCTTCTCGGGAAAGGCCGCGCTGATCAGCGCCAGGCTGCCCGGCACCAGCAGCGCGCCGCCGATGCCCTGCACCGCGCGCGCGGCGATCAGCTGCTGCACGCTGGCCGCGAGCGCGCAGGCCACCGACGAGAGCGCGAAGATCGCGACGCCGATCGCGAACACGCGACGCCGTCCGAAGTGGTCGCCGAGCGCGCCGCCCACCAACAGCAGCGCGGCCAGCAGCAAGGCATAGGACTCGACCACCCACTGCGCCTGGAAGGCGGTGGCGCGCAAGTCGGCCTGGATCGCGGGCAGCGCGACGTTGACCACGGTGCCGTCGATGAAGGCCATGCTCGAGCCGACGATGGCCGCGGCCAGCACCCAGGGCCTGGAGGCTTCGGGACAGCCGGTGTCGTCGACAGGGCCGGTGCCGTGCCGGATCAGCGTGTCGTCGCAGGGCGTCTTGCCGATCTGTGTCATCGCTGGTCTCCGCTTCTTCTTGGTCTCACCCAGTCCAGAGCTTCATCCCGCCGCACCGCCCTGCCCCGCAGTCATTGCGGGGCCGCCGCCCTCAGAGCGCGCAGGCGGTCGCCGACGGATTGGCGCGCGCCGCGGCCACGCTGCGTGCCATCGCCGCGGCCGCGGCCGCGGTCACGCGCTGGGCGCCCTGCGCCACCGCGTCCATGCCGGTGCCCACGGGTTCGCCGGCCTCGAAGCTGCACACCAGCGTGCGCGGCTCGTCGGCGCGCCGCAGGGTCCAGCTGAAGGCCGCTTCGACACGGCCGCCGTCGACCGCATCGAACTGCTTGAGCTGTGCCGCGATGCGCCACACCGGCTGCACGTTGGGGCGGCCGCCCTTGCTGACGTCGAGCGCGCCCAGGCGCGTGGCGATGCCGCTGGCCAGCGCATCGCGCAGCTCGTTCTCGAACGACGAGGCCCAGCGGTGCTGCTCGAGCACCTCGACCTGCACGCGGCCGCCGGGCTTGCGCACCACCATCTGCGGCCGCGCCAGCCGCTCGGGCACGGCCACGGGCGCGAGCTCGATGGCCAGCGGCACGGTGCCGCTGGCGGCGGGCGCGGCGATCTGGTCCGCGGGCACGCTGCTCGCGAGGGTGTAGTAGCTGTCGGGCTTGCTCGCGCAGCCCGCGGCGAGCGCGGCCAGCACGGCGATGCCGGCGAGAAGGGTTCGGCTGTGCGTCTTCGTCATTTCTTGTCGTCCGGTTTGCCGCGCAGCAGCGATTCGGGATGGCGTTCGAGGTAGTCGGTCAGCACGCGCACCGAACCGGCGGCGCGCGTGAGCTCCTGCAGCATCTGGCGCGTGTCCTGCTGCAGCGGCGAGTCGTCGGCCAGCGTGCGCTCGGCCGAGTTCACGGTCTTGCGCACGTCCTTCATGGCCGCGGCCAGCTCGGGCGTGACGTCGTTGTTGATGCGGCTCACCGTCTGCTCGGTGGCGGTCAGCGTCTTGTTGAGCGTGGCCAGCGTGGTGCGCAGGTCCTGCGCGATCTGCTCGTAGGGCACCTTGTTGAGCTTGCTCGCGATCTCCTGCACCTGCGACTGGATCTCGTCGAGGCTGTTGGCCATGGTGGGCAGCTCGATCGGGCTCTTGCTCAGGTCGATCTTCGCGGGCGGCGCCTTCGGGAAGAAGTCGAGCGCGACATAGACCGAGCCCGTGATCAGGTTGCCGTTGCGCAGCTGGGCGCGCAGGCCCTTCTCGGTGAGGAAGCGCAGGCGCTCCTGCTGCGAGAAGCGCGGCTCCTTTTCGTTCGTGCGATCGACGCTGCGGCGGCGCAGCCGGTCGGGATAGATCTGCACCAGCACCGGCATGCGGAACTCGCGCTCGGCGCGGTCGAACTCGACGCCGATCGACTTGACCTCGCCGATCACCACGCCGCGGAAGTCGACCGGCGCGCCCGGCACCAGGCCGCGCAGCGACTGGTTGAAGTACATCAGCAGGGTCTGCGAGGGGCCGTCGGGCTCCTTCATCGCCGTGACCTCGTCGGGCGCGAGCATGAAGGCGGTGTTCTCCTTCGCGAGCGGGCCCATGGCGTCTTCGGGCGCCTGGAACGCGATGCCGCCGAGCAGGATGGTCGCGAGCGACTGGGTGCGCAGCGTGAAGCCGCTGGCGCTGAGCTGGGCGTCGATGCCGCTGGCTTGCCAGAAGCGCGTGTTGACGCCCACGAACTTGTCGTAGGGCGCGTTGACGAACACGCGCAGCGTCACGCCGCGGCCGTCGCCGTCGAGTTCGTAGGCCGCCACCTGCCCCACCTTGATGCGGCGGAAGTACACGGGCGAACCGACGTCGAGCGAGCCGATGTCGGCGGCGCGCAGCAGGAACTGCTGGCCCGAGTCGTCGCGTGTGACGATGGGCGGCGCCTCCAGGCCCTTGAATTCGCCCGAGGTTTCCTTCGACACGCCGGCGTCGGCGCCGATGTAGGCGCCCGACAGCAGCGTGTTCAGGCCCGAGATGCCCGAGGTATCGAGCCGCGGCCGCACGACCCAGAAGCGCGAGTCCTCGGAGGTGAAGCCCTCGGCCTCCTTGTTGAGCTGCACCAGCACCCGCACGTGCGAGCGGTCGCGCGCCAGGCGCAGGCTCTGCACCAGGCCGATCTGCACGTCCTTGTACTTGACGGCGGTCTTGCCGGCCTCGAGGCCCTCGGCGGTCTTGAAGGTCAGCACGATCTCGGGGCCGCGCTCCATCAGGATGCGCGCCACCAGCATCACGCCGACCAGCGCGGCCACGATCGGGATCAGCCAGATCAGCGAGGGCAGCCACTCGCGGCGGCGCTTGACCTGCGGCCTCGGCAATGGCGGCGCGGACGGCGCCGGTCGGTCTTGCGGTTGTTCTTCTTCACTCATGCTGCTTGTTCTTCCCTGTTCTCGAAATTCTCTTGCACGGCCTGTGCCTGCTTGCTGTCCCAGGTGAGCTTCGGGTCGAAGCTCAGCGAGGCCAGCATGGTCAGCACCACCACCGAGCCGAAGGCCGCGATGCCCACGCCCGCGGTGATCACCGCGAAGCCCTGGATCTGCACCAGCCCGGTCAACAGCGACACCACGAACACGTCGAGCATCGACCAGCGGCCGATGATCTCGATGATGTGATAGAGCTTGGCCCGCTCGTGCTGCCGCCAGGTGCTGCCGCGCTGGGCCATCACCACGAGCAGGAACAGCACCGCCAGCTTGAACAGAGGCACCAGGAAGCTCGCGATGAAGACGATGGCCGCGAGCCCGTAGGCGCCCGAGACCCAGAAATAGATCACCCCGCTGAGGATGGTGTCGTACTGCGCGCCGAACAGCGTGCGCGTGATCATCACCGGCAGCAGGTTGGCCGGGATGTACATGATGCAGGCCGCGATCAGGAAGGCCCAGGTGCGCGTGAGGCTCTGCGGCTTGCGCGTGTGCAGGTGCGTGCCGCAGCGCCCGCAGGCGTCGCCCTCCTGCGCGTCCTGCCAGACGGCCGCGCAGTGCGGGCAGGCCAGCAGGCCCAGCGAGGCGGCGGTGACGACCGGCGCGTCGGGGTGCGGCCCGTGCCCGGCAGGCTCCGGCTCGGGCGGGCGCGCGCGGCGCAGCGAAGGGAACTTCATGCGGAAGCCCTCTCCTCGTCCTCGTCGCCGGCGGCGCGGAAGGTCATTTCCCAGAACGCGCCCGGGTTGAACGACAGCACCGCCGTCAGCGTGACCGTGAGCGCCACGAAGGCCCACAGCGCGGGCCCGGGCACCACCGTCGCCATGCTCGAGAGCTTGACCACGGCCACCAGCACGCCGAGCAGGAACACCTCGATCATTCCCCAGGGCCGCAGCGACTGCATCAGCCGCACCAGGATCGCGAAGCCCAGCGGCCGGTGCTCGCGCCGCAACGGGATCAGCAGGTAGACCAGGATGCACAGCTGCAGCAGCGGGAACAGGATGGTGGTGGCCAGCACCAGCAGCGCCACCACCGACATGCCCTCGGCGCCGAGCACCACCACCGCGCCGGCCAGCGTGGTCTGGCTGCGCAGGCCCTGCAGCTCGATCTCGACGATCGGGAACAGGTTGGCGATCGCGAACATGATGAGGCTGGTCACGGTCAGCGGCAGGATGCGGCTTTCCTGCGCGCCCGGATGGCGGCCGATCTCGGTGCCGCAGCGCGCGCAATGGGCGACCTCGCGCGGCTGCAGTTCGGCGCGGGCATAGACCGCGTCGCAGCCGGGGCATACCACCGTATCAGGTACTTCCTTCATGGGGCCGTACCCTAACCTATTCAGCCCGCGTGTCCCGTCGTCCTGAGCCGCAAGCTGCTGAAGATTGCGGCGATACCGGCACAACAGCCGGCCAGCACCAGCGCCACCACCGGCCCGTGGCCGCCATGCGGGCTCCAGATGCTGAAGACGCCGGCCAGCACCACCGCGCCCAGGGTCTGGCCCGTGAGCCGCGCCGTGCCGAGCATGCCGCTGGCTGCACCGCTTCGGTGCGCGGGCGGCGAGGTCACGATGGTGTGGTTGTTCGGCGACTGGAACAGCCCGAAGCCCAGCCCGCACAGCGCCATGCGCCAGGCGATGTCGGCATTGACCGGGTGCGCCGGCAACAGCGCCAGCGAGAACAGGCCGGCGGCCATCAGCCCCAGGCCGATGCCGCCGAGCAGCCCGTCGGGATAGCGGCCGATCAGGCGGCCGGCCAGCGGCGCCATCGCCACGATCGCCAGCGGCCAGGCCGTGATCAGCAGGCCGGCCTCGAAATGGCTGCGGCCGTAGACGTCGAGCAGCAGGAACGGCAGCGCGATGTAGGCCAGCATCTGGGCGCAGAAGGCCGCCACCGAGGTGCCCATGGAGAGCGCGAACACCGGAATGCGCAGCAGGTCGATCGGGAACAGCGGCACCGCCAGCGAGCGCTGCCGGCGCAGGTAGACGAAGCCCACCGCCACGCCGGCCAGCAGCGTGAGCCAGGCGCTCAGCGGCGGGCCGCCCGCCTCCACCCCGCCCTCGCGCACGCCCAGGCGGTCGACGCCGAGGAACACCAGCGAGAACATCAGCACGTTGAGCGTCACGTCGATCGGCGAGAAGCGCAAGCCCGCGGCCGGCGCCACGCGGTTGAAGGGCAGCGCCTTCATGCCGAGCGCGAAGGTGACGATGCCCAGCGGCACGTTGATGGCGAACAGCCACGGCCACGAGGCCACCGACAGGATCGCCGCCGCCACCGAGGGCCCGGCCACCGAGGAGGTGGCGACCACCAGCGAGTTGATGGCCATGCCCTTGCCGAGCTGCGAGGACGGATAGGTCAGCCGCACCAGCGCCGCGTTCACGCTCATGATGCCGGCCGCGCCCAGGCCCTGGAAGGCGCGCGCGGCGATCAGCGTGGTCAGCGAGTTGGCGAAGGTGGCGGCCGCCGAGGACAGCGTGAACACCGCCATGCCCACCAGGTAGACGCGGCGGTAGCCCACCAGGTCGCCCAGCGAGGCCAGCGGCAGCAGCATCACGAGGATGGCGATCTGGTAGGCGTTGACCACCCAGATCGACTGCGAGGCGCTGGCGTTGAGTTCGCGCGCGATGCCCGGCAGTGCGAGGTTGACGATGGTGCCGTCGAGCACCGAGACGATCAGCCCGAGGATGATGACCAGCATCGACCAGCGCCGCGCGGGCTGGTCGAGGCCGTCGATGACGCGCGCGCCGCCCTCGGTGCCCACGCTGGCCGCCACGCTGCTCATCAGGCCTCCTGCACCCGGCGCGCCGGTTGCGTGCCGCGGTCGCCGCCCAGCGTGAGCCAGGTCAGCAGGCCGGCGATCAGCGCGCCCGCGGCCATGCCGGTCACCATCGGCAGCGGGCCGCCGTCGGTGAAGGCACCCACCACCGCCATCGCCACCGCGCCGGTCAGCATCTGCAGCGTGCCCAGCAGCGCCGAGGCGGTGCCGGCGATCGCGCCGTGCATCTCGAGCGCCAGCACGCCGGTGGTCGGGATCACGAAGCCCATGAAGCCCGAGGCGATGAAGTACAGCACGATCATCACCCACAGGCTGTCGCCGCCCATCGCGTAGTAGGCGAACATGGCGACCATCGCCACGCCGCAGCCGGCCACGCCGAACTTCACCAGCCGCGCCAGGCCGAAGCGCTCGCCGAGCGCGCCGTTGAACTGCGAGGCGCCGAAGAAGGCGGCGGCGTTCACGCCGAAGGCCACGCTGTAGAGCGCGGGCGACAGGCCGTAGTGGTCGATCATCACGAACGAGGAGTTCGCGAGATAGGTGAAGAAGCCCGCCATCGCGAAGCTGCCGATGAACACCAGGCCCAGGTAGTGGCGGTCGCGCAGCAGCAGCCAGTAGGCCGCGAGCGCGCTGCCGATGCTGCTCTCGACGCGCTCCGAGGCCGGCCGGGTCTCGGCCAGCAGCGTGGCCATCATCGCGAGGCCGGCGACGGCCGCGATGGTCACGGCCCAGAAAACGCCGCGCCAGCCGGTGACCGCGATCACGCCGCTGCCCACCAGCGGCGCGAGGATCGGCGAGATGCTGAACACCAGCATCAGCAGCGACATCAGCCGCGCGGCATCGGTGCCGGTGTGCAGGTCGCGCACCACCGCGCGCGGGATCGCCATGCCGGCCGCGGCGCCCAGGCCCTGGATGAAGCGCAGCGCGATCAGGGTCTGGATGTCGGTGGCCAGCGCGCAGCCCACGCTGGCGATCGCGAACACCGCGAGGCCCGCGTACAGCGGCGGCTTGCGGCCCACCATGTCGGAGACCGGCCCGTACAGCAGCTGGCCCGCGCCCAGCGAGATGAAGAAGGCCGTGAGGCTCATCTGGACCGCGCCGATGTCGGCGCGCAGGCTCTGGCCGATGGCCGGCAGGGCCGGCAGGTACATGTCGATGGCGAAGGGACCGATGGCGGAGAGCAGGCCCAGCAGCAGGGCCATGCGGAAGAAGGGAGAGGAACGCATTGGAGCGATTGTCGCCAATGCGCCGCCCGCGCGCCGGCGGCGCGCCCAGTGTCCCCTCGCCCCGGCCCCGCTAATCTTGCGAAAAGAAACGGTTGACCGGTCGCGGCAGCCCCAGGTTCTCGCGCAGGGTACGACCTTCGTATTCCTGCCTGAAGATGCCACGACGCTGCAGTTCGGGCACCACGCGGTCGACGAAGGCATCGAGCCCGCCGGGCAGCCAGGGGAACATCACGTTGAAGCCGTCGGAGCCCTCGCTCTCGAGCCATTCCTGCATCTCGTCGGCGATGGTCTGGGCCGTGCCGACGAAGGCCAGCCCGCCATAGCCGCCCAGGCGCTGCGCGAGCTGGCGCACCGTGAGGTTCTCGCGCCGGGCCAGCTCGATCACGCGCTCGCGCCCGCTCTGGCTCGCGTTGGTGGGCGGCACCTCGGGCAGCGGGCCGTCGGGGTCGAAGCTGGAGGCATCGTGGCCCAGCGCGATCGACAGCGAGGCAATCGCGCTGTCGTAGTGCACCAGGCTGTCGAGCTTGGCGCGGATCGCCTTCGCCTCGTCGACCGTGTCGGCCACGATGGTGAAGGCGCCCGGCAGGATCTTGAGGTGCTCGGGATCGCGGCCGAGCTTGCGCATGCGCGACTTGACGTCGGCATAGAAGGCGCGCGCGTTCGCCAGCGTGCCCGGCGCCGCGAAGATCAGCTCGGCCGTCTCGGCCGCGAGCTGGCGTCCGGCCTCCGAGGCGCCGGCCTGCACGATCACCGGCCAGCCCTGCACCGGCCGCGCGATGTGCAGCGGCCCGCGCACCGACAGGTGCTCGCCCTTGTGGGCCAGCACATGCAGCTTGGCCGGATCGAAGAAGCGGCCGCTGTCGACGTCGCGCACGAAGGCGTCGTCGGCCCAGCTGTCCCACAGGCCGGTCACCACGTCGTAGAACTCGCGCGCGCGGTCGTAGCGCGCGTCGTGCTCCATGTGGTCTTCGCGGCCGAAGTTCAGCGCCGCGTCGGGATTGGAGGTGGTCACGATGTTCCAGCCCGCGCGGCCGCCGCTCAGGTGGTCGAGCGAGGCGAAGCGACGCGCGATGTGGAACGGTTCGTCGAAGGTGGTCGAGGCGGTGGCGATCAGCCCCAGGTGCTGCGTGTGCTGCGCCAGCGCCGACAGCAGGGTGAAGGGCTCGAACGAGGTGGCCGTGTGGCTGCGCTGCAAGGCCTCGATCGGCATGTTGAGCAGCGCGAGGTGGTCGGCCATGAAGAAGGCGTCGAAGCGCCCGCGCTCCAGCGTCTGCGCGAGCTGCTTGAGCCGCTCGAAGTTGAAGTTGGCGTCGGGCCAGGCGCCCGGGTAGCGCCAGGCGCCGGTGTGGATGCTGACCGGGCGCATGAAGGCGCCCAGGCGCAGCTGCTTGCGCGCGCTCACGGCTTGTCCCAGAACACCAGCGCGCGCAGCTCGATGCTGCGGCGGGGCGGCGCCTCGGGCGAGCCGGTCGGATCCTCGAAGGCCGTGTGGGCCGTGAGCCGCGCCGTGCCGTCCTCGCGCGAATCGAAGATCTTCAGCAGCAGCGCTTCGTCGGGCCGCAGCCGCGGGAACCAGTACCAGCGGTGCTTCGGGTTCCAGGTGAAGGAATAGGTCTCGCCCACCTTGTCGGGGTAGATCAGGTCGCTGGGCACCAGGTCCGCGGGATCGATGGAGCGCGCGTCGCACAGCGCGAGCGGCAGCCGCTCCACGGTGGCCAGTGGCCGCCACAGGTTGACGATCGCGAAGCGCTTCGTGAGCCGCTCGGCCGCTTCGTCGGGCGGCAGGTGGTCGGTGACGCGGCGCCGCGCCGAGGCCGGCGTCTGGTCGTCGTGCACGCGGCGCACCGGTTCGCGCAGATCCGAGGTGCGGCGCGAACCCTGGGCGCTGTCGCGCAGCGTGTGGTCGAACACCACGATCTTCTCGGCCCCGGTCACGTCGCGCAGCAGCGCCTCGGACTCGCGGTAGTAGATGTCGCGGATGGTCGCGTCCTGCGAGAAGTCGGCCAGCACGCTGCGGTGCGCGATCTGGGTGAAGCCGCTGCGGTCGAGCGAGAGCTCGCGCAGCGCCACCAGCGGGCGGCCGTCGCGGATGGCCACGCGCCGCGCCTCCAGCTCGCCCGTGGTCCAGGGCGTGCCCGGCGGCGGCTCGAAGGTGTAGCTCGCGGGCCGGCCCTGGCCCGGCTTCAGGTAGTTGAGCTCGGCCTCGACCGATGGCAGGGTGGCGATGAGCGGATGCTCGTGCGGACTGGATGGCGATGCGGACCTCATGCGCTCCTCGTTCTGAATCAGAAGGGTTCCTTGAACGGCCGCAGGTCGAGTTCCTGCGTCCAGGCGCTGCGATGCTGGGCATGCAGCTGCCAGTAGCTCTCGGCGATGGCATCGAGCTGCAGCAGCCCGTCCTCGCCGGCCTGCGCCGCGCGCTGGGGCGCCCCGCTGCGCAGCCGCTCGCCGTCGATGCCGCCGTCGATCACGACATGGGCGACATGGATGCCCTGCGGCCCGAACTCGCGCGCCAGGCTCTGGCTCAGCGAACGCAGCCCGGCCTTGGCAGCCGCGAAGGCCGCGAACGGCGGCTTGCCGCGCAGCGCGGCGGTGGCGCCCGTGAACAGCAGGCTGCCGCGCCCCGCGGGCGTGGCGCCGTCGAAGGGGTTGGCCAGCAGGCCGCGCAGCGCCTCGCGCGCGAACACGAAGCCGCCGAGCGTGCTGGTGCGCCAGGCCTGGGTGAACTGCTCGACCGAGATCTCGAGCGTGGGCGCGCGCGCCGCGCTGGAGGCATTGAACACCGCCACCGACAGCGGCCCGAGCGCGCGCACGCGCTGGCCGACGCCGTGCACCTCGGCCTCGCTCGCCACGTCGGCCGCGAAGGCATGGGCCGTGCCGCCCGCGGCCGCGATCTCGGCGGCCACGGCCTCGAGCTGCTGCGGCGTGCGGCCGGTCAGCGCGACGACGAAGCCCTCCTGCGCGAAGCGCCGCGCGAGCGCGGCACCGAGGCCCGCGCTCGCGCCGACGCCCGCGATCCAGGCGACGGAGGGACCCCGGGAGGCGGTGGGTTCGGCGGGGGAGGAAGACGGGGAGGAAGCGGCGTTCGTGGACATCGGGACGGCTCGGCAAAGCGTGGATCGTCACGAAGGCTATACCCGCGCCCCGGGGGCCGGAACGATGGAAAAGCGATAACCATATGCGCGAACCGGTCGAGTCCCGGGCCCGATGCAGGCCGGCCGCGGAAGGTGCACAAGCGCCCTGCCCCGTGCTTTCCCGCCTCGGTCATTTCCGTGTCAGGAATGCCGGCCCGGCCGGCCTAACATGGTCCGGCGGCCGGCGACGGCCGCTGCGTTCCTCAACGCCTCCCATATCACACACACAACAGGAGACAACACGTGAATCCGATCGAGCAGAGAACCATCTCGAAGATGAGCTGGCGGCTGTTGCCGCTGCTCATGGTCAGCTACTTCATCGCCTACCTCGACCGCGTGAACCTCGGCTTCGCGGGCGCCGCCATGTCGAAGGACCTGGGCTTCAGCGCGGCCGTGTTCGGCAGCGCGGCCGGCATCTTCTTCATCGCCTACTTCCTGTTCGAGGTGCCGAGCAACATGGCGCTCGAGCGCTTCGGCGCGCGCCGCTGGATCGCGCGGATCATGTTCAGCTGGGGCATCCTGTCGGCGGCCCAGGCCTGGGTCGGCGGCTCGACCAGCTTCAACGTCGTGCGCTTCCTGCTCGGCATCGCCGAGGCCGGCTTCTTCCCGGGCGTCATCTTCTACATCACGCTGTGGTTCCCATCGGCCTACCGCGCGCGCATCGTCGGCTGGTTCATGTTCGCGATCCCGATCTCCACCGTGATCGGCTCGCCGATCTCGGGCTTCATCCTCAACATGGACGGGATGGGCGGCATGCACGGCTGGCAATGGCTGTTCATCCTCGAGGCGATCCCCTCGCTGATCCTGACCTTCTTCGTGCTGTTCTACCTGCCCGACGGCCCGAAGGACGCGAAGTGGCTCACGAACGAGGAGCGCACCTGGCTGCAGGGCACGCTCGACGCCGAGCGGCGCAACCGCGAGTCGATCAACCAGATCTCGTGGAAGCAGTCGCTCTTGAACCCGCGCGTGATCGGCCTGGGCTTCGTCTACATGGGCATCACGGTGCCGCTGTACGGCCTGAGCTTCTTCCTGCCGCAGATCATCAAGGGCTTCGGCGGGCTGGGCAACGTGGAGATCGGCTTCATCAACGCCTTCCCCTACCTGGTGGGTGCGATCGCGATGCTGTTCTGGACCCGCGCCTCCGACGCGCGCAAGGAACGCAAGTGGTTCCTGCTGATCCCGCTGGCCTGCATCTTCGTCGGCCTGGTGCTGGCGGCCGAGACCAGCGCGCCGGTGCCCAAGATGGCGGCCGTGACGCTCGCGGCCTTCGGCATCTTCAGCGCCCTGCCCACCTTCTGGACCCTGCCCACCGCCATGCTCAGCGGCACCGCCGCGGCCGCGGGCATCGCCTGGATCAACTCGATCGGCAACCTCGGCGGCTACATCGGCCCGACCATCTTCGGCACGCTCAAGGACCGCATGGGCAACGACATCTACGCGGTGATCTTCCTCGCGCTGCTGGCGGCCGTGGCTTTCGTGCTGGTGCTGATCATCGGCCACGACGCGCGCACCGAGCAGGCCACGGCGCCCGGACGGGCCTGAGATCGCTCAGGCGCCGGCGCGCAGTTCCGCGCCGGCCAGCCGCGTCGCTTCCGCGGCCTTGGCGGTCTCGAGCTGGTGCCAGGCCTCCCAGCATTCCTTCGAGCAGCAGGGCCACCAGCCCAGCGGCCCGACCACCGCCACCTCGCCGCAGCCGTTGCCGCACCAGCGCAGCACGAAGGACTTGGAGCGGCGGCGCGGCGCGGCGGGTGGCTGCAGGGATTCGAACGGGGAATGACCGGGGTGCATGGGCGGGGCTTTCTTCGCTGTCTTCGAGAGGCCGGAACGGGTCCGACCTCCTGAAGACGAACGAAGGGTGCCAAACCCTCAGTCCTTCGCAAAAAAAAATTTGCGCCTCTTCAGTAAAGCGTGGCCTTCTGCCGCGCCGGCAGCTCGCGGTCGTAGCTCGCGCCGTCGAAGGCGGCATCGGTCAGCGCCGACAGGATCGCGCCGGGCGTGGGCACGTCGGGCCGCGCCTCGTCGGGCCGCGGCGCCCACAGCCGCGAACGCTGGATCGCGCGGGCGCACTGGAAGAACACGGTGTCCACGGCGATCTCGATCACGCACTGCGGCGCCTTGCCCTCCACCGCGAAGCGCGCGAGCAGCGCGGGATCGGCCGTGATGCGCGCGCGGCCGTTGACGCGCAGGGTCTCGCCCACGCCCGGGATCAGGAACAGCAGCGCCACGCGCGGATCGGCCACGATGTTGCGCAGGCTGTCGATGCGGTTGTTGCCGCGGCGCTCGGGCATCCACAGCGTCTTCTCGTCCTTCACCGCGACGAAGCCCGGCGGGTCGCCGCGCGGCGAGGCATCGAGGCCGTCCGGCCCGAGGGTGGCGAGCACCGCGAACGGCGAGGCCTCGATCAGCGCCCGGTAGGAGGGATGCAGCCAGTCGATCTCCTTCTTGAGCGAGGCTTCGCCGGGCTGGCCGAACAGGGCCTGGAGCTGGGCCAGGGTCTGGATCGCGTGCGGGTCGTGGGTCATGACGGTCGATGGTGAAGGGAATCCGGGGACGGCTCGAGTTTCGCGGCACTGCGCCCGCAGGCGATGGCCATCGCGGCCAGCAGCACCGCCGCCACGCCGTAGACCCAGGCCGACGAGGCAACGGGCAGCAGCAGCCCGGCCAGCACCGGCCCGGCGCCCGCGCCGATGTCGCGCCAGGTCGAGCGCGCGGCCAGCGCCTGCACGCGCTCGGGTCCGGGCGTGCGGTGCGCGACGATGGGCGCGATCAGCGGCAGTTGCAAGGCGCGAAGCACCACGATCAGCGCCGCGCAGCTCCAGAGCCAGCCCAGGCCGAAGCCCACCAGCGCCAGCGCCGTGAGCAGCGACAGGCTCACCAGCAGGCGCTCGGCGCCGAAGCGCTCGGCCATGCGGCCGCCCACGGGACTGAGCGCGATCTCGGAGAAGTAGCGCAGCGCCATCAGCACGCCGGCCACCACCACCGCCGCGCCCGGCAGCAGGTCCTTGCCGAGGTACGACAGGCCGACGATGAACAGGCCGTCGAGCGCCAGCCCTTCCATGAAGGACCAGCCGTCGAGGCTGTTCGGTCGCTGGAAGCGCTTGGCCGCCACCGCGACCGGATGCGGCGCCGTCGGCAGCCGGCGCGCGGCCAGCAGCCCGAGCAGCGCCACCGCGGCCAGCAGCCAGAAGATGGTGCGCGGCCCGCTCCAGTGCGCGAGCAGCGCGCCCAGCGGCAGCGCCACCACCGGCCCGAGCGCGATGAAGGCGCGCGAGCGGCCGCTGCGGCGCGCGGCGCCCACGGGGTCGGCCGTGGCCAGCGCCTGCGTCGAGAGGTTGAAGGCCGCGAAGCACAGGCCCCAGACCAGCCGCAGCGGCAGCAGCAACCACAGCCCCGAGAGCGTGGCATAGCCGAGGCAGCACAGCACCGCGCCCGCGACGGCCAGCGTGCAGGTGCGGCGGTCGCCGTGGCGCGCATAGAAGTCGGCCACCCAGCCATAGCCGGCGATGCGCACGAGGCGGTTGGCCGCGAGCAGCAGCCCCGCCTCGGCGAGCGTGACGCCGAACTGCGCGGCATACATCGGCAGCAGCAGATAGAGCACCACATCGCCCGGCAGCGCGAGCCCGAGCGAGAGCGCGGCATGGCGGGAGTTGCGGTCGGTGGTGGAGACGGGGGCCGCGATGGCGGCGGGGACGGAAGCGCAGCGGCTGGAGGAAGATGACATCGAGCCCGCATCGTGCGCCCGCGGAGGCCGCGCCGACAAACGACATTAACGCGCCGCATGCGTGACAAAATCGCACGCATGCCGTCCCGCGAGCCTCCCCTGAACGCCGTGCGCGCCTTCGCGGCCGCGGCGCGCCACCTGAGCTTCACGCGCGCGGCACACGAGCTGCACGTCACCCACAGCGCGATCAGCCGCCAGATCAAGGGCCTCGAGGCCTTCCTCGGCGTGGCGCTGTTCGAGCGCCGCATCCGCCAGGTCGCGCTGACGGCCGAGGGCCAGCAGTTCTTCGCCGAGGTCGAGCCCGCGCTGGCGCAGATCGGCGCCGCCGCGCGTGCCTTGCAGGCGCAGGGCGCGGCGCGCACGGTGCGCATCAACGTGCGGCCCTCGTTCGCGGTGCGCTGGCTGATCCCGCGCCTGCCCTCCTTCGTCGAGCGCCATCCGGACATCGAGCCGCAGGTGGTCACGAGCACCGTGATGCCCGAGCAGGTGGCCGACAGCTTCGACATCGCGGTGCGCCGCGGGCTCGAGGGCTGGCCCGGCGCGATCGCGGTGCAGCCCTTCCTCGAGGACGAGGTGCTGGTGGTCGGCGCGCCTGCGCTGTTCAAGGCCCATCCGCTGCGCGACCTGCGCGCGCTGGCCGCGCACGTGCAGCTGTCGGCGCGCACGCGCAAGGAGGACTGGGAGGCCTGGAAGAAGCAGGTCGGCGCGCCGCGCGTGCGGCCGGCCGGACGGCTGCAGTTCGACCACCTGCACTTCGTGCTGCAGGCCGCGGTCGACGGCCTGGGCATCGCGCTCGCGCCGACCTCGCTGGTGTCGCACGACCTCGCCTCGGGCCGGCTGCACTCGCCGCTGCCCGCGCTGCGCATGCGGCTCGAGCGCTACTACTACGGGCTCGCGCCGGGCGCGGCGCCCGAGGCGCGGCAGGTGGCGGACTGGTTCGAGGACATGCTGCTGGCGCAGCAGGCCGAAGCCGCGGGCTGAGGCCCGTCTTCAGGGGTCCGTTTTCGGCCAGCCCGATGCGGGGCGGTCCGTGACCATCGGCTCATGTCCTCCGCCCTGCCCCGTCCCTTTCTCCACCTGGCCCATGCCAACCTCGCGGCGCAGTCGGCCGAGCAGCTCGGCCTGGCCGCGGTGCCGCTGGTCGCGGTGATGGCCTATGGCGCGGGCGCCGCCGAGACCGGGCTGCTCGCGGCCGTGCAGACCCTGCCCTTCCTGCTGCTCGCGATGCCGCTCGGCCTGCTCGCCGACCGCATGCCGCGCCGGCGCCTGATGCTGCGCGCCGAGGTGCTGCGCGCACTGTCGCTGCTGCTGATGCTCGCCGTGCTGGCGGCGCCGTGGTCCGCGCGCATGGGCATCGCGGGCATGGCGCTGCTGGGCTTCATCGGCGCGATCGGCACCGTGGCCTTCAGCGTCGCGGCCCCGGCGCTGGTGCCCGAACTCGTGCCGCGCGAGGCGCTGGCGCGCGCCAATGGCCGCATCGAGCTGGCGCGCAGCGCGGCCTTCGCGGCCGGCCCCGCCGTGGCGGGCGCGCTCGTGGCCTGGACCGGCGCGGGCGCGGCCTTCGTGCTGGCGGCGGCACTGTCGTTCGCGGCCGTGGCCCTGCTGTGGAAGCTCCCCGAGCCGGCGCGCCGCGTGCCCGCCGCGCGCCATCCATGGACCGAGCTGCGCGAAGGCGCGCGCTTCGTGTTGCGCCATGCCTGGCTGCGGCCGATGCTGTTGACTGGTGCCATCTTCAACATCGCGTGGTTCGTGCTGCAGGCCGGCTATGTGCCGCATGCCGTGCGCGCGCTCGGGCTCGGCGCGCAGGGCGTGGGGCTCACGCTCGCGATGTATGGCGCGGGCATGGTGGCGGGCGCGCTGCTCACGCCACGCATCGCGGCGCGCACGAGCCCGGGCAGTGCGATCCGCGTCGGCCCGTTCAGCGCGGTGCTGGCCGCGGTGTTGATGGCGTCGACACTGCGGTGGCCCAGCGCCGGGCTCGCGGCCTTGTCGCTGTTCGTGTTCGGCGCCGGGCCGATGGTGTGGACCATCAGCTCGACCACCCTGCGCCAGGGCGTGACACCCGCGGGCATGCTGGGCCGCGTCTCGGCCGTGTTCCTCACGGTGAATGCTGGCGCGCGGCCCGTGGGTGCTGCGCTCGGCGCGGGGGCCGGTGCGCTCTGGGGCGAGGCCGGCTGCCTGCTGCTCGCGCTCGCGGGCTTCATGCTGCAGGCCGCCGTGATCGCGCTCGCGAAGCTCGATGCCGCACCCTCGGACGAGGCGTTGCGCAGCCCTACTTGAGCGTCGACCAGACCATCGCGCGGCAGCCCGGCTGGTTGGCGGGCGGCAGCAGGTCGCAGTTGCGCAGCGCCTGGCGCTGGTTGTCGTTCATGCGGTCGTAGCGATCGCGGTCCCGGTCGCGTTCGCGCTCCCAGCCACCGCCACCGCCGCCATAGCGGCGCGGGTCTTCCGAGCGGCGGCGCGATTCGATGTCCTGCAAGTTGTCGCGGTCCTGGCGCGAGAGGTTCTCGTTCTGCAGGCAGCGCGCATAGGCCGGACTTTCGGGGCGGAAGCCATAGGCCATGCAGTTCTGCTCGTCGCGCATGCGCTGCTCGCGCGCATGCTCGCCGGGCGTCACGCAGCCCGCGAGCAACGTGCTTGCGGCAACGGCCACCAGCGCAAGGCGCGGCGCGGAAGAACGGAAGGTGTGAAGAAGAGAAAGCGGTCGGGGTTCGATACGGTTCACAGTCATTGCCGAACTCTAGGCCGCAGAGCCAGGAATGTTCTGAATCAATTCTTAAGAAGCACGTCCTCGAAGAAGGCACCGATCGGCCGTTCGAGGTCGCGCACCTGGACCTCGAGCACCCAGATGCCGTCGCCCGGAACGAAGTCGGCTTCGGCCAGGCGGTGCTTGCCGTAGAGCGCATGCGGAAAGTCCGAGACCCGGTGGCCGGCCGTCTCGCGCACCAGCGCGCAGCCATGCGTGCGCGCAAGCTCGCTCGCGAAGTCGTAGAGCGCGGCGCCGCTCAGTCCCTGCCGCCAGGCCTCCTGCGCGCGTTCGAAGATGTCGCGCGCCGCGCGCGTGACGCGCTCGTGGTCGGCATCGGCACCGCGAACGAAGGTATCGCCGTAGTCGCCCTCGTAGCCGTCCCACACCGGGCCGAGGTCGACGGTGTAGACGTCGTCTTCGCGCAGGCGACGCTGCCGATCGACCGGCTCGCGCGAGGTTCGCTGCGTGTCGGGCCCGAAGCGCACATAGGTCGGATGCCAGTTGTAGGCGGCGCCGAGCCGGCGCAGATGCCGGTCGGCGACCGCGATCGCCTCGCCCGTGGTCATGCCGGGTTCGATCAGCGCGGCGATCTGCGGCAGCGCCTCCATCGAGCGGCGGCGCGCTTCGAGGATGCCGTCGCGCGTGAACGTGGCGCCCACCTTTTCCCAGGGATGGCGCGCGACCTGCTTCGTGCTCGGCAGGAACACCTCGGAGACGAAGCGCGCCTTCGGCAGCCCCTCGGCCTGCAGCAGCGCGCGTGCGTCGCGCACCATGGCCGGGTTGCCGCAGGCATAGACGATGGTCCGCGCCCAGTCGTGCGCGGCCTTCGATGCCGCGTGCTGCACATGCTGCCTGCCTTCCGCGCGCGAAGACGGCACCGCGGTCCAGCGAAAGCCCGCGTGCACCCGCGCCATCTCGTCGAGCCATGCGGCCGCATAGCAGTCGCCGGCCTCGGCCACGCCCCAGTAGAGCGACACCGTGCGGAACGCCCCGCTCGCGAGCGCCGTCCGCAGGATCGGCCGAACGCCCGCGAAGCCGGTGCCGGTGGCCAGCAGCACGAGGTGGTCGATTCCGTCGGCGGGTGCCTGCCACACGAAGGCGCCATGGGGCCCTTCGAGCTCGAGCAGGTCCGCGGGCCGCAGCGCCGCGAGACGCTGCTCGGTGAACAGGCCGCCCGGCATGCGGCGGATGTGGAACTCGAGCCGGTTCGAGGCTTCGCCCTCTTCCGACGGCCGGTTGGCGATCGAGAAGCTGCGGCGCTCGCCGTCCTCGAGCACGAACTGCGCATGCTGGCCCGGCGCGCAGCGAAAGGGCTCGGCGCTCTGCAGCTCGACCACGAGCCGCGTGACCTTGGCCGTGAGCGGCTCGCAGATCACGACCTTCGCGGAGTGCCGCGATGGCGCGAGCGCCGGCGCGCTCCAGTGCGCGAAGCGCAGCCGCAGGTCGCTGGTGGCTCGGCACTGGCACATCAGCAGCTCGCCCGCGTCGACCTGGTAGGCCGCCTCCGAGGGCGGCGCGATGCGCTCGACGCCGCCCTCGAGCAACTGCGCGCGGCACGAGCCGCATTCGCCGCGCTTGCAGGAGAACGGCACGGCCACGCCCTGCGCCAGGGCCGCGTCGAGCAGGCTGCCCGCGCCATCGAGGGGAAATCTCGGGCCGTCGGGCGCGAGGGTGCAGAAGAAGTGCGTGGGGGTCGTCGTCATGGGGAGCTTCGTGGGTGGAATGCCTTGGACGCGAATCTAAATAGAATGTGGCCTTGCTTGTAGATCCATTTCGGAGAAAGCGATAAGGCCACTTTCCAGCCCCCCGCAGGCCCGGCGCACGCCATCGAGCCTCGATCTCGCGACCGAACCGCCGCGCGAGGGCGAGGCCAAGCAGGCCTGGATCTACCGCCAGATCCGCGCCCGCATCCTCGACGGCGCACTGGCCAAGGGCGCGCGCCTGCCCTCGACCCGGCAGCTCGCGCAGCGCTGGCAGGTGTCGCGCGTGACCGTCGACGCGGCCTACGACCAGTTGCGCAGCGAGGGCTACCTGGTCAGCCGGGCCGGATCGGGCACCTACGTGGCGGCGCAGGTGCCCGACCGCTTCTTCGAGGCCGGCGACACGAAGCGGCGCCCGGCCACGCCCCGTACGCGGCCGGCCTGGAAGACCGACATGGCGCCGCTCGCCGCCACCGAGGCCCACCAGGCCTTCATGGCGCGCGTGGCCGATCCGGCGCTGTTCCCGCTCGATCTCTGGCGCCGCACCTTGCAGGCCAGCGCGCGGCGCGTGACCGCGGCACAACTGTCCGACGACGATCCCTTCGGGCTGCTGGCGTTGCGCGAGCAGATCGCCGGCTACCTCGGGGTGGCGCGTGGCATCGCCTGCGAGGCCGAGCGGATCGTGATCGTCTCGGGCATTCGCGAAGGGCTCGACCTCTGCGCGCGGCTGCTGCTCGCGCCCGGCGACAAGGTCCTGCTCGAGGACCCCGGTTACCTGCATGCCGCGCCGATCTTCGGCCACCACGGCCAGCAGCTGATCCATGTCCCGATCGATGCCGAAGGCTTCTCGGTCGCGCAGGCGCGCCAGCATGCGGGGGCGCGGCTCGCGCATGTCACGCCCGCGCACCAGTCGCCCAGCGGCCTCACGATGCCGGTATCGCGCCGCCTCGAACTGCTGTCGTGGGCCGAAGCCGCGAAGGCCTGGGTGGTCGAGGACGACTACGACAGCGAGTTCAGCTACGACAGCGCGCCTTTGCCGGCCTTGAAGAGCCTGGACGCGGCCGACCGCGTGATCCACTGCGGCAGCTTCAACAAGACCCTGTTCGGCGCGCTGCGCATCGGCTACATGGTGCTGCCACGCGCGCTGGTCGCCGACTTCCGCCGTGCCTGCCACATCGCCGGGCGCTCCACCGGCGTGATCGAGCAGATGGCGCTGGCCCGCTTCCTCGAAAGCGGCGACTTCGCGCGCCATGTGCGGCGCGCACGCATGGTCTATGCGCAGCGCCGCGACCTCGTGCTCGGCGGCCTGCGCGCGGCGCTCGAGCCCGCGCGGCTGCATGTCACCGGGGAGCACGCGGGCTTCCACCTCGTGTGGTGGCTGCCGCCGGACATGGCGCTGGCGCCGTTCCTGCGCGCGGCCGCGCAGCGCGGGCTGCGCTTCCAGGCGATCTCGGATTTCTGCCAGCGCAAGGACCTGCCGCCGGGGCTGGTGATCGGCTACACGGCGATGGACGACGTGGCGCTGCGCCGCAACGTCGACGAGCTGCGGCGGCTGATCCAGAGCGCCTGACGCGGCCGTGCCTTTGCATCGTCCTGTCATCAAGGCCCTCTAAAAGGCGAGCGAGACGGTCCACGAATCCGCAATCGCCGCCGCCGCCCGCGGCCAGTTGGAGGAGAACATGAACGAGCCCGCACACATCGGTGTCGCCGCGCGCCTGCGCATCCAGCAGCAGGCCGAACAGATCCAGCGCTCGCTCGACGCGATCGGCGCCGGCCGGCCCGGCGACGCCGAGCCCGAGATGCTGCGCCGCAGCGCCGTGCTGCAACGGCGAGTCGGCCTGCCGGTGCAGGAGGCCGCGCGCGAGGCGCCGCATTCGGGCGCGGAGAAGGTTTGGGGCCAGACGATCGACTTCGTGGATGTCGCATTCCTGCAGCGCGGTGCCTATGCGGCGCGCGCCGTGGCGCGGATCGTGACGCGCGACGGCCAGGGCCTCGGCACCGGCTTCATGATCTCGCCCGTGCTGTTCCTCACCAACAACCACGTGATCGGCTCCAAGGCCGATGCGGCGGACCTGCTGGTGGAGTTCGACTACGAGCGCGACCTCGCGGGACGCCCACGCGTGCCCACGCGCTTCGCCTTCGCGCCCGAGACCTGCTTCCTCACCAACGACCAGGACGACCTCGACTACACCGTGCTGGCGGTCGGCGGCCGCCTGAGCGGCCCCGGCGTGCTCGCGGGCTACAGCTTCCTGCCGATCTCCGCGGCCCGCGACAAGCACCAGCTGGGCGACCACGCGAACATCGTCCAGCACCCCGACGGCCGCATGAAGGAAGCCGTGCTGCGCGAGAACCAGCTGGTCTCGCGCGCGAGCACCACGCTGCACTACGTGGCCGACACGGAGCCGGGTTCCTCGGGCTCGCCGGTCTTCAACGTGCTGTGGCAGGTGATCGCCCTGCACCACTGGGGATCGCCGCACCGCGACCTGCTCGACCAGAACGGAAAACAGATCGCCAAGACGGTCAACGAAGGCATCCGGATCAGCGCCATCGTGACCGACATGAACACGCGCAAGAGCGGCCTGCCGGCGCGCGAGCGCGAGAAGATCACCGAGGCCATCGCCGCGGGCCTGGACCCGCAGGTGGTCTCGTCCGTCGAGTCCGCACCGGCCGTGGCGCATGACGCTTCGCTCGGTGCATCGGTCGACGTGGCCAGCGACGGCACGGCGACCTGGACCATCCCGTTGCGCGTGAGCGTGCAGCTGGGCGGCTACCCGACCCGTAACGGATCGCCGACGCCCGCGCAGGATGCCGCGCCGCAACCGCATGCCGACGTGGCGCCGTCGAGCACCGGCGAAGAGGCACGGGTCCAGGTCGATCCGGACTACGGAAACCGCGACGGCTACCAGCCCGACTTCCTGCCCGGCGTTGCCGTTCCCCTGCCCAAGCCGCGCGGTGCGGCGGCCCTGCGGGCGGTATCGGTCAACACGCGTCCCAAGGCGGGCCGGCCCAAGTACGAACTGCCGTACGAGCACTTCAGCGTGGTGATGCACAAGAAACGGCGGCTGGCTTGTTTCACGGCCACCAACATCGACGGGCGGCTGGCCAAGAGCTACGACCGCAGCACCGGCGTCATCGCCGCCTTCCATCCGGGTGAGGAGGAAGCGGACGAGGCCCCGGAGGCCAGCGAGCTCTGGTTCATCGATCCGCGCATCCCCGAGGAAGAGCAGACCCCGCCCGCGCTGTACGCGGGACAGACGGCGTACGACGCCCAAGGCGCGGCCATCGTCGACAAGCGCAAGGCGGACCATGCGAACCGGATCTTCCAGCAAGGCCACCTGACGCGCCGGCAGGATCCGCTCTGGGGGCCGGACGACATCGTCGTGCGCGCCAACGCCGACACCTTCCACGTGACCAACCGGTCGCCGCAGGTGGGCTTCTTCAACATGGGCAAGAGGAAGCCGGGCGCCGAAGCCGCCGCGCACGCGGGCGGCACGCTGTACTGGCGCGCGCTCGAGGACTTCGCGCTCAACAACGCGGTGGCGGACCAGGCGCGCGTCAGCGTGTTCACCGGACCGATCTTCGACGACGAGAACGACATTCCGTGGGAGCGCGGCATGCCCGAGATGGCCGGGTTCAAGGCCCCGCGCGAGTACTGGAAGATCGTGCTGCGCGTGGAGGACGGCCGCCTGCAGGCGACCGCCCTGAGCATCGACCAGACGCCGCTCATCGACTACGTGCCCGAGGCCACGCTGTCCGAAGCGGCCCTGGCGCGCGTGAGCTTCGAGAAGGTGAAGCGCTACCACGTGAGCATCGCGGAACTGGAGCGCAGGACCGCGCTGGATTTCGGCGCGAAGGTGCGTGGCGCCGATACCCATCAAGGCGGGGAGCGGCGCGAGGTCGCGTCCTTGAGCCAGTTGCTGAGCGTTCCGCGCGCGCCGAGCCGCCGGCGCCGCTGAACCTCGGCGCTAGAACAGCGAAGCCATCCCGTTGGGCCGCGCGCCCTCGATGTCGAGCATCCGGAGCTTGGTCAGCGCCCCGCCCCCGGCCGAGAAGCCGCCGGGCTTGTTGCCGGCCGCGAGCACGCGGTGGCACGGCACCACGGGCGCGAAGGGGTTCAGGCCCATGGCCTGGCCCACCGCGCGCGCCAGCGTCCTGTCGCCCAGTTCCTCGGCGATCTCGCCGTAGGTGCGCGTGTGGCCCGGCGGAATGCGCCGCGCGAGCTCGTAGACGCGCCGATGGAACTCGGACAGGCCGCGCATGTCGAGCGCGATGTCGCGCAGGTCGTCCTGCGCGCCTTCGAGCAGGGCCTGCACCGCCGCGATGGCACGTCGCGCCTCGGCATTCGGCTCGGCCTCGGGCAGCTCGGGAAAGCGCTGGCGCATGCGACGGCGCGCGGGCTGCTCGGTGGGGTCGTCCTGCGGCAGCTGCACGCCGACCAGTCCTTGCGGACCCCAGGCGACGCCGCAGACACCGAGCGCGGTATCGAACACGGCGAAGCCCGGCGTGGTGGCCTCATCGGCGAGCGCAAGCGCCTCGTTCATGCGGGCTCCAGCGCATGCTGGCGCGAAGCCAGCACGGCACCGAGCCACAGCGCGATCGCCGACCCCACGAGGCCGCGCGCCAGCCCGCCCGGGCCGTCGGAGATCCAGCCGGTGATGGTCGGGCCCACGATCTGGCCGAAGGCGAACACGATGGTGAAGACGCTGATGCCCTGGGCCCAGCGCGAGGACGGCAGGTTGTGGCGCACCAGCGCGGTGGTCGAGGCCACCACCGAGAGGAACACGCCGCCGAACAGCAGCCCCGAGACCAGCGCGATGGGCGCCGAGGCGCTGAGCACCGGCAGCAAGGTCGCCACGCCCAGCAGCCCGTTGAGCAGCGCCTGCGGCTGGCCGCCACGGTAGCGGTCGAGCAGCCCGGCCCACAGCCGCGACGAGGCGATGCAGGCGATGCCCAGCAACGCATAGAACAGCGTGACGAAGCCCGCGCTGGCGCCCTGCTCGCGCAGCAGCGCGATCACGAAGGTCATGTAGCCGATGTAGCCGATGCCGAAGAAGGCATAGCCCGCGAGCGCCCAGCCGAAGCGTCGCAGCGCGACCGGCGCGCCGGGTGCGGCACCGGAAGCCGCAGCGGCGGGCGCGGGCGCGGGTCGATCGGGCAGCGCGCGGCCGGCCCAGGCCAGCAGCACGGTCGCCAGGCCGCTGGCCACCGCCAGCGCCCACCAGGCCCAGGCCCAGCCATGCGGCTCGCCCGCCGCGGCCTGCAGCACCTGCGGCACGAGCAGCGCCGAGGCCAGGATGCCGAAGCCGGTGCCGCCGTAATAGATGCCCAGCAGCAGGCCGCCGCGCGAGGCATCGGCCTCGCCGAGCCGCGCGGCCATCAGGCCGCCCGCCACGAACACCCAGGCGCTCGCGATGCCCGCGAGCAGCCGCTGCAGCAGCAGCGCGGGCGCCGCGGTGACGAAGCCGCTGCCGGCCATGAACAGGCTCGCGAGCACCGCGCCCACCACCAGCAGCCGGCTCACGCCGAAGCGCCGCATCAGCGCCGGCGTGACCAGCGCGCCGACCAGGTAGCCGACCGCGTTGGCGGTGTTCATGCCGCCCGCCAGCGCATAGCTCCAGCCGAGGTCGTCGCGCATCGGCGGCAGCAGCAGCGCATAGGCGAAGCGCGTGATGCCGAGCGAGACGGCCGCGCCCATCGACAGGGCGAAGGCCAGCCGCAAGGTGGGCGGCACGGGGGCGGAGGAAGTCAGGGTGGTCGACATCGGGCGGTGCGCGGGGAGGCACCATTCTGCGGCAGCCGGCGCCGCCGCGCTGTCGCGCGTGAATCGGCCGCTCAGTGCACGCCGGCGTCCGCGTGCAGCAGGTGCCGCTCGAGCAGCACCGCCACGTGCACCGCCTCGCGCTGCGCGCCATCGACGATCTGGTGCCGGCAGCTCGTGCCATCGGCCACCACGATGGCCCCGGGCTTGGCGCGGATCGCGGGCAGCAGGCTGGCCTCGGCCATGCGCATCGAGACCTCGTAGTGGCTGGCCTCGTAGCCGAAGCTGCCGGCCATGCCGCAGCACGAGCTCTCGATGAGTTCGGGCGCGGCGCCCGGGATCAGCTTCAGCACCTCCAGCACCGGGCTCACCGCGCCGAAGGCCTTCTGGTGGCAGTGGCCGTGCAGCAGGATCGGCGCCTCGGCCGGCTTGAGCGCGAGCTCGAAACGGCCGGCGCGGACCTCGCGCGCGACGAACTCCTCGAACAGCAGTGCCTGCTTCGCCACGGTCTCGGCCTTCTCGCCGAAGCCCATCACCAGGGTCTCGTCGCGCAGCGTGAGCAGGCACGAGGGCTCGAGGCCCACCACCGGCACGCCCGCGCGCGCCAGCGGCAGCAAGGCATCGATCAAGGCCTCGGCCTTGCGCTTGGCTTCGTCGACCATACCGCTGGCCAGGTAGGTGCGGCCGCAGCAGTGGTGCGCGCCGCGCTTCTCGACCGTGTGCAGCACATAGCCCGCGGCCTGCAGCACGCGCGCGGCCGCGAGCGCGTTCTCGCTCTCGAAGGTGCCGTTGAAGGTGTCGACGAACAGCACCGCGGCCTTGCCGCCGCGCCGCGCGATCGCCAGCACCGTGTCGCGGTCGGCGAACAGGCCGGGCTCGCCGTCCTTGGCGCGCCAGAAGGTGTCGCTGCGCCAGGCCGGCAGCGAGCGCCTGGCCGAGAAACCCAGCAGCTTCTCGCCGAGCCAGGCGGCGCCCGGCACGCTGTTGCGCAGGTTCAGGAGCCACGGCAGCCGGCTCGCGCGGTGCGCGTAGTCGGGCAGCTGCGCCACCAGCCGGTCCTTGAGCGTGTGGCCGTGGCGCCGCTTGTAGTGGGCCAGGAACTCGATCTTCATCTTGGCCATGTCCACGCCGGTCGGGCAGTCGCGCTTGCAGCCCTTGCAGCCCACGCACAGGTCCATGGTCTCGTGCAGGGCCTCGCCGGTGAAGGCATCGGGGCCGAGCTGGCCCGACAACGCCAGCCGCAGCGTGTTGGCGCGGCCGCGCGTGAGGTGCTGCTCGTCGCGCGTGACGCGGTAGCTCGGGCACATGGTGCCGGCGTCGAACTTGCGGCAGTGGCCGTTGTTGTTGCACATCTCGACCGCCTTGGCCAGGCCGCCGGTGCTGTCGCCGCCGGTGCCGGGCGCGGAGGTCTGCTCGGTTACCGGGTCGGCATTCACGTCCCAGGCCGACCAGTCGAGCACCGGCTTGAGCTCGATGCGGCGATAGGGCTTCGGCGCGGTCGGCGGCGCGAAGCGGAACAGCGCGCCGTCGTCCATGCGCGGCGGGTCGATGATCTTGCCGGGGTTGAACAGGCCGATGGGATCGAGCTTGTGCTTGATCGCGCGGAAGGCTTCGTTGATCGCGGGCCCGAACTGCCACTCGATCCATTCGCCGCGGCACAGGCCGTCGCCGTGCTCGCCGCTGAAGGCGCCCTTGTACTTGCGCACCAGCGCCGAGGCCTCTTCGGCGATCGATCGCATCTTGGCGCCGCCATCGGCGCGCATGTCGAGGATCGGCCGTACGTGCAGGGTGCCGACCGAGGCATGCGCGTACCAGGTGCCGCGCGAACCATGGCGCGCGAACACCTCGGTCAGCGCGTCGGTGTACTCGGCCAGGTGCGCTAGCGGCACGGCGCAGTCCTCGATGAAGCTCACCGGCTTGCCGTCGCCCTTGAGGCTCATCATGATGTTGAGACCGGCCTTGCGCACCTCCCAGAGGTTCTTCTGGCGCGCCTCGTCGGGCATCTCGACCACGCTGCCCGGCAGGCCCAGGTCGCCCATCAGTTCCACCAGTCGCGCCAGCGCCTGCAACAGCGGCGCCTTCTCGGCGCCCGAGAACTCCACCAGCAGGATCGCGGCCGGCTTGCCGATCAGCGCGGTCTGCACCGTGGGCTTGAAGGCCGGGTTCGCGAGGCTCAGCTCGATCATCGTGCGGTCGACCAGCTCGACCGCGGTGGGTCCGAGCTCGACGATGTGCTGCGCGGCATCCATGGCCGCATGGAAGGTCGGGAAGTTGACGATGCCCAGCACCTTGGCGCGCGGCAGCGGCGCCAGCTTGAGCGTAAGGCTGCGCGTGTAGGCCAGCGTGCCCTCGGCGCCGATCAGCAGATGCGCGAGGTTCACGCTGCCGTCGGCCGTGTAAGGCTTCTCGCTCTGGTTGTCGAAGATGTCGAGGTTGTAGCCGGCCACCCGGCGCATCACCTTGGGCCAGTTCGCCGCGATCGCCTCGCGGTGCTGGCGCGCGAGGCCGCGCACGAACTGCGCGATGCCCGCGGCGCGCACGCCCAGCGTGCCCACGGGCCCGAAGTCCACCAGCTCGCCGCTCGACAGCCAGGCGCTCGCGCCGAGCACGTTGTGCACCATGTTGCCGTAGGCGATGGAACGCGAGCCGCAGGAGTTGTTGCCGGCCATGCCGCCCAAGGTGGCCTGGGCGCTGGTCGACACGTCGACCGGATACCACAGGCCGTGCGGCTTGAGCTGCGCATTGAGGTGGTCGAGCACGAGCCCGGGCTCGACGGTGGCGGTGCCGGCCTCGAGGTCCAGGTCGAGCACGCGCCGGAAATGCTTGCTGTTGTCGATCACCAGCGCCGCGCCCGTGGTCTGGCCGCACTGGCTGGTGCCGCCGCCGCGCGCGAGCACCGGCACCTTGAGGTCGCGCGCCACGTCGATGGCGGTGGCGATGTCGCGCTCGGTCTTCGGCACGAAGGCGCCGACCGGCGTGATCTGGTAGATCGACGCGTCGGTGGCGTAGCGGCCGCGCGAACCCGCGTCGAACAGCACCTCCCCTTGCGTCTCGGCGCGCAGGCGGCGCGCGAGCGCCTCGCAGGTGTCGTTGGGCGGCAGGACGGTTCCGGCGGGCTGGATGCGGCTGGCGGGTTCGATGAGCATCGTGGGTTTTCTTTTTGGGGGAAAGCGCGCTCAGGGCGCCTTGGAACGGGTCTTCTTCGCGGGCGGATAGATCTCGCCCTCGCGCAGCAGCTCGAGCACGGTGTCGCGCTTGCGCAGCACGTGCGCGACCAGCACCTTGCGCATGGCGGCGGCATCGCGCGCGGCCAGCGCCTCGATCATCTGTTCGTGCTCGGCCACGGCGCTCTTCCACTTGGCCTCGTTCTGGTTGGTGCGAAAGCGCAGCGACTGCACGCGCGCATTGATCGAGCGGTAGGTGTTCGACAGCACCGGGTTGCCCGCGGCCTCGTTGATCGCCGAATGGATGCGCGCATTGAGCCGGTAGTAGCCCGAGAGGTCGTGCCGCGCATAGCAGGCCAGCATTTCGTAGTGCAGCGCGCGCACCTCGGACAGCTGCTCCTCGGTGATGCGGCGCGCCGCCAGTTCGCCCGACATGCCCTCGAGCATCGACAGCACCTCGAAGGTGTCGATCACGTCGGCCTCGGTGAGCTTGACGGCCACCGCGCCGCGGTTGGGCAGCAGGTCGACCAGGCCCTCGGCCGCGAGCAGCTTGATCGCCTCGCGCAGCGGCGTGCGCGAGACGCGCAGCTGCAGGCACAACTCGCGCTCGTTGAGCTTGGCGCCCGGCGCGATCAGGCCTTCGACCAGCATGGTGCGCAGCCGCGCCGCGACCTGGTCGTGCAGCGCGAGACGGGAGATTTCGATGATTTCGGCGGTCATGGGATGCGTTCTTTCGGCCTCGTGATTGCATTTTGAATGCAAAAAAGAACACCCACAACCCTTGAATTTCAGGGTAAACCAGCAGAACAAAATGAATTTTGAATGCAAAACTGGCGCCGAAAGGACCCGCCATGCTGCAACTCGACCTCCACCCCACCGGCCGTCACTTCCTCCAGATCCCCGGCCCCAGCCCGGTGCCCGACCGCATCCTGCGGGCCATGAGCCTGCCCACCATCGACCACCGCGGGCCCGAGTTCGGCACGCTGGGCCTGAAGGTGCTCGGCGGCATCCAGCAGATCTTCAAGACGAAGCACCCGGTCGCGATCTACCCGGCCTCGGGCACCGGCGCCTGGGAAGCCGCGCTCGCCAACACGCTGAGCCCGGGCGACCACGTGCTGATGTACGAGACCGGCCACTTCGCCTCGCTGTGGCAGAAGATGGCCACGCGCCTGGGCGTGTCGACCGAGTTCCTCGCCTATGCGGGCAGCGACGACCAGTTGCCCAACGCGCCGAGCTGGCGCCGCGGCGTGCAGGCCGAGCTGATCGAGGCGCGGCTGCGCAAGGACACCGAGAAGAAGATCAAGGCCGTGTGCGTGGTGCACAACGAGACCTCGACCGGCGTCACCTCCGACATCGCCGCGGTGCGCCAGGCCATCGACGCGGCCGGACACCCGGCCCTCTTGATGGTCGACAGCATCTCGGGCCTCGCGAGCGCCGACTTCCGCCATGACGAATGGGGCGTGGACGTCACGGTCAGCGGCTCGCAGAAGGGCCTGATGCTGCCGCCGGGCATCAGCTTCAACGCGCTCTCGCCGCGTGCGCTCGAGGCATCGAAGAGCGCGAAGCTGCCCAAGGCCTTCTGGGCCTGGGACGAGATCGTCGAGATGAACAAGGACGGCTACTGGCCCTACACGCCCAACACCAACCTGCTCTACGGCCTCTCGGAATCGCTCGACATGCTGCTCGGCGAAGGGCTGGACAACGTGTTCGCACGCCACCGCCGCTGGGCCGCGGGCGTGCGCGCCGCGGTGCAGGCCTGGGGCCTGCCGATCCAGTGCGCCGACCCGGCGGTCTACTCGCCGGTGCTCACCGGCGTGATCACGCCCGAAGGTGTCGATGCCGATGCGCTGCGCCGGCTGATCCACCAGCGCTTCGACCTCTCGCTGGGCACGGGCCTGGGCAAGCTCAAGGGCCGCATGTTCCGCATGGGCCATCTCGGCGACAGCAACGACCTCACGCTGGTGGCCATGGTCGCGGGTGTCGAGATGGGCATGAAGCTCACCGGCATCAAGCTCGCGGGCAGCGGCGTGCAGGCGGCGATGGACCATTTCGCGAGCCATGCGGCCGCGCCGGTGGCGCTGAAGAAGGCCGCCTAGCGACACAGGGAGCCTCGATCGATTCCAGGCCGCAGCGCGCCGCTCGAACGGCGCGGCGGCCTCGGCGCGAGGGCCGCACGGACATGCGCCCTTCCCGCCCCGCATCCGACACCCCCATCCATCCACGGAGACAAGCACGATGCAACGACGTTCCCTGATCCAGGCCGCGACCGCCGCGGCCGCCACGCTGGGCGTGCCCCGGCTGTTCGCGCAGGACTGGCCCAACGCGCCGGTGCGCATCGTGGTGGGCTTCCCGCCGGGCGGCGGCACCGATGCGCTGGCGCGCGTGGTGGCGCAGAAGCTCACCGTGATGTGGAACCAGCAGGTGATCGTCGAGAACAAGGCCGGCGTGGCCGGCGTGCTCGCGGCCGACTACGTGGCGCAGCAGCCCAGCGACGGCAGCACGCTGCTGATGGCCCACATCAACAGCCATGCGCTCGCGCCCAGCCTGCAGCCCAAACTGCGCTACAGCGTGGAACGCGACTTCGTGCCGATCGTGCTGGTGGGCGTCACGCCCAACCTGCTGATCGCGAGCCCGGCGCAGAAGGCGCTCACGGTGAAGGACATCGTGGCCGCCTGCAAGGCCGCGCCCGGCACGCTGAGCTTCGGCTCGGCCGGCGCGGGTTCGGCGCAGCACCTGGCGCTCGAGATGTTCAAGCTGCAGGCGGGCGTCGATGCGCTGCACGTGCCCTACAAGGGCAGCGGGCCGCTGCTGGCCGATCTGATGGGCGGGCAGATCCAGTACAGCTTCGAGACCATGACCGCGGCCACGCCGCACGTGAAGAGCGGCCGCGTGCTCGCGGTGGCGCAGACGCGCACCCAGCGCGCCAAGGGCCACCCGAACGTGCCGACCATGCAGGAGCAGGGCTTCCAGGGCTTCGAGGCCACCACCTGGTACGGCCTCGCGGGCCCGGGCAAGCTGCCGGCGCCGATCGCGCAGAAGGTCAACCGCGACGTCAATGCCGTGCTGGCCATGCCCGATGTGCAGGAGAAGCTCGACACCTACGGCGCCGAGGACGGCGGCGGCTCGCAGGACAAGTTCAGGCAGTTCATCCACACCGAGATCGCCAAGTGGGCCAAGGTGGTGAAGGACGGCAACGTGCGCGTCGAATCTTGAGAAGATCGGCGGCATGAACGCACACACGACCACCCTGCCCCCTTCTCTTTCCGCGCTGGCCGACGCCCTCGTCGCCGCGCGCCGCGCCGACCGCACGCTCGATGCCGTGCCCTGGCTCGACACGCTGCAGGAGCCCGCCGAGGCCTATGCGGTGCAGGACGCGGTGGCCGCGGCACTCGGCTGGTTCGACGCGGGCACCCTGCCCGGCTGCTGGAAATCCGGCGGCGGCTCGCGCAATGCGACGCTCACGCATGCGCCGCTGCCGCCCGCCGGCGTGCGCCAGAGCCCGGCCGATTGCTCCGACCTCGTGTTCCACCAGCCCGGCATCGAGGCCGAGATCGCGCTGCGCCTGGGCCGCGAGGTCACGCCGGCGCTGGCCGCGTCGCTCGCGCATGAAGACGCGGCCGCGCTGGTCGATGCCATGACCGTCTCCATCGAGGTCTGCGATGCGCGCTGGCAGGACCGCGAGGCCGCCACGCCGTTGCTGCGGCTGGCCGACTCGCAGGTGCACGGCGCGCTGGTGCTCGGCGAATGGCGGCCCTTCGCCGCGATCGACTGGGCCTCGCAGCGCTGCGAAACCAGGATCGGCAACGCCGACACGGTGGTGCGCGAAGGCAGCCATCCGCTCGGCGATCCGGCCTGGCTGCTACCGATCTGGCTGCGCCATCTCACGCGCCATGGCCAAAGCGTACCGGCCGGCACGGTGGTCACCACCGGCTCCTGGATCGGCCTCTTGCCCTGCGCGCGCGGCGATCAGGTGACGGTCGATTTCCCCGGCATCGGCGCCGTGCGGCTGCGCGTGTAGCGCCCGCCGCCCACGCCCGAGCAGGCCACGAGGAAGTCGAGCACCGCGCGCACCCGCGCCGGCAGGGTGCCGGCCTTGCCGATGTAGACGGCGTGGATCGGCTCCACCTCGTTCGGGTTGAACTCCTCGAGCAGCGGCACCAGCCGGCCCGCGTCGATGTCGTGCTGCGTGTGATAGAGCGACAGCCGCGTGATGCCGGCGCCCGCGATCGCGAGGTGGCGCAGGGTCTCGCCATCGCCCGCGCGCACCGGGCCGGCCACCGGCAGCAGGATCGTCCGGCCGTCGATGCGGAACGGCCAGTCGGGCGCGCTGCGCCGGTAGGTCCAGCCCAGGCGGCTGTGCGCCTCGAGTTCCTGCGGCGTGCGCGGCGTGCCGTACTTCGCGAGGTAGGACGGCGCGGCCAGGATGGTCTGGCTGGTGTCGCCGATGCGCCGCGCCACCAGGTCGGAGGCCGGCAGCTGGCCCCAGCGGATCGCGATGTCGGCGCGCTCGTCCATCAGGTCGACGATGCGGTCGGTCAGCGCGATGTCGAGCGTGATCTGCGGATGCTGCTCGATCAGCTTCGGCACCAGCGGCACCAGCATGTGGTGGCCGAAGGACACGCTGGCGTTGATGCTGACCCGCCCGCGCGGCGCCGCTCCCGCGGCCGCGCAGCGCTCGGCCTCGTCCATGTCGGCCAGCACGCGGTGGCTGCGCTCGTAGAAATGCAGGCCCTCGGGCGTGAGCTGCAGCTTGCGCGTGGAGCGGTGCACGAGCTGGATGCCCAGCCGCGCCTCGAGCCGCGCCACCAGCTTGCTGACGGCCGAGGGCGTCATGCCCAGCAGCCGCGCGGCGGCCGAGAAGCCGCCCGCGTCGACCACCTGCACGAAGGCCTCCATCTCGCCCGAACGGTTGACCTCGATGCGCGGCATGGCGTGTTCCCCGGTGGATTCGGCTTGTGAGTTGAATTCACAAGTGCGTTGACCGGCGGCATTCTAGTCAACGAGGGACTTCGTCCGCACAGTACAGGGCATCATGCCCATCGCTCTACTCGCCCTCACCGCCGGTGCCTTCGGAATAGGCACCACCGAATTCGTCATCATGGGCCTGCTGATGCAGGTCTCGACCGATCTCCAGGTCTCGATCACGGCCGCCGGCCTGCTGATCTCGGGCTATGCGCTCGGGGTCGCGGTCGGCGCGCCGCTGCTCACCATCGCCACCCGCAGGCTGCCGCGCAAGACCGTGCTGCTGGCGCTGATGGCGATCTTCACGCTCGGCAACATCGCCTGCGCGCTGGCACCCAACTACGAACTGCTGATGGGCGCGCGCGTGATCACCTCGCTCGCGCACGGCACCTTCTTCGGCGTCGGCTCGGTGGTGGCCACCGGCCTGGTGGCGCCCGAGCGCCGCGCCTCGGCCATCGCCATCATGTTCACCGGCCTGACCGCCGCCACCCTGCTGGGCGTGCCCTTCGGCGCCTGGCTGGGCCTGCACTTCGGCTGGCGCGCGGCCTTCTGGGCAGTGGCGCTGATCGGCGTGGCGGCCCTCGCGGTGCTGGCCGTGTTCGTGCCGCGCGTCGAGGGCGAGGCCAGGCCCGCGCCGCTGCGCGAGGAGATCGCCGTGCTGGCCCGGCCCCAGGTGCTGCTGGGCCTGGCGATGACCGTGCTCGGCTTCGCCGGCGTGTTCGCCGTCTTCACCTACATCCAGCCGCTCTTGACGCAGGTCACGGGCCTGTCGGAATCGGCGGTGTCGCCGATCCTGCTGGTGTTCGGCGGCGGCCTGGCCGTGGGCAACATCCTCGGCGGCCGGCTGGCCGACCGCGCCGTGATGCCCGCGGTGCTCGGCACGCTGGCCGTGCTCGCGGTGGTGCTCGGCAGCATGCAGTTCGCGATCGGCACGCCGATCGCGGCCGTGGTCTTCGTCGGCCTGCTCGGCGTGGCCTCGTTCGCCACGGTGGCGCCGATGCAGTTGCGCGTGCTCGAGAAGGCCTCGGGCGCCGGCCAGAACCTGGCCTCGAGCCTCAACATCGCGGCCTTCAACCTCGGCAATGCGCTCGGCGCCTGGGCCGGCGGCGTGGTGATCGACCATGGCCCGGGCCTGCGCGCGCTGGGCTGGGCCGCCGCGCTGCTGACCGTGGCCGGCCTCGCGATTGCGCTGTGGAGCCGCGCGCTCGACCGCCGCGGCGACCGCACCCTGCCGGGCGACTGCGCCTCGGTGCGCGCCTGATCCATCCCCCCATTCAAACAACGGAGAAGTTCTCATGGAACAACGCTTTCTCGGCCGCTCGGGCTTCAAGGTGCCCGCCCTCGGTTTCGGCGCCGGCACCTTCGGCGGGCAGGGCCCGCTGTTCAGCGCCTGGGGCAACACCGGCACCGACGGCGCGCGCCGCATCGTCGACATCGCGCTCGACGCCGGCGTGAACCTGTTCGACACCGCCGACGTCTATTCGAACGGCGCCTCCGAGACCATCCTCGGCGCCGCGCTCAAGGGCCGGCGCGACAAGGCCATCGTCTCGACCAAGCTCTCGCTGCGCGCGGGCGACGGGCCGAACCAGGTCGGCGCCTCGCGCCACCACCTGGTGGGCGCGACCGAGGCCGCGCTGAAGCGGCTGGGCACCGACTACATCGACATCCTGCAGCTGCATGCCTTCGACGCGATGACGCCGGTCGAGCAGGTGCTGGGCACGCTCGACGCCCTCGTGAAATCGGGCAAGGTGCGCTACATCGGCATGTCGAACTTCTCGGGCTGGCAGCTGATGAAGTCGCTCGCGGCTTCCGACCGGCTGGGCCTCGAGCGCTACGTGGCGAACCAGACCTACTACTCGCTGGTCGGGCGCGACTACGAGTTCGAGCTGATGCCGCTGGGCCTGGACCAGGGCGTGGGCGCGATCGTGTGGAGCCCGCTGGGCTGGGGCCGCCTCACGGGCAAGATCCGGCGCGGCCAGCCACTGCCCGCGGGCAGCCGGCTGCACGAGACCGCCGGCTTCGCGCCGCCGGTGGACGACGAGCGCCTCTACCGCGTCGTCGACGCGATGGACATCGTGGCCGAGGAGACCGGCAAGACCCATGCGCAGATCGCGCTCAACTGGCTGCTGCAGCGGCCCACCGTGGCCAGCGTGCTGATCGGCGCGCGCGACGAGGCGCAGCTGACGCAGAACCTCGGCGCGCTCGGCTGGCAGCTGAGCGACGCGCAGATGGCGCGGCTCGATGCGGCCAGCGCGATCGCGCCGCCCTATCCCTACTACCCGTACTGGAACGGGCAGTTCGCGGAGCGCAGCCCGGTGGCGGTGCCGGTCAGCGCGCCGGCAACGGCCGGTTGATTTCGCCGGCCGACACGAAGCGCCGCGCGCGCATCCACTTGGTCACGACCCATTTCTCGCCGCGCGTCACGGGCGCGCTCGCATGCAGCGAGCGCGCATCGACGCGCCCCTCGTCGTCGCCGTACTCGAAGTAGCAGGCATTGCCGCGGATCGGCGACATCGCCAGGCCCAGCTGCGGAAAGACGGTCTGGCCGCCCTCTGGCACGTCGTTGAGGTAGGTCACGAGCGTGCTCACGCGCTGGCCGCTGCGCGCGATCGATTCGCGGTTGGCCAGGTTGCCCGGCGCCAGGTAGTCGTGGTGAGGCTCGCTGCCCGCGCCTTCCGGGTAGTGCAGCAGCTGCAGGCCCTCGCCGTTCTCCAGCGGCAGGTTCATCAGCGCCGACAGCCGCCGGTCGAGGCGGGCCACGAGCTCGTTCTCGGCCAGGCGAAAGAACATGCCCCAGCTCGCGCGCCGGTCGCTGACCACGTCGCGCCCGCTCATCGGATCGACCAGGGTGGAAGGCGCGAGACGCGGACGCGCCATCTCGATCAAGGCCCGGCATTCCTCGGCATCCATCACATTGCCCAGCGAGGCATGGACGGGGTCCTCGCCACGCGCATGCACGACGATCTCGCGGTCGATGGCCTGGATTCGCGTGCCCGACGCGAGCCGCATCGCGGGCTTGGCGGCGTCCGCGTCCGGCAGCTCGACGGCATCGGCCGGCATCGGCGCGCCGCGCTGCCGCGCATCGACATGGGCCGCGACGATGGCCTGCGCGGCGCGTTCGTTCATGCCCTTGCCTCGCATCGTGGCGACCAGTGCCTGCGGCATCTGGCCGGCATCGAGCATGCCCTGGAGCCAGCGCCCCAGCTCGGGGGAAAAGCGCACGACGGTGCTCATGGCCGGCCTCGGCTCAGACGGGACCCAGGTGCGGCACCCAGCCCTTGTCACCGCGCGTGAAGCCCTGGCGCAGCTGCAGCGGGCCGTTGGCGCCATTCATGATGCGCGCGACCATCGGGAACACACGCTGCGCGTCGGGGTCCTGCATCCATGGCGCCGGGTCGATGCGGTAGGTGTAGCTCACCACGGCCATCGGATGGCTGGCGTCGGCGCCGGCCAGCTTCACGTCGACGATCTTCTCGCGCTGCAGGTGCGCCACGCAGAAGTCGTTGGCATGGTCGGCGTCGCGGGTCGCATGCGAATGCGGCTTGTAGAACTTGCGGCCCTCGTCGGTCAGCTCGAAGCGCTTGACCGCGCCGTCGGGGTTCTCGGCGCTCTTGGGCGCCGCGACAATGGTGCTGCGCACCAGGCCCAGCTTCTCCATCACCGGGAACTGCACCGCATGGCGCGCGCCGGAGCCGGCCTCGGCTTCGGTCAGGTCGATCGGCCAGTCGAACATCGCGAGGCAGATGTCGCCGCGCTCGGCCAGGTAGGCATCGAGCGGGGCCGCGAGGTTCTCGGCGGTGGGTGCGTTGGCGTCGGGGCCGGCGCTGCAGGCGGCGAGCGCGCAGAGCGCACCCATCGCGGTGAGGGTCGTCAGGGTCTGGAACGAGGAACGGAGAGTCATGGGGTTCTTGTGGATGTATCGGGTAGCCATGGCGCGGGTGGTTGCGGACTCAATGCAGGTCGAGTTCGTCCGCGACCCAGCCGCGCCGCGTGAGGTGGACGCCGAGCCGCATCTGCATCGTTCCCTCGCGCTGGATCGCGCGCGCGAGCAGCGGAAAGGCCTGCTGCACCTCGGGCGCGGTGGCCCAGGGATCGAGCGCGATGCGGTAGGTGAAGAGCAGCGAAGTCGTGGTGCGGTCGTCGCGGGTCTGCGGCGGATCCCAGCCGACCAGGCGATCGAGGCTCAAGGTGGCCGCGCACAGATCGCCCGGATGCACGACGGCCTGCGTGGTGGTGCGCACCACCACGGGCACCTGCAGGTAGTGCTGGCGCCCGGCGTCGGTCAGCGCGTATTCGCGCGCGGCCGCGACGTCCTTGCCGGTCACGAAGCCCAGCTTCTCGAGCAGCGGCATCTGCTGTGCGTCGGGCTCGCTCGACCCGGCCGCGACTTTGATCGGCCAGTCGTACTTGGCCAGGCACACATGCCCGCGCTGCGCGAGGTAGTCGTTGGCGGCCGCGGTGAAGTTGTCGCGGTTCGGAAAGCGGGCCTCTTCGTTGCCGCAGGCGGCTAACAAGATCATCGGCAACGCCAGGCTCGCGGCGATGCCGAAGCCCCGCCAGGGGCTGGAGTGCGTGCCCTTCATTTCGCGCACCGGTCGGAAGCCGAGGACATGGCGGACGGCTGGTAGCCGTCGCTCAGCGTGCCGAGGAAACAGGTCAGGTCGGCGATCTGCTGCGCCGTCATGGCCGGTGCCGAGCCCGGCGTGCGCGGCTTCGTGCCGCTGGCCAGCGTCTTCTCGCCGCCCTCGCCCGTGCCCAGCGGCACTTCCTCGTCGACGTTGCCCTGCTGCGCGCGCGGCAGGTCGTTGTATTTGCGCACCGTCGCGCCCGGCACGGCCGTGGGCTGCAGCGCCCAGGCCGGATTCGCCTGCGCCGCGCCGTTGCCGTCCTTGTCGGCCGGATACCAGTATTCGGGATGGGTGTCGCGCGTGTTGTAGAAGTTGAGCACCTGCTCCATCGAATGGAACACGCCGTTGTGGAAGAAGCTGCCGCGCGTCGCCACGTTGCGCAGCACCGGCACCTTGAACATGCCGCAGTACGGGTTCGCCGTGTCCGGCGTGGCGGGCATGTGGTCGGTGCGGAAGGGACCGCACAGCCCCATGTCGAAGTACTTCGGGTCGTCGTTGGCCGGGATCGGATCGGGATTGTTCGGGATCGAGCGGTCGTTGCGCGGCGCGGCCAGCGCCTGGTAGGTGAAGTCGGTCATCAATCCGGTGTTGCCGTTGAAGTTGGCGCCCGTGTAGTGGCAGCCCGAGCAGTTGGCGACGCCGCTGCTGTGGAACAGCACCTCGCCGCGCCGCTCGGCGGGCGTCAGCGTGCCGCCGATCTTGTTGAAGACATAGAGGTCGTACTTGCTGCTGTATGGGTGGAAGCTCAGGTCCTCGGTCTCGAGGGCCTGGATCGCCTTGCCGAGGTCGTCGAAGGCGGCATTGGTGTCGTCGAAGACCTGGGCGCCGAAGGCCTGCTTGAACAGCGCCGCATAGCTGCCCTCGCGCACCGCCTTCACCACCGCCTCCTTCGAGGCGGCATTCATCTCGACCGGGTTGAGCAGCGGCAGCGCGGCCTGCGCCGCCATCGTGGCCGCGCGGCCGTCCCACATGAAGCCGCCGCCCGGCGACTCGGAGGTCACGCCGTCGGGGTTCGGCGCGTTGTCGTCATAGGCCGGCGTCGATTCGCGGTAGCGCAGCGAAGGCACGGCGCGCGCGCCGGTCTGCGCGATGTCGGAACCGAGCTGCACCGAGATGCTGTTGGGCGGGCCGTAGGCGTACTGCGGATCGTGGCAGCTCGCGCACGACATGTTGCCGCCGCCCGAGAGCCGCTTGTCGAAGAAGGCCAACTGGCCGACCTGGGCCGGCAGGCTCAGCACCGGCGTGCGCGCGACAGCGGCACCTTTGGCCGTCGCCAGGTCGCTACTGTTGCAGGCCACCAGGGCCCACAGCGCGGCCGCGAGCACCATGCCGAGCGCGACCGTCTTTTCCATTGCCAAGTTCATCATTCAACGTTGCATCCCGCGAAGGCGGCCGGGCCGCCTTGCGGGATTCGGAAACCTGAAACGCCGGATTCCAGGCGGTCCGCAGCGGATCCCGTCTGGAATGGCATGAGGGAAACGGATCCGCCGGGCGAAGCGATCTGCCTCGCCCCGCGGATCGTCCCGGGCTTACTTACTTGGTCGCCCAGACGTTGACCTGGCTCGCGTCGGGTCCCACCTGCGGTGTGATCTGGCCTTCGAGCTTGCCGGTGACCGGGTCCTGCACGCCGACGATGTCGTTCGGATAGAGCTTCTGCGTGTAGCCGGCCGGAATCACGTAGGCATGGTTGATCGGCCGCACCGAGTCGAAGTGCGTGTCCGCGCTGCCCGAGTACTCAGGCAGTGCCGCGATGTTGGCCGTGATGAAGGCTTCGGTGTACTTGGCGCGGTTCAGGTAGCTCGCATCCATGGCCGGGTCGGCGATCTGGAACATGTCCTGCAGCGTGCGCACGAACGAGAAGTGGCTGTAGGCATCGCTGTCCACCACCTGCTTCTTCGCGCCGCCCACGTCCTGCTGGTTGCTGATGATCCCGAAGATCGAGTTGCCGTGGCCGAAGTTGCCGTTGCTGTAGTTGAGCGGCGGCGCGGTCGGCAGGCCCTTGCCGTTCGCATCCACGGTCAGCGGCGTGGTCTTCGAATTCGGACCGCCGGCATTCCAGCCGCAGCACGAACCGTTGCTGCCGCCTTCGCCTTCGTCGTACATCACGACGATCGCCACGCGCTTGTTCGGGTTCTTCCACAGCGCCGAGTTCTGGATCTTCTTGACCACCATGCCGAGGTAGATGTCGGCGCGCATGACGCCGTTGGCCTGGCCGTTGTTGTTGCTCACGCAGCTGGTGTCGCTGCCGACGCCGTGCATGTCGTCGCACTGGTCGGGCACCACGAAGTTGATGTTGCCCACGTCGCCGGTCTCCAGGTCCTTGCTGAACTGGTCGTAGATCCAGCCGCTGGGCAGGCCGTAGACCGAGGTCTTGAGCCAGTCGGCTTCCTGGTACTGGGTGCCGAAGATCGTGCGGTTGGTGGCCACGAACTCGGGCAGGTTGCGCGCGTCCTGGAAGGCGATCGAGGGACCGTGCTTGACCTTGTAGAGGCCGTTCACCACGGCGAAGTTCGACGTGCCCACGAGGCTGGGCGTGGAGCCGTCGAGGTTGGTGACGCCCAGGCGGCTCGCGTCGTAGGTGGCGGCCACCTGCGCATCGGCGATGCTGTCGGCGCGCACGTCCTGGCCGGGGTTCATCGATTCGCTGTAGGTGCGGATCGTGCGGCCGGTCTTCGACATCAGCGTGAACAGGTTGTCGCCTGGGATGTTGTGCACGGTGCCGGTGGTCGGCGTATCGCCGCAACTCGCGCTGGCCGCGCTGTAGCCGGCGCGGGTGGCGCTGTTGGCGGGCGGCAGCTTGGCCTGCGCGGGCAGCGGCTGGCCGTCGGACGCCGTGCCGGCCTTGAACTCGACGTCGGTGACCACGTAGGGCGTGCCCGCGACGGCGCCGCAGCCGAACCAGTTGTCGTCGGTGATGCCGAAGTCGTCGCCGCCGCCCAGCGCGGTGTAGTTGGGCTCGGACGGGTTGCCGGTCGAGTAGTAGGTGCTGAGCTGGTTGTACTTCTTGAGGATGTAGTTGATGTTGACGGCACGCGGGTTGTCCACGATCACGTCGGTCGACTTGTTCTCCTCGATGATCACGAAGATGTTGTCGTAGGCCGGCACGCCTTCGACGTTGAAGGCCGCCTGCTGCGCCTGCGCGAAGGTGATGGGCGCCTGCTTCTGCGTCGGCTGCGAGCGCGCGACGCTGCTGCCGTCCTTGTTGCTGATGGTCACGCCCGACAGGCCCACCAGGCGCGGGTCGCCGCCAGCCACCGCCAGGTGGTCGGGGAACATGTCCTTGCGGTCGAGCTTGGCCGTCGCGTAGGTGTAGCGGTTGGTCAGCTCGTTGTCCTGGTACAGGGCCGCGTACTGGTCGGTGCCCTTCAGGCCGTTGACGTCGGCCAGCGGATCGGTGAGCGCGGCCGTGCCGAGGTTGAAGGTGGGCACGTTCAGGCGCGCGAGCAGGTTGGCCTTCTCGGCCTTGTAGCTGCTGCCGTTGGCTTCCACCAGGCGCTGCGCTTCGCTCGACAGCGGGCTGATGACGATCTTGGCCGCGCCCTGGTCGGCGATCTGGTCGGCCGAGGCACGCAGGATCAGGTGGCTCGCGACCTTGGCGCCGGTGGCCGTGTTGGTCGCCGAGGTGCCGATGTCGGCCACCAGCTGGCCGCCCTGGGTGGTGGTCAGCGTGAACTTGCCGCTGGCATCGGTGGTGGTCGAGGCTTCGCCGCTGTCGAGCACGCCATTGCCGTTGGCATCGACGAAGACCGTGGCCTTCGCGTAGTAGCCGGCCTTGAGCGTCGGGTTGCCCGTGTTGCTGCCGGGCACGTAGCCGCTGGCGGCCACGACGCCGCTGAGGGTGGTGCCCGTGGGCGGCAGGAAGGACACGCCGCCGTCACCGCCGCCGCCGCAGGCGCTGAGCACGGAGGCTGCGAGCACCGTGAGCGCGGGGCACAGCAGGCCGGTCTTGATCTTGTGGATGGGTTTCAAAGTCGACTCTCGATCGTTGGGGAATGCGAACGGACGCACGGATTCGCCGAATCCGGCGGCCCTTGATTCAAGGACCGGTCGATGGTGGTTTTGCCAAATGTCAGTCCGAAGGCAGCAGACTTAGGCGCGCGTTAGCGCTTTCTTCCGCCCTCGAAGACATCGCGCGCACGAGCGTGCGCGGCGTGCGCAGCACGCCGTAAAAGCAACGGATTTGCAGTTTCGCGCCCCGTGGTCAGGGCGCGGTCAGCGAGCCTGGGTGGCTGCTATTTCGGCGCGGCCTCGCGCCGCGCCAGCGCATGCATCTGCGTGGCTTCGCGCGGCAGCCACAGCGAGAGCGCGAACACCGCGAGGCCCACCACCAGCATCATCACGAAGGTGAGATGCAGCGAGCCGCCGAGCGCGAGCCGCAGCGCCGCGTCGCCGGCCGCGGGCGAGGCCGGGCCCTGCAGCAGCAGGCGCAGCTGCTCGTCGGTGAAGGCGAGGCGACCGTCGGCGCGCGTGAGGCCGAAGTTGAAGACCGCGCCGAAGAAGGCCGCGCCGAGCGCGCTGCCGAGGTTGCGCGAGAACACGTTGGAGGCGGTGGCGCTGCCGCGCTGCGCGACGTCGACCGACTCCTGGATCAGGATCAGCGAGCTCAGGCTCAGCAGGCCCATGCCCAGGCCGATGACGAACGAGCCCACGCCCGCGAGCACCGGCGTGCTGCCCGCGGCGAGCAGCACGAAGCTCGCGCAGCCCACGGGAATCAGGGCCGCGCCGGCCACGAGGATGCGCCACAGGCCCACGCGCTGGAAGATGCGCGAGGTCAGCGTGGCGCCGATCGGCCAGCCTAGCATCACCATGGTCAGGGTGAGGCCCGCCGTGACCGACGAGCGCTCGAGCACCACCTGCACGTACATCGGCAGGAAGGTGGTGATGCCGATCAGCACCATGCCCGCGAGCAGGGCCGCGCCGTTGACGGTGGCGATGACGCGCGCGCCCCAGAGCTTGAACGACACCATCGGGTCGGCCGCGCGGCGTTCCTGCCACACGAACAGCACCACGGTGAGCGCGAAGGCCGCGGTCCAGCCCCAGGCGGAGGCATCGTTGCCGATGCCGAACTCGGTGAGCGCGATCATCAGCGCCGCGATGCCGGCGGCGAACAGCACCGCGCCCACGATGTCGATCGAGGCCCGGCGCGTGGCCGGGGTCTCGTGCAGGAAGGCCCAGAAGCCCAGCGCGGCGGCGATGCCGATCGGCACGTTGATCCAGAAGATCCAGGCCCACGAGAGCTTCTGCACGATCAGCGCGCCGAGCATCGGCCCGAGCACGGCCGACACGGCCCACACGCTCGCGAGGTAGCCCTGCACCTTGCCGCGCTCGCGCACCGGATAGAGGTCGCCCACGATGGTCAGCGCCACCGGCTGGATGGCGCCGGCGCCGATGCCCTGGATCAGCCGGAAGCAGATCATGGCGGGCATCGACCACGAGAAGCCCGCGAGCAGCGAGCCGACGAGGAAGATGGCGATGCCCGCGAACATCACGGGCTTGCGCCCGTAGAGGTCGGAGAGCTTGCCGAACACCACGGTCATCGCGGTCTGCGCGAGCAGGAACGAGGCGAAGACCCAGCTGTAGAGATGCAGTCCGCCGAGCTCGGAGGCGATCTGCGGCATGACGGTGGAGACGATGGTCGCCTCGATCGCGACCATGGCCATCGACGCCATGATCGACGCGATGACCAGCGGGCGGTGGGTGGTCTTGGTGGGAGGGGCTTCGGGTGTCACGCGGGACTTCCAGGGGAGCGCGGTGCGTCGGGGCACACGGGGCGCGGGAAGCGCACGGGGCACGGGCACGGATTGCGAAGGGCTGCATGCTATAGCCATCACGAGCCCCTGTCCGCTGCTCGGACTCTTCGCAGGATCAGGCAAGTCGGCGGGCGCCCTGCCCGCGCCCTCGCCTCGTCAGCCTTCGCCTTCGGGCGGTTCGAGGAAGGACGGCGGCGACTGCGGGAAGGCTGCCTTGCCCTGGCTGCCCTCGCCCGGCACGAAGAAGGCATAGCGGTTGCGGCCCGCGGCCTTGGCGGCGTAGAGCGCGGCATCGGCGCGCGCCAGCAGCTCGGCCGCCGTGACCGCCGATTCGGCCGGGCCGTGGAAGGCGATGCCGATGCTGGTCGCAACCTCGATGCGCTGGCCGTCGACGCGGAAGGCCGGGTGGTTGATCTGCGCCACGATCTTCGAGGCCACGGCCGCGACCGCCTCGCGCTGCTTGAGGTTCTCGATCACCAGCACGAACTCGTCGCCGGCCAGCCGCGCCGCCATGTCGCTGGCGCGCACGCAGGCCTTGAGCCGGCGCGCGTACTCGGCCAGCACCGCGTCGCCCACCGCATGGCCCAGCGTGTCGTTGATGGCCTTGAAGCGGTCGATGTCGAGGAACATCACGGCCAGCGAATGGCCGGTGATGCGCCCGCGCAGCACCGCGTCGGGCAGGAACTCGTTGAAGGCCAGCCGGTTCGGCAGGCCGGTCAGGGTGTCGATGCGCGCGAGCTCGATCAGCTGGCGCTCGACCAGCTTGAGCGCCGTGATGTCGAGCGCGAGCGAGAAGATGCCGTGCGTGCTGCCATCGCTGCGCGTGTCGGGCACGTAGATCACCTGCGTCACGCGGTCGTAGCCCGCGCGCTGCGTGCGCGCCTCGAACTCCACCTTCTCGCCGGCCAGCGCGCGCGCCAGCATCGGGCGGCGCGACAGGTAGACCTCGCGGCCCGCCACCTCCTCGAGATGGCGCCCTTCCACCTGCGCGGGCCCGAGGCCCAGCCATTCGTGGCTGGTGGCGTTGGCGAAGGTGATGCGCTCCTCGCGGTCGATGTAGGTGATCAGCGCCGGCATGCTGTTGGTGATGGCGCGCAGCCGCAGCTCGCTCTCGGCGGCGCGCAGCTCGGCTTCCTTCAGCGCCGTGATGTTGAAGGCCATCAGGTAGAAGCCCAGCACCTCGCCCTCGAGGTTGATGTCGGAGATCAGGTGGGTCTGGAAATGGCCGTCGCTGCCCTGGATCGGCGCGTCGACCGGGAAGTGCGCGTTCTTGCCGGCCAGCACCGAGGGCAGGTGCGGCCGGATCTGCGCGTACACCGCATCGCCGAGCGAGGAGCGCAGGCTCACGCCCGCGAGCGGGCCGTCGAACAGGTCGGCCAGGCGCCGCGCGCGGCTGTTGGCGAACAGGCAGTTCTCCTCGCGGTCGAAGTAGCCGACCAGCGCCGGGATGCTGTTGGTCACGTCGCGCAGCCGGCGCTCCTGCTCGGTCAGCGCCTTGCGCACGTTGACCTCGTCGGTGATGTCGAAGGTCATCGCGAACACGCCGCGCACCACGCCCTCGGTGTCGCGGTCGGGGATGTAGTGGGCCTTGTAGGTGCGGTCGCCGACGCCGCGCGCCGGGTTGCCGGCCTTCTCGATGATCACGGTCTCGCCGCGCAGCGCGCGCTCGTAGTACGGCGCGACGACCGCGAAGTCCTCGGCGCCGCGTGCCTCGGGCATCGGGCGGCCGACGAGCTCGCCGTCGTCGTGCATCGCCTTCACGTGCGCATTGACGAAGGTGTAGCGCAGCGCCGCATCGACGTGCGAGACCAGCGCCGGGATGTTGTCGGCGATGGTGCGCACCTGGGCCTCGGAGCGCGCCAGCAGCTGCTCGCTCGCGCGCTGCTGCGCCATCAACTGGTCGAAGCTGCGCGCGAGCTCGCCGATCTCGTCCTGCGCATAGCTGGCCGGCGGCTCGGGCACGCCGGCGGCCGGATCCTGCGCCGACTGCATGCGGCCGTGCAGCGCGGCCAGCGGCGTCAGGCGCCGCCGCACGAAGCCCAGCGCGAGCGCGCCCGCGAGCAGCGCCGCCACCAGCCCGCCGCCCAGCGCCACGCGCTCGATCGCATCGATGCGCGCGAAAGCCTCGTCGCTCGGGTACATGGCGCCGACGATCCAGTTGGTCTGGTCGGTGCGCTGGAACGCGAACAGGCCGCGCACGCCCGATTCGTCGATGCCCTCGCTGGTGCCCTCGAAGCCCGCGATCGCGCGCCGGATCTCGGGGTTGGCGCCGTTCTCGGTCGGCAGCCGGTTCAGGATGCGCGCCGCGTCGGGATGGTCGACCACCACGCCGTCGGCCGTGAGGATGAACAGGTAGCCGGTCTTGCCGAAGCGCACGTCGGCCAGGTCGCCGAGGATGTTGCGGTCCTTGAGGTTGATGGCGCCCGAGATCACGAAGCGCACCTTGCCCTGTGCATCGAGCACCGGCTCGGTGATGGCGATCTGCGCCAGCCCGTTCAACCGGTTGCGGTAGGGCCGCGAGATCAGGCCCAGCCCCGACTGCACCGTCTGCTGGAAGTAGGCGCGGTCGCGGATGTTGATGGTGCCGACCTGGCTGGCGTTGCTGAGGTTGGCCACCAGGTTGCCGTCGAGGTCGAGGAAGGCCACGTTGTCGAAGGCCAGGCGCAGCGACTTGTGGCGCTCGAGGAAAGCCTGCAGCGGCCGGCCGTCCTGGAAGTTCTGCGCCTCCACGCTGTCGACGAAGGTCTGCAGCAGGATGCGGCGGCTGCCGAATTTCTGGTCGACACCGGTGGCGATCGAGGAGACGCGCGCGAACTGCTCGCCGGTGATCGAGGCCCGCAGGCTGCCGCGCACCAGTTGCAGCGCGACCATCGCGATCGCGACGGTCGCGGCCAGCACCACGGCGGCGACGCCGAGGCTGACGCGGGTATGGAGTCCGAAGCGGCGATGGAACGGTCGCGAAGGGGTCATGAATGAGATGGGAAGGCCAGTGGCGCGCCGGGGTTCCGTGCCGGCTCATGCGACCTGGGGCGAGTATCGGTGCGTTCGTCGGTCAGCGGAAGGTGAGAAACGTCATACACCTCCGCTTCCCCATACGCGGCGGCGGCCCGAACGGATGCAGCCGCCGCGTCCTCCCGTCAAACGGCAACGAGCGGCTGCCCGGCCGCCGGCGCCGTCACCGCGCCGGTCAGCGCATCCACCATCGCATCCACCATCGCATCGACCTCGGCCTCGGCCCGGGCCAGCGAGTCGGCCAGCAGCGCGCCGCCGAACTCGTCGCCCTCGGCCGCGGCCTCGTGCACCTCGGTCAGGCCGATGTACGAGAAGGCCGTGCGCACCATCGCCTCGGCATGGTTCATGTGCGCGATGCGGCCGCCAGGTCCATAGCCATGGTCGCCGCGCGCGCCCAGCAGCACCAGCCGCTTGCCGGGCGGCAGCATCGGCCAGTACGGCACGGCGCCGCGCGCGCGGTCGAAGCCGAAGGTGCGGCCCACGCGCACCACGTTGTCGATCCAGGCCTTGAACTGCGCCGGCACGCCGAAGTTGTACATGGGCAGGCCGACCACCACGAGGTCGGCCGCCAGCAGTTGGTCGACCAGGCGGTCGCTCTCGGCCAGGCGCTCGGTCATCCACGGCTCGCGCTGCTCGGGCGCGGTGAAGGCGGCATGGATCCAGCGCCCGTCGACGAAGCCCGGCGGCTGTTGGCCGACGTCGAGGTGCTCGACCGCGTCGCCGGGCCGCAGCGCGTGCCAGCGCTCGACGAAGCGGGCCGACAGGCGGCGCGAGTGGGAGCCATGGGGATCGGTGCCGGAACGGCCCGCTCGGGCGCTGGTGTCGATGTGGAGCAGTCGGAGGGACATGGTCGGTGGTCCTTGAGATGAGTGAACGGATGTCTTTCGTCTCGCGATGCCAGAATGGCGATCGTCCGAGGCGTAGCGAGAATCTATGGGCCTCGCTGCCGCCTCACAAACGATCGTTTTTCCTTCAATGAACGAGCCATATTCATCTGTCAGGGCGCCCAGGCGATTGCCGCCGCTGCTCGCGCTGCGCGCCTTCGAGGCCGCGGCGGCGCATGGCAGCTTCCTGCGCGCGGCGCGCGAGCTGTCGGTCACGCCCTCGGCCATCAGCCACCAGGTGCGCGCGCTCGAGGACACGCTGGGCCAGCCGCTGTTTCGCCGGCTCACGCGGCAACTGGCGCTCACGCCCGCGGGCGAGCGGCTGTTCGAGGACCTGCGCCAGGGCTTCGACGCACTCGAGGCCGGCGTCGAGCGGCTGCGCCGGCCGGCCGCCACCCAGGCCGTGACGCTGAGCACCAACACCGCCTTCGCCGCGCGCTGGGTGATCCCGCGCATGGCGGCCTTCCGCGCGGCCTGCCCGGGCATCGAGCTCAGGCTGCATGCGAGCGACACGGTGGTCGACCTGGCGCGCGGCGAGGCCGACATCGCGGTGCGCCTGGGCAGCGGCCGCTGGCCGGGCCTGGCGGCGCGCGCGCTGATGCCCGAGCGCTACGCGCCGCTGTGCAGCCCGATGCTGGGGCTGGCGCGCGTGGAGGACCTGCCGCGGCACCGGCTGATCCATTGCGACTGGCAGCCGCAGGCCCATGCGCCGGCGCTGTGGCCGCGCTGGTTCGAGGAAGCGGGCATGGCGCCGCCGCGCGGGCGCTCCGCGAAGCAGGCGGCCAAGGAGGCGCCGGAGGCCGAGCTCTCGTTCTCCGACGAGACCCATGCGATCCTGGCCGCGCTCGGCGGCCATGGGGTGGCGCTGCTGAGCCTCACGCTCGCGGCCGAGGAGCTGCGCAGCGGCGCGCTGGTCCAGCCCTTCGGGCCGGCGCTCGATACCGGGCGCTACTTCCTGGCCACCGCGAACGGGCGCGAGCACGAGCCGGCGGTGCGCGCGGTCTGGGACTGGATCGCGTCGCAGGCACAGCCGGCGGGCTGATCAGTCCTCGAAGGGCTCGGCGATCTCGCGCAGCGCCATGCGCTTGTAGGCCGCGACCAGCGCCGCGCCCTCCTCGCTCGCCACGCCGATCGCGAGGCGGATCGTGGCCTCGCCCAGCTCCCAGATCAAGAAGGCCGACTGCTCGATCTGCGCGCTGCGCGTTGGATCGGCATTGCCGTGCACCTTGCGCATGGCCTCGGCCAGCATGCCGCCGGCGATGCGGCTCTCGGCGATCTGCAGCCCGAGCAGTTGCCGGTCGGCCTGCATGCCGCTCCAGATGTCGCGCATCACGGGCCGCGCGCTGACGATCTCGAAATAGCGGTCGACCAGCGCCGAGAAGGCCAGCCGCAGGCTCGCGAGGTCGTGCACCTCGCGCAGGCCCTCCTCGATGCAGCCACGGCTGTGCAGGTTGATGCGCTCGGCCAGCACGCGGATCAGCGCGCTCTTGTCGGGGAAGTACTGGTAGAGCGAGCCGATCGAGATGCCGGCGCGCGCGGCCACCTCGCTCATCTTCAGCGAGTCGCTGCCGCCGCGCTCGATCAGCGCCGAGGCGCATTCGAGGATCAGCTCGACCCGCGCCTTGCTGCGCTCCTGCGTGGGGTTCTTGCGGGCGGCCGAGGCGGTGGCGATGGAATTCATGGCGGATCGGACTCGAAAAAACGGTTGACGCTCGAAATGTGAGGGAATATCATTTTTTACGTGAGCAGTCCTCACATTAACCCAAGGAGTCCGAGATGGCAATCGATCAGACCAAAGTCCAGACGCGGGACGATGCACGTCCCATCCTCGTCCTGGGCGCCCACGGCAAGACCGGCGCGCGCGTCATGGCGCTGCTGCAGGCCGCCGGCCATGCGGTGCGCGCCGGCTCGCGCAACGCCCTTCCCGCCTTCGACTGGAACGACCGCGCCACCTGGGGCCCGGCGCTCGAGGGCGTGAGCGCCGTCTACATCGCCTACCAGCCCGACCTCTGCGTGCCCGGCGCGGTCGAGACCGTGAGCGACTTCTACCAGGCGGTCGCCAAGGCCGGCGTGCGCAAGACCGTGCTGCTGTCGGGCCGCGGCGAACCCGAGGCCGAGGACGCCGAGGACGCGCTGCGCGCCACCGCGCTCGACTGGACCATCGTGCGCGCGAGCTGGTTCTTCCAGAACTTCAGCGAGAACTACTTTCTCGAGGAGATCGTCGCCGGCGAGATCACGCTGCCCGAGGGCCTCGCGCCCGAGCCCTTCGTCGATGCCGACGACATCGCCGAGATCGCGGTCGCCGCGCTGCTCGATCCCGAGGGCGGGCGCCATGGCGGCCAGCTCTACGAACTGACCGGGCCCGAGGCGCTGGACTTTCCGGAGGCGATCCGCCGCATCGGCCAGGCCGCGCACCGCGGCATCGGCTGCCGCATCGTGACGATGGACGACTACGCCGCCGCGCTGGGCCAGGCCGGCCTGCCGCCCGATCTCGCGTGGCTGGTGATCTACCTGTTCAAGACCGTGCTCGACGGGCGCAACACACCGGTGGCCGACGGCGTGCAGCGCGCGCTGGACCGCCCGCCGCGCAGCTTCGCCGAGTACCTCGCGCGCACCGCGCCCACCGGCATCTGGGGAGCCGCATCGTGAGCGGCAAGCTGCTGACCGTGCTGGTGCTGGCCGGCGCGCTGTCGAGCGCGCTCGTCGCCGGCATGTTCTACGCGTTCTCGTCCTTCATCATGGCCGCGCTGGCACGCGTGCCGGGGGCCGAGGGCATGCGCGCGATGAACGCGATCAACGTGACCGTGATCACGCCGAGCTTCATGGCGCTGTTCATGGGCACGGCCGTGCTCGGCATCGCTCTCGCGATCTGGTCGCTGTTCTCGATCGCGCAGACCGACTCGCAGCTGGTGCTGCTGGGCGCCCTGCTCTACGTGCTCGGCTGCTTCGGCGTGACCATGGTCTTCAACGTGCCGCTCAACGACCAGCTGGCGGCCGCGCCCACCGAGGCGCTGTGGAACAGCTACCTGCGGACCTGGACCCTGTGGAACAGCGTGCGCACCGCCGCGGCCACGCTGTCGTCGGCCGTGCTGGTGGCGGTGGCGCTGCGGCAGGCCGCGGCCTGAGCGTCAGGGCGCGCGCAACTGCTCGCGCAGCTTGGCGCCGATCTCGGGCCGCTCGAGGAAGGGATCCGCGGGATTGGTGATCGAGACGATGTTCTCCATGCGGCTGCGCACGTTGCCCAGCGCCTTCGGATGGCTGAAGACGTAGAACTGGTTGTCGCTGATCGCGTCGAAGACCTTGGCCGCGACCTCGGCCGCCGTGATCTTGCCGCTGCTCACCGCCTTGTTGCTCATGGCCTGGCCGATCAGCTGGCTCTTGGTGAGCTCGCTCTGCTTGGGCGCATCGGGTCGGTTGCGTTCGCTGCTGGTGATGCCGGTGGGCACGAAGTACGGGCACAGCAGGCTGGCGCCGATCTGGTCGGTGACCAGGTTCAGGTCCTGGTACATGGTTTCGGTGAGGCTCACGACCGCGGCCTTGGCGGCGTTGTAGATGCCCATGTTCGGCGGCGTCAGCAGGCCGGCCATGCTCGCGGTGTTGGTCACGTGGCCGCGGTACGAGGGGTCCTTCGCTGCCGCCTCGAGCATCATCGGCACGAACAGGCGCACGCCGTGGATCACGCCCCAGAGGTCGACGCCGAGCACCCAGTCCCAGTCGGCCACGGTGTTCTCCCACACCAGGCCGCCCGCGCCCACGCCGGCGTTGTTGAAGACGAAGTGCGGCGCGCCGAAGCGCTCCTTCACGGCGGCGGCCAGCGCTTCCATCTGCGCCGCGTCCGACACGTCGACCTTGCGCGCCAGCACCTGCGCGCCGGCGGCTTCCATCTCGGCCTTGGCCTTGTCGAGTGCGTCCTGCTGCACGTCGACCAGCACGAGGTTCATGCCGCGCGCCGCGCCGATGCGCGCGCATTCGAGTCCGAAGCCCGAGCCCGCGCCGGTGAGCACGGCGGTCTTGCCCTTGAAGTCCTGAATCATTGGATACGTTCCTTTGGAATGGCTCTGCGCCGAGCATTAGAGCGCGTCGGCGCGCACACGACTGTCGTTCGTGCGACGCATCAGGAAGCCTTTGGTTTACGCATGGGCCGACAGGGCCGAAGGGTGTCGTGGAAGCTACATGAAAGCTTCCTATAAACCGCCGCAGACCGCTTGCCGGCCCTTCATCCATCGAGAGAACTCCCATGATCCATGCAGCGCCGAGGCCGACCTGGCAACTCAGAACTTTGGTACTCGCGGCGGTCGTCGCATTGACGGCATGCGGTGGCGGAGGCGGCGGCGGTGCCGTCTTCCCCTTCGTTCCCCCGCCGCCCACCGACACCGCGCCACCGCCCGTGCAACCGCCGCCGCCGGCACCGACCTGCGCCGCCGCGATTCCGGCCGATGCACCGCTCGCGGCCATTCCCGCCGTGCAGGGCACGGGCCACCTGAGCCCGATGGCCGAGCAGGCCGTGACCGTGCGCGGCGTGGTGGTCGGCGACTTCCAGGCCACCGGCACCGGCGATCCCCGGCTCAACGGCTTCTTCGTGCAGTCGCTGGTGCCCGATGCCGATCCGCTGACCTCCGAGGGCCTCTTCGTCTACGCACCGGCCAACGCCACGCGCGTGGCGGTCGGCGACTACGTGCAGGTCTCGGGCACGGTCACCGAGTTCGGCCAGACCGCCGGCGCCGGTGCCAAGCCCGACAGCATCACGCAGATCGCGGGCAGCAGCGACAAGCCCGTGGCCATCTCGATCTGCGGCTCGGGCCTCGCGATCGCGCCGACGCCGATCACGCTGCCCGTGGCCGACGAATCCACGCTCGAGCGCTACGAAGGCATGCTGGTCGAGATCGCGCAGCCGCTGGCCGTGTCGGAGCTGTTCGAGCTGGGCCGCTACGGCCAGCTGGTGCTGGCGCTCAACGGGCGCCAGTTCAATCCCACCAACGGCAACGCGTCGGCCACGCACGAGCAGAACCTGCTCGCGCGCATCGTGCTCGACGACGGCGGCTCGCGCCAGAACCCGAACCCCATCCCCTACCTGAGCGCCGCCGGCACTGACGGCACGCGCCGCATGGGCGACACGACGCAGAAGGTCACGGGCATCCTGAGTCACAACTTCGCGGCCTACCGGATCCAGCCGACCGAGGCGACCAGCTTCGCGCAGGCCAATCCGCGCCCGGCCACCGCGCCCGCGGTCGGCGGTGCGCTGAAGGTCGCAAGCCTCAACGTGCTGAACTACTTCACCACCTTCCAGAACGGCGAGAACGCCGCGGGCCAGACCGGCCAGGGCTGCACGCTCGGCAGCGAGGCCGTGAGCGCGGGCAACTGCCGCGGCGCCAACAACCGCACCGAGTTCGATCGCCAGCAGGCCAAGATCGTGGCCGCCATCGCGGGCCTCGATGCCGACGTGATCGGCCTGATGGAGATCCAGAACACCGACGTGGCGACCGACAACCTCGTGGCCGCGCTCAACGCCAAGCTGGGCGCGGGCACCTACGCCTCGGTGCGCAGCGGCAGCTTCGGCACCGACGCGATCAAGGTCGACATCCTCTACAAGCCCGCGAAGGTGCAGCGCGTCGGCGGCCTGGTGTTTCCCACCGGCACCGACCTCACGGAGTACGTCGCGCCCAGCGGCCGGCCGCCGCTGGCGCAGCGCTTCAGCGCGGTGGGCAACCACGGCGGCTTCTGGTTCGTGGTCAACCACCTGAAGAGCAAGGGCAGCTGCCCGGGCACCGGCGACATCGACCTGGGCCAGGGCTGCTTCAACCTCGCGCGCACCAAGCAGGCAACGGCGCTCAACAGCTTCGTCGCCAAGCTCAAGGCGCAGGGCGAAGCCGACGTGCTGATGATGGGCGACTTCAACAGCTACCTGCTCGAGGACCCGACGAAGGTGCTCGAGTCGGCCGGCAACGAGAGCCTGCTCAAGCGCATGCCCGCCAACGACCGCTACACCTACGTGTTCGGCGGCGAGACCGGCGCGCTCGACCATGCCTATGCCTCGGGCTCGCTGGCCACGCAGGTCGCGGGCGTGGGCGTGTGGCACATCAATGCCGACGAGCCGACCGCCCTCGACTACAACACCGACTTCACGACCGACGACCGTTACGCGCCCACGCCGTTCCGCGCCTCGGACCATGACCCGGTGCTGGTGGGGCTGAACCTCGCGGCCGATGCGGCGGTGACGCTGCCGATCCTCGGCGGCACGATCCCCGCAAGCGCCAAGGCCGGCGAAAGCTATGGCGTGACGATCACGGAAGCCCTGCCCGGCGGCACCGCCACCTTGACCTCGCTCTCGGTCGACTGGGGTGACGGCAGCACCGCGACGACCGCGCCTGGCGCGGGCACGGTGACACACACCTACACGGCCGCGGGCAACTTCGAGGTCGTGATCACGCTGACCAACTCGGCGGGCCAGACCGCCACGCGCTCCGGCACCGTAGCAGTCAGCAAGATCGTGGTGGTTCCGCCCGGCCCGCCCGACCTGTTCTTCAGCGAGTACATCGAGGGCAGCTCGAACAACAAGGCGATCGAGCTCTACAACCCGACCGCGGCGGCGCTGGACCTGAGCCTCTACACCGTCAAGCTGTACTCGAACGGCGCGAGCACGGCGACCAACACGCAGGTGCTCAGCGGCACGCTGGCCGCGGGCGCGACGCTGGTGCTCTCGAACAGCGGCGCCACGGCCCCCTTCAAGCCCGCGGGCTCGATCGTCAGCAGCGTGGTCAACTACAACGGCGACGATGCGCTGACGATCGAGAAGTCGGGCACGGTCATCGACCGCATCGGCCAGGTCGGCGTGGACCCCGGCAACGAGTGGAAGAGCGGCGCCATCAGCACGCTGAACCAGACCTTGCGCCGCAAGCCCGAGGTCAAGGCCGGCGACCGGAATCCGCTGTTGCCCTTCGATCCCGCGGAGCAATGGGGCCCCGCCGTCCCCCTGCCCATCGACACCTCGGACGGCCTGGGCTCGCACACGGTGAACTGAGCGGGATCGCCGGGTCGGCGATCACCGGCCCGGCGGTTTCTTCAGGCCTCGGCCTTCTTCAGCACATAGCCGATGCGCGGAAAGTGCACATGCACCCGTCCCGTGCGCTCGCCGTTGCGCTCCAGCGTGTAGTGGGTGCGCGTGGCCGCCACCAGGGTGCCCGGCGTTTCCTCGAGCCCGAAGCTCTCGGCGCGCAGGGTGACGGCGCTGCCCAGCGGGATGCCGTGGTCGTCCTGGAAGGTGCTGTCGGTCAGCAGCGAATGCGGGGTCGCGGCCTTGGCCACGGCGATGGCTTCGTCGGCGCCGAACTTGTCGGGCGTGCCGTGGCCGATGGCCGCCATGCGGTTCATCCAGTCGACCACCGCGGGCGTGAGGTCGAGGATGCCCTTCACCGCCTCGATGCGGCGCGTGTACCACAGCGGGTGGTAGGCCGCGAAGTCGGCGATGCTGGGCACCTCGCCGAGCAGGAAGGGCTTGTCGTCGAGCATGTCGGACAGCCGGCGCAGGTAGGACTTGTAGGCGCTGGTGGCATCGCCCGGGCGCAGCCGCGTCATGTTGCCGGCGCTCATCTTCGCGCGGTCCTCGCCGAAGGCCTTGGCGGCCTCGGGCGGCGCCTTGGCGAACACCTCGGCCGCGCCCTTGGGCTGCAGGTTCCAGGCCATCGCGGCCCAGAACAGGGTGGTGTCGGCCCACTGCGCGAGGATGCGCGACATGCCCTTCTCGGGCTCGGGGTACAGCGTGGGCGCGGGCTGCAGGTGCTCGAGCACGTCGGCGATCAGCGCGCTGTCGCAGTAGATGTCGGCACCGATCTGCAGGAACGGCGTCTTGCGGTAGCCGCCCGTGAGCACCTCCACGTCGGGCTTGGGCATGATCGGCGGGATGAAGACCGACTTCCACGGCAGCTGCTTGGCGCCGAGGATCAGGCGCACCTTCTCCGAGAAGGGCGAGGTCGCGTAGTGGTGCAGGATCAGATCGGCCATCGTGGTTTTTCCTTGTGAGAGGGAGACAGTGTTCTTCTAGACCGGCTGCGCGCGCCGCACGATCGCATCGAAATCGGTGCCCGCGCCCAGCGTGCCGAAGGCATGGCCCCAGTCGCCGCCCAGGCGCGAGGCGCAGAACGCGCCCACCACGGCTGGCGGCGCGGTCTGCGCGAGCAGCGAAGCCTGCACGGCCAGCGCCACGTCCTGTGCCAGACGACGCGCCTCGACCTCGGAGGCCATCGCCTCGATGCGCGCGGGCAGCGCGTCGGCCAGGCGGTCGAGCGCCGCATGCTGGCCGCGCGCGGGCGCCAGTTCGTGCGCCAGCGCCGCCACCGCGTCGCCCTTGCGCAGGCCGCGCAGCAGATCGAGCGCCATGATGTTGCCCGCGCCCTCCCAGATCGAGTTGAGCGGCATCTCGCGGTAGACGCGCGCCATCACGCCCTCGCCGCCCTCCTCCACGTAGCCGTTGCCACCCAGGCATTCCATCGCCTCCTGGCCCAGCAGGCTGCCGCGCTTGCAGATCCAGAACTTGGCGACCGGCGTCAAGAGCCGCGCCATCAGGCGCTCGTGCTCGTCGGCGGGCCGGTCGAAGGCGCGCGCGAGGCGGATCGCGAGCGCGGTGGCGGCCTCGCTCTCGAGCGCCATGTCGGCCAGCACGTTCTGCATCAGCGGCTGCGCGATCAGCGGCTTGCCGAAGGCGCTGCGCTGCGCCGTGTGGTTCAAAGCCAGCGCGAGGGCCTGGCGCATCAGCCCGCTGGTGCCGAGCGCGCAGTCCAGCCGCGTCATCGTGCCCATCTCGAGGATCTGCGGAATGCCGCGGCCCTCCTCGCCCACCAGCCAGGCGCTGGCGCCGTGGAACTCGACCTCGGAACTGGCGTTGGCCTTGTTGCCGAGCTTGTCCTTCAGGCGCTGGATGCGGATCGCGTTGCGCGTGCCGTCGGGCAGCACGCGCGGCAGGAAGAAGCAGCTGAGTCCGGCCGGCGCCTGCGCCAGCACCAGGAAGGCATCGCACATCGGCGCCGAGAAGAACCACTTGTGGCCCGTGATCTCGTAGCGCTCGCCCCAGCCATCGCTGTCCGCGCGCACGGCCTTCGTGGTGTTGGCCCGCACGTCGGAGCCGCCCTGCTTCTCGGTCATGCCCATGCCCATGGTCACGCCGGCCTTGTCGGCCACCGGCTTGAGCGCGGGGTCGTAGACGAGGCTGCCGAGCTTCGCGCCCCAGTCGGCATGCACGGCCGCGTTGTCGCGCAGCGCGGGCGTGGCCGCGTAGGTCATCGAGATCGGGCACAGCATCGAGGGCTCGAGCTCGGTGAAGAGCATGAAGCCCGCGGCGCGCAGCACATGGGGCGATGCCGCCGCGCCGGGCTCGGCGCGCCAGGGCGTGCCGTGCAGGCCCGCGCCCACCGCCGCGGTCATCAGCAGGTGGTAGCTCGGATGGAACTCGACCTCGTCGATGCGCCGACCGAAACGGTCGTGCGTGTGCAGCTCGGGCGTGTGCACGTTGGCCAGCCGCGCATGCGTCTGCATGTCGGCCGAGCCCAGCGTCTCGCCCAGTTGCCGCAGCGACTCCGTCGGCAGTTGCGGCGCATTGAAATTCAACGCATCGCGCAGGGGCCGGTTGGTGTCGAAGAGGTTGTAGCCGGCCAGCGGCGCCGGCTGGTTGAATACCTCGTGGGTCGCGTCCATGGCCGGCTCCTTCGCGTTCTCTTCTCTCAGATCAGCTTGACCAGCTGCTTGCCGAAGTTGCGGCCCTTGAGCAGGCCCAGGAAGGCCTCGGGCGCGGCCTCGATGCCCTGCGCGATCGACTCGCGCGGCTTGAGCTTGCCGCTGCCCACCAGCGCGCCGAGCTCGGCCAGCGCCTCGGGCCACACCTCCATGTGCTCGCTGACGATGAAGCCCTCGACCTTGAGCCGGTTGATCAGGATCAGCGCGGGGTTCGCGAGCGGCAGCGGCTGGCCATCGTAGCCCGCGATCATGCCGCACAGCGCGACGCGCGCGAAGGCGTTGGTGCGCAGCAGCACGGCGTCGAAGATGTAGCCGCCGACGTTCTCGAAATAGCCGTCGATGCCCTTCGGGCAGGCTTCCTTGAGCGCTGCGCTCATGGTCTTGACGTCGGGATGCTGGCGGTAGTCGATGCAGGCATCGAAGCCCAGTTCGTCGGTCACGTACTTGCACTTGTCGGGCCCGCCCGCGATGCCCACCACGCGGCAGCCGCGCGCCTTGGCCAGCGCGCCGAAGGCGCTGCCCACGGCACCGCTCGCCGCCGTGATCACCACGGTCTCGCCGGCCTTGGGCGCAATGATCTTGACCAGGCCGTACCAGGCGGTCACGCCCGGCATGCCGACCGCGCCCAGGTAGTGCGACAGCGGCACGTGGGTGGTGTCCACCTTCTTGAGCGCACCGGGCTGCGAGGCATCGACCACGCTGTATTCCTGCCAGCCGCCGAAGCCCACCACCTTGTCGCCCACGGCGTACTTCGGATGCTTGCTCTCGACCACCTCGCCCACGGTGCCGCCCTGCATCACCTGGCCCAGCGGCTGTGGCTGGGCGTAGCTCTTGGCGTCGTTCATGCGCCCGCGCATGTAGGGGTCGAGGCTCATGTAGTGGTGGCGCACCAGCACCTGGTTGTCCTGGAGCGCCGGGGTTTGCGCGGTCACGAGCTTGAAGTTGCTCGCGACGGCTTCGCCCTCGGGGCGGTTGTCGAGGATCTGCTGCTTGTTGGTCGGCATGGTCGTGTCTCCTGGAAACTGGATGGCGGCGCGCGAGGCGCCTTGGGACTGCGGCGGCGGAACGGGGTCCGCCGCCCCTGGACTGTTCGCGGTCAGTCGGTCGACGGCGGGCGCATCGCGTTGGCGCTCGCCGGGCCGGTCGGCAGCCGGCGCTTCACGTACTTGAAGGTGCCGGTGGCATGGGCGCACACGCGCTCCTGCTCGTCGTAGATCTTGGCCTCGGTGAAGGCCAGCGTGGCGGTGCGGTGGATCAGCGTGCCGCGTGCGTGCAGCGGGCCGACCGAAGGCTGCATGAAGCTGGTCTTCATCTCGATCGTGACCACGCCGGTCTCGGGCGTCACGCTGCGCGCGGCCGCGGCCATGGTGATGTCGAGCAAGGTCATGCAGGCGCCGCCGTGCGTCACGTCGAAGGTGTTGAGGTGCTCGGGCTTGGCCGTGTAGCGGATCTCGGATTCGCCGTTCTCGAACTTCACGAGCTCGAAGCCCAGGTGGCGCGCGAACGGGATCTGGCTCGTGTACGAGCGGATGTTGATGTCGTCGGAGTCTTGGGTCATTGCTTCAGGCCGCGCCCAGGACCACGCTCACGCCGCCGTCGACCGCCAGCCACTGGCCGGTGATGTGCTTGCCGGCATCGCTCGCGTACAGCAGCGTCAGGCCCTTCAAGTCTTCGTCGTCGCCCAGGCGGCCCAGCGGCGCCTGCGCGGCCATCTTCTCCTCGCCCAGCGACTTGATCAGGCCGGCCGCCATCTTGGTCATGAAGAAGCCCGGGCAGATCGCGTTGACGGTGATGTTGTACTTGCCCCATTCGGCCGCCAGCGTGCGCGTGAAGCCGATCACCGCGGTCTTGGAGGTGTTGTAGGCCAGGGTCTGCATCTCGGGCGGGTTGCCGTTGAGGCCCGCGATCGAGGCGATGTTGATGATGCGGCCGCTCTTCTTCGGGATCATGTACTGGTTGGCCACGTGCTGCGACAGGATGAAATAGCCGCGCACGTTGAGGTTCATCACCTTGTCCCAGGCCTCGACCGGGTGGCTCTCGGCCGGCGAACCCCAGCTCGCGCCGGCGTTGTTCACGAGGATGTCGATCGCGCCCAGGCGCTGCAGGGTCTCCTCGGCCAGGCGGCGGGTGTCCTCTTCCTTCGCGCAGTCGGCGGCGATCCAGCGCGCGTCGATGCCGGCGGCCTGCAGCTCGGCCGCGGCCTGCTCGAGGTCGTCGGCCTTGCGCGAGCTCAGCATGATCTTCGCGCCGGCCTCGCCGAGCGCATGGGCCATCTGCAGGCCCAGGCCGCGCGAGCCGCCGGTGATGAGCGCGGTCTTGCCGCGGAGGTCGAACAGTTGCTGGGTGGTGCGGGCGGTCATGGGAATGTCTCCGGGTGTCGATGGTGTTCGGGGGTCAGAGCTCGTAATCCATGCACTGGCGCGCTTCGCGCACGGCGCCGATGAAGGGCTTGAGCGCGACGTGCTGCGGATGCTCGGCATAGGCCGCGAGCGCGGCGGCGTCGGTGAACTCCGAGTTGAGGATCAGGTCGTAGGTGGCTTCCAGGCCCGGCTGGGCCAGCGCGACCTCGAAGCGCACGGTGCCCGGCGACAGCGTCGCGCAGGCCTCGAGCAGCGCCTTGGCCTTGGCGAGGTTGGCGGCCTTGTCGGCGCCCTCGGCGTGCGCCTTGAACTTCCACATCACGATGTGCCTGAGCATGGCCTCGCTCCTTACTTGTCGTTCATGCGCGAGCGCACGTAGATCAGCACGAAGCCCACGGCGGTCGCGATGCCGCCGGGCACGGCCATGGCCCAGCCGGTGGCCGGCTCGGTGCGGCCGGTGGCGATGCCGAGGATGACGAGGAACAGGCCGCCGTAGATCAGGATCCAGATCCACTTCTCGAGCGTGGCATGCGGTTTCGGTGGCTTGGCGGGAGTGGGAGGGGTCATGGCAATGGCGGGCATCAGAATGCCTCTTCGGGCAAGGCGGTACAGGTCGGATCGCGGCTCTCGACCACGTTGAGCCAGGCGCCGTTCTTGGGCAGCTCGTAGTGGAAGAAATAGCGCGCGGCCGCCATCTTGCCAGCAGTCGCGGGCGCGGCCTGCGCCGGGTCGAGTTCGAGCGCGCGCTGCGCCACGTCGAGCCACAGCCAGGCCAGCACCGTGTGGCCAAAGGCCTGCATGTACGGCACCGCGTTCACCAGCGCCTCGGCCGGGTCGCCGGTGGACCAGGCGGCCTCGGTGGCGCTGCCCACGCGCTGCAGCGCCTCGCCCAGCGCCTTGGCATGGGCGGCGAGCGCGGGCGCCTTGGCGGCGCGGCCGATGGTCTCGGTGATGCGGCCCGCCAGCAGCTGCAGGCCGCGGCCCTTCTCCATCAGCACCTTGCGACCCAGCAGGTCGGCCGCCTGGATGCCGTGCGTGCCCTCGTGGATCATGTTGAGGCGGTTGTCGCGCCAGTACTGCTCGACCGGGAAGTCGCGCGTGTAGCCGTACCCGCCATGGACCTGGATCGCGAGCGAGTTGGCCTCGAGGCACCATTCGCTGGGCCAGCTCTTGGCGATCGGGGTCAGCACTTCGAGCAGCAGCCGCGCCTCGTCGGCCGCCTGCTCGTTGCCGGTCTTCTGCTCGTCGACCAGCCGCGCGCAGTAGAGCTCGAGCGCCAGCGCGCCCTCGCAATAGGCCTTCTGCGCCAGCAGCATGCGGCGCACGTCGGCGTGCTCGATGATGCGCACCTGCGGGCCGGCCGAGTCCTTGACCACCTTGGCCTCGCCGCCCTCGGGCTTCTTCACGAGGCGGCCCTGCGGCCGGCTCTTCGCGTAGTCGAGCGAGGCGTAGTAGCCGGCCATGCCGAGCATGGTGGCGGCGGTGCCGACACCGATGCGCGCCTCGTTCATCATGTGGAACATGCAGTGCAGGCCCTTGCCGGGCGCGCCGACCAGGTAGCCCACCGCGCCGGCCTTGCCGCCGACCGGGTACTTGCCCTCGCCGAAGTTCAAGAGCGTGTTGGTGGTGCCGCGCCAGCCCAGCTTGTGGTTGAGGCCCGCGAGCGCCACGTCGTTGCGCTCGCCCGTGAGTTCGCCCTGCGTGTTCACCATGCGCTTGGGCACGATGAACAGCGAGATGCCGCGCGTGCCCGGCACCAGCTTGCCGTTCTCGTCGGGAATCTTGGCGAGCACGATGTGCACGATGTTCTCGGTCAGTTCGTGGTCGCCCGAGGAGATCCACATCTTGTTGCCCGTGAGCCGGTAGCGCGGGCCCAGCGGATCGTCCTGGAAGCCCTCGCCATCGGGCACCGCGCGCGTGGCCACGTCGCTCAGCGAAGAGCCGGCCTGCGGCTCCGACAGGCACATGGTGCCGGCCCAGCGCCCGGAGAACTCGTTCTTGGCGAACACCTCCTTCTGCATGTCGGTGCCATGCACCATCAGCAGGTTGGCGTTGCCGCTGGTCAGCATGTTCGAGCCGATGCTCACCGAGGCCATCGCGAAGAAGCTGTTGGCCGCGGCCTGCACCGTGTAGGGCAGTTGCATGCCGCCGATGTCGTAGTCCTGCGCCGCGCTCATCATTCCCGATTCGACGAAGGCCTTGTGCGCGTCGTGCGTGGCCTGCGGCAGGATCACCTTCTCGCCGTCGAAGTGCGGCTCCTGCGTGTCGACGGTGCGGTTGAACGGCGCGTACTTCTCGCGCGCGATGCGCTCGCAGGTGTCGAGCACCGCGTCGAAGGTCTCGCGCGAGTGGTCGGCGAAGCGTTCGCGCGAGGCCAGCGTTTCGGCATGCAGCCAGTCGTAGAGCAGGAAATCGAGGGTGGGACGCAGGCTCATGGTGTGTTCCAGGAAAGCGGGATCGGGGTCGGACAGCGAGCGCGGAAGGCGCGGAAAGCCAAGAAAAAGTCGCAGAGAAAAACCAATGAAAATTCTGGTTTCTCTTCTGCGACTTCTGCGTAACCTTCGCGACTTCTGCGTTCGGAAGTCCGAATTCAGCGGTTCAGGACGAAGCTCAGATCACCTCGAACACGCCCGCGGCACCCATGCCGCCGCCGATGCACATCGTGACCACGACCTTCTTCGCGCCGCGGCGCTTGCCTTCGATCAGCGCATGGCCCGTGAGGCGCTGGCCGCTCACGCCATAGGGGTGGCCCACGGCGATGGCGCCGCCGTCCACGTTGAGGCGGTCGGCCGGGATGCCGAGCTTGTCGCGGCAATAGATCACCTGCACCGCGAAGGCTTCGTTGAGCTCCCACAGGTCGATGTCGTTGACCGTCAGGCCCAGGCGCTTGAGCACCTTGGGGATCGCGAAGACGGGGCCGATGCCCATCTCGTCGGGCTCGCAGCCCGCCACCGCGAAGCCCAGGAAGCGGCCCAGCGGCTTCAGGCCCTTGCGCTCGGCGTACTTCTCGTCGACCACCACGCAGGCGCCGCCGCCGTCCGAGAACTGGCTGGCATTGCCGGCCGATATCAGGCCGCCCGGAATGGCCGAGCGGATGCCGCTGATGCCTTCCTTGGTGGTGCCGGGGCGGATGCCTTCGTCGTTCTCGATCGTGACTTCCTTGGTGCGCAGGCCCATCACGGGGTCGGCCACGCCGGCCAGCACGGTGATCGGCGCGATCTCGTCCTTGAAGCGGCCGGCTTCCAGCGCGGCGGTGGCCTTCTGCTGGCTCGCGGCGCCGTACTCGTCCATGGCGTCGCGGCCGATGTTGTAGCGCTTGGCGACCTGCTCGGCCGTCTGCAGCATGTTCCAGTAGATCTCGGGCTTGTGCTTCACCAGCCAGGGGTCGGCCAGCATGTGCTTGTTGGCTTCGTTCTGCACGCACGAGATGCTCTCGACGCCGCCGGCCACGTAGACGTCGCCCTCGCCCGCGATGACGCGCTGGGCGGCGGTGGCGATGGTCTGCAGGCCCGAGGAGCAGAAGCGGTTGATGGTCATGCCCGAGGTGGTGATCGGGCAGCCGGCGCGCAGCGCGATCTGGCGCGCGATGTTCGAGCCGGTCGCGCCTTCGGGCGTGGCGCAACCCATGATCACGTCGTCGACCTCGGCGGCCTCGATGCCGGCGCGGGCGATCGCATGCTGCACCGCATGGCCGCCGAGCGTGGCGCCGTGCGTCATGTTGAAAGCACCCTTCCAGCTCTTGGCGAGCGGCGTGCGGGCGGTGGAAACGATGACGGCGCTGGTCATGGTGAGGTCCTTTTCGAAGATGGAAGGGGAAGCCGGGTTACTGGGGCTGCGCGCCGGAGGCGTTGCGCAGCAGCTGCTGATAGAAGCCGATCATCTCGCCGTAGTTCGAGATCGCGAGGCGTTCGTTGGTGCCATGGAAGCGCGCGAGGTCCTCGTTCTTCATGCGGAACGGCGAGAAGCGGAACACCGCGTCGCTCAGGATCGAGAAGTGGCGCGAATCGGTGGCCGCGGTCATGAGGCCGGGCGCGACGATGGCGTCGGGGAAGGACTGGCGCACCGAGCGCTCGATGGTGCGGTAGCCGGCGCTGTCGGTCGGCGAGACCGGCGAGGCCTCGGAGTTGCCGGGGTAGCGCTTGATCTTGATCTCGTCGTTGCCGAGCTGCTTGCGCAGGTGGGCCTCGACGCTGTCGATGGTGTCGCCGGGCAGCACGCGGAAGTTGACGGCGGCCTCGGCGCGGCCGGGCAGCACGTTGTCCTTGTTGCCGGCGCGCACGATGGTCAGCGCGGTGGTGGTGCGCAGCATCGCGTTGCTGCTCGGGCTCTTCTGCAGCTGGCCTTCGACCAGCGGCGCCGTGAGCCAGAGGTTGGACAGCATCACGCGGTTGATGCCGCTCATCTCGGGCGCGAGCGTGCCGAACATCTGGCCCGCCACGCCCTGGATGCCGCCGGGCATCGGGTGGGCCTCGAGCCGCGCGAGCGCGGCGCTCATGCTGCCGATCGCGCTGTGCGCGGGCGGCATCGACGAGTGGCCGGGCGCGGTGTCGAGCGAGAGGAAGAAGGTGGCGTAGCCCTTCTCGGCCAGGCCGATCAGCGCCGCCGGCTTGCTCAGGCCCGGCAGCACGCCGTCGAGCACCAGCAGGCCCTCGTCGAGCACCCAGTCGAGCTTCACGCCACGTGACTTGAGCAGCTCGGCGATCGGCAGCGCGCCGCGCAGGCCGCTGACCTCCTCGTCGTCGCCCATCACCAGGTAGACCGTCTGCTTCGGCTGGAAGCCGCTGGCGATCAGCAGCTCGATGGCCTCCATCTGCGCGAACAGGTTGCCCTTGTTGTCGAGCGTGCCGCGGCCCCAGACGAAGCCGTCCTTGATCTCGCCGCCGAAGGGATCGACGCTCCAGGCCTTCTCGGTGCCCGGCGCGATCGGCACCATGTCCTGGTGCGCCATCAGCGCGATGGGTTTGGCCGCGGCATCGCTGCCGGTCCAGGTGTAGAGCAGCGCCTTCTGGCCCACCACTTCCTTCTTGAGGGTGGCGTGGACCTTGGGGAAGTTCTGCTCGAGGTAGGCATGCAGCCGGTCGAACTCGGCCAGGTTGGCGGCCGGGTCGTCGAGGCTGGACACGGTACGGATCGGGATCGCGCCCGCGAGCCGCTTGGCGGCGGCCTGCAGGTCGATGTCGAGCTTGGGCGCGGGCGCCACCGCGAGCTGGCGCGAGGGCGTGGTCCAGGTCTTGACCGCCACGACCGCCGCCAGCGCGACGAGCGCCAGCAGCAGTCCCAGGAGGATGCGTTTCAACATGGGCGGTCGCGGTCCCGGACGATCAGCCGAAGGACTTGCCTTCGGCCACCAGCTTCTGGATCAGCGCCGCGGGCTGCCAGAACTCGGCGTCGTCGCGCGGGTTCTTCGCGAAGCGCTTCATGGTCTCGGCCACGTTGTACAGGCCGACCTGCGAGGCGTAGTGCATCGGGCCGCCGCGCCAGATCGGGAAACCGTAGCCCGTGAGGTAGACCATGTCGATGTCGCCCGACTTCGAGGCGATGCCGTCCTCGAGGATGTGCGCGCCTTCGTTGACCAGCGCATAGACCAGGCGCTGCACGATTTCCTCGTCGGAGATCTTGCGCGGCGTGATGCCCAGCTCCTTGCGGTGGTCCTCGATCATCTTGTTGACGAGTTCCGAGGGGATCGCGTCGCGCTTGCCGGCCTGGTAGTCGTACCACCCTGCCCCGGTCTTCTGGCCGAAGCGGCCCAGTTCGCAGAGCTTGTCGGCCGTGCGGCTGTACTTCATGTCGGCGCGCTCGACGGCGCGGCGCTTGCGGATCGCCCAGCCGATGTCGTTGCCGGCCAGGTCGCCCATGCGGAACGGACCCATCGCGAAGCCGAACTTCTCGATCGCCTTGTCGACCTGCTGCGGCGTCGCGCCCTCGTCGAGCAGGAAGCCGGCCTGGCGGCTGTACTGCTCGATCATGCGGTTGCCGATGAAGCCGTCGCACACGCCCGAGACCACCGAGGTCTTCTTGATCTTCTTGCCGATGGCCATGACCGTGGCGAGCACGTCCTTGGCGGTCTGCTTGCCGCGCACCACCTCGAGCAGCTTCATCACGTTGGCCGGGCTGAAGAAGTGCATGCCGACCACGTCCTGCGGACGCTCGGTGAACGATGCGATCTTGTCGACGTCGAGCGTCGAGGTGTTCGAGGCCAGGATCGCGCCCTTCCTGGCGACGCGGTCGAGTTCCTTGAAGACCTTCTCCTTGACGCCGATCTCCTCGAACACGGCCTCGATGATCAGGTCGGCGTCCTTCAGGTCGTCGTAGCTCAGCGTGGTGCTCAAGAGCGCCATGCGCTGCTCGTACTTGTCCTGCTTGAGCTTGCCCTTCTTGACCTGGGCTTCGTAGTTCTTCTTGATGGTGGCGATGCCGCGGTCGAGCGCTTCCTGCTTCATCTCGAGGATCTTCACGGGGATGCCCGCGTTGAGGAAGTTCATCGAGATGCCGCCGCCCATGGTGCCGGCGCCGATCACGCCGACCGACTTGATCTCGCGCTTGGGCGTGTCCTCGGGCACGTCGGGAATCTTCGAGGCGGCGCGCTCGGCCATGAACAGGTGGCGCAGCGACAGCGACTCGGGCGTGAACATCAGCGCGGTGAACAGGCGGCGCTCCTCGGCCATGCCCTCGTCGAACTTGAGCTTGGTGGCGGCCTGCACGGCGTCGATGCACTTGAGCGGCGCCGGATAGTTCTTCGACATGCCGCCGACCATGTTCTTGGTGAACTGGAAGTAGGCATCGCCCTGCGGATGGCGGCACGGCAGGCTGCGCACCAGCGGCAGGTCGCCGCCCTTGGCCGCGACCGACTTCGCGAACTCGACGGCTTCGTCGAACACGGTCTCGGGCGAGGCGGCGAGCTTGTCGAACAGCTTCTGGCCCGGCAGGCTGGCGAGCACTTCGGACTTCACGGCCTCGCCGCTCACGATCATGTTGAGGGCGGTTTCCACGCCCAGCACGCGCGGCAGGCGCTGCGTGCCGCCGGCGCCGGGCAGCAGGCCCAGCTTGACTTCGGGCAGCGCGACGTTGGTGCCCGGGGCCGCGACGCGGTAGTGGCAGCCGAGCGCGAGCTCGAGGCCGCCGCCCATGCACACCGAGTGGATGGCCGCGACGATGGGCTTGGTGGCGGCTTCGAGCGCGAGGATCACGCTCAGCAGGTTGGGCTCCTGCAGCGCCTTGGGCGTGCCGAATTCCTTGATGTCGGCGCCGCCCGAGAACGCCTTGCCGGCGCCGGTGATGACGATGGCCTTGACGGCATCGTCGGCATGGGCCTTCGACAGGCCGTCGGTGATGCCGATGCGGGTCGAGAAACCGAGACCGTTGACCGGGGGATTGGTCAGGGTGATCACGGCGACATCGCCGAGCACTTTGTATTCAGCCGTCATGCTGCGTTCCTTGGTGTGTGAAGAGAAAAAAGAAAAAGCACGAGTGTTCTTTTTCCGGGGATTTTAGGCCTTTGGCGCGGCGCAACAATGGCACGCAGTCGCTGGAGGGACAAGGAGCAAAGGCGGACGCCGGACGCCAAGGACTTCGCGCCCTTCGCCTCCGGCCATCCGCCTTCCACAGCCTACCTCAGACCTCGAGCCATTCCTTGCGCGTCGCGCCGTCGGCGCGCAGGCTGGCGGGCGTGCCGTCGAATACGATGCTGCCGTGGCCCATGACGAGCGCGCGGTCGGAGATCGCCATCGCGATGGTGAGCTTCTGCTCGATCAGCAGCACCGAGATGCCCTTGTCCTTGAGGGTACGCAGGTACTGCCCCACGAGCTCGACGATCTTCGGCGCCAGGCCCTCGGTGGGCTCGTCGATGATGATCAGGTCGGGGTCGCCCATCAGCGTGCGGCACAGCGTGAGCATCTGCTGTTCGCCGCCCGAGAGCACGCCGGCCTCGGTGTGCTGGCGCTCCTTGAGGCGCGGGAACATGCCGTACATGTCATCAAACTGCCAGCGGCTGCCCTTGCCCGAGCCCTTCTGCCCGAGCAGCAGGTTCTGGTGCACCGTGAGCTTGGGGAAGATGTCGCGGTTTTCGGGCACGTAGCCGATGCCCAGGTGGGCGATCTCGTAGGCCTTGCGGCGCAGGATGTCCTGCTCCTTCCAGCGCAGCGTGCCCTCGGCATGCACCAGGCCCATGATGGCCTTGGCGGTGGTCGATCGGCCCGAGCCGTTGCGGCCCAGCAGCGCGACGATCTCGCCGGGCTGCACGTCGAAGGAAACGCCATGCAGCACATGGCTCTTGCCGTAGTAGGCGTGGATGTCGTGAAGCTTCAGCATCTCAGTGTCCCGCTCCCTGTGCATCGGCCACCGACGAACCCAGGTACGCCTCCTGCACGCGCGCATTGGCGCGCACCTCCGCGGGCGTGTCGAAGGCGATCACCTCGCCATACACCACCACCGCGATCTTGTCGGCCAGGCCGAACACCACGCCCATGTCGTGCTCCACCGTGAGCAGGGTCTTGCCGGTGGTCACGTGCTTGATCAGCGCGATGAAGTGCGAGGTCTCGGTCTTGCTCATGCCGGCCGTGGGTTCGTCCAGCAGGATCACGTTGGCGCCGCCGGCGATGGTCACGCCGATCTCGAGCGCGCGCTGCTCGGCATAGGTGAGGTTCACCGCATGCACGTCGCGCTTGCGTTCCAGCCCGATCTGGCGGATCAGCTCCTCGGTGCGCGCATTGGCGTCGTCGAGGTTCGAGAGGAAGCGCAGGAAGGTGTACTTGTAGCCGAGGCTCCAGAGCACGCCGCAGCGCAGGTTCTCGAACACGCTGAGCTTGGGGAAGATGTTCGTGATCTGGAAGCTGCGCGAGAGGCCCAGCCGGTTGATCTCGTAGGGCTTCTTGCCGTCGATGCGCTGCCCGTTGAGCAGCACCTCGCCGCTGGTGGGCGCGAGCCGCCCGCTGATCAGGTTGAACAGCGTGGACTTGCCCGCGCCGTTCGGCCCGATGACGGCCACGCGCTCGCCGGCCTTCACCGCGAGGTCCACGCCGCGAATGATCTCGGTCTTGCCGAAATTCTTTCGCAGCGCCTTGAGTTCCAGTGCGTATTCAGCGCTCATGTGTTACGCCGCCTCCCGACGCTTGATTTCCGTTTCGATCTCTTCCTGGGCCTGGCCCCAGACCCGCACGAAGCGGCGCCGCGCGACCTCGAGCGCGCCCAGGCCGATGGCCAGGATCGCGACCGCGCCGAGCCAGCTGCCCATGCCCGCGGTGTCGAGCGAGACGCCGAAGAAGTTCAGCCGCGAGCCCATCGCCGCGTTGAGCTGGATGTGGTAGATCATCTCGATCAGCGCGGCCGCGCCGATCACCACCGGCACCAGCGCCGCGGCGAGCGCGAGGTAGAGCCACCAGAAGCGGTCGAACTTGCCGAACTTGGCCACGCGCAGGTTCATCATGATCAGGCTCGCGATGCCGCCCGGGGCGAACATCACCATGAACACGAACACCAGCCCGAAGTACAGCTGCCAGGCCTTCGAGAGCTCCGACAGCAGGATCGAGGCGAACACCAGCAGCACCGCGCCGATCATCGGGCCGAAGAAGAACACCGCGCCGCCGAGGAAGGTGAACAGCAGGTAGCCGCCCGAGCGCACCGCGTTGAGGCTGTCGGCCGCGTTCACGATCTCGAAGTTGATCGAGGCCAGGCCGCCGCCGATGCCGGCGAAGAAGCCCGCGATGATGAACGCGAAGTAGCGCACGCGCTGCGTGTTGTAGCCGATGAATTCCACGCGCTCGGGGTTGTCGCGCACCGCGTTGAGCATGCGGCCCAGCGGCGTGCCGGTGAAGGCGAACATCAGCGCGGTGCACACGAAGCAGTAGAACGCGATCAGGTAGTAGACCTGGATCTGCGGCCCGAAGGTCATGCCGAGGAAGGGCGTGCCGTAGACGCGGTCGGTGGTGATGCCGCCCTCGCCGCCGAAGAAGCTCGGGAACATCAGCGCCATGGCGGCCACCAGTTCGCCGATGCCCAGCGTGATCATCGCGAAGGTGGTGCCCGACTTCTTCGTGGTGACGAAGCCCAGCAGGATCGCGAAGAACATGCCCGCGAGCCCGCCCACGAGGGGGATCAGCACCAGCGGCACCGGCACCGCGCCCTTGCTCGCGAGGTTCATCGTGTGGATCGCGATGAACGAGCCCAGCCCGACGTAGACGGCATGGCCGAAGCTCAGCATGCCGCCCTGCCCCAGCAGGATGTTGTAGCTCAGGCAGATGACGATGAGGTAGCCCATCTGCGAGAGCATGGTCAGCGCCAGGCTGCTCTTGAACAGGTGCGGCGCGACGATCAGGGCGATGGCGAACAGCGCCCAGATCAGGTAGCGCCCGATGTTCCAGGGCTTGAAGCGGTAGTAGCGCGAAGCTTGCGTGGTCGATGTCATGGCGTCAGTCCTCCCGGGTGCCCAGCAGACCCTTGGGCCTGAAGATCAGGATGAGGACCAGGAACAGGTACGGCAGGATCGGTGCGACCTGCGAGATGGTGAGCTTGAGCAGCTCGTAGCCGAAGGTCTGGTCGTTGACCGCCATGCCCAGCGCCTGCAGTCCGCCGGCCAGCGACTGGTCCATGGCGACCGCGAAGGTCTGGATCACGCCGATCAGCAGCGAGGCCAGGAAGGCCCCGGCCAGCGAGCCCATGCCGCCGACCACCACCACCACGAAGATGATGGAGCCGACCGAACCCGCCATCGCCGGCTCGGTGACGTAGGTGTTGCCGCCGACCACGCCCGCGAGGCCCGCGAGCGCGGCACCGCCGCCGAACACCAGCATGAACACGCGCGGCACGTTGTGGCCCAGCGCCTCGACCATGTCGGGGTGCTTGAGCGCGGCCTGGATCACGAGGCCGATGCGCGTGCGCGTGAGCAGCAGCCACACCGACACCAGCATCAGCACCGCCACCAGCATGATGAAGGAGCGCGACTTGGGGAACTGGGTGCCGTAGAGCGTGAACAGCGGGCCCTGGAGCTGCGCCGGCAGGCCGTAGGGCACGGTCGAGCGGCCCCACACCAGCTGCACCAGCTCGAGGATCAGGTAGGAAAGACCGAAGGTCACGAGCAGCTCGGGCACGTGGCCGAACTTGTGCACGCGCCGCAGGCAGTAGCGCTCGAAGCCGGCGCCCAGGGCGCCCACCAGCAGCGGCGCGAGGAACAGCGCCGGCCAGAAGCCGACGATGTTCGACAGCGTGTAGGCGATGTACGCACCCAGCATGTAGAAGCTCGCGTGCGCGAAGTTGAGCACGCCCATCATGCTGAAGATCAGCGTGAGGCCGGAGCTCAGCATGAACAACAGCAGGCCGTAGCTCACGCCGTTGAGCAGCGAGATGACGAAGAATTCGACGTTCATCGGTCTTTCGGATCACATGAAAAAGAAAAAGGCCCGAGTGTTGAAGTCGGGCCTCGACCGTTCAGGGGCGTCCCGCGTTCAGGAGGGCCGCTTCATCTGGCACGTGGTGGGCGTGCTCGCCACGTAGGCTTCGTAGTACTTGACCGGGGCCAGCGTGTAGCCGGTGTTCTCCGGGCTGTACGGGTTCTTGGCGTCGGCCTTCTGCCAGCGCGTGATCCACAGGCCCTGCTGCAGCTGGTGGTCGGCCTTGCGCATCTCGACGTCGCCGTTGAAGCTCTTGAACTTCATGCCCTCGAGCGTGGCGGCCACCTTCACCGGCTCGGTCGACTTGGCGCGCACAAAGGCTTCGCTGAGCATCGCGTAGACCGTGTAGACGTCGGTGGTGTAGAGGTCGTCGTTGAAGCGCTTCTTGAACTCGCCCATCAGCGGCTGGACCGGGCCCGGCGCGTTGTAGTGGCTGTAGCCGACCTGGTAGACCTTGCCGTCCGAGGCCGCGCCCATGGCGGTCGGCGTGCCGTTGGTGACGGCGTAGTAGGTGTAGAACTTGACGTTGAGGCCGGCATCGTTGGCCGCCTTGATCAACAGCGCGAGGTCGGAGCCCCAGTTGCCGGTGATCACCGAGTCGGCGCCCGAGGCCTTGATCTTGGCGATGTAGGGCGCGAAGTCGCGCACCTGGGCCAGCGGATGCAGGTCGTCGCCGACGACTTCGACGTCGGGGCGCTTGGTCTTGAGGTTTTCCTTCGCGAACTTCGAGACCTGCTGGCCATGCGAGTAGTTCTGGTTGATCAGGTAGACCTTCTTGATCTCGGGCTGGTCCTTCATGAAGGTGGTCAGCGCCTCCATCTTCATCGAGGTGTCGGCATCGAGGCGGAAGTGCCAGTAGCTGCACTTGCTGTTGGTCAGGTCGGGATCGACGGCCGCATAGTTGACGTAGAGCACTTCCTTGCCCGGGTTGCGGGCGTTGTGCTTCTCGAGCGCGTCGATGATGGCCAGCGCCGGGCCCGAGCCGTTGCCCTGCACCACGTAGCGCGCGCCCTGGTCCATGGCCGAGCGCAGCGCGGCGGTGGTTTCCTGGGGGCTGAGCTTGTTGTCGATGCCGATGATCTCGAACTTCACGCCGGCTACGTTCTTCTTGTTGAATTCTTCGGCCAGGAACTGGAAGGTCTTGAGCTGGTTGGTGCCGACCGCGGCCATCAGGCCCGACAGCGGGTCGAGCCATGCGATCTTGACGGTTTCACCCTTCTGGGCCAGGGCGCCGGCGGCGCTGGCGGCAAGGATGGCTGCGGTAGCGATTTTCAGAGCGAACTTCACGATCTATATCTCCTGGTCAAACCGATTCAAAAAACCTTGCACGAGCGTACAAGCCTTCGCAGCCCCTCCCCTCAGGGAATGCCCGTAAGGGAGATGCCGCGAGGCCCGTTTCTATCGCGCAGGCGACAGCGCATTTCTCCAATTTCTACCCGCCGGTAGGCTGTTGCTACCGACGGGTAGGAAATGCGCGCACGAATAGCCTCAGGGGCGCTTCATCTGGCAGGTCGTCGGGGTGCTCGCCACGTACGACTCGTAATACTTCACGGGAACATTGGTGTAACCGGTGTTCTCGGCGTCATAGGGGTACTTGGCGCTGGCCTTCTCCCAGCGCGAGATGTACAGGCCCTGCTGCAACTGGTGGTCGGTCTTGCGCATCTCGACCTCGCCGTTGAAGCTCTTGATCTTCATGCCCTCGAGCGCGGCCGCGACCTTGACCGGGTCGGTCGACTTGGTCTGCGCGAAAGCGGCATCGAGCAGCGCGAACACGTGGTAGATCGACGCCTGCGTGAGGTCGTCGTTCATCTTCTTCTTGTAGCCGCCGAGCAGGCGCTGGATGTCGCCGCCCATGTTGTAGTGGGCATAGGCCACGGTGTAGACCTTGCCGTCGGAGGTGGCGCCCATGGCGGTGGGCGTGCCTGCGCCGGGCGCGTAGTAGGTCAGGAACTTGACGTTGAGGCCCGAGTCATTGGCCGCCTTGATCAGCAGCGACAGGTCGGAACCCCAGTTGCCGGTGATCACGGTGTCGGCACCCGAGGCCTTGATCTTGGCGATGTAGGGCGCGAAGTCGCGCACCTGGGCCAGCGGATGCAGGTCGTCGCCCACGATCTGGATGTCGGGGCGCTTGGTCTTGAGGTTTTCCTTGGCGTACTTGCTGACCTGCACGCCGTGCGCGTAGTTCTGGCCGAGGATGTAGACCTTCTTGATGTCCGTCTGGTCCTTCATCCAGGTGGTCAGCGCCTCCATCTTCATCGAGGTGTCGGCGTCCACGCGGAAGTGCCAGTAGCTGCACTTGCTGTTGGTCAGGTCGGGGTCGACCGCCGCGTAATTCATGAAGAGCAGTTCCTTGCCCGGGTTGCGCGCGTTGTTCTTCTCGACCGCATCGATGATCGCGAGCGCCGGGCCCGAGCCGTTGCCCTGCATGATGTAGCGCGCGCCCTGGTCCTGCGCCGAGCGCAGCGCGGCGGTGGTCTCCTGCGGGCTGAGCTTGTTGTCGATGCCGATGATCTCGAACTTCACGCCCGAGGTGTTCTTCTTGTTGAACTCTTCCGCCAGGAACTGCGTGGTCTTGAGCTGGTTCGTGCCCACCGCGGCCATCAGGCCCGAGAGCGGATCGAGCCAGGCGATCTTGACGGTCTCGCCCTTCTGGGCGAAGGACGCGCCGGCACCGGCCAGCAGGGCGCACACGGCGATGGACTTGAGGGCAAAACGCATGAAGAGTCTCCAGGTTGAAGGGCTGCCCGATTGGCTGCATCCGCAGCGTACAAGCGCACTTTTTTCGTCCGCACAGGGATTGCCCGCAAGCCGGGCCGTGGAGGTGGCCGTGCTATCGCCTAGGCGACACGGCCACCGCCCCACCCGCTTTACAGGCCGGGCAGCTTGTAGTCCTTGAGCTGCTCGCGCAGCCGGGTCTTGAGGATCTTTCCGGTGGCGCCCAGCGGAATTGCCTCGACGAAGACCACGTCGTCGGGGATCTGCCACTTGGCGGTCTTGCCTTCGTAGAACTTCAGCAGTTCCTCACGCGTGACCTCGGCACCGGGCTTTTTCACCACCGCGACGATCGGGCGCTCGTCCCACTTGGGGTGGAAGACGCCGATGCAGGCCGCCATGGCGATGGCCGGATGCGAGACCGCGATGTTCTCGATGTCGATCGAGCTGATCCATTCGCCGCCGGACTTGATCACGTCCTTGCTGCGGTCGGTGATCTGCAGGTAGCCGTCGGCATCGATGGTGGCGACGTCGCCGGTGGGGAACCAGCCGTCGATCAGCGGATCGCCGCCCTCGCCCTTGAAGTACTCCTTGACGATCCACGGGCCCTTGACCAGCAGGTCGCCGTAGGCCTTGCCGTCCCAGGGCAGCTCGTTGTTCTCGCCGTCGACGATCTTCATGTCGACGCCGAAGATCGCGCGGCCCTGCTTGAGGCGCACCGCGAGCTGCTCCTCGGGCGACTGCTTCAGGTGCTTGTTCTTGAGCGTGCACAGCGTGCCCAGCGGGCTCATCTCGGTCATGCCCCAGGCATGCAGCACCTCGACGTCGTACAGGTCCTGGAAGGCCTTGATCATGGCCGGCGGGCAGGCGGAGCCGCCGATCACGGTGCGGTTCAGGGCGCTGAACTTCAGGCCGTTGGTCTGCATGTGGCCCAGCATCATCTGCCACACGGTGGGCACGCCGGCCGCGAAGGTCACGCCCTCGCCCTCGATCAGGTCGTAGACCGACTTGCCGTCGAGCGCCGGCCCCGGGAACACCAGCTTGCAGCCCACGAGCGCGGCCGAGTACGGAATGCCCCAGGCGTTGACGTGGAACATCGGCACCACGGGCAGCACCGAGTCGCGCGCCGAGATGCGCATCACGTCGGGCAGCGCCGCCGCATAGGCGTGCAGCATGGTCGAGCGGTGGCTGTAGAGCGCGGCCTTGGGGTTGCCCGTGGTGCCGCTCGTGTAGCACATGCTCGAGGCCGAGTTCTCGTCGAACACCGGCCATTGGTAGTCGGTGGACTGGCCGCCGACCCAGTCCTCGTAGCTCACGAGGTTGGGGATGCCGCTGTCGACCGGCAGCTTGTCGGGCCCGCACAGCGCGACCCACTTGCGGATGGTCGGGCACTTGGCATGCACGGCCTGCACCAGCGGCAGGAAGGTCAGGTCGAAGCACAGGATCTGGTCTTCGGCGTGGTTGGCGATCCACGCGATCTGGTCGGGATGCAGGCGCGGGTTGATGGTGTGCAGCACGCGGCCGCTGCCGCTGACGCCGTAGTAGAGCTCCAGGTGGCGGTAGCCGTTCCAGGCCAGGGTCGCGATGCGGTCGCTGAACAGCAGTTGCTCGCCGTCCAGCGCATTGGCCACCTGCCGGGAACGCGATGCGATGTCGCTCCAGGTACAGCGGTGGATGTCGCCCTCGACCCGCCGCGAGACGATCTCGCCGTCACCGTTGTGGCGCTCGACGAACTCGATCAGCGACGAGATCAAAAGCGGTCGGTCTTGCATCAAACCCAGCATCTACAGGCTCCTTCTTTCAACAAAATTCAGCGGTTTCAAAGATTACGGCGATTCACGCAATTTATGTGCGTTCGCACAATGACAGAAACCCGCAGTCTGCGAGGACCGATCTGTCGTCCGGATGACAGCTGGCGTCCGCCGGAGCATGCAGACGCCTCGCCCCTCGCGCGACCTTCGCCACCACCGCGGCGGCCATGGCCGTCGCGGCGGTGCGCCTTGCCGGTGCGCGCAGTGCTCAAGGCGCGCTGTTCTGCAGCTGCGTCTTGCTGGCGTCGAGCACGATCTTGCGCGGCCAGTTGGGCCAGGTCACGCCCAGGCCCGCATGGTTCGGATCGCCGGTGCGCGCGAACGCGGACAGGCTGCCGACCATCGCGTCCGACAGCGCCTCGCGGCCCGGCCGGTTCGCCTCGCCATAGGCGAAGGAGAAGATGTTGGTGCCGAAGTTGTGGAACATGAACACCGTGTCGAGGCCGTGCGTCGCGCCGTAGACGGTATTGAACGGCGCCACCTGCTGGCTCCAGTCGAAGCGGTAGTACCAGGTCTTGGTCGGCAGGTACTTCGCGACCGAGTCGATCTGCGCGGGCAGGCCGTTGAGGAAGATCGCGTTGGTCGCGAAATCCGAGGCGGCCTTCCATCCGGTCAGCGGCTTACCTACCGGCAGGTAGGGTGCGTTGATCAGGTCGGCCTCGGTGAGCGTGACCGGTGCATCGGGGTTGAAGTTGTACTGCAGCCCGAAGCGTTCGTAGTCGGTCGGCTTGAAGCCCAGGCCCTGCCCCGTGAAGGTGCCGAACAGGTTGGCGAACAGCGTGCCCTCGTCGCGCGTGTTGCCGATCAGCATCGGCACCTTGTTGAAGCGGCCGGCATCGACCTCGGCCCGCGAGTTCACGGGCAGGATGGTGCCGTCCTCGATCGGCGCGGGCGCGTTGCCCAGCTGCGGGTTCGCGAGCACGATGGTCAGCAGCTTGTCGGCCGGCAGGCCGCGCAGGTAGGTGGCGATCTGCGCGTTGGTCTGCGAGGCCACCCAGGCATTGGCCGAGGTGGTGTCGACGGCCTTGCCGTCGGCGATGGCGATGGCCGCGAGCAGCCCCTTCGAATAGGTCTGCGCGGTGGCACGCGAGGAGAAGGCGATCCCGCCGCTCAGCGGCACCGCCTTGTGCAGCAGGCCGGCCGATGCGCTCGAGACCACCAGGCCCCAGGTGTTGACCGCGCCCGCCGACTGCCCCATCACCGTCACGTTGCCCGCGTCGCCGCCGAAGGCGCCGATGTTGGCCTGGATGAACTTCAGCGCCTGCATCTGGTCGAGCAGCGCGAAGTTGCCCGAGTCGTTCTTCGCCTCGCCGTTCTTGAGCTGCGGCAGGTCGAGCCAGCCGAGCACGCCCAGCCGGTAGTTGATCGTCACGACGACGGCATTGCCGCGCTTGGCGAGTTGCGCCCCGTCGTAGCCCGGATCGGCCGTGTAACCCGAAATGTTGCTGCCGCCGTAGATGTAGACGATCACGGGCAGCTTGGCGGCGTCGCCGCTCGGGCGCCAGATGTTGAGCGTGAGGCAGTCCTCGTCGCCCACCGGCTTGCCGAAGCCCTCGCGGGTGCCGAGGCCGAAGGGCGCGTCGTCGGGTGCCGGGCTGAAGTAGCGCCCGCCCTGGGCGCAGCTGCGGCCGAACTTGGCGGCGGAGCGCACGCCCTCCCAGGCCCTGGGATCGGCCGGCGGCGCCCAGCGCAGCGCGCCGACGGGGGCCTGGGCGAACGGAACGCCCTTCCACGACAAGGTACCGGTGCCGGCGCTGTCGTCCACGCCCTCGATCTTGCCGGCGGTGGTCTGGCGCACCATCGGGCCGTCCGCGGCCGGTGGCGGCGCGGGCGGCGGCGGGGGTGGCGGTGCCACCGGGAAGAATCCGCTCGACCCCGAGCCGCCGCCGCCGCAGGCCACGAGGGCCATGCTGGCGGCCGCGATCGCGGCCATGGCGATGGCCGAAGCCACCCTTGTCTTCTGTCCTGCCGCACCCTGGCTTTTTCGTGCCGTTGCCATTTCTTGCATGTGTTTGTCTCCACACCGGGTTAATCGGAATTCCTGCATCGGTGCCCCGCGGCCATACTCCGGCCCGCCGAACCCGAAAAAATTCTAGGAACGGGTGCCGTTTCCACCGCTATCGCAAGCGAGCCAATCGAATGACTTCAGGAGCCTCCAACCCGCGCCACGCGCGCCGGCCTGCGCGCCGTCCGGGCTGCATGCCGCAGCCCGAGTTGCGCACCAGCTCGTCGGCATGGCTCGAGGGGGTGCTGAGGATGTTCGAGGCCGAGGGCCTGGACGTGCCCTCGCTGCTGCGCGACGCCGGCTTCGACCCCGAATCGCTGCTGCGGCAGAACGCGCGCATCCCGGTCGACGAGATCACCGTGTTGTGGCAACTGGCCGTGGCGCGCGCGGGCCGGCCCACGCTGGGCCTGCACCGCGGCCTGGCCGCCACCCACAGCAAGTTGGGCACCGTCGCCCACGTCATGGCCTGCTGCGTCGATCTCGGCGAGGCGATGGACCGGCTCGCGCGCTACATGCCCGTGATCTCCGATGCCACCGCCTTCTCGGTGCAGCCCGAGGCGCGCGGCAGCTGGATGGTGATGCAGCACACGGGCGGCAGCCTGCCGATCCCGCGCCAGCGCGTCGAGTACGCCCTGCTCACCATGCTGATGCAGTGCCGCTGGCTGATCCGGCGCGAGATGGAGCCGCTGGCGATCGAGTTCGCCTATCCGGCCCCCGACGACGACCGGCCGCACCGCGAGGCCTTCGGCTGCGAGGTGCGCTTCGGCGCGCCGGCCAACCGCATGCTGCTGTCGGCCGCCAACCTGGCGATGACGCTGCCCACCAGCCACCCCGAGCTCGGCGAGATGCAGGAACACCTGCTCGACGACCAGCTCGACCAGTTGGGCCAGACCACCACCAGCACCCTGGTCTGCGCCGAGATCGCGCGCCGCCTGCCGCACGGCGAGCCGCGCCGCCAGGACGTGGCCTCGGGCCTGGGCCTGGCCGAGCGCACGCTGCAGCGCCGGCTGCAGGAGGAATCGGTGTCGTTCCAGGCGCTGCTCGACCGCACCCGGCGCGAACTGGCGCAGCAGTACCTGGCGCAGGAGCGCCACACGCTGACCGACGTGGCCGACCTGCTGGGCTTCGTCGACAGCAGCAACTTCTTCCGCGCCTGCAAGCGCTGGTTCGGCCTGCCGCCGGCGCAGTACCGCACGCGGCTGTGGCATGGCGACGCGGCCGGCTCGCTGTTGCGCGCCGCCGCCTAGTTTCTGGTCTCCGAGGCCCCCCTTGGCCAGGGGTCTAGCGCTCTGCCGGACAATCGGGGCATGACGCCCACGAGCCTGCTTGCCGAAGAGAACCGCCCCACGTCGACCGAAACCCGGCCCGGGAGCGCCGACCTGGGCCTGGGCTGGGCCACCACCGGCTTCTCCACGCTCGGGCCGCGCTTCTACACCGAGCTGCGCCCCACCCCGCTGAGTTCGCCCACGCCGCTCTACTGGGTCGGCCACAGCGAACGGGTCGCGCGCGAGCTGGGCCTGCCCGAAGGCTGGCGCAGCGACGCGCTGCTCGAGGCGCTGAGCGGCAACATCCCGCTCGAGGGCGCGCGGCCGCTGGCCAGCGTCTACAGCGGCCACCAGTTCGGCGTCTGGGCCGGCCAGCTCGGCGACGGGCGCGCGATCCTGCTCGGCGAAACCGCGGACGGCCTCGAGATCCAGCTCAAGGGCGCGGGCCGTACGCCCTATTCGCGCATGGGCGACGGCCGCGCCGTGCTGCGCTCGAGCATCCGCGAGTTCCTCTGCAGCGAAGCCATGCACGGCCTGGGCATCCCGACCACGCGCGCGCTGTGCGTGACCGGCTCGGACGCGCGCGTGCGCCGCGAGGAGATCGAGACCGCCGCGGTGGTGACGCGGGTGGCACCGAGCTTCATCCGCTTCGGCCATTTCGAGCACTTCGCGGCGAACCAGCAGCACGAGGAGCTGCGCGCGCTCGCCGACTACGTGATCGACCGCTACTACCCGGCCTGCCGCCACAACGAACGCTTCGGCGGCAACCCCTATGCGGCGCTGCTCGAGGCCGTGAGCGAACGCACCGCCACCCTGCTGGCGCACTGGCAGGCCGTGGGCTTCTGCCACGGCGTGATGAACACCGACAACATGAGCATCCTCGGGCTCACCATCGACTACGGCCCGTTCCAGTTCCTCGACGGCTTCGATCCGCGCCACATCTGCAACCACAGCGACACCGGCGGGCGCTATGCCTTCAACCAGCAGCCCAACGTGGCGTACTGGAACCTGTTCTGCCTCGGCCAGGCGCTGCTGCCGCTGATCGAGGACCAGGAGCTCGCGCTGGCCGCGCTCGAGTCGTACAAGGCCGCGTTCCCGAACGCCTTCGAGAACCGCATGCGCGCCAAGCTCGGCCTCGCCGACGCGGCCGACGGCGACCGCGCGCTGATCGAGGGCGTGCTCAAGCTGCTGGCGGCCGAAAAGACCGACTACACGATCTTCTGGCGCCGCCTGGCCCGCTACCGGGCCGACGGCAACATCGAGCCGGTGCGCGAACTGTTCATTGACCGCGCCGGCTTCGACGCCTGGCTGCTTTTGTTTCTGGAGCGCCATGCCCACACCCCGCGCGAGCAGGCGGCCGAACTGATGCTGCGCAGCAATCCGGAATACGTGCTGCGGAACCACCTGGGCCAGCAGGCCATCGAAGCGGCTGGCCGCAAGGACTTCTCGGGCGTGGCGACCTTGCTGGCCCTGCTGGAATCCCCATTTGAAGAACATCCCGGCGCGCAGGCGTATGCCGGGTTCCCGCCCGACTGGGCTTCCACGATCGAAATCAGCTGCTCATCATGAACACACCCGTCCAGAAAACCGATGCCGAATGGAAAGCGCTGCTCGCCGAAAAGGGTGCCGAGCCGGCCGCCTTCGAGGTGACCCGCCACGCGGCGACCGAGCGCCCCTTCACCGGCAAGTACGAAGCCCACTGGGACGACGGCACCTACCACTGCGTCTGCTGCGGCGCCAAGCTGTTCGAGTCCGCCACCAAGTTCGACGCCGGCTGCGGCTGGCCCAGCTTCTCGGAGGAAGCGGTGCCGGGCGCGATCCGCAACATCGTCGACCGCTCGCACGGCATGGTGCGCACCGAGAATGTCTGCGCCAATTGCGGCGCGCACCTGGGCCACGTCTTCCCCGACGGACCGACCGAGACCGGCCTGCGCTACTGCATGAACTCGGCCTCGCTCGACTTCCAGAAGAAGCCCTGAGCGGCGCCTTCTCCTTTTTCTTCCGGCCCCGCCACCATCCGACTGCATGAAACTGATCCTCGACTTCTTCCCGATCCTGCTGTTCTTTGGGGCCTACAAGCTCGCCGACATCTACACCGCCACCGGCGTGCTGATGGCCGCCACGGTGGTGCAGATGGCGATCATCTATGCGATGGAACGCAAGCTGCAGGCGATGCAGAAGGCCACGCTGGTGCTGATCCTGCTGTTCGGCACGCTCACGCTGGTGCTGCACGACGACCGCTTCATCAAGTGGAAGCCGACCGTGCTCTACGGCGCGATGGCGGTGGCACTGGCCGTGGCCCTGTGGGCCTTCCGCAAGAACTTCCTGAAGATGCTGCTGGGCTCGCAGCTCGAGCTGCCCGACCGCATCTGGATGCGGCTGAACATCGCATGGATCGGCTACTGCCTGTTCATGGCCGCCATCAACGGCTACGTCGCGGCCTACTTCACGACCGAGGCCTGGGTCAACTTCAAGCTCTGGGGCTACGTGTTCCCGATCGTGTTCCTGGTGGCGCAGGGCCTGTACATCTCGCCGCACCTCAAGAGCGGCGACGACAAGCCGGCCGCCTGAGCATGAGCAGCACCACCGCTTCGCATCCGCTGCCGACCGTGGCGGCCCTCGAGGCCGCGCTGCGTGCCGCACTGCAGCCGACGGCGCTCGAAGTCATCGACGAGAGCGCCGCGCACGCGGGCCACGCGGGTGCCAATGCCGAGGGCTTCGGCACCCATTTCCGCGTGCGCATCGCCTCCCCGCTGTTCGAGGGAAAGCCACGCGTGGCGCGTCATCGGCTTGTGTATGATGCCCTCCAACTTTTCATCGCACAGGGTCTGCACGCCATCGCCATCGAGGTGCTCTGAGTCGTCCATCCACCGCCAGCCTCCGGCTGCCGGGCCCGGTTCTCCGCGGCGGCGCTCCCTCCCCTGTGTCTTTGCTCCGGTTTCCTCCACGCGCACTTTCATCCAACGCGCATTTCTCAGCCTGACATTCAATCCATGAAAAAACAAATCTTGCAGGCCGTCGCGGCCGCAGCGCTGCTTGGTGCCGTTCCCATGGCTGCCCTGGCGCAGAACGCAGCCATCGTCAACGGCAAGGCGGTGCCCAAGGCACGCATGGACGCGCTGGCCCAGCAATTGGCCGCGGCCGGCCGCCCCGTCACGCCCGAGATGCAAGGCCAGCTGCGCGAGGAAATCGTGGCACGCGAAGTGTTCATGCAGGAAGCGCAGAAGCAGGGCCTCGACGCCACCGAGGACTACAAGAACCAGCTCGAGCTCGCCCGCCAGGCGATCCTGATCCGCGCCCTGTTCGAGAACTACCGCAAGACCAACCCGGTCTCGGACGCCGACGTGAAGGCCGAGTACGACAAGTTCGTCGCGGCCAACGGCGGCAAGGAATACAAGGCGCGCCACATCCTGGTCGAGACCGAGGACCAGGCCAAGAAGATCATGGCCGACCTGAAGAAGGGCGGCAAATTCGAAGACATCGCCAAGAAGCAGAGCAAGGACCCCGGATCGGGCGCCAACGGCGGCGACCTCGACTGGGCCAACCCCGCCAACTTCGTGCCCGAGTTCTCGGAAGCGATGATCAAGCTCAAGAAGGGCGAGACCACGCCGGCGCCGATCAAGACCCAGTTCGGCTGGCACATCATCCGCGTCGACGACATCCGACAGGCCCAGCTGCCGAAGATCGAGGACATCAAGCCGCAGATCACGCAGCAGCTGCAGCAGCAGCGCCTGCAGAAGTACCAGGAAGACCTGCGCGCCAAGGCGAAGATCGAGTAAGCGGCGCGCCCTGCCCGCCCTCACCCATGCAAGACGGCCTTCGGGCCGTTTTTCTTTGGGCTTGTTTCTTGCAAGAATCCGCGGCGCGCCATCGGCGCGGAGGGTGTCGACCATGGGCTTCTACCACTCGACCGAGGCGCTCGCGCCGCGGCACAAGACCGAGTTCTGGCGCGAATCGGTGTGCCGGCGCCTGATACCGGCGCGCGGCGAATTCGCACACGACTTCGACGGCTGCCTCTCGGGCCAGCAGCTCGGCAGCCTCACGGTGTGCCGCATGCAGTCGAAGCCGCACACCTTCATCCGCACCGACCAGCTCGCGCGCGTCGCGCCCGACGACGACATCGTGGCCGCCTTCTTCCAGCGCGGCCAGGCCAACATGGCGCAGCAGGGCCGCACGCTGCGCGCCTCGGCCGGCGACATCGTGCTGTACGACGCGGCACGGCCCTTCGTGCACGAGCTCGCGCCCGAATCGCTGCTGCTGGTGCGCTTTCCGCGCCAGCAGCTGCTGTCGCGCTTCCCGAAGGCCGAGCACATGATGGCGCTCAAGATCGCCGACGGCAGCTCGCTGGCCGGGTTGCTGCACGGCATGGCCGAGGAGGCGCTGCGCTTCGAGGCGCGCGACTCGGCGCTGGCCGCGCAGGCGCGCTTCGCCGCCGCCTTCCTCGACACGCTGAGCGCCGCGATGGAACTGCAGGACGTGGCCGAGGGCGCCGCCGCGGCCACGCGCCACGGCTCGATCTACGAGAAGGCCGTGCGCTACATCGACGCCCACCTGGACGACACCGGCCTGTCGATGGCCGGCGTGGCCGAGGCCGCCCATGTCTCGCCGCGCACCCTCACGCGCGTGTTCGCGGCCCACGGCACGACCGTGATGCACCACCTGTGGAAGCGCCGGCTCGAGCAGAGCTTCCACATCCTGTCCGAGGGCCGCGTGCAGCAGGTCACGCAGGCCGCCTACCAGTGCGGCTTCAGCGACCTCTCGCATTTCTCGCGCGCCTTCAAGAGCGCCTACGGCACCACGCCCGCAACGCTGCTGCGCGGCGCGGGCGGCACGATGGTTGCGCTAAACCAGACCCGATAGCCAGCCCTGCACATCGCCGGCCACCCGCGCGTGCGAGCCGGTGTAGATGTGGTCGCAGCCCTCGACCGCGATGCGCCGGACCGCGGGTGCATGGACGAGGGCGCGCTCCATGTCCACCGAGAAGGAAAGCTGCGGACGCTCCAGTTCGCCCGCCAGCAACAGCGTGGGCACGCGAATGCGGTCGGCGAAACGCAACGCCGTCGTCGCGGCGTCGGGGCCGTACTTGTTGACGTAGGTCCGATGGCACATCACGCCCTTCGCCGCCGGCGTGCTGGTGGGCATGTCGATGTGCATGAGTTCCTCGCCCCGCCCTTCGGCGATCCGATCGCCGCAATGCGCCAGCAAGCGCTCATGCGCGGGCCAATCCCAGACCTGCTCGTCCGGCAGGCGCGGCGAGGACAGCATGGCGAGCGCGATCACCTCATCGACCGGATGGAAGGCCTGGGTATATGCCGCCTTGAGGCCACCGAGGCTGTGGCCGCCGATCACGATGCGGCGACAGCCACGCTCGCGCAGCCATCGCAGCGCGGCCTGGAAATCCAGCACGCAGTCCTCGAAGCGCTCGAAGGCTGCGCCGATCCAGCGTCGATCGCCAGGGTTCAGCGCAACCCAGTCGTGGCCGCGGTTGTTGATGAAAGCCACTCCCCACCCCTGGCTCGCGAGATGCAGGCAGACCGTCCAGAGTCCCGACAAGGTGAAGCTGCTGCCCACACCGTGCGTCCACAGAAGAACCGGCAGGTCCGGTGCCCTGGGAGGAATCCAGGCGACCTGGACGGTGACACCGTCGTCCGTCAGCAGCTTGTGCACCTCGAGCGTGGTGTTCATCTCAATCCGCCTTCAGGTTGGCGACGCGCACGACCCGGGTCCATCGGGCCAGATCCTTGCGCGTCAGGTCCGCCAGCTCCTGCGGACTGCCGGAAAGCACAGACAACCCCTGCTGGTCGAATAGCTGCTTCATTTCCGGCGTGGTCAGCACGGCATTCACATCCGCATGAATGCGCTGGACCCGATCCGCCGGCACGCCCACGGGTGCGTACATCCCATACCAGATGTCGCCGTCGATGTCCTTCACGCCGCTGGCCTCGGCCAGCGACGGCACTTCGGGCGTGGCATCGGCGCGCTGCCTGCCTCCCGCCGCCAGCATTGCCAGCCGGCCGGATCGCACATGCGGCAATGCGACATGGATCGGCAGAAAGCCGAGCTTGACCGTGCCACCGATCAGGCCCTTCACGACCCCGGGCGTGTTCGTGTACGGGATGTGCGTGAGGCTGATGCCCAGGCTTTGCTTGAGCAGTTCCATCGTCAGATGATGGGGCGTTCCGTTGGCGGGCGAGCCGTAGTCGATGGCGCCCGGCGCGGCCCTGGCCAATCGGACCAGTTCTTGCAGGTTGTTCGCCCCGAGGCTCGGATGCGCCACGAGCGCCAGGCGCCCGATGGCAAGGGGCGCGATGGGCTGCAGGTCCTTGACCGGGTCGTAGGGGGCCTCGGGACGCAGGCTCTTGTTGAGAACCAGCGTGTTGGCCGTTACCAGCAGGTGATGCCCATCGGGCGTCGCCGCAGCCAGGTACTTGGTGCCGATCATCGAGCTGGCACCCGACCGATTCTCGACCACCACGGGCTGCGCCCATTTCTCGGCCAGCTTCTGGCCGACCACCCGTCCCAGGATGTCCGGCCCGGTTGCCGGCCCGAAGGGCACGACCAGCTTGACCGGACTGGATGGAAATCCGGTCTGGGCCGCCGCGGAACCCCAGAGCGCATGGCCGGCAAACGCTGCAGCGCCTTGCAGCCAGTCCCGGCGCCTCGGTCCGCGCGACGACCCGGCAAGCGACCGTCGGACCTCGGTCACCATTTCCTCTTTTTTCATATCCCTGCTCCCTTCATGACTCGGAGCGCCATTGCATCGCACCGCCAGTAATTGGGGAAATTTAGATGTCATATGAATTAATAACATCGAAATATGAATCAGAGGCCACGGCGCCTGCGCGCCCGACCGCGCTTCAGCGCAGGTATTCGCCCGCCGCTTCGGGCTGGAACTGCAGCGCGGCCACGCGCGCCGAACCGTGCACGCCGGCCGGCGTGGTCCATTCCACCAGTTGCCCCACGCGCGCGCCCAGCAGGCTCGCGCCCACCGGCGACATCACCGAGACCTCGCCCTCGGAAGGCTTGGCATCGCGCGGATAGCACAGCGTGATCGTGTAGCGCTCGCCGTTCGCGGGGTCCTCGAGCTCGACGCGCGAGTTCATCGTGACGAGGTCGGGCGACGCGTCCTGCGGCGCCACGATCTCGCTGCAGTCGAGCATCTCCTCGAGGGCCTGCGCGATCGGATCGGCCGCGCCGCGCGTCTGCAGCGCATGTGCGGCAAGCTTGTGCAGGCGTGCGTGGTCGAGCTGGGTGAGGGTTCGTTCGAGTCGCGTGAACGAGGCGGTGGCTTGCATGGGTGGCTCCTGATGAAGTGAAGGCGTGCCGCGGGCTCCATCGAGGGAGCGGGACAGAACGGACGCGCCGGCGCGCGGGCTTGGAGGAGGCCCGGCGATCAGGAGGTGCGCGAAAGAAGAAAGGGAGGAGGAAGGATCGCCGGGCTCAGGAATGCCAGGGCGATCGGCGCTTGAGCGCCGTCAACCGCGCCGCGCGGCGCCGGCCACGCGCGAGCGCGCCCCGCAGGGCCGGTGCGGTCAGCGTGGAAGCGGAAGTGCGCAGCATGCGGCCGAGTCTACCGGTCCGGTGGCGCAAGCGGCCATCAAAGGCCCCACCGGCCTTGCCGGATTGGGACCCTTGCCGTCGGCGATCAGCCCACCCAGCGGCGGGCGTTGCGCCAGATGCGCATCCAGGGGCTGTGCGCGCTCGCGTCGCCGCCGGTCCAGCTCATCTGGATGTTGCGGAACACGCGCTCGGGGTGCGGCATCACGGCAGTGAAGCGGCCGTCGGCCGTGGTCACCGAGGTCAGGCCGCCCGCGCTGCCGTTCGGGTTGAACGGGTACTGCTCGGTGGGCTGGCCGTGGTTGTCGACGAAGCGCATGGCCGCGATGGCCTTCGACGCATCGCCGCGGTGCTTGAAGTTGGCATAGCCCTCGCCGTGCGCGACCGCGATCGGCAGCCGCGTGCCGGCCATGCCCGCGAAGAACAGGCTCGGCGAATCGAGCACCTCGACCATCGACAGGCGGGCCTCGAAGCGCTCGCTCTGGTTGGTGGTGAAGCGCGGCCAGGCCTCGGCGCCCGGGATGATGTCGGCCAGCTCGGCGAACATCTGGCAGCCGTTGCACACGCCGAGGCCGAAGGTGTCGGCGCGGCCGAAGAAGCGCTTGAACTCGTCGGCCAGGCGCGGGTTGAAGGTGATGCTGCGGGCCCAGCCGATGCCGGCGCCCAGCGTGTCGCCGTAGCTGAAGCCGCCGCAGGCCACCACGCCCTTGAAGTCGGCGAGCCGCGCGCGGCCCGACTGCAGGTCGGTCATGTGGACGTCGAAGGCCTCGAAGCCGGCTTCGTTGAAGGCATAGGCCATCTCGACGTGCGAGTTCACGCCCTGCTCGCGCAGGATCGCGACCTTGGGCCGCGAAGCCAGCACCGCGGGTGCGGCGGGTTCGGCGCCGGCCGGCAGGTGCCAGTGCAGGCCCGGGTCGGCGGACTCGCCGGCCGCCGCGTGCTCGGCATCGGCACAGGCCGGGTTGTCGCGCTCGCGCGCGATCTTCCAACTCACCGAGTCCCAGACCTGGTGCAGGTCGTGCAGGCTGGCGCTGAACACCGACTTGGCATCGCGCCACACCTCGAGCTTGCCCTTGCCGGCCTCGATGGCCGAGCTCGCGGGCCGGGTCTTGCCGACGAAATGGCTGTGGGTGCTCAGGCCATGGGCGCGCAGCACCTGCATGACCTCGTTGCGCTCGGCGGTGCGCACCTGCAGCAGCATGCCGAGCTCCTCGTTGAACAGCGCCTTGAGCGTGAGCTCCTCGCGCCGCGCGCTGACCTGCTGCGCCCAGTTCTTGGCGTCGCCGGTCTCCATGCGGCTGTCGGAGATGCCGTCGCCTTCGGTGACCAGCATGTCGACGTTGAGCGCCACGCCCACATGGCCCGCGAAGGCCATCTCGCAGGCCGCGGCGAACAGGCCGCCGTCGCTGCGGTCGTGCATGGCGAGCAGTTTGCCGTCGGCGCGCAGCGCATTGACGGCATTGACCAGCGCCACCAGTTGCGCCGGATCGTCGAGATCGGGCACGGTGTCGCCGCTCTGGCCCAGCGTCTGCGCCAGGATGCTGCCGGCCATGCGGTGCTGGCCGCGGCCGAGGTCGACCAGCACCAGCGTGCTGTCCTCCTCATCGGCGTCGAGCTGCGGCGTGAGCGTGCCGCGCACGTCGTCGAGCGAGGCGAAGGCGCTCACGATCAGGCTGACCGGCGAGGTCACCTTCTTCGTCTCGCCGCCCTCCTTCCACTGCGTGCGCATCGACAGCGAATCCTTGCCGACCGGAATCGAGATGCCCAGCGCCGGGCAGAGCTCGAGGCCGACGGCCTTGACCGTGGCGTAGAGCGCGGCATCCTCGCCGGGCTCGCCGCAGGCGGCCATCCAGTTGGCCGACAGCTTGACGCGCGACAGCTCGATCGGCGCCGACAGCAGGTTGGTGATGGCCTCGGCCACCGCCATGCGGCCGGAGGCGGGCGCGTCGTAGGCGGCCAGCGGGGTGCGCTCGCCCATGCTCATCGCCTCGCCCGCGAAGCCCCGGTAGTCGGCCAGGGTCACGGCGCAGTCGGCCACCGGCACCTGCCACGGGCCGACCATCTGGTCGCGATGGCTCAGGCCGCCCACGGTGCGGTCGCCGATGGTGATCAGGAAGCGCTTGGAAGCGACGGTCGGGTGCGACAGCACGTCGATCGCGGCCTTCTGCAGGTCGACGCCCGTGAGGTCGAGCGGCCGGAAGCTGCGCGCCACCGACTGCACGTCGCGGTGCATCTTGGGCGGCTTGCCGAGCAGCACGTCCATCGGCATGTCGACCGGCTGCAGCGCGGCGCCCTCGTCGGCCACCAGCAGCTGGCGCTCCTCGGTCGCCACGCCGACCACCGCGAAGGGGCAGCGCTCGCGCTCGCAGAAGGCCTTGAACTGTTCGAGCGATTCGGGCGCGATCGCCAGCACGTAGCGCTCCTGGCTCTCGTTGCACCAGATCTCCTTCGGCGCCATGCCCGATTCCTCGAGCGGCACCGCGCGCAGGTCGAAGCGCGCGCCGCGGCCGGCGTCGTTGGTCAGTTCGGGGAAGGCATTGCTCAGGCCGCCCGCGCCCACGTCGTGGATCGCGAGGATCGGGTTGGCCGCGCCCTGCTGCCAGCAGTGGTTGATGACCTCCTGCGCGCGGCGCTCGATCTCGGGGTTGCCGCGCTGCACCGAGTCGAAGTCGAGCTCGGCCGCGTTGGCGCCGGTGGCCATCGAACTGGCGGCGCTGCCGCCCATGCCGATGCGCATGCCAGGGCCGCCGAGCTGGATCAGCAGCGAGCCGGCCGGGAAGCGGATCTTCTTGGTCTGCGTGGCGTCGATGCTGCCGAGGCCGCCCGCGATCATGATCGGCTTGTGGTAGCCGCGCTGCACGGTATCGAGGTCGCTCGCCAGGGCCTGCTCGTACTCGCGGAAGTAGCCCAGCAGGTTGGGCCGGCCGAACTCGTTGTTGAAGGCGGCGCCGCCCAGCGGGCCCTCGGTCATGATCTGCAGCGGGCTTGCGATGTGCTCGGGCTTGCCGTAGTGGCCGTCCTCGGGCCAGAGCTTCGAGACCGTGAAGCCGGTCAGGCCGGCCTTGGGCTTGGAGCCGCGGCCGGTCGCGCCCTCGTCGCGGATCTCGCCGCCGGCGCCGGTCGAGGCGCCCGGGAACGGCGAGATCGCCGTCGGGTGGTTGTGGGTCTCCACCTTCATCAGCACGTGAGTCAGCGCCGTGTCCTTGGTGTAGGCCGGCGTGCCCGCGGCATCGGCGCCGCGCGGGATGAAGCGCTCGACCTCGCCGCCTTCCATCACCGAGGCGTTGTCGGCATAGGCGATCACCGTGTGCTGGGGGTTCTGGCGCTCGGTGTGGCGGATCATCGAGAACAGGCTCTGCGGCTGCGCCGCGCCGTCGATGGTGAAGTCGGCGTTGAAGATCTTGTGGCGGCAGTGCTCGCTGTTGGCCTGGGCGAACATCATCAGCTCGACGTCGCTGGGGTTGCGGCCCAGCTTGGTGAAGGCATCGACCAGGTAGTCGATCTCGTCCTCGGCCAGCGCCAGGCCGAAGCCGGTGTTGGCGGCTTCCAGCGCCGCGCGGCCCTGGGCCAGCACGTCGACCGTGGCCATCGGCTGGGCCGGCAGTTCGCTGAACAGGCTGGCGGCCTGGTCGACCGTGGCGAGCACCGATTCGGTCATGCGGTCGTGCAGCGGGCCGGCCGCGGCGGCCAGCGGCTCGCCCTCGAGCACCGGCGCCTTGCCGAGCAGCGGCGCCTTGAGCTTCAGGTGGTATTGGGTGACGCGCTCGACCCGGCGCAGCGCCAAGCCGCAGTTGTGGGCGATGTCGGTGGCCTTGGAGGCCCAGGGCGACACAGTGCCCAGGCGCGGTGTGACGACCACCGCCGCCGAGGCCTTGGCCGCCGGCACCTCGAAGGGCTCGCCGTAGCTCAGCAGCGCCTCGAAGCGCTCGCGGCCCGCGGCGTCGAGCGCGCCGTCGGTCACCACCAGGTGCACGAAGCGCGCGGCGATGCCCTCGATGCGCGGATCGACGGCCTGGAGCTTCGGCAGGAGCTGCCGCGCGCGGAATTCGCTGAGTGCGCTGCCGCCCTCGAAGATGGTTACGACGGGAAGGGCTGTGGAAACGGAAGCGGACTGCGTCACGATGGGTGGGGCCTTGGGGCCGCGTTGGGCTTTGGAGAGGTCTGGAAATCCGTGGGCGGGCGGCCGCTGACTGGGGCCGTCCGCGCAGGACGCGAATTTTAGGTCATGGCGAAAGCCTCGCCCGGGCGGCCGGCCAGAGCCCGTCCGGGCGCTGATTTCTTCGCCCGGATGGGATAATTCCACGCATGAGCATTACCTACAAAGACGCCGCGGGCATCGCCGCCATGCGCGTCGCCTGCCGCCTCGCGTCCGAGGTGCTGGACTACCTCACGCCCTTCATCAAGCCCGGCATCACGACCAACGACGTCGACCGCCTGGCCGCCGAGTACATGGTCAAGCAGGGAACCACCTCGGCCACGGTGGGCTACATGGGCGCCAGCAGCGTCCCCTTCCCCAAGTCGCTGTGCACCTCGGTCAACCACGTGGTGTGCCACGGCATCCCGAACGACAAGCCCCTGAAGAAGGGCGACATCATGAATGTCGACGTCACCGTCATCAAGGACGGCTGGTTCGGCGACAACTCCCGCATGTACGTCGTGGGCGATGCCTCGATCGCGGCCAAGCGCCTGTGCCACATCACCTTCGAGGCCATGTGGCACGGCATCCTGCAGGTGCGCCCCGGCGCCCACCTGGGCGACGTGGGCCACGCGATCCAGAAGTTCGCCGAGGGCCAGGGCTTCTCGGTGGTGCGCGAGTTCTGCGGCCACGGCGTGGGCCAGCGTTTCCATGAGGAACCGCAGGTGCTGCACTACGGCCGCCCCGGCACCATGGAAGAGCTCAAGCCCGGCATGATCTTCACCATCGAGCCGATGATCAACGCCGGCAAGCGCGAGGTGAAGGAAGACTTCAAGGGCGGCCAGTACGACGGCTGGACCATCGTCACGCGCGACCATTCGCTCTCGGCCCAGTGGGAACACACGGTGCTGGTCACCGAAACGGGCTACGAGGTGCTGACCCTGTCCGAGGGCAGCCCGCCGCTGCCTTCCTTCGTGAGCGCCATCAGGACATGAGCCGCGCGGCCGGCCGCGCCACCCCACCGCCATGATCGAAGCCGCCCGACACGACGTCGCGACGCTGCGCGAAGCCTACCGCGCGAAGAAGCTCGCCCTTTTCGAAACCCTGCGCTTCGCGCGCGCGCCCACGCGCAGCGTGCACACGGTGCTGCGCCAGCTCGCGGCGCTGGCCGACGAGAGCCTGCAGACGCTGTGGCAGGACGCCGAGTTCGGCGACGGCCTGGCGCTGGTGGCGGTCGGCGGCTACGGGCGCGGCGAGCTGTTCCCCTATTCCGACGTCGACGTGCTGCTGCTGCTGCCGCCCGAGGGCGGCGAGCAGGCGGTCGAGCCGGCGCGTCTCGAGGCCTTCATCGGCCAGTGCTGGGATGCCGGCCTGGAGATCGGCTCGAGCGTGCGCACCATCGAGGAATGCCTGGCCGAGGCCGAGAAGGACGTCACGGTCCAGACCTCGCTGCTCGAGGCGCGGCTGATCGTGGGCGACAAGAAGCTGTTCGCCACCTTCCGCAAGCGCTTCGGCACGGTGATCGACCCGCAGGCCTTCTTCATCGCCAAGTCGCAGGAGATGCGGCACCGGCACCAGAAGTTCGACAACACGCCCTACGCGCTCGAGCCCAACTGCAAGGAATCGCCGGGCGGCCTGCGCGACCTGCAGACCATCCTCTGGGTCGCCAAGGCCGCGGGCTTCGGCAGCCGCTGGGACGACCTGGCGCGCAACGGCCTGGCCACGCCCTTCGAGGCGCAGCAGATCAAGCGCAACGAGGCGCTGCTGTCGCTGATCCGCGCCCGGCTGCACGTGATCGCCAACCGGCGCGAGGACCGGCTGGTGTTCGACCTGCAGACCGCCGTGGCCGCGAGCTTCGGCTACGTGAGCGAATCGCAGCGCAAGTCGAGCGAGGCGCTGATGCGGCGCTACTACTGGGCCGCCAAGGCGGTCTCGCAGCTCAACCAGATCCTGCTGCTCAACATCTCCGAGCGGCTGCAGCCGATCGACGAGCTGCCGACGCCGATCAACGAGCGCTTCTTCGAGCGCGCCGGCCTGATCGAGATCGCGCGCGACGACCTCTACGAGAGCGAGCCGCACGCCATCCTCGAGACCTTCCTGCTCTACCAGAAGACCATCGGCGTGAAGGGCCTGTCGGCGCGCACGCTGCGCGCGCTCTACAACGCGCGCCACGTGATGGACAGCAAGTTCCGCAACGATCCGGCGAACCACGAAACCTTCATGCGGATGCTGCAGCAGCCCTACGGCATCACGCATGCCTTCCGGCTGATGAACCAGACCTCGGTGCTGGGGCGCTACCTGCGCGTGTTCCGCAGCATCGTGGGGCAGATGCAGCACGACCTGTTCCACGTCTACACGGTCGACCAGCACATCCTGATGGTGCTGCGCAACGTGCGGCGCTTCTTCATCGCCGAGCACGCCCACGAGTACCCGTTCTGCTCGCAGCTCGCGGCCGGCTGGGACAAGCCCTGGCTGCTGTACGTGGCCGCGCTGTTCCACGACATCGCCAAGGGCCGCGGCGGCGACCACTCCACGCTGGGCGCGCGCGACGTGGCGCGCTTCTGCAAGCAGCACGGCATCTCGCGCGAAGACTCGAAGCTGATCGAGTTCCTGGTCTCCGAGCACCTGGTGATGAGCCAGGTGGCGCAGAAGCAGGACCTGAGCGACCCCGAGGTGATCGGCGCCTTCGCGAAGCGCGTGGGCAACGAGCGCTACCTCACGGCGCTCTACCTGCTGACGGTGGCCGACATCCGCGGTACCTCGCCGCGCGTGTGGAATGCCTGGAAGGGCAAGCTGCTCGAGGACCTCTACCGCTACACCCTGCGCGCACTCGGCGGGCGCATGCCCGATCCCGACACCGAGGTCGAGTCGCGCAAGCGCGAGGCGCTGGTGCAGCTCGCGCTGCATGCCCAGCGCTTCGAGGCGCACAAGGCGCTGTGGGACACGCTCGACGTGGGCTACTTCATGCGCCACGACGCCAGCGAGATTGCCTGGCACGCGATGCAGCTGTCGCGCTTCGTGCCGCCGAAGAACGTGCCGATCGACCCGGCCGCGCCGCCGGTGGTGCGCGCGCACCTGTCGCCGGTGGGCGAAGGGCTGCAGGTGGTGGTCTACACGCCCGACCAGCCCGACCTGTTCGCGCGCATCTGCGGCTACTTCGACCAGGCCTCGTTCAGCATCCTCGACGCCAAGGTCCACACCACGAGCAACGGCTATGCGCTCGACACCTTCCAGGTGGTGACCACCTTCCTGCCCGACCACTACCGCGACCTGATCAACATGGTCGAGACCGGGCTCGCGCAGACCCTGACCGAGGCCGGCGCCCTGCCGTTGCCGAGCATGGGCCGGGTGTCGCGCCGGGTGCGCAGCTTCCCGATCAAGCCGCGCATCAGCCTGGTGCCCGACGAGAAGGCGCAGCGCTGGGTGCTCAGCATCTCGGCCAGCGACCGCGCCGGCCTGCTCTATTCGGTGGCGCGCGTGCTGGCACGGCACCACCTGAACCTGCAGCTCGCCAAGGTCACGACCCTGGGCGAGCGCGTGGAAGACAGCTTCCTCATCAGCGGTCCCGAATTGCAAGGCCAGCGCACCCAGGCCGCGATCGAAACCGAGCTGATGGAAGCCCTGGAGGCCTGAATGGCCCGCCCGGCGGCCCGCTCCGCCGGGCCAGTTTCGCGACAAAAGTTCACATATTCTTGTGAATTGAATACCAAATGTTTCTTTTTTCTGTCTGAACGGCAGAATGGACCCCATGGACACATTGCTGACCCAGCTTTCGAGTTCCGTATCGTCGGCCAGGACCCTCGAGGACCTGACCCGTCCCATGCTCGAGATGCTCGAGGCCGTGACCGGCCTGGAATCGACCTATCTCACGCGCATCGACCTGGAGCAGGGGCTCCAGCACATCCTGTATGCGCGCAACGTGCGGCGGCTGCAGATTCCCGAGGGCCTCGCCGTACCCTGGGGCGACACCCTGTGCAAGCGCGCCCTCGACGAAGGCCGTGTCTACACCGACAACGTCGCCGAATGCTGGGGTGATTCCGACGCCGCGCGCGAGCTCGGCATCCAGACCTATGTGAGCACCCCGGTGCGCACCGACAGCGGCGGCCTCTACGGCACGCTGTGCGCGGCCAGCGCCGAGCGCCAGCCGCTGCCGGCCAACGCCACCAACGTGCTGGGCCTGTTCGCGCGGCTGATCGGCCACCAGGTCGAGCGCGAGCAGCTGTTCCAGCGGCTCTCGGCGGCCAATGCCGAGCTCGCCACCCATGCCGCGACCGACGCGCTGACCGGCCTGCCGAACCGGCGCGCCTTCCTCGAGGGCCTGCGCCGCATGCTGGCCCAGGGCCAGCGCGACGGCACTGGCGTGCTGGTGGCCTTCGTCGACCTCGACGGCTTCAAGAAGATCAACGACCTGCACGGCCACGAGACCGGCGACGACTTCCTGGTGGAGATCGCGCGCCGGCTGCACGACACGCTGCGCGCCGGCGACCTGCTGGCCCGCCTCGGCGGCGACGAGTTCGTGGTGGTCGGCCCGGGCCCCGCGCTCGCAGGCGGCGAATCGCCGGCTGCGGCCGACGCGCTCGGCCAGCGCGTGGCGGCGGCCACGGTCGGCGATTTCCATCTCGGCACGGTCCGGATCGGCTACGAGGGCGCCAGCGTGGGCGCGGTGTCCGTCGACCCGCGCTTCACCACGGCTGAGGAGGCGCTGCGCCTGGCCGATGCCGCGATGTACCTCGACAAGCGCGGACGCAGCGGCCGACCGCACGGATGACCTGATGATCGGCCGGCCACGCGGGCGCCTCGAGCGCGTGTTCGGATCGCTCAAGGTCCGCCTCACGCTGGGCGGCATCGTGGCGCTGGCCCTGGGCATCGCGCTCAGCACCAGCGTGCTGCTGGGCATCGCCGAGCGCGACCTGCTCGCCGCGCAGCAGCAGCGCGAACTCGGCGAATCGGCCCGCACCGCCGCCCTGCTCTCGCGCAGCGTGGTCCAGCTGCAGCGAGCGCTGCTGTCGATCGCCGAATCGCTGGACGAGGCCACGCTCGACGACCCCGTGGCGCTCGCGCGCTTCATGGACAGCAAGCCGATCCTGCGCGGGCTCTTCACCGTGCTGTACATCGCGCGGCCCGACGGCGAGGTGCGCATCCTGGTCGATGCCGAGAACGGCGTCTCGCGGCCCGCGCTGCCGCTGACCCAGCGCAGCTACTTCCGCCGTACCCTGGCCGAGGGCCGGCCGATCGTCTCGGAGCCGCTGAACGGCCCGCTGTCGGGCGAGCCGATCGTGGTGTTCACGCAGCCGGCGCGCAATGCCTCGGGCATCTACGCGGTGTTCGGCGGCGTGCTGCGGCTGTCCAGCCGCGACCTGCTCGACGGCCTGGTCGATCCGCAGGCCGGCGACGACAACGCGCTGCTGGTCGTCACCACGCTCGACGGCCGCGTGCTCGCGCATCCCGACCGCCGCCGCATCATGAGCTCGCTCGCCGACGAACCGCGCCTGGGGCAGGCCTTCAAGGCCTGGACCGCCGAGCACAGCCCGGCGGAGCCCGCGGGCGTGGCGCTGCCGCAGCCCGGCGAGATCGCCAGCGCCGCGGGCGTGGCCGGGCCCGACTGGATGGTGTGGCGCACCCGGCCCCACTCCGAACTGACCGCGCCCTTCGCTACCGCGCGCGCCCAGTCGCTGCGCTGGGCCGGCCTGATCGTCGCGCCGCTGGCGTTCGCGCTGTTCGCGCTGCTGTGGTGGGGGCTGCGGCCGCTGCGCCTGCTGGAGCGGCGCGCCCAGCACCTGTTCGACGGCAGCCTGGGCGCGGCCGACGGCTGGCCGCGCGCGGGCGGCGAGATCGGCCAGCTCGGCAACGTGCTGCGGCGCGTGGGCATCCAGCGCGCCGAGCTCGAGCGGCTCAACGGCGAAAGCATCGCCAAGCTTGGCTCGGTGATGCGCGCGGCGCCGGTCGGCATCGCGCTGGTGCGCGACGGCCGTTTCGACCTCGCGAGCGACGAGCTCTGCCGGCTGCTGGACTGCGCGCGCGAGGACCTGCTGGGCCGGCTGACCAGCAAGGTTCTGGTGCCGCCCGAGCCCGGCGAAACCCCGCTGGCCGCGCTCGAGGCGCTGGCCTTCGGCGCCGACCAGGCCTACGTGGGCGAATGCCAGGTGCAGCGCGCCGACGGCAGCCGCTTCTGGGCCCGGCTGCGCAGCAAGCCGGTGGACGCGGCGCGCATGGAGCTCGGCACGATCTGGATCCTGACCGACATCGACCAGCAGCGCCGCACCCGCGCGGCGCTCGAGTGGTCGGCCGCGCACGACAGCCTGACCGGACTGGCCAACCGCCAGCGCTTCGAGGCCCATGCGCAACGGCTGATCGCGGGACTGCCGGGCACCATGCCGGCCGCGATGGTCTTCATCGATCTCGACAACTTCAAGCGCGTGAACGACACCGGCGGCCACCTGACCGGCGACGCCATGCTGCGCGCGGCCGCCGGCGCCATCGCCTCGCGGGTGCGCGCGGGCGACCTCGCGGCGCGGCTGGGCGGCGACGAATTCGTGCTGCTGCTCGAGCGCTGCCGCCATGCCGACGCAGTGCGCGTGGCCGAGGCCATCGTGACCTCGATCGCCGAGATTGCCATGCCTTCGCTGCCCGAGGACCTGCGCATCGGCGCGAGCATCGGCGTGGCCAGCCTCACGCCGCAGACGCTGAGCGTCGACGCCTGGCTGCGCGCCGCCGACGAGGCCTGCTATGCGGCCAAGACCGCGGGCCGCGGCGTGGTCCGGGCGGGTTCGGCGCCGGCCGAGCGCGTGCCGGGTTGAGCGGCCGACTATCGACATCCTTCTGGTTTTATCGCCAACCCGCCATCGCTGGCCGGGGCCACAAGGCCCTTCAAAATCACACTAGTTCACACTTCCTGGGGAAACCCCGGATCCAGTGAATCCATTTGGCTGACGAATACGTAACACCCAAGTTACCAGTTCGATGCCACGGGCCCCACGCGAAAGTCGGGGCCGCGGATCGCACTGAACGGAACAGGCCGGAATGCGACTGGTTCGTCACGAATTCCCGACAATCAGCCGTGAACTAATACCAACTCAGTAAACGATTGTTGTCAATCGTTAACCATTCCCAGAGAATGCCCCAGCATGGAAGAAACAAACGGGGACCTCGATCACTTTGAACGCCGAGCTTGCAGCGCGCAGTGGCTCGCATTCAATCGCGGCATGGCAGCCGAGCTTGCCGCCGGGCTCCCGCCCGAGGATCTGCATCAGCTTTTCTTCCGCATCGGCGAGAACGTGGCGCGCACCTTTCCGGTGCCTCCCTGCGCGAGCCTGGCCGAACTGGAAGCCGAGTTCAACGCCCGCTGGGACGGCATCGACTGGGGCTACAGCACCCTGCGCGAGGAAGCCGACGGCCTGCGCATCCGCCATGCCTGCAGCCCGCTGGCCATGGCTTTCGGGCCCGAATCGACCGGCTGGAGCAGCGGCTTCTTCGAAGGCGTCTACCAGACCTGGTTCGGCAGCCAGCGCCTGCCCGCCGCGCTGCGGGTGCAGGCGCTGCCGTCCCATCCGCAGCCCGGCGCGGTGATCGAACTCCGATTGGCGAGGTCTTCCCCATGAACAACGACGATCCATCCGCCGAGGACGTGGCCGGACTGTTCCGCAAGTTCGGCGGCGACTCGCATGTCTACAAGGAATTCGCGCCGCCCGAGCCCACCGACGGCGAAGGCCGCGCCGGCTGGCCGCTGCTGTCGGGCGCGCCGATCGAGCGCGCGCCCGAACCGCCGCCAGCCCCGGTACCGCCGCCGCCCGCTGCACCCGTGAAGCCGGTGCAGGCCGCGCCCGTGCCGCCGCCGGCCCCGATCATGGCCCCACCGCCCGTGGCGGTGCGCCCCGCGCCGGCCATCGCGCCCGCACGGCCGGCCGCCCCGCTCGCGAGTCCGTTCGGCCCGGCACCGACCGTCCCGCCGCCGGCCCAGCCCGTGCCCGCCTGGGCCGCCGCCCGGCCCGCTCCCGCTTTCGCCCCGGGGCCCGCCCCGGCCCTTCCCTCCACCGCCACGCCGACACCTCCCGCCTCGGACGCACGGAGCCCGACCGAGCTGGACGCGCTGTTCGCGCGCCTGGCGGGACCGCAGCGCCCCGAGCCCCCGCCGGGCCCCATGTCACGCTGGCGCCGGCCGACGTGACCATGGTCGTCATCCCCGTCATTTCATCCAAGGGCGGTGTTGGCAAGACCACCGTCGCCGCCAACCTGAGCACCGTGCTCGCCGAGCGCGGCCACCACGTGCTGGCGATCGACCTCGATCCGCAGAACGCGCTGCGCTTCCACCTCGCCAACGATCCGCACCAGTGCGTCGAGGGCCTGGCCGAGGTCGCGGCCGGCCAGCTGACCTGGACCCAGGCGATGCGCCCCGGCCATGGCGGCACCGTAGTGCTGCCCTTCGGCACGGTCGACGACGAGCAGCAGATCGAACTCGAGCAGCAACTCGCGCGCTACCCGGGCTGGCTCGGCGACACGCTCGCGCGCTTCGCGCTGCCCGACGACACGCTGGTGGTGCTCGACACGCCGCCCGGCCCCACGGTCTACATGCAGCAGGCGCTGCGCACGGCCAACTTCTGCGTGGTCACGGTGCTGGCCGATGCCGGCTCCTTCGCCACCCTGCCGATCATCGAGCGCATGGTCGACAAGTACTGCCGCCCGCGCGCCGACTACGGCGGCAGCGCCTACGTGGTGAACCAGGTGGCGCCGAGCCGCCGGCTCAACCACGACGTGTTCGAGATGCTGCGCGCGCGCCTGCAGTCGGAACTGCTGGGCGTGCTGCACCAGGACGAATCGGTGTCCGAGGCGCTGGCCTCGGCGCTGCCGGTGCACCGCTATGCGCCCCTGAGCCAGGCGGCGCAGGACCTCTCGGTGTGCGCCGACCGGCTGCTGGCGCGCATCGCCGCGGCCGCCGCGAACCGCGCCGCCCACGCACAGCCCGCGGCCGACCCGGCCTGGCAGATGGAGTCCCGATGAGCAGCAGCAAGGCGCAGCCGGCATCCGAGGCAGGCTCCGCGCCGCCCCCCTCGCCCGATACCCCGCTGGGCGCCGACCGCCCGCCGCGGCCCGCGCCGGCCTTCCTGCGCCTGTGGCCGGTGCGGCTGCTGGGCTGGCTGATCCTGCTCACGACGGCACCGGCGCTGATCATCGCGCCCATGACCTTCGAGCAGCAGCTGGTGCTGTCGATCGGCATCTTCCTCGCGGCCCTGTTCGTGAACCGCTTCCGCGGCCACTTCGCGGGCCTGGTGCTGATGCTGCTGTCGGTGATCGTCTCCTCGCGCTACACCTACTGGCGCATCACCGAGACGATGTACATGGACAACATCGTCGACCTGGTGCTGGGCGTGGGCCTGCTCATGGCCGAGCTCTACGCCTTCGTCGTGCTGCTGCTGGGCTACATCCAGACCGCCTGGCCGCTGGGCCGCAAGCCCTCGCCGCTGCCCGTGGACCCGGCCGAGTGGCCGAGCATCGACCTGTTCATCCCGACCTACAACGAGCCGATGTCGGTGGTGCGCCCGACGGTGCTGGCCGCGCAGGCCATCGACTGGCCGCGCGACAAGATCAAGATCTACGTGCTCGACGACGGCCGGCGTCCCGAATTCCGCGAGTTCTGCGATGCCGTGGGCGTGACCCACGTCACGCGCGACAACAACCGCCACGCCAAGGCCGGCAACATCAATGCCGCGCTCAAGAACACCAGCGCCGAGTTCGTCGCGATCTTCGACTGCGACCACATCCCCACGCGCTCGTTCATGCAGATCGCGATGGGCTGGTTCAATCGCGACGCAAAGCTGGCCATGGTCCAGCTGCCCCACTATTTCTTCTCGGCCGACCCCTTCGAGCGCAACCTCGACACCTTCGGCACGGTGCCCAACGAGGGCGAGCTGTTCTACGGCCTGATCCAGGACGGCAACGACCTGTGGAACGCCAGCTTCTTCTGCGGCTCGTGCGCAGTGCTGCGCCGCACGGCGGTCGAGGAAGTCGGCGGCATCGCGGTCGAGACCGTGACCGAGGACGCCCACACCGCGCTGAAGATGCACCGCCGCGGCTGGAACACCGCCTACCTCGCGCTGCCGCAGGCCGCGGGTCTCGCGACCGAAAGCCTCTCGGGCCACGTGGGCCAGCGCATCCGCTGGGCGCGCGGCATGGCGCAGATCTTCCGCGTCGACAACCCGCTGTTCGGCCGCGGGCTGCACTGGGCGCAGCGGCTGTGCTACCTCAACGCGATGCTGCACTTCCTGTACGGGCTGCCGCGGCTCATCTACCTGACGGCGCCGCTGGCCTACCTGTACTTCGGCGCGAGCGTGATCCATGCCTCGGCCTCGATGATCTTCGCGTTCGCGCTGCCGCACATCCTGCACGCCAACCTGACCAACAGCCGGATCCAGGGGCGCTTTCGCTACCTGCTGTGGAACGAGGTCTACGAGGCGGTGCTGGCCTGGTACATCTTCCGGCCCACGCTGGTGGCGCTGATCAATCCCAAGCTCGGCAGCTTCAACGTGACGGCCAAGGGCGGCCTGATCCAGGAGCAGTACTTCGACACCTCGATCGCCAAGGCCAGCCTGGTGCTGCTGGCGCTGAACTTCATCGGCGTGGCGCTGGGCATCTGGCGCCTGACCTGGGTCGATCCGCAGAACATCGCCACCGTGTGGCTGAACCTGGCCTGGACCATCTACAACCTCATGATCCTCGGCGCCTGCGTGGCGGCGGCCAACGAGTCGCGCCAGGTGAGGGCCGCGCACCGCGTGACGCTCGACGTGCCGGCGGCGCTGTACTTCGCCAATGGCCACTCGATGCGCTGCAACACCTTCGACTTCTCGACCGGCGGCCTGGGCCTGGAGCTGCCGACCGAGGTCAAGCTGGCGCCCGACGAACCGATCGAGGTGGCGCTGTTCCGTGGCGACGCGGAATCGCGCTTCCCCGCCACCGTGCGCTTCAGCAACGGCAAGCGCCTGGGCATCCGCTTCGCGCCGATGAGCTTCGCGCAGGAGCGTGCGCTGGTGCAGTGCACGACCGCGCGCGCCGACATCTGGGCCGCGCGCTGGGGCAACCATCCGCGCGTGGGCGTGCACCGCGTGCTGGCCCACCTGACGAGCATCAGCCTGGTCGGCTTCAAGGACATGTTCTCCCATTACTACCGGGCCGGCCTCTCGCGGCTGCGGCTGCCCAAGCGCTCCGTCGGAACGAAGAAGGAAACCGCGTGACGATCACTCCGAAAGCGCCGCGCCGCGGCGCCGCCCCCTCCTTCCGTCCGGCCGCCGGCGCTATGCTGGCCCTGCTGGCGCTGACCGCGGCCGGCACGGCCTCGACGCAGCAGCAGCGCCCGGGCGCACCCGCCGCCGCCGCGCCGGCCTTCACACCGGCGACCGTGCCCTCGATCGCGCCGGCCGCCGTGCCCACGCTCGCGCTGCCGCCCCAGCAACTGCCCGGCGCGGCCGGCGTGCCGGTGCCCGTCGCCAGCACGGCCGCCGCCGGCGGCACGGTGCGCGAACTCAACCTCACGCAGCTGGGCATCGACTACGCGATCCAGCTGCGCGGCATCAGCGGCACCATCGGCATCCCGTTCAACATCCGCGCCGACGAGCTGGTGACCTCGGCCTCGTTCCGTCTCAACTACGCCTACTCGCCCTCGCTGATCCCCGAGCTGTCGCACCTGAAGGTGACGGTGAACGACGTGCTGGTGGCCACGCTGCCGGTGAACCGCGCCGACGGCGGCAAGCCGCAGACCGCCGACATCCCGATCGACCGGCGCCTGATCACCGAATTCAACCGCATCAATGTCGAGCTGATCGGCCACTACACGCGCGACTGCGAGGACCCGGCCCACACCAGCCTGTGGGCGCGCATCGACGCCTCGAGCACCTTGCGCCTGAACGTGTCGCCGCTCAAGCTGAGCAACGACCTGGCGACGCTGCCGCAGCCCTTTTTTGACCGCCGCGACGTGCGCCGCGCGCGCATTCCCTTCGTCTTCGGCAGCGCCGAGTCGGGCCCGCTGCTCGAGGCGGCAGGCGTGGTCTCGTCGTGGTTCGGCGCGCTGGCCGACTACCGCGGCGCCGTGTTCCCTGTCTCGCGCGGCCAGCTGCCCAGCGGCCATTCGGTGGTGTTCGCCACGCCCGAGACCAGCCTGCCGGGCCTGGTGCTGCCCGCGATCCAGGGGCCGGCGCTGGCCGTGGTCGACCATCCGCAGGACCCGACCGCCAAGCTGCTGCTGGTGATGGGTCGCGACGCCAACGAGCTGCGCACCGCCGCCGCCTCGCTGGCGCTCAACAGCCGCGCGCTGTCGGGCGCGACCAGCGCGATCGCCGCCTTCCAGGAGCCGCCCGCGCGCAAGCCCTACGACGCGCCGCGCTGGGTGCCCAGCGACCGCGCGCTGCAGTTCGGCGAGCTCACGACCGCGGCCGATCTCTCGGTCACCGGCTACAACCCCGACGTGGTGCGGGTCAACCTGCAGCTGCCGCCCGACCTGTTCACCTGGCGCAGCCGCGGCATCCCGCTCGACCTGCTCTACCGCTACACGCCGCGCGTGCGGCCCGACCAGTCGACGCTCAACGTCAACGTCAACGAGAACTTCATCGGTGCGATCCCGCTGCGCTCGGCCAACCCGGCCGGCGACCGCTGGTACAACCCGCTGGCCGTCAAGCTGATGCCCGACGGCACCCTGGCCGAGCGCAAGGAAGTGATCCTGCCGCCGCTGGCGCTGGGCCCGCGCAGCCAGCTGCGGCTGCACTACTACTTCGAGCCCGTGGCCGGCCGCTGCATCCCGCAGCTCGACAACGTGCGCGGCTCGATCGACCCGACCTCGAAGATCGACGTCTCGGGCTTCCCGCACTTCATCGCCATGCCCGAGCTGGCGGCCTATGCCAACGGCGGCTTCCCGTTCTCGCGCATGGCCGACCTGTCGGACACCGCGGTGATCCTGCCCGACCAGGCCGACACCTCCGACACCGAGACCTACCTCGGCCTGATGGGCCAGATCGGCCGCGCCACCGGCTACCCCGTGCTGCGCGTGAAGGTGGGCCGCTCGGCCGAGGTCTCGCAGTGGGCCGACAAGGACCTGCTGGTGATCGGCAACCTGCAGAACCAACCGCTGTTCACGCAGTGGGCCGAGCGCATGCCGCTCAAGCGCGCCGCGGCCGCCAACGGCAGCGGCGACGGCTCGCCGCAGTTCAAGCTCTCGAGCTGGATCGACACCGCGATCGACTTCGTGATCGGCGCGCGCACCCGCGAGGACTTGCCGGGCTCGATGCAGATCGCGGTCAGCGACGACGGCCGCGACGCGGTGCTCGCGGGCTTCGAGTCGCCGCTGCGCAGCGGCCGCAGCGTGGTCGCCGCGATCTCCAACAGCACCTCGAAGGACGCGCTGCTCAACGCGCTGATGACACCCGACCTGCTCAAGCGCGTGCAGGGCAGCATGGCCATCGTGCGCGACGCGCAGGTGCACAGCGTGCTCGGCAGCGAGACCTACTACGTCGGCCGCCTGCCGCCGATCGCCTGGCTGCAATGGAACCTCTCGCGCAGCCCGCTGCTGCTGGCGGCACTGGTGGTGCTGCTGGCCGTGATCGGCGCCGCGGTGGCCTATGCCAGCCTGCAGATTCGCGCGCGCCGCCGCCTCAAGTGACGACCCTCGCCCCGGAGACCGACCCCACGATGCCAGGTTCGAAGCCCACGCTTCCCCCTTCCGCTCCCGACCGGCGGCGCCGCTCGCTGTTCGCGGCGGCGGCCGCCTCCGCGCTGGCCTGGACCGGCACGCGCGCGGCCGCGCAGGCCACGCCGCCCGCCGCGCCGATGCCCGCCACCTGCCATCCCGCCGCCGACTGGAACGCCTTCGTCGCGCGCCACATCCAGCGCGACGGCCGCGTGATCGACTTCAACACGCCGCAGCAGCACTCGACCTCCGAGGGCCAGTCCTACTGCATGTTCCTGGCGCTGGTGCACAACGACCGCGAGCTGTTCGCGCGCGTGCTGGGCTGGGCCGAGACCAACCTCGCCAACGGCAGCATCGCGAAGAACCTGCCGGCCTGGCAGTGGGGTCGCAAGCCCGGCGGCGGCTGGGGCGTGCTCGATCCGAATCCCGCCTCCGACGCCGATCTCTGGATCGCCTATGCGCTGATGGAGGCCGGCCGGCTCTGGAACGAGCCGCGCTACGCGAGCATGGGGCGCAGCCTGCTGGCCATGGTGGCGCGCGAGGAAGTGGTGCTGCTGCCGGGCTTCGGCCGCATGCTGCTGCCCTGGCCCAAGTCGGTGGCCACCGGCTCGGTGTGGCGGCTCAACCCGAGCTACATGCCGCTGCAGCTGCTGCGCTATTTCCAGCAGACCGATCCGCAGGGCCCCTGGGCCGCGGTGGCCGACAACACGGTGCGCCTGCTCGCGGCCACGGCGCCGCGCGGCTTCTCGCCCGACTGGTGCGCCTGGTCGGAGGACGCGCGCGCCTTCGTCGCCGATCCCGAGAAGGGCACGGTCGGCAGCTACGACGCGATCCGCGTCTACCTCTGGGCCGGCATGCTGGCCGAGTCCTCGCCCGACCGCCGGCCGCTGCTGCAGGCGCTGGCCGGCCCGAAGCGCCTGCTGGCCGACCGCCAGCCGATCCCCGAGCTGGTCGACACCGCCACCGGCACCGTGCGCGGCATGGGGCCGCTGGGTTTCGCCGGCGCGCTGCTGCCCTACCTGAAGGCGCAGGACATGCCCGAGGCGCTGGCCACCGAGCTGGCGCGCCTGCCCAATTCGCGCGCCGACGGCCAGCCGTCGACCGCCCTGCTTCCCTACTACGAACAAATGCTGCTGCTCTTCGGCCAGGCCTGGCTCGACGGGCGCTACCAGTTCCTTCGGAACGGCCAGCTGCAAACCTCATGGAGACTGCTATGTCGACCCACCCGCACGGCATGACATCGCCGCGCCCGACCCGGTTGCGCCGTGCTCCGGGAGGCCTGCCCTCCGCGCGCTGGCTGGCCTGCCTGGGCCTGTTCGCCACCCTCGGCGCCGCCAACCCGGCACACGCCCAGGCCGACGCCGCCACCGCCCTGATCGAACAGGGCAACTACTGGCAGTCGCAGGGCCGCGTCGACCTCGCCGAGGAGAGCTGGCGCAAGCTGCTGAGCGTCAACCCGCAATCGGCCGATGCGATGTACGGCATGGCGCAGGTCGAGCTCTCGCGCGGCAATGCCGAGCCGGCGCGCAGCTGGATCGCGCGGCTGCGCGCGGCCGCGCCCAACGACCCGCGCCTGTCGCGCCTGCAGCAGCAGGCGCAGAACCCCGGCCAGGGCAGCCTGCTGCAGCGCGCCCGCGCGGCGGCGCGCGCCGGCCGTGCGGCCGAGGCGGTGCAGCTGTACCGCGACCAGTTCGACAACCGGCCGCCGCCCGAAGCGCTGGCGCTCGAGTACTACCAGACGCTGAGCAGCACGCCGCAGGGCGCCGACGAAGGCCGCCGCGGCATCGAGCAGCTGGCGCGCGAATACCCCGAGAACGCCAGCTACAAGCTCGCGCTCGCGCAACTGCGCACCTACAGCGAGAGCACGCGGCGCGAAGGCATCCGCGCGCTGGTCGATCTCTCGAAGCAGCCCACCGTGGGCGCGGCCGCGCGCACGAGCTGGCGCCAGGCGCTGATCTGGCTCGACGCGCGCGCGCCCGACATCCCGCTGTACCGCGAGTTCCTCGCCAACAACCAGAACGACACGGCCGTGGCCGCGCGCCTCGAAGCGCTCGAGAGCGGCCGCACCACCGCGGCCTCGGGTCCGGGCGTGCCGCTCGGCGAGGGCTACCGCGCGCTCGAGCGCGGCGATCCGGCGACCGCCGAGCAGCGCTTCCAGCAGGCGCTGCGCGCCAAGGCCGACGACAGCGAGGCGCTCGGCGGCCTGGGCCTGGTGCGGCTGCGCCAGGAGCGCTTCGCCGAGGCGCAGCAGTACCTCGAGCAGGCCGCGCGCGGCGGCAACACCAAGTGGAATTCGGCGCTGCAGAGCGCCACCTACTGGAACCTCGTGAACCAGGCCCGCGCCGCGCAGGGCCGCAACGACCTGCGCAACGCGCAGGCGCTGCTCGAGCGCGCGGTGCGCATCGACGGGCGCGAACCCGTGGGCCAGGTCGCACTGGCCGACCTGCGCGCCGCCGCCGGCGAACTGCCGCAGGCCGAGCAGGGCTACCGCCGCGTGCTCGAGAGCAAGCCCTCGGACGGCCAGGCGCTGCGCGGCCTGATCGCGGTGCTGGGCCGCCAGGGCCGCGCCGACGAGGCGCTCGAACTCTCGCGCCGCCTCACGCCCGAGCAGGCGGCCCAGCTCGGCGGCCTGCGCGACATCCAGGTCGAACAGGCGCGTGCCAAGGCCAAGCAGCAGGCGGATGCCGGCGACGCCGCTGGCGCGCAGCGCACGCTCGAGGACGCGATGCTCGCCGCGCCCGACAGCCCCTGGGTGCGGCTGGACCTGGCCAACATCTACCGCCGCCAGGGCCTGGTGGCCGAGGCGCGCGGCGTGATGGAGGGCCTGCTGATGTCGCAGCCCGACATGCCCGACGCGCTGTTCGCGAGCGCCCTGCTGGCTTCCGAGACCGGCGACGCCGCCGCCGGCATCCAGTACCTCGAACGCATCCCGGCCGGCTCGCGCACCCGCGAGATGGCCGCGCTGCAGCGCCGGCTCTGGGCCCAGTCGCAGGCGCAGCGCGCGCAGGCACTCGCGCGCCAGGGCCAGGTCGACGCCGCGCGCCAGCTGCTGGGCCAGGCCGAAGCCTCGCTGAGCAGCGACATGCCGAGCGAAATCTTCGGCCAGCTCGCGGGCGCCTATGCCGACATCGGCGACGCGCCGCGCGCGCTCGCGATGAGCCGCCAGCTGCTCGCGCGCACGCCGACGCCGACCGTGGCCAACCGCCTGCTCTATGCCTCGGTGCTGCTCAAGACGCGCCAGGACATCGAGCTGTCGGCCGTGCTGCGCCAGCTCGCGAGCACCAGCATGACCTCGTCCCAGCGCGCCGACTTCGATGCGCTGCGCATCGCCTACGCGCTGCGCCAGACCGATGCGCTGCGCGAGGCCGGCAACCTCGAGGCCGCCTACAACGCGATGGCGCCGGTGCTGGCCGAGCAGCCCGACGACCCGAAGGCATTGGCCGCGCTCGCGCGGCTGTATTCGGCCGCGCGCGACGAGAGCCAGGCATTGGCGCTCTACCAGCGCGTGCTGCAGCGCAGCCCGACCGACCTCGACACCCTGCTGGCGGCCGCCGCGAGCGCGAGCGCGCAGCGCAACCACAGCGACGCCGAGAGCTACGTGATGGCCGCGCTCAAGCAGGCGCCCGACGAGTCGCGCGTGCTGACCGCGGCCGGCCGCGTCTACCGCAATGCCGGCGACAGCCGCAAGGCCGAGCAGTACCTGCGCGCCGCGGTCGAGGCCGACAGCCGGCTCGCGGCCGGCGGTTCGCCCGGCGCGCCCGGTGTGCCGGGCGGCCTGCCGCCAGCGAACCCCTTCGCCGGCATGACCGGCGGCGCCGCGAGCACGGCCCTGCCGGTGCCCGCGGGCGCCGGCGGCAATCCCTTCGCCCAGGCGCGGATGCAGCCGGTGGCCTATGCGGCGGCTGCCCCCGCGGGCGCGTACCCGGCCGCCTATCCCGTGCAGTACCCGGCTTATCCCGCCGCGCCCGCGAACGCGGGCTATCCGGGCGCGACGCCGTGGCCCGCGGGCTCGCAGCCCGCGGCCAATGCCAAGGGCCGCCGCACGACGAGCACCGCCGCGCCGGCCGCGAACACGCGCACCGCCGCGCGCACGGCCAACACGCCCCAGGCCACGGCCTACATCGCGCCGCCGCTGCAGCAGTACCCGGTGGCCGGCGCGCAGCCGGTGGCACCGGTCTACGCGCAGGCGCCGCAGGCCGGCTATCCGCCGGCCTACGTGCAGGGCGGCGGCCTGCTGCCGCTGCCGCGCCCGGGTGCGGCGCCGGCCGACCTCGGCTGGAACGCGGCACCGCGTGCCCAGCCGCCGGCCGATTCGGCCGCGGCGGAACTGCGCGAGCTCGAGGCCGCGCGCTCGGTCTCCATCACCGCGGGCACCGTGTTCCGCAACCGCGCGGGCGAGGCCGGCCTGAGCCGGCTCACCGACTTCGAGATTCCGTTCGAGGCCCGCTTCCCGGTCGGCGACGGCAAGATCGTCGTGGGCGTCACGCCCACCTTCCTCGATGCCGGCTCGCCCGCGGGCGACTGGGCCACCGCCAGCCGCTTCGGCGGCGGACCCGGCTCGGCCTTCACGGGCCTGCTGAACGGCACCACGGCGGGCCAGCAGAACGCCTCGGGCCTGGGCCTGAGCGTGGGCTACGAAGGCAAGAACTTCGGCGCCAGCATCGGCACCACGCCGCTGGGCTTCCAGCAGGTCAACCTGATCGGCAACGCCACCTTCAAGGGCGCCTTCGGCGATGCCTGGTCGTACAAGGCCGACCTGTCGCGCCGGCCGGTCACCGACAGCCTGCTGTCCTTCGCGGGCGCGAAGGACGAGCGCACCGGCGAGCGCTGGGGCGGCGTGGTCGCGACCGGCGCGCGCGGCGACATCGGCTACGACGACGGCACCTACGGCTTCTACGGCTACGGCGCGCTGCACGGCCTCACCGGCAAGAACGTGGCGAGCAACTCGCGCTTCGAGATCGGCGGCGGCAGCTACATCCACCTGCTGAGCGAACCCGGCAACAAGCTCACGCTGGGGCTCAACCTCGGCATCATGGGCTACGACAAGAACCTCAGCTACTACACCTTCGGCCATGGCGGCTACTTCAGCCCGCAGAGCTTCGTGAGCCTCGCGCTGCCGGTGGACTGGAGCGGGCGCAACAACCGGCTGTCGTGGCGCGTCAATGCCTCGCTGGGCGTGCAGGCCTTCAACCAGAAGGAAACGCCCTACTTCCCGACCGACAGCAGCCGCAACGGCGATGCCGGTCGCGCGGCCGCCGGCGCGGCGTCGCTGGGCCTCACCAGCACGATCTACAACGGCCGCTATCCGAAGACCTCGAAGACCGGCCTGGCCTACAACCTCGCCGCGGTGCTCGAGTACCAGCTCGCGCCGAAGATGTACCTGGGCGGCTCGGTCGGCCTGAACAACGCGCAGGACTACCGGCAGTTCACCGGCAGCCTCTACCTGCGCTACGTGTTCGACGGCTCGAGCACGCTGGGCGTGCCCACGGGCACGACGCTGCGGCCGCTGGTGTCGCCGTACACGCCGCTGCTCTGAACGGCGACGGCCCATGAAAAAGCCGCGCGGCCCCGAGGGGCTCGCGCGGCTTTCGTCTTTGAAGAGGGCTCAGCCGCCCGAGACCGACGGCCCCGCGACAGGCACCGCCTGCGCGCGGTGTTGCTGCGGACCCCACAGCGGCACGCGCTCGAAGTCCTGCACCCATTGCGGAATGTCGCAGGCCGACAGCGGCATCGAGATGCCGTAGCCCTGGGCCAGCGTGCAGCCCATCTCGAGCAGTGCCTCGCCGAGCTCGAGCGTTTCGACGCCCTCGGCCACGGGCGTGCGGCCCAGCGCCTTGAGCAGCGCGAGGATGCCCTGCACGATCGCGCGGTCCTGCTCGCTCTCGAGCATGCCGCGGATGAAGGACTGGTCGATCTTGACCGAGGACACGGGCAGCTGGCGCAGGTAGGTCAGCGAGGAATAGCCGGTGCCGAAGTCGTCGATGGCGACCGGCACGCCCAGGCCCTTGCAGGCCTCGACGAAACGGGCCACGGTGGAGAACTTGCTGATGGCGGTGGTCTCGAGGATCTCGAGCTCGAGCGTGCCGGCGCCCAGCTTGGGGAACTGCGCCAGGTGCTGCGCGAGCCGGTCGACGAAGTCCCAGCGCATCATGTGGCGCGGGCTCACGTTGACGCTGATCGCGGTGCGCAGGCCGGCCGAACGCCATTCGTGCGCCTGCCGCAGCGCCGCGCCGATCACCCAGTCGCCCATGCGCTCGGCGAGCTCGTCGCCCTCGGTGAGCGGCACGAACTGCCCGGGCTGCAGCAGGCCGCGCTCGGGATGCTGCCAGCGAATCAGCGCCTCGACGCCCACCATCACGCCGCGCTGCATGTCGACCTTGGGCTGGTAGCAGAGGAAGAATTCGTCGCGCTCCAGGCCTTCCTGGATGCGCTGGCGCGCGCGCACCATCTGCTCGTCGGCATGGGCCTGCGGCGCGTCGAAGTAATGCACCCGGCCGTCGCCCGCGCGCTTGGCGAAGAAGGCCGCATGGCTGGCCTGGCGCAGCGCGAGCTCGGGCGGCGGGCCGCTGGCGTCGAGCAGCCGCGCACCGAGGCTGGCCTCGAGGCTGACGGCATGGCCGCGCCATTCCCAGGGTTCGGACAGCGCGGCCAGCATGCGTTCGAGCACCTGGTGGCATTGCGAATTGCCGATGCCCGCGAACACGGCCGCGAACTCGTCGCCACCGACATGGGCCAGCAGGCCCTCGCGCGGCAGTTGGGCCTTGAGGCGGCGGCGCGCTTCCTCGAGCGCGGCGTTGCCGCCGGCCATGCCCAGGCGCTGGTTCACGTCGGCGAAACGATCGAGGTCGATGAAGCAGACGATGGCCAGCCGCTTGCCCTCGCGGGCCCAGTCGGCCAGCAGCGGGCGCAGCACCTCATCGGGCGGAAGGCGGTTGAGTCCGGAATCCGGCAGGGCCATGGCGGGAGGTTGCTTGGTCGACAAAGGGCTGAGTCCGGAAAATCGCAATCTATTGTTCTCTCAAAACTGACCGTGGAGCGATCCGTGCGGGGCGAATTGTGAGGTTCGCGGTCTTCGCGCAACACCGCGGCACCCAAGCGTTCGCGGATGCGGCGCCTGGAACGGGGAAGCGGGATCGAAGTGGCGGGTCGGGCTCTCTTCTATTGGCAGCTCGCTCCCACGATGCGGCCCGAGGGTTCGACCCTCACGTTGAGCCGGGTCGGATCGAGCACGGGGTCGGACGGGTCGGTGACCAGCAGGGTGCGCGCGAACTTCGCGCCGCTGCGCTGGCGCATTTCCTCGAGCAGCGGCGCGGTGACGCGCAGGCCCAGCGCGAAGCGCACGCCCTCGGCCAGACAGCTTTCGGGCGGCGGCGCAAAGGCCGGCGGCTCCGGCACCTCGGAGGTGAGGGGACGGTCCTTGGGCGGCGCCTGGCAGCCGGCGGCCAGCAGGAGCAGCGCCGTGAGAGAAAGCCAGTGTCGGCCGTGGATGCGCATTCGGGGTTCCTTGAACGGGGCGTAGCTTAGTCGGGCGCGGACGCGAATTTGGGCGATCTGGGCGAAACGAGAACAAAAGTATCGACAAAATTCACGATCTCCCTACTGGATTCGGGAGGGGAAACGTTTGCGCAATCTTGGCATGCGATCCGGCGCCCGGTCCAGTGGAGATGACGCGCCGATCTCCGACTGTGCCATCGGCGCCAGCCACCGTATCCTCGGAACACCCGGCCCGGCGCCGCCTTCAGAACCCTGGACACACACCGATGAGCCCTGCCTCCAAGACCTCGGCCCCCGCCGCCCTCCCCGGCCAGCCCGCGCCGCACGACCTGCTGGTGAACGTGCCGCGACTGATCTCGGCCTACTACAGCGGCCGGCCCGATCCCTCGGTGGCCGCGCAGCGCGTGGCCTTCGGCACCTCGGGCCACCGCGGCTCGTCCTTCGACAACGGCTTCAACGAATGGCACGTGCTCGCGATCAGCCAGGCGATCTGCGACTACCGGCGCCAGAAAGGCATCGACGGGCCGCTGTTCCTCGGCATCGACACCCATGCGCTTTCCACGCCGGCCTTCAACAGCGCGGTCGAGGTGCTGGCCGCCAACGGCGTCGAGCTGATGCTCTCGCAGGACGACGAATACACGCCCACGCCCGCGGTGTCGCACGCGATCCTGGTCTACAACCGCGGCCGCAGCACCGGATTGGCCGACGGCATCGTGATCACGCCCTCGCACAACCCGCCCGAGAGCGGCGGCTTCAAGTACAACCCGCCCAACGGCGGACCGGCCGGCACCGACATCACCTCGGCGGTCGAGGCCGCCGCCAACGGCTTCCTGGCCAACGGCCTGCAGGGCGTGAAGCGGCTGCCGCTGGCGCAGGCGCTCAAGGCCTCGACCACGCACCGGCACGACTACCTGAACACCTATGTGGAAGACCTCGCGCAGGTGCTCGACATGGACGCCATCCGCGACGTTCGGATCGACCTGGGCGTCGATCCGCTGGGCGGCGCGGGCGTGCACTACTGGCCCGCGATCGCCGAGCGCTACAAGCTCTCGCGCCTGACGGTGCTGAGCCAGGAGGTCGACCCGACCTTCCGCTTCATGTCGCTCGACTGGGACGGACGCATCCGCATGGACCCGTCCTCGCCCGATGCGATGCACCAGTTGATCGCGCTCAAGGACCGCTTCGGCATCGCCTTCGCCTGCGACACCGACCACGACCGCCACGGCGTGGTGGCGGGCAGCAGCGGCCTGATGCAGCCCAACAGCTACCTCGCGGTGATGATCGACTACCTCTACACGCACCGCCCCGACTGGCCCGCCGCCGCGGCCGTCGGCAAGACCGTGGTGAGCAGCCGCATGATCGACCGCGTGGCCCAGCGCCTGGGCCGCCGTCTCTACGAGGTGCCGGTGGGCTTCAAGTGGTTCGTCGACGGGCTGGTCGACGGCTCGCTGGCCTTCGGCGGCGAGGAGAGCGCGGGCGCGACCTTCCTGCGCCGCGACGGCACGGCCTGGACCACCGACAAGGACGGCATCGTGCCGGCGCTGCTGTCGGCCGAGATCGCCGCGCGCACCGGGCGCGATCCGGGCGAGCGCTATGCCGAACTCACGCAGGCGCTGGGCCGGCCGGTGTCCGACCGCGTCGACGCGGCGGCCACGGTCGAACAGAAGAAGCGGCTGTCGAGCCTGTCGCCCGCGCAGATCCGCTCGACCGAACTCGCGGGCGAGAAGATCGTCGAGGTGCTGAGCCATGCGCCCGGCAACGGCGCGGCCATCGGCGGCGTGAAGGTCGTCACCGAGAACGGCTGGTTCGCGGCGCGTCCCTCGGGCACCGAGAACATCTACAAGATCTACGGCGAGAGCTTCCAGGGCCAGGAGCACCTGGCGCGCATCCTCGAGGAAGCGCAGCAGGTGGTGGACGGCGCACTCGCGGCGCCCTGACACCGGTCGCGCGATGCGCACGCTGCCCCTGCGCCTCTCGCCCGGCGACGACCTGCGCGCGGCGCTCGACCGCGTGCTTGCGCAGCAGGCGGTGGACGCGGCCTTCGTGCTCTCGGGCATCGGCAGCCTGCGCGGTGCGCGGATCCGCTTCGCGGGCACGCCCGAGCCCGCGGCACTCGAGGGCGACCTGGAGATCCTCACGCTCGCGGGCTCGCTCTCGCCCACGGGCTCGCACCTGCACATCAGCGTGGCGGACGCGCAGGGCCGCGTCTGGGGCGGCCATGCGGCGCCGGGCTGCGTGGTGCGCACCACCGCTGAAGTGCTGTTGGCGCTGCCGCCCGAATGGCGCTTCTCGCGCGAGCACGACGAGGCCACGGGCTATGCCGAACTGAGGATGCGCGAGAAAACTCTGGATCGCGAATGAGCCGGACGGGCCTCAGTGCGGCTTGTCGTTGAGGTCGTACTTCATGACGCGGCCATGCCGCCCCTCGATGTCGCGCTCGACCTCGTAGACGTCGCCGCTGTCCGGCCGGCGCTGCGCGAGCACCGCGTCGAGCGCCGCGAGGTCGGCCGCGTCGAGCTGCAACGCGAGCATGCGCAGGTGGTCGGGCAGATGGTCGCCGCGGCGCACGCCGACGATCACGGCCGCCACCTCGGGCTGCGCGAGCACCCAGCGCATCGCGACCGCCGACAGCGAGGTGCCATGCCGCTGCGCGATCTTCTGCAAGGCTTGCAGCAGTGCCTGGAACAGATCCCAGCCGCCGAAGTCGTCGATGATCAGCTTGTACTTGACCAGCGAACGGTTCTCCAGCGGCTCGGCCGGTTCGCTCACGCCGAGCCAGCGTTCGGAGAGAAAGCCGCCAGCCACGCTGCCGTAGCACAGCAGCTTCACGCCGGCCTGCGCGCACCAGGCCGCGAGCCGCGTACGTGGCCGCTGGTCGAGCAGCGAGTACTGCACCTGCATGCTGCGCAGCGGCAGGCCCGCGTCGCCCAGTTCGCGCGCGCGCTGCGTGTCGAAGTTGGTGCCGCCCAGCAGTTCGATCTTGCCGGCGCGCTGCAGCTCGGCGAGCCAGTGCGCGACCTCGACATAGCGCGGCACGCGGTAGTCCCACCAGTGGAACTGCACCAGGTCGAGCCGCTCCACGCCGAGGCGGCGCAGCGAGCGATCGATGGTCTGTTCGACCTGCTGCTTGTCGATGCTCGGCAGCAGCGCGAGGTCGGGCACGAACTTGGTGTGCACGCGCAGCTGCGCGAGGCTGTCGGCGCCGTGGCGCGCGCGGTGCTCGCGGCGGAACTCGCCGATCAGTTCCTCGACGCCGGTGTAGATGTCGGCGCAGTCGAAGGTGGTGATGCCGGCCTGGTAGTAGGCCGACATGTCGGCGATGGCCGCGGCGCGGTCGATGCCGCCATGGCCGCCGGCGAGCTGCCAGCCGCCCTTGAGCATGCGCGAGATGGAATAGCCAGGGGCGAGTTCGGTGCGGGGGACGGTGCTCATGGTCGAAGGTCGGAAGGGTGGACCACGGCCGTGGTGTCGGCGTGGCGGAAGACGCGCGTGCCGATGCGCGTGATGCGAAGGCGCGAGGGGCAGTTCGGATCGGGGCAGGCGATCTCGGCGTCGGTGCTCATCCAGTCGTTGCCGTCGGTGGCGCGCTGCTTGGCGGCCAGCAGCGGCAGCACCGCGCCCAGCGAATAGATCGAGAAGCCCTGCCCCGGCGGCAGGTGCAGCATTTCGCCGCGCAACTCGAAGTGGTCGCCGGGCTGGCCGCAGTAGATGCGCGCGCCCTCGGGCGCGACCACCTCGACGCGCAGGTCGTGCAGCGTGAAGCTGCGCTCGGCGGCGGAATCGGTCGGTGTGCTCATGGGGGGCTCCTGCTCAGGGATTGGGCGGCGTCACCGACAGGATGATTTCGGTCGGCGCCTGCGAGGCGTTCATGTAGCGATGCGGCAGCCGCGCGTCGAAGGAGATGCTCTCGCCGGCCTGCACCGGGTAGTCGACGCCCGCGACCTGCGCCACCAGCGCGCCGGCCACCACGTAGACGCATTCGGCCGAGGCATGGCCGCGCGGCTCGTCGGCCGACATCTGGCCCGGCTGCAGCACCGCGCGCAGCACCTCGAGCTGGCCCACGCCGGCGGTCAGCCGCTCGTAGGCGACCTGGCCCTGCGGCGCCGTGAGCATCGCGCGCCGTCCCGGCCGGCTGACCCAGACGGTGGGCGGCGCGGGGTCGGAGAACAGCGAGGACACCGATTCGCCGAACACGCCGGCCAGCCGGCGCAGGGTTTCGAGGCTGGGGTCGGTGACCGCGCGCTCGATCTGGCTCAGCAAGGTGGCCGACACGCCGGCCTGGGCCGCGAGCTCGCGCAACGAGAGGCCGCGTGCGGTGCGCAGTTCCTTGAGCCGTTCGCCGATCATGGGTGGGGATTTCCTTTTTGTGCAGCCTGACAGCACGAATAAGGCAATGCTATGTGCCATGACGGTGCACGTCAAGATGGCTGGACGCCCAGAGATAGCGCATTAAATACGAGGAAAACCCGAATACTCACCACTTGTGCTTAGTGCACTTTGGCTGCACACTCCGCGCCCATCTCGTGCAGCAGCACTTCACAGGAGTTTCGAATGGCCGGCCCGTCTCCCTCCTCCATCGCATCGCCTCCCCGCCGCCGCACCTACCGATGGCTGCTGGCCTTCCCCTTCGTCTGGCAGGCCGGCCTCGCGCCCGTGGTCAACGACATCGCGCTGCGGCCCTTCGGCCTGCCGTTCCCGATGGCCTGGCAGATGGCGGGCATCGTGCTCACGAGCGTGGCGATCGCGCTGGTGTTCCGGCTCGACGCGCGCCATGGCGTGGAGGACGAGGAAGCCGACTTCCTCGCGCGGCACCAGGACGCCGGTACCGACGGCCACGGGAGCGCGCGATGAAGCTCGCGATCGTCCTGGCCATCCTGCTCGCCACGGTCGCGGGCGCCATCGCCTATGGCCGCCGCACCCGGCGCGCCGCCACCTTGGCCGAATGGGCCGTCGGCGGCCGCAGCCTCGGCACCCTGCTGTTCTGGTTCATGAACGCGGGCGAGGTCTACACCACCTTCGCGGTGCTCGGCATCTCGGGCTATGCCTGGGCGCTGGGCGCGCCGGCCTACCTGGCCTTCTGCTCGGTGTCGATGAGCTATGCGGTCGGCTACTGGCTGATGCCGAAGATCTGGCGCGCGGGGCGCATCGGGCGCCTGCTCACGCAGTCCGACTTCTTCGCCGCGCGCTACGAGGCGCCCTGGCTCGGCGTGCTCACCGGCGTGGTCGGCATCGCCTCGCTGGTGGTCTACGTGCAGATCCAGCTCGTGAGCCTGGGCCTGATCGTGCAGCTCACGCTCGACGGCGCGGTGTCGAGCGAGGCCGCGACCATCGGCGCGGGCCTGTTGATGATCGCCTTCGTGTTCGTGGCCGGCGTGCGCTCGGCGGCCTTCGCGGCCGGCGTGAAGGACGTGCTGATGGTGCTGGTCGTGGTGCTGCTGAGCGTGACGGTGGCGAGCAAGGTGGGCGCGGCCTCGCTGCTCGACCTGTTCGCGCTGGCCGAGGCGAAGCACCCGGGCATCGGCAGCTTCCCGGGCCTCGATGCGAGCTCGCCGACCACCGCGATCTGGCTCATGACCTCGGCCATCAACATCGCGCTGGGCAACTGGGTGTTCCCGCACCTGTTCCAGATGTCGTACACGGCGCACAGCGCCACCGCGATCCGGCGCAACGCGATCTGGCAGCCGATCTACTCGCTGGCCTATTTCTTCATCATCCTGCTGGGCTTCGCGGCGCTGATCGCGGGCACGCAGCCGCCGGGCGGCAACCTCAACGCGGCGCTGCTGCAGTTCGTGTCCGACCGCTATCCGGCCTGGACCGTGGGCCTGCTCGCGGGCACCGGCTTCCTGCTGGCGCTGGCGCCGGGCTCGCTGCTGCTGCTGACGGCCGGCTCGATCTTCACGCGCAACGTGGTGCGGCCCTTCAGGCCCGCGCTCGGCGAAGGCACGGCGCTGGCGCTGTCGCGCGGCTCGCTGGTGTGCTTCGCGGCGATCGCCGTGTGGCTGTCGATCAGCCAGAAGGGCTCGCTGGTGAAGATCCTGCTCGACGCCTATTCGGCCATCGGCATGCTGGCGCCCGGCGTGTTCCTCGGCTTCCTCTGGAAGCGCACCAGCGCGCTCGGCGTGCTGGCCGGGCTGATCGCGGGCTTCGCGGCCCTGCTCGCGCCGCCGGCCGCCAAGTTCTGGGCGACCGCGCTGCCGCAATGGGAGGCCGGGCTGATCGCGATGGCGATCAATGCGGCGGTGGTGGTGGCCGTGAGCCTGGTCACGCAGCGGCCGCGTGCCGCCGCGCTGGCACTGGGGCAGTTCGACGACGAGGCTCCGCGAACCGCATCCGGCGGCCTGCCCGCGCGCGCCGCCTGAGCGGGCTTCAGCCTTCCAGCGTTTCCACGCGCAGCGTCGCGACCGCGCCGGCCACGGCCGGGTGCGACTGCAGCGCATGCACCGCGAGATCGAGCGCGCCCTGCGCCATCGGCTCGGTCAGCACCAGCACCTGCGCGCCGGCCGCGCAGGGCGCGGCCAGCGTCACCTGCCGCACCGGCACCTGCTGGCCGGCGAGCCAGGCCGTCACGGCCTCGATGCCACCGGCCGCATGCACCGGCACGCGCAGGTAGTGCGCGCTGCGCACCGCCGCGCGCGGCAGCACCTCGAGCGCATTCATCGCATGCGCATGGAAGCCCAGGTGCGGCACGCGCTGCGCGGCCGGGGTGCCGGCCAGCCGCGCCACGTCCACCAGGTCGGCGATCACGGCCGAGGCGGTCTGTTCCGAGCCGGCACCGGCGCCGTAGTACATCGTCACGCCCGAGGCATCGCCCTTGACCATCACCGCGTTCATCGAGCCGTTCACATGCGCCATCAGGTGCTCGGCGGGCACCAGCGCGGGCTGCACGCGCAGCTCGACACCGGCTTCGCGGCGGCGCGCCACGCCCAGCAGCTTGACGCGAAAGCCCAGCTGCTCGGCGCAGGCCACGTCCAGCCCCTGCAGCGCCGTGATGCCTTCGGCCTGCACGTCGGCGAAGCGCAGCGGCATGCCGAAGGCATTGGCCGCGAGCAATGTGAGCTTGTGGGCCGCGTCGATGCCCTCGACGTCGAAGGTCGGATCGGCCTCGGCATAGCCGAGCGCCTGGGCCTGCGCGAGCGCCGCGCCGAAGTCCAGGCCCTCGTCGCGCATCTTGCTCAGGATGAAGTTGGTGGTGCCGTTGACGATGCCCGCCACCCATTCGATGCGGTTGGCCACGAGGCCTTCGCGCAGCGCCTTCACGATCGGAATGCTGACCGCCACCGCGCCCTCGTAGGCCACCGCCACGCCGTGGCGGCGCGCGGCCTCGAAGATCTCGCCGCCATGCTCGGCCAGCAGCGCCTTGTTGGCCGTCACCACGTGCTTGCCGTGGGCGATCGCGGCCAGCACCCAGTCGCGCGCCGCGCCGGTGCCGCCGGCCACCTCGACCACCACGTCGAGCTCGGGATGGGTCGCGACGCGCATCGCATCGTCGGTGAGCGCCACGCCCTCGCCCACGATGCCCGCGGCGCGCGCGAGGTTGCGCGCGGCCACGATGACGATCTCGATGCCGCGCCCGGCGCGCGCGGCGATCTGGTCGTGATTGCGTGCCAGCACGCGGAAGGTGCCCGAGCCGACGGTGCCGATGCCGATCATGCCCACGCGCAGCGGGCGCATGGCCTGGCTGGGCACGACGGTTTCGAGGGACTGGACGGGATCGCGGTACATGGGCTTCTCCAAACGACAAAAACAAAAACCCAGCTGCCAGAGCTGGGTTTCATTCGTTCGGGGGAAGAGCGATCACCAGGTGGCTGCCGGAACGGCCACCTGCGCGTGCTCAGGTGGCCGCGGTGGTAATGGTGGTAATCATTCGTGCATCCATTGCCCATCCGGTCCGCGCGGAAGCGGACGGCATCATGCGGCCCATGAGGGCGGCGCTCGATGCGAAGGCGGGGTGGAAACACGACATGGGGGCGGAGTGTACAGGACGCTTCAGGCCGGCTCGGCCTGGACCACGCGCGGCACGGCCGACAAGCGCTCCTCGAGCCACACGCTGTAGCGCGAGAGCCCGAAGCACAGCAGCCAGTAGATCGCCGCGATGAACAGGTAGCCCTCGAGGTAGAACGGCCGCCAGGTCGGATCGCCGCCGAGCGACAGACCGAGTGCGCCCGTGAGCTCGAACAGCCCCACCACCGTGACCAGCGAGGTGTCCTTGAGCGTGCCGACCACGTTGTTGGTCAGCGCCGGCACGACCAGCCGCAGCGCCTGCGGCAGCACGATGTCGCGCTGCACCGGCCAGCGGCCGAAGCCCAGCGCCATCGCGACCTCGGTCTGGCCGCGCGGCACGGCCTGCAGGCCGCCACGGATGATCTCCGCCAGGTAGGCGGCCACGAACAGCGACAGCCCGGCCAGCACGCGCACCAGCACGTCGGGCTGCCAGCCCGTGGGCCATAGCAGCGGCAGCAGGAACGAGGCCATGAACAGCACCGAGATCAGCGGCACGCCGCGCACCAGCTCGATGTAGCTCGCGCAGAGCGTGCGCACCACCGGCCAGCCCGAGCGGCGTCCGAGCGCCAGCAGCAGCGCGAGCGGAAAGGCCAGCGCCAGTCCGACCACGGCGAGCCCGATGGTCAGCGGCAGGCCGCCCCAGCGGTTGGTCGGCACGTGGCTCCAGCCGAACACGCCGCCGCGCATCAGCAGCACGAAGGCCGCGAGCGCCAGCAGCCACAACGGCGGCAGCCACCAGCGCCAGCTGCGCGGCCAGGCGCTGAGCACCGTGACCGCCGACAGCAGCGCGACCGCGATCGCGGGGCGCCACTGGTCTTCATAAGGGAAGCGGCCGAACAGCATCGGCCGCCACTTCTCGGCCACCACGCCCCAGCAGGCGCCGTGCTGCACCGCCCGGCAGGCCTCGGCATCGGGGCGGAACACCGCGTGCACCACGGCCCACTCGACCAGGTGCCAGCCGGCCCAGGCCAACAGCGCCGCGAGCAGCAGCGTGGCAAGCGTGCGCAGCGGCGAACCCCAGAGTTCGTGCCGCCAGGCGATCGGGCCTCGCACGACCCTCATCGCCAGCCCCGCAGCGCGACGCGCGCGTTGTAGCGGTTCATGCCCAGCGAGATCACGAGCGACAGCAACAGGTAGACCGCCATGATGATCGCGATGCACTCGAAGGCGCGGCCGTTCGCGCCGATGGTGGTGTTGGCCACCGACACCAGCTCGGGATAGCCGACCGCCACCGCGAGCGAGGAGTTCTTGACCAGGCTCAGCACCTGGTTCGTGAGCGCCGGCACGATCACGCGCAGCGCCTGCGGCAGGATCACGATGCGCAGTAGCTGCACCGCCGAGAAGCCCATCGCCTGCCCCGCGAGCACCTGCCCCTGCGACACCGACAGGATGCCCGCGCGCACGATCTCGGCCACGAAGGCGGCCGAGTAGAGCGACAGGCCCGCGACGATGGTCACGTACTCGGGGCTCAGCGCCGCGCCGCCGTTCACGCCGAAGTCGCCGCGCTCGGGCCATTCGAGGTGCGTGGGCCACCAGCCGCCCTCGCCCGCCACCGGCCACGGCACGCTGAGGCCGCCCTTGCTGAGCCACACGCCCGGCAGCAGCCGCACCGGCTCGGTCGGGTCGGGCAGCAGGTTCGCCATCACGAAGGCCAGCATCAGCAGTTGCACCAGCAGCGGCACGTTGCGCAGCAGCTCGACATAGGCGGTGCAGATGCCGCGCACCAGCACGTGCGGCGCGAGCCGGCCGATGCCGATCAAGGTGCCGAGCAGCACCGAGAAGACGACGGCCGGCACCGCGGCGCGCACGGTGTTGACGAGGCCGGCGAGGAAGGCTCGCCACGACGGCTGGCTGGCCTCGAAGTCGAGCCAGCCCTCGCTGATCGCGAAGCCCGCGGGCTCGGTGAGGAAGTCGAAACCCGAGCGCACGCCGCGCGCGCGCAGCACCTCGAGTGCGTGATGCACGACCCAGAAGGCGCCGGCCACCACGGCCAGCACCAGCAGCACCTGCACGGCCCAGGCCAGCCAGGCCGAGCGGCGCGCGCCGCCCGCGGCCCGCAGGCTCATCGCACCGGCGGTGCGTAGATCAGGCCGCCCTTGCTCCAGAGGTTGTTGGAGCCGCGCGGCAGCTTCAGCACCGACTTCGGTCCGACGTTGCGCTCGAAGATCTCGCCGTAGTTGCCCACGGCCTTGATGGCGCGGTAGGACCAGTCCTTGTCGAGGCCCAGCAGCTTGCCGAGGTCTTCACCGGCGCCCAGCAGGCGTTGCTGCGCGGGGTCCTTGCTCGAGGCCTTGAGCTGTTCGGCGTTGGCCTCGGTGATGCCGGCCTCTTCCGCTTCGATCAGCGCATTGGGCACCCACTTGGCGATCGCGAACCACTCGTCGTCGCCGCGGCGCACCAGTGGCGCCAGCGGCTCCTTGGAGATCAGCTCGGGCAGGATCAGGTAGTCGTCGGGGTTCTGCGCCTCCTTGTTGCGCAAGCCGGCTAGCGCCGAGGCATCGGTGGTGAAGGCCTGGCAGCGGCCCGAGAAAAAGGCCTTGAACGAGGCCTCGAAGCTCTCGAACACCACGGTCTTGACGGGGATGTTCTGGGCCCGGAAGTAGTCGGAGACGTTCTTCTCGTTGGTGGTGCCCGACTGGGTGCAGATGGTCGCGTTCTTCAGTTGCTTGGCGCTCGTGACCTTGAGCTTCTTCGGCACCAGGAAGCCCTGGCCGTCGTAGTAGGTGATGGTCGTGAAGTTGAAGCCCAGCGAGGCGTCGCGCGTGAGCGTCCAGGTGGTGTTGCGCGCGAGGATGTCGATCTCGCCGGCCTGCAGCGCCGAGAAGCGCTGCTGCGAATTGAGCGGCACGAACTCGACCTTCTTCGCATCGCCGAGCACGGCCGCGGCGATCGCGCGGCAGGTGTCGACGTCGAGGCCCGACCAGTTGCCCTGCGTGTCGGGCGCCGAGAAGCCGGCCACGCCATTGGTCACGCCGCACTTGACGCTGCCGCGCTGCTTGACCGCATCGAGGGTCTTGCCGGCGAAGGCGGGCGCGGCGGCGACCAGCGCGGCGGCGGCCGCGGCCAGGGCGAAGGCGGATCGGAATCGGGGCGTCATGGGTGGGTTCTCCTCAAGGGTCACGGTCTGCGGTGGGGGTGTCTGCGCAAAGGCAAAAAGGCAGTGTACGAGGCGGCGCGCCGGGCCGCCAAAGAACAGGCGGTTGGATGCATATGCGAAGCCCGTGCATGCGTCGTGGGCGCATGCGCGGATGCATGCCGTTTCTTCACTACCATACGGCCCTCGCAACATTTCGAACCATCACCGAGGAACCCCGACCATGTTCAAGTCCGACGACACCGGCAAGCTCATTCTTCGCGTCGCCCTGGGCATCTTCATCCTTCTGCACGGCATCGCCAAGGTGACCAAGGGTGTCGACGGCATCGGCGGCATGCTGGCCTCGCATGGCCTGCCGGGCGTGCTGGCCTACCTGGTCTACGTGGGCGAGATCATCGCGCCGGTGCTGCTGATCATCGGCCTCTACACGCGGCCCGCGGCGGCGATCGTGGCGATCAACATGCTGGTGGCGATCTGGCTGGTGCACCGCAAGGACCTCGGCGCCCTCAACGGCCAGGGTGGCTGGGCGCTCGAACTGCAGGGCATGTTCCTGTTCTCGGCCATCGCGCTCGCGTTCACGGGCGGCGGTCGCTTCGGGCTCAACAGCAAGTAATTCGGGCCACGCAACCGGGCCGCGGGCCCGGTCCGCCGCTCAATCGTCGTCGGCCGCGTCGAGGCCCGGGAACAGCACCTCGGTGTAGCCGAAGCGCGAGAAGTCGCGCACCCGCATCGGATAGAGCTTGCCCAGCAGGTGGTCGACCTCGTGCTGCACCACGCGCGCATGGAAGCCGCTGGCCGTGCGGTCGATCGGATCGCCATAGGGATCGAAGCCCGTGTAGTGGATGTTCGAGAAGCGCGGCACCACGCCGCGCAGTCCGGGCACCGACAGGCAGCCTTCCCAGCCCTCTTCCTCGGCCTCGCCGATCGGCGTGATGACCGGGTTCAGCAGCACGGTGCGCGGCACCGGCGGAGCGTCGGGGTAGCGTGGGTTCACGACGTCGGTGCCGAAGATCACCAGCTGCAGGTCGACGCCGATCTGCGGTGCCGCGAGGCCGGCCCCATTGACCGCATGCATGGTCTCGAACATGTCGCGCACCAGCAGGTGCAGTTCGTCGGTGTCGAAGGCGGTGACCGGCTGCGCGATGCGCAGCAGGCGCGGGTCGCCCATCTTGAGGATTTCGTGGATGGCCATGGCGCGGATTATCGCGAGGGCTCGCGGGCCGCGCAGGCGGGCGCGCCGCGCCCACCCGGCGCTGTCGGCTTAATGGCCCGGCAGAGACGGCGCGATGTTCTGCGGCACATAGCCGGGCATGCCCGGCAAGGCACCCGGAACGCCGCGGCCGGTGCCGGGCGTGACCGGCACGGTGCGCTGCGGCTGCGGGCGTGGCAGCGCCACCGGCGGCACGACCGCGGGCGGGCGTCCGCCCCAGCCGGGACGTCCGCCGCCATTGCCGTTCCAGCCCGGACGGGACGGGTACGGATAGGCGGGACGTCCGTAGTACGGCCGGTCGCGGTAATAGGGACGGCGGTCGTAGTAGGTGCCGCCGCCGTTGATGTACACGGGCGCGGGCTGCACCACGACGGGATCGGAATAGTAGGGATCCGAATACCCTCCGCTGTAGCCCCCGTTGTAGTACGGATCGCCGGGCACCGCGACGCAGCCCGTGAGCAGCGCGAGGCCGCCGGCCGCGAGGCATAAACCGAGAACACGAGTTTTCTGCATGAGGGTCTCCTTGTCAGCCTTCTGCGTTCATTCAACGTACCAGCTTGTAGGCCCTGTTGACTGCGCTGGTGTGAAGTCGCGTAACGGCCGGTAAGTCGAGAGGCCGTCCCCTCACTCCGCAGCCGGAGGCACGCCGTTGGCGAGTATGTCCAGCATACGCGCCTCGTCGATCACCTCGACGCCGATCTCGCGCGCCTTGTCGAGCTTGCTGCCGGCTTCCTCGCCGGCCACCAGGTAGTGGGTCTTCTTGCTGACCGAGCCGGCCACCTTGGCACCGGCCGATTCCAGTTTGTCCTTCGCATCGTCGCGGCTCAGCGTAGGAAGGGTACCGGTGATGACGAAGGTCAGTCCCGCCAGCGGCTTGGGCAAGCGCGCCGCGGGCTCGCCCTCCTCCCAGCTCAGGCCGCAGGCCCGCAGCTGCTCGACCACCTCGCGGTTGTGCGGCTGGTCGAAGAAGGTGCGCAGGCTCTGCGCCACCACCGGGCCGACGTCGTTGACCTCGAGCAGCAGCTCCTCGCTCGCATCCATGATCGCGTCGAGCTTGCCGAAGTGCTTGGCCAGGTCCTTCGCGGTGCTCTCGCCCACATGCCGGATGCCCAGACCGAACAGGAAGCGCGGCAACGTGGTCTTCTTCGAGGCCTCGAGCGCGTCGACCAGGTTCTGCGCCGACTTGTCGGCCATGCGCTCCAGCCCCGCCAGCGTGGTGAAGCCCAGCTTGTAGAGATCGGGCAAGGTGCGGATCAGGTTGGCGTCGACCATCTGCTCGACCAGCTTGTCGCCGAGCCCGTCGACGTAGACCGCGCGGCGCGCCGCGAAATGCAGGATCGCCTCCTTGCGCTGGGCACCACAGAACAGTCCGCCGGTGCAGCGGTAGTCGGCTTCGCCCTCCTCGCGCACGGCATCCGAGCCGCAGACCGGGCACTTGTGAGGCATGGTGAAGATGGCACCGCGCTCGCCCTCGGGCCGCGCCAGGCTCTCTGGCGTGACGCCCACCACTTCGGGGATCACGTCGCCCGCGCGCCGCACGATCACGCGGTCGCCCACGCGCACGCCCTTGCGGCGCGCCTCGTCCTCGTTGTGCAGGGTGGCGTTGGTCACGGTCACGCCGCCGACGAACACCGGCGCCAGCTTGGCCACCGGCGTCAGCTTGCCGGTGCGCCCGACCTGCACCTCGATGCCGAGCACCTCGGTGATCTGTTCCTGCGCCGGGTACTTGTGCGCCACCGCCCAGCGCGGCTCGCGCGAGACGAAGCCGAGCTGGCGCTGCAGCTCGACGCTGTCGACCTTGTAGACCACGCCGTCGATGTCGTAGGGCAGGCTGTCGCGCTGGCGCCCGATGTTCTCGTGGAACGCGATCAGCTCGATCGCGCCGGTCGCGCGCGCCGTCTGTATCGCCACCGGGAAGCCCCAGGCATGGAACTGCTGGAGCCAGTCGAACTGGGTCGGACAGTCGGGCCCGCCCTCGGCCGGCGGCGTGACCTCGCCGAGGCCGTAGGCGAAGAAACTCAGCGGCCGCTCGGCGGCGATCGCCGGGTCGAGCTGGCGCACCGCGCCCGCGGCCGCGTTGCGCGGGTTCACGAACACCTTCTCGTTCTTCTGGCCGGCCGCGATCTTCTGCCGCTGGCGCTCGTTGAGCCCCTCGAAGTCGGCGCGCTTCATGTAGACCTCGCCGCGCACCTCGACCACCGGCGGCGCGTTGCCCTTCAGCCGCAGCGGGATCTCGCGCACGGTGCGGATGTTCTGCGTGACCTCCTCGCCGACCTCGCCGTCGCCGCGCGTGGCGGCCTGCACCAGCACGCCGTGCTCGTAGCGCAGGTTCATCGCGAGCCCGTCGAACTTGAGCTCGCAGACGTAGGCGATCTGCGGACCGTCCTCGGCCAGGCCGAGCTCGCGCCGCACGCGCGCGTCGAAGCTGCTGGCACCGCCGGGCGTGATGTCGGTCTCGGTGCGGATCGACAGCATCGGCACCTTGTGGCGCACCTTGACGAAGCCATCGAGCACCTTGCCGCCCACGCGCTGCGTCGGCGAGTCGGGCGTGCGCAGCTCGGGAAACTCGGCCTCGATCGCCTGCAGCCGCTGGAACATGCGGTCGTACTCGGCATCGGGCAGCGCGGGCGCGTCGAGCACGTAGTAGAGATGGGCGTTGTGGTGGAGCTTCTCGCTCAGGTCGGCGGCTTCGCGGGCCGCTTCGTCGCGCGTGGTCATGGGGTGTCTTCCGAAAAAACGATGCGGCCGCCCGACCGCTTCGTGGCGGGCTGGGCGGCCTTGTGCATGGCGGGAACGGCTTAGCTGAACAGGCGGCGCGCCAGCGGCGAGCCCGCCGCGAGGTCGCGCGCGTCGAGCGTGTCGTAGAGCTGCTCGAGGTCGGCGCCGATGGCGTCCATGGTCTCGTCGCGCAGCAGCTGGCCGTCGCTGTCGGTCACCACGCCGTCCATTTCGCGCGCCAGCGTGGCGGCGATCTCGCGCATGCGGGTGAACGGCTGCTCGCCGCGGTCGACCTGGGGCACGTCGAGGCTCAGGCTCAGTTCGCGGATCGCCGACTGCGCCGGGTCGTCGGCCAGCGCGGCCTGGGTGTCGAAGGCCAGGCCCAGGATTGGCGGCAGGCCCAATTCGCTGGTCGGCAGCACCATGCGGCCCGGGATGATGCCGGCCACGAAGCCCAGCCGCGCCGCGTTCTGCTGCACGTAGCCCGGGCTCCAGGCCGCATGCAGCGCGCGCAGCACGAAGCCCAACTGCGCATCGTGCGCGCTGGCGAACTGGTCGAGCTCGCGGGCGCGCGCCACCTCGTCGAGCATCTCGGGAAATTCGGGCGCGCCGTTCACCGTGTCGGCGAAGGCCTGGGCCTTCACCACGAACTCGGAATACTCGATCTCGTTGAGCGCACCGGTGCGGTTGGCCAGCTGCACGCCGACCTGGAACGCGCCGTAGCGCTGTCCCGGCACGGGCGGCTCCCATTGCCGCGAGTGCTCGTTCAGGCCCTCGATGGCGACCGGCTTGCTGCCCGCGCGGCGCGTCGGCGGCATGGCGGCGATCGCGGCATCGCCCGAGGCCAGGCCGTCGAGCGAGATCGGCGCGATCACGTCGATCAGCGGATCGAGCCCGCCGCGCCGTTCGCCCGTGGGCACCGGCAGCGTGCCGGGCGCCGGCAGGTCGGGATCGAACAGCGGTTCGTGCCGGTCGTGCGTCGGCACCTGGCGCGGATCGATGTGCATCACCGGCTCGTAGCCGTCTTCGGACGGTGCGCGCTGCGCATCGGCCGGTTCGCCGTCGGCGGCATCGGGCTGGCGCGGTGCGTTGCGGCGCGAGCGCAGGGCGTCGTAGCCGATCACGGCCGCGAGGACGAGGCCACCGAGGATGGCCAGGGCAAGCGTGAGATTGCTCATGGGTGCGCGCGCCTCAGGCTGCCTCGACCATCGAGGCCGCCGCTTCCATGTCGACCGCGACGATGCGCGAGACGCCCTGCTCCTGCATCGTCACGCCGATCAGTTGCTCGGCCATTTCCATGGCGATCTTGTTGTGACTGATGAAGAGGAACTGGGTTTCGCGGCTCATGGCGGTCACGAGTTTGGCGTAGCGCTCGGTGTTGGCGTCGTCCAGCGGCGCATCCACTTCGTCCAGCAGGCAGAAGGGCGCAGGATTGAGCTGGAAGATCGCGAACACCAGCGCGATCGCGGTCAGCGCCTTTTCGCCGCCCGACAGCAGGTGGATGGTCTGGTTCTTCTTGCCGGGCGGCTGCGCCATCACCTGCACGCCGGAGTCGAGGATCTCGTCGCCGGTCATCATCAGTTTCGCGTTGCCGCCGCCGAACAGCTCGGGGAACATGCGGCTGAAGTGCTCGTTCACGGTCTTGAAGGTGCCGCCGAGCAGGTCGCGCGTTTCGGCGTCGATCTTGCGGATGGCGTCCTCGAGCGTGGTGATCGCCTCGTTGAGGTCGGCCGACTGGGCGTCGAGGAAGACCTTGCGCTCGCTCGCCACCGCGAGCTCGTCGAGCGCCGCGAGGTTGACCGCGCCGAGCGCCACCACCTCGCGGTTCAGGCGGTCGATTTCGCCCTGCAGGCCGGTCAGCCGCACCTTGTCGGTCTCGATCGAGAGCGCGATGGCCTCGAGGTCGGCGCCGGCATCGGCCAGCAGCTGTTCGTACTGCTCGAAGCCCAGGCGCGAGGCCTGCTCCTTGAGCTGGAATTCGGTGATGCGCTGGCGCAGCGGATCGAGTTCGCGCTCGAGCTGCAGCCGGCGCTCGTCGCTGGCGCGCAGCTTGAGCGTGAGGTCGTCGTACTGGCTGCGCGCGGCGCCCAGCGCGGTCTCGCGTTCGAGCTTGAGCGCGAGCGCGTCCTGCAACCCGGCCTGGGCGGCGGCATCCGACAGCCGGCTCAGTTCGCCGCGGGCGCGTTCATCCTCGTCGGTCAGTGCCACGGTCTGCTGCGACGCTGTCTCGATCGAGCGGTTGAGCTCGCCGCGGCGCGCGTCGAGCGTGCGTTGCGCGAAGGTGGCTTCCTGCGCCTGGCGCTCCAGGCTGCGGTGCTGCTCGCGGCTGGCGGTCAGCGCGCGGCCGGCCTCGATCACGCGTTCGTCGAGCTCGGCATGGCGCTCCTGGCTGTCGGCCAGCTGCATGTCGAGTTCCTCGAAGCGGCCTTCGGCGGCGATGCGGCGCTCCTGCAGTTCCTCGAGCTGGGCGTCGACCTCGCCGAGATCGGCCGCGAGCTGCTCGCTGCGCGCGCGGGTCTGCTCGGCCAGTTGCGTGAGGCGCAGGGTCTCGACCTGCAGCTCGTGCGCGCGCGACTGCGTGTCGGCGGCTTCGCGGCGCGCCGACACCAGCCGCTGCGCGGCATCGGCGTAGGCGGCCTCGGCGCGCACCAGTGCGGCACGCGCGTCTTCGCTGATCAGCGCCTGGGCGCGCAGCTGGCGGTCGAGGTTCTCCATTTCCTGCTGGCGCGCCAGCAGGCCGGCCTGCTCGGAATCGGGGGCGTAGAAGTTGACGCCGTGCGAACTCACGGCATGGCCGCTCTGCACGTAGATCGTCTCGCCGGGCTGCAGCGTGCCGCGTTGGGCCAGCGCCTCTTCGAAGCTCGCGGCGGTGTAGCAGCCATGCAGCCAGTCGGCCAGCAGCGCCTGCTGGCCCGCGTCGTTGAGGCGCAGCAGGCTCGACAGCCGCGGCAGATTGGCGGCGCCCTCGGGCACGCCGGCGACCGGCGGGTTGTAGAAGGCCAGCTTGGCCGGCGGCGCGTCGTTGGCGAAGGCGCGGACCATGTCGAGGCGGCTGACCTCGAGCGCGCCCAGGCGCTCGCGCAGCGCGGACTCGAGCGCGTTCTCCCAGCCCTGTTCGATGTGGATGCGGCTCCACAGGCCCTGCAGGCCGTCGAGCCCGTGCTTGGCGAGCCAGGGCGCGAGCTTGCCGTCGGTCTTGACCTTCTCCTGCAGCGCGCGCAGCGCCTCCAGCCGCGCCGACAGCTCGGCATGGCGCGCACCCTCGCTGTTCACCGCCTGCTGGCGCGCGCGACGGTCGTCGTCGAGCCGCGGCACCGCTTCCTGCAGGTCCTGCAGCCGCGCATCGGCCTCGCTGGCCGCTTCCTGCGCGGCCTCGAGCTGCTCCTGCATCGCGACCAGCTTCGCCTCGTCGGGCGCGGCCAGCCCCTTCTGGTCGGCGCGCAACCGCTCGCTGCGCTGGTTGAGCTGGCGCGATTGCTCCTCGATGTTGCGCTGGTCGGCGGCCAGCACCTGGATCTGCTGCTGCACCTGCACGACGGCCGTGCGCTGCGCGTTGGCCTGGTCCTGCGCCCGCTGCTGCGCTTCCTCGAGCTCGGGCATGCGCGCGTCGTGCTCCTCGAGCTGGGCCGCCAGCAGCACGGCCTGCTCCTCGGCGTCGATGCCCTGGCCGGCCAGCGTCTCGATCTCGGCCTCGGCCTCGACGCGGCGGTTGTCCCATTGCGCGATCTGCTCGCGCAGCTGCACCAGCCGCTGCTCCACGCGCTGGCGGCCCTCGACCACGAAGCGGATCTCGCCCTCGAGCCGGCCGACCTCGGCACTGGCTTCGTAGAGCTTGCCCTGGGCCTGATTGACCAGGTCGCCGGCGCCGTAGTGGGCCTGGCGCACGGTTTCGAGTTCATTCTCGATATGGCGCAGGTCGGCGGTGCGCGACTCGAGGTCGTTGATCGCCTTCTCGGATTCGGCCTTGATGCGCGCCTTGTCGCTCTCGCTCTCGGCGCGCTTGAGGAACCACAGCTGATGCTGCTTCCTGGTGGCGTCGCCCTGCAGCGCGTTGTAGCGCGCGGCGACCTCGGCCTGCTTCTCGAGCTTCTCGAGGTTGGCGTTGAGCTCGCGCAGGATGTCCTCGACCCGGGTCAGGTTCTCGCGCGTGTCGCCCAGGCGGTTCTCGGTCTCGCGGCGGCGTTCCTTGTACTTCGAGACACCCGCGGCCTCCTCGAGGAACAGGCGCAGTTCCTCGGGCTTCGATTCGATGATCCGGCTGATCGTACCCTGGCCGATGATGGCGTAGGCGCGCGGGCCGAGGCCGGTGCCGAGGAACACGTCCTGCACGTCGCGCCGGCGCACCGGCTGGTTGTTGATGAAGTAGCTGCTGGTGCCGTCGCGCGTGAGCACGCGTCGCACCGCGATTTCGCCGAACTGGTTCCACTGGCCGCCGGCGCGGTGGTCGGCGTTGTCGAACACCAGTTCCACGCTCGAACGGCTGGCCTGCTTGCGCGTGGTCGTGCCGTTGAAGATCACGTCCTGCATCGACTCGCCGCGCAGTTCCGAAGCGCGCGACTCGCCCAGCACCCAGCGCACCGCATCCATGATGTTCGACTTGCCGCAACCGTTGGGCCCGACCACCCCGACCAGTTGGCCCGGCAGCAGGAAGTTGGTGGGTTCGGCGAACGACTTGAAGCCCGAGAGCTTGATGGAATTGAGACGCACGACTTGTCGGCCTGTCCTGGGTCAGTGTGTCCCCGCCCTGGAAGGCGGCTCAACAATTAACGCCAAGGTATTGATTTGTAAGGAAAATTGCACGGGCCCGCCGCTTGAAGCAGGCCGCCGCCCCAGCCGTGGATGATAACGTCAGGGCATGAGCGAATCCTCGGTTTCTCCCCTGAAAGACCGCCGCGCCTGGCTGCTCGCGGGCACCGGTGCCCTGCTCGGGCTCGGCGGCTGCGGTGCGTTCCAGAACACCCAGCGCGCCGAGCCCTACGCCAACCAGGAATGGCTGCAGTCGAGCGCCAATCGCATCGCCAACCTCTCGCTGCGCGACAACCTCGAATCGATACGGCGCGTACAGACCACGCTCTACCGGCGCAATCCGCGCGAATGGCGCAAGTCGGCCGCCAGCATGGACGCCGCCAGCCAGCGCGCCTGGGCCGCGGTGACGCAGGGCCCCGACCTGCCCGAGCTGCACGGCGTCACCGGCATCGAGGCGATCCGCCTGGCCTTCGACACCGGGCCGCAGGGTTACCAGGGCGACCGCGTGGCCGCGCTGGTGGTGGGCTGGGCCTCGATGCTCAAGCAGGCCAATGGCGACACCTGGGAACAGAGCATGATCGACGGCATCAATGCCGAGAACAGCTACCGGGCCGCGCGCAACTTCGAGATCTCGCTGTGGCTGATCGCCTCCAAGACCGGCCCCGACGGCCAGCCGCTGCTGCTGGCCACCGAGATCAGCGAACGCGGCCGCAACCTCGTGGCCGACCGCGAGCTGTCGAAAGTGGTCGCGCGGCTCGACCTGCTGGCGGCCCAGGCCGACGAGAAGTACCGGCGCGCGGCGCTCGATTTCGGGCAGAACTGGGTGATGGGCGTGGTGATGCCCTTCTTCACGCTGGTGCCGCGCTGAATCTGGGCGGACGGCACGCCGCCGTCGCCTCGGCCCAGAGATGCCTTGGGAAACATATTTCCGAATTGGTCATTTGCGGTAATATCTTTCCATGACCAAGCAGAAACTGATCGCCGCGCTGATCGCCCGCCGCGAGGCCTCCGGCCTCTCCGGCGCCGAGGTCGCGCAGCGCTCGGGCCTGACCGAGCGTTCGGTGCGCAACGCGCTCGGGCCGCAGGGCAATCCGCAGATGTCCTCGCTGCTCGCACTGGTCGATGCGCTGGGGCTCGAGCTTCAGCTGGTGCCCAAGGGCTTCGGCGCCAGCGCTGTGCTCGACACCGATGCCGGCTACCGCCCCGTTGCCACGCGCGTAGGTACCGCGGTGGCCGCCTTGGCGCTGCCGCCCGAGCCGCCGCCCTACCTGCGCGAAACTCCGGCCCGCCGCGGCTCGCGCAAGCGCTCGCCATGAACGTCAAGATCCTCGAGATCGCGCTCGGCACGCGCCGCTTCGGCAAGCTGTTCCAGTACGCCGACCTGTGCCGCTTCGTGGCCGAGCCCGAGATCGTCGCGGCGCCGCCGGCCGAGGTGCTGTCGCTGTCGATGGTGGCGAACGATGCCGCTTCGCAGGCGGCCCTCTGGAGCGACATCAAGAATCCGCTGTTCAACGCGCAGGGCGGCCAGTTGCCGCGCTTCTTCCAGAACCTGCTGCCCGAAGGCGTGCTGCGCAGCCACATCGCGCAGTTACGCGGCTGCCGCGAGAACGACCATTTCGAGCTGCTCGCGGCCTGCGGTGGCGACCTGCCGGGCGCGGTGAGCGCGCGCCCGGTGTCGGTGGACCGCGCCACCTTGCAGCGGCTCATCACGCAGGACCAGGACGCGCTCGAGATGTCGGTGGTCGAGCTGCCGATGCCGCAGGGCATTTCGGTGTCGGGCGTGCAGCCCAAGCTGGGCCTGCGCCGCCAGGGCGGGCGCTACGTGGCGCGCACCCGCGCCGGCGCCAGCACGCGTGTGATCGCCAAGCTGCCCGTGGCCGGGCGGCCGCACATGCCGCAGCTGGAGATGCTCTCGCTTCAGATGGCCGCCGCCGCAGGTGCGGAGGTCTGCCATGCCGAACTCGCGCCGCTGTCTGCAATTTCAGCCGAGCACAGCTACGCCCTGCCCGACGAGCCCGAGTTCCTCGCGGTCACGCGCTTCGACCGCGAAGGCGCGCGCCGCATCCACTTCGAGGACTTCGCGCAGGTGCTGGGCTTCGACCCGCTGCACAAGTACGGTGGCAGCTACCTCGACATGGCGCTCGCGATGCGGGCCTTTCCCTCGCTCGGCGAGGAGGCGGTGCTCGAGCTGGTGCGCCGGCTCGCGGTCAACGAGTTGCTCGGCAACCCGGATGCGCACCTGAAGAACTTCGGCGTGCTCTATCCCGACGGTGCCTCGCCGCGCTTCGCGCCGGCCTACGACATCGTGGCCTATGCGGCGCTGCAGGGCGTCGAGGGCCATGCGCTCCCGCTGCTCCCCACCACGGGCCATGCCGCGCCCCGGCGCAGCGGCCTGTTCAGCCCCGCCAACGTGCGCGCCTTCTGCTTTTCGGCCGGCCTGCACGAGCCGCAGGTGCGGCGCGTGGTCAGCGACACCGCGCGCCGCGCGCGCGAGCAGTGGCCCGCGATGATCGACGGCTCCACCCTGCCCGCGCCCTGGAAGGCGCGGCTGCAGCAGCGCCTGCAATCCCACCCCTTGCTGCAGGGAATGGCCCGGCGCGGCCAATAGGCCCCGGGTCTGGCGGAACCGGCATCGCCGCGAGGCACGAGATACACACGCGCACAACTTTCCGCGATGATGCTTCCCGCCCAGGTGACATAGTTCAACGCAACATGACGGGAATTGGCGCATGCGAGTCGGTATCGTGGTTCTGGAGTTGTTGATCGACGCGGGCGCAGCCTGCGCCGCCTTGGGCCTGCTCGGTGCCGGCAGCGCCGCCTTCACGGCCGCGAGGCGGCGCTTCATCGGCGGCGACGGCAGCCTCCTCGCTGCGCCCTCCCCGCAAGGCCAGCCTGACGACCGTGTCGACAGCGTCCATTCACGCGATTCGTCCTCGCGCCGGGAGTCCGCCCCCAGAAGCTGAGGCAAACTGTCGCCGGCTCCCTGAATCTTCCACATCTACCAGCGACACCATGAGCTCCATCAATTTCATCGGCGGCGAAAAAGGCGGGGTCGGCAAGTCGGTCACGGCACGGGTCCTGGCCCAGTACTTCATCGACCACAGCCGCTCCTTCACGGGCTTCGACACCGATCGCTCGCACAGCTCGTTCACCCGCTTCTACGAAGGCTTCGCCTCGCCTGTGGTGGTCGACAGCTTCGAAGGGCTCGACACCGTGGTCAACGGCTTCGAGACCCATCCGCAGCAGAGCGTGATCGTCGACCTCGCGGCGCAGACGCTGGCACCGCTGGCGCGCTGGATCAAGGAATCCGACCTGTTCGACGTCTTCGCCGAGATCGGCGTCACCGTCAATTTCTGGCACGTGCTCGACGACGGCAAGGACTCCTCCGACTTGCTCGGTACGCTGGTCGATACCTTCGGCAAGCGGCCCAACTACATCGTGGTGCAGAACTACGGCCGCGGCAGCGACTTCGGCACCCTGCTCGGTTCGCAGTCGATGTCCAAGGCCACCGCGAACGGCGCGCGCGTGATCGCGCTGCCGCGCCTGCACGAGGCCAGCATGCGCAAGATCGATGCGCAGAGCACCAGCTTCTGGAAGGCCGTGAACGACCGCGAAGGCCCGCATGCGCTGGGGCTGCTCGAACGCCAGCGCGTGAAGTCGTGGCTCGCGACCGCCTACGCGGCCTTCGACACGCTGCCGCTCTGAGCGCCAGCTAGATCATTCCGCCGTTGACGGAAATCACCTGCCCGGTGATGTAGGCCGCCTCGTCGCTCGCGAGGAAGGCGGCCAGCGCCGCCACCTCCTCGGGCTTGCCGGCGCGCTTGGCGGGCACCATCTGCTGGATCAGCGCCGGGTCGAACGCCGCGTCGGCCATCGGCGAGGCGATGATCCCGGGCGCGATCGCATTCACCGTCACGCCGCGCGAGGCCACCTCGAGCGACAGCGCCTTGGTCGCGCTGTTGAGCGCGCCCTTGGCCGCCGCGTAGTTCACCTGGCCCTTGTTGCCCACCAGCGCCGCCACCGACGAGATGTTGAGCACGCGTCCCCAGCGGGTGCGCAGCATCGGCAGCAGCAGCGGCTGGGTCACGCGGAAGAAGCCGTTGAGCGAGATGTCGATCACCTTGTGCCACTGCTCGGCGCGCATGCCCGGCAGCACCGCGTCGTCGTGCACGCCCGCGTTGTTGACGATCACCTGCACCGGCCCCGCCTCGAGCATGCGCGCGCAGGCGGCGGCGCACGCCTCGTCGCTGCGCAGGTCGAAGACATGGCATTCGGCCTTGCCGCCGGCCGCGGCGATCTTCGCGGCCAGCTGCTCGACCGCTTCGGGACGCGAGTTCGCATGCAGCAGCACGGTCGCGCCGTCGCGCGCGAAGCGTTCGGCCATGGCGGCACCGAGCGCGCCGCTGGCGCCCGTGATCAGGGCGCGTTTTCCTTGGAGGCTCATGATTCCTTCGGGGTGTCCAGGGCCAGTGGCGTGTTCAGCACCACCACCGCGCGGCCATCGGCCAGCGCACGGCCTTCGCCGTCCCTGAGCCAGAACTCGTACATCACCTGCTGGGCGTCGCCCGACAGCCGCCGCGCCTCGACCTGCAAGCGCCCCTTGACCTCGTCGAGCCGCGCCACCGTCGTGCGCACGCTGCGCGTGCTCGCGAGGAAGCCGGCCGAGGGCCTGTCGCCTTCGCTCGCCAGCAGCCCGCCATGCAGCGCCATCGCCTGCGCGGCGTACTCGACGGCATTCGGCGCCAGCAGCCCGCTGGCCGTGCGCAACGGGTTGTCGGCCTGGCGGTGGGTCGTGGTGCTGCAGCGGATCGTCTCGGCATCCCAGCCCTCGAGCCGTTCGAGCAGGCACATGCTGCCGCGGTGCGGTATGCGCTGCGCGATGCCGTCGCGCTCGAGCGTCTGCGGCAGAAAGCTCATCGCGCGCCCTCCAGTGCGAGGTCGGCCACCAGCAGCACATTGGCGAACGGCGTGCCTTCGCTCATCGGAATGCTCTGCACGCCGAAACCCAGCCGCTCGAGCAGCGCCTTCCATTCGACCAGCGGACGCCCCCAGGTCGGCGACACCTTGTGGCCGCGCACGCGCGTCACGGTGCGGTCGACCCACTGGCTGATCGCGAAGCCGCGGCGGCTCGATGCATCGCCCACGCGCAGCAGCAGCCGCGCCCGGGGACTGCCGCCACGCTGCAATGCATCGCGCACGCGGCGCAGCACGCCTTCCTGCGCGGCATGGTCCACGTAGTGCAGCACGTCGAGGATCACGACCAAGTCGCAGTCGGGCAGGTCGGCCGCGCACATGTCGGCGCAGAGCAGCCGCGGCGCGGGCTCGAGATGGCCGATCGAGGCCTCGGCGCGCGCCACGTCCTTGGGCATCAGCTCGATGCCGGTGTATTCGGCGGCGCTCGGCGTGGCACCCCAGCCGGCGGGCCAGCGGCCCTGCTGCTGCATGCGGCTCATCGAGGCCAGCAGGCTCGCGAACAGGCCCTGGCCGCAGCCGATGTCGACCACGCGCCGATGCTGTGCATCGATCAGCCCGCGTTCGAGCAGGCCGCGGAACACCGGATCCCGCCCGAGCTTGCCGCGCGCGAAGTGCCAGGCGAAGCTGCCGCCCTTTTTGTAGGGATCGGTGGCGGCCTCGTGCAGCTCGCGCCAGGCGCCGTCGGTCGAGAGCACGGCGCTCATTCCCGAAGCCCCTCGGGCAGGGTCACGGCGCGCAGTCCATCGGCGCGCAGACGTTCGAGCAGCAAGGGCAGTACCTCCAGCAATACGGGTTCTCCACGGGCGGTGCGCGCGGCATTGCCGTCGTGCAGCAGCAGGATGTCGCCGGCCGCCAGGCCCCGCGTGAGGCGCGACAGCACGCGTTGCGCATCGCCCTCGCGGGTGTCGAAGCCGCGGCGGGTCCAGCTCACGAGCGACAGGCCGAACCGGTGCAGCACCGGCTCCAGGAAGGGATTGCGCAGCCCGGCCGGCGCGCGAAAGCAGCTCGGGCGCTGGCCCGTGACCTCGCTCAGGATCTGCTGCGCCCGTGCGATCTCGCTGGCGAAGCCACGCGGGCCGAGGAAGGAAAAGTTGTGCCGATGCCGCGCCGTGTGGTTCTGGATGCTGTGGCCGCGCGCCACGATCTCGCGCGCCAACGCCGGCTGGGCCTGCACGCGCTCGGCGATGCAGAAGAAGGTGGCGTGCTGGCCATGGGCGTCGAGCAGGTCGAGCACACGCGGCGTCACCGCGGGTTCGGGGCCGTCATCGATGGTGATCGCTACCTCGCGACGCGCGACGGCCGCCGCGGGCAGCCGCGTGACATTGGGGCCCAACAGGCGGCTGCGCGGCGTGAGTCCGGCCGCGGTGATCAACGCATGGTTGAGCACGATCGCGCCAAGGGCCCAGGGCCAGGCGCCCGGCACCAGCACGCCCGCGCCGACGGCGGCCGCATGCCAGGCCGCGCTGGCGCGGATGGCCGGCGGCCAGGGCCAGGATTCGGGGACGGCGGGTGCGGTCGACATGGCGCGGGATTGTGCGTCAGCCGCGCGCGCCGCCGTCCGAAGACCCCGCCTCGCCCGCGGGTGGCGTCACGCGGCGCGCGAAGGCGGCCGACAGCAGCAGCGCCAGCAGCGCACCCGGTGCTACCACGCGGCCGATCGAGGACAGCGCGGGAATGTCGGAGATCGCGATCAGGCCGAAGGAGACCACGGTCGTCAGGTTGGCGAGCATCAGCGAGGCCAGCGTGTCCTCGTCGGCCCGGCCCGTCGTGCGCAACTGGTCGAAGAACAACGCGTAGTTCGAACCCACCGCCACGATCAGCAGCAGCCCCACCAGGTGCAGGATGCCGAGCGCGGCCTGCATCACGGCCATGCCGCCGAGCGTGAGCATCACGGCGAACAGCAGCGGCTGGCACACCGCCAGCAGGCGCCGGCCCGAGCGCAGGTAAATGCCCAGCAGCACGACCACCGCCAGCGCGCCCAGCAGCACCTGCACGAAGGCCTCGTGCAGGTAGCGCTGGTAGAGGCTGCCGAGCTCGCGGCCCACGTCGACCACCTGCACCTCGGGCACGCCGACGAGCGCGGCCTCGAGCTTCGCCTGCTCGAACTTCGGCCCCGGATGCAGCGCGATCAGCGTCGACCAGCCGCCGCCCGGGCGCTCGTACATCAGCGAGCTGACCACCGCGCGCAGCGGGCCTTCGCGGAGTTCGTCGAGCTGCACCGGCTTGAGCTGCCGCGCGGCCTCGACGTCGGCGATGAAGGGCGCGAGCCGGCTGGCCGGCAGCGGCAGGCCCTGCGTGGCCTCGGCCAGGCGGGTGCGCAGCGTGTCGGCATCGGGCAGGCTCGCCAGGCGCGCCTGCTGGGCCGCAATGCTCGGCAGCACGCGCGTCACGGTCTCGAAGCCGCCGAGCTCGCCGCGGTCGACCAGCGCGCTGAGCTTCGCGCTCGCGGCCTCGTTGTTGCGCAGCGCCGCCTGAGCGTCGGTGCCGTTGGCCATCACGATGATGCCGCCGTCGCTGGTGCCGATGTCGTTGCGCAGCATCTCGTCGAGCTGCTGCTGCGCGCGCGGCACCGGGCTCATCGCGCTGAGATCGGCGCGCCACAGGTGGCCGCCCTGCCACAGCACCAGCGCCACCGCGGCCACGCCCAGCGCCGCCAGCGGCCAGCGCAGGCGCGGCAGGTTGCGCACCAGCAGGCCGGCGAAGCTCGCCATCTGGCGCCGCATGCCCATGCCGGTGGCGCCGTCGGGTGCGAGCATCGGCAGCGCGTAGCGGGTGGCGACGGCGGCCGCGACCAGGCCGGCGATCGAGAACACGCCGAGCTGGGCCAGGCCCGGGAAGCCCGAGAACACCAGCGCCGCGAAGCCGCAGACCGAGGTCAGCAGCCCGATGCGCACCGTGGGCCAGTGCACCGTGCGCCAGCGCTGCCAGCCGGTGCCGGGCACCGCGGCGCCGCGCGCCTGGATCAGGTAGTAGATGGCGTAGTCGACGGTCTCACCGATCAGCGTGCTGCCGAAGCCCAGCGTGAGCCCGTGCACCGAACCGAAGACCCAGCTGACCGCCGCGGTGCCGATCACCACGCCGGTGGCCACCGGCAGGAAGGCGATCACCAGCGCGCGCGGCGAGGCGAAGGCCAGCAGCAGCAGCCCGCCCATGACGATGCCGCCGACGATCGCGAGATGGATCGCCTCGGTCTTGATCTTGTCGCGGCTGAGCACCGAGAACACCGGCGGGCCGGTCAGCAGCAGTTGCGGCTTGGCTTCGCCCAGATCGCGCGTGGCCGCCTCGTGGGCCGCGTGCACGCGCGCGATCGCCACCGCCTGCGCGTCGAGGTCGCTGCCGGCGGCACGCGTGGTCAGGATCATCAGCGCGCGCGGCGCGGTGCGCGACATCCACACGCCGCCTTCGCTGCGCGGCGCGCTGGCCGGCACCAGCTCCTCGGCGATGCGCGTGGTCTCGCCCGTGGGATCGCGGTCGAGGAAGGGCTTGATCACGTTGCCGGCCGGCGTGCCGAGCATCGACAGCGTCTCGTTGATCGCGTCGCGCAAGCCCTCGACCGTGAAGCGCTCGGGCGCCACGCCCGGCGAGAGCTGATAGCGGTGCTGGAACACCCAGGTGCCGGCCTCGGTCCAGTCGCCGGTGTCGCCGTTCTGGATCAGGTCGAACAGCTGGCTCTCGCGCATGCTCTTCGCCATCGCGCGCGACACCTGCGCGCGCGCCTCGGGCGTGCCACCCTCGAGGCCCAGCATCAGGGTGCGCGAGGCCACGCCACTTTGCAGCTGCTCGATCAGCACGCGCTGGCGCGCATCCGGGCTCTTGGGCAGGAAGGCCGACAGGTCGGCGTTGAAATGGGTGCGCGAGATCTCGAACACGCCGGCCAGCAGCAGCGCCACCCAGACCAGCAGCACGACCGCGCGGCGCTGCCAGCTCGGCGGCCCCTGCGGCGCGGTCGCGCTCACGGCGTGCCGCGCCCGGCCGGCGCCGCCGCCGGTGCGGGGGCAGCCGCGGGACGGTCGGGCACGATGTTCATCACCGAGCGGTCGCCGCCGACGAACTCCATCTCGAGCCCGAGCACGTCGCTCGCGCGCCCGCTGATGCGCATGCTGCGCACCTGGGCCGCGAGCCGGCTGTCGATCGGCGTGAGGTCGAGCGCCCACTGGTTGGCCGACCCGGTCACGGTGCTGCGGAAGTAGCGCTGCAGCGTGGTGCCGTCGCCGCTGAGCGTGCCGCGCATGGCTTCGACCAGGCCCAGCAGCTCGGGCATGCTGTCGAGCGCGAGCGTGCGGTTGCGGCCGCTGCGCGACAGGGTCAGCGTGTTGCCCTCCACCGCCATGGTCTCGACGCGCGGCGACAGCGTGCGGCGCACCAGCTTGTCGGGCGCGTCGAAGCTCAAGGTGCCGCGCGCATCGAGCGGGCCTTCGAGGCCGTGCACGAAGCGCTGCTCGGTGAAGCGGGCCTCGCCGCTCTTCTGTTTGGCCAGCAGGCCCATCAGTTCGCTGAGGTCGAAGGCCCAGGCCGGTGCGGCGCCGAAGGCCAGCACGAGCAGCAGGGCCTGGATGAACCGTTCAACCCGCCGCGGGCGCATCTGCATCTTCGAGCCAGAAATCATGGAAATTGAACCAGTTGTAGGGGTAGGCGCGGCACAGCGCCTCCAGGCGCGCCACATAGGCTTCGACCGCGGCGCGGATCAGCCGTTCGCGCTCGGCGGCATCGGCCGGGCGCTGGCCGAAGTCGGCCAGGCGTTCGAAGCGGACATCGTAGCGCGCACCGCCGTGGTAGACCCCGGCCATGAAGAACACCGGCCGCCGCAGCAGCGCCGCGAGCCGGAACGGCCCGTCGTTGAAGCTGGCGGGCCGGCCCAGGAACGGCAGCACGATGTTGTTGCCGCGCTGCTGCGCCGGCTGGTCCTCGCTGCCGGGCAGCGTGCGGTCGGCCAGCATGCCGCCCATGCCGCCGCCGTCGAGCCAGTCGCGCAGCGCGAGCATCGAGTGCGGTCGGCCCAGCGCGATCACGTGCGGCCGCGCTTCGGGCAGGCTGATCGCATTGAGGATGGCGGTGATGCGCTGCGCGTTGTCGGGATACATCAGCATCGCGAGGCGCATGCGCGCCTGGTCGGGCTGCTGGCGCTTGCAGGCGCCCATGGCCTCGAAGCTGCCCACGTGCGCACCGAGCAGGAAGGCGCCGCGCCCCTCGAGCGCCGCGTTCTCGAGCTCGACCTGGCCGTCCATGCGGAAGTCGAACAGGTCCATGCGACCGCGCAGGAAATACACCCGGTCGAGCACCGTCGAGGCGAAGGCATGCAGCAGCTTGAAGCCGTCGACCCAGCCGGCCTGCGGGCCGATGGCGCGGAACAGGTAGCGCTTGATGTGGCGCCTCGGCGTGGGCGCGAACAAGAGGAAGTACAGCGCGATCGGCGGCAGCAGCAGCCGCGTGATGCGCCGGCCGAAGAAGATCGCCATGAAGCAGATGAAGCGCAGCGCGAGCATGTTGCTGCGCTCGGGGGCGCGGGTCCAGTCGGCCGCCTCGGCCTCCGTCCGGGCCGCGGCGTTCACCGCGCGGGTCTCGGCCTCCGTGTGCTTCATCGCGGCGACTCTGCCACGGGGGTCCAGCGGCCGGTGACAGCCACCACGCCGTCGCAGCGCACGTCGAAGCGCACACCGCCGCCGCTGGCCTCGGGGTTCAGCTCGATCGCCAGCACGGCGCCCGGGCGCACCGGCGCCAGGAACTTGGCCGCGGCCAGCGTGGGATGGGCGCCGAGCCGGGCCAGCAGCGCCGGCACGCGGCGGATCGCCTCCTGCACCTCGGCCAGCACCAGCGCGCCCGGCAGCAGCGGCTGGCCGGGAAAGTGGCCGGCGAACGCCGGATGGTCGACCGGCACCGTGTGCAGAAGCCGCACCGGCGTGCCGTCCTCGGCCAGTTGCGCCAGCGCGAACTCGCGTAGCGCGCGCACCGTGAGTTTGCCCGTGCCCTCGCGCGGAAAACTCTTCACGTGCACCACGCGCCGCGGCACGAAGACCGGCTCGAGCCGTTGCCGCAGCGCAGCAACGATGACCGCCGCCGTGAGTTCGGGAGCGACCACGAAGGCGATCGGCCGCACCACGCCGTCGGCCACCTCGTCGGGCAGCCAGAAGGCGCCGTCGTCCACGCCGGGGATGCTGTTGAGGTGATAGTTGAGGTGGGCCAGCGAACTGCGCCGGCCGGCCACGTGGATCAGGTCGTTGGCGCGGCCGAACAGCCGGAAGCGGCGTTCGTCGAGCAGCTCGAGCACGTCGGCCATCGGCGTCGGCTCGGGCAGGAAGTCGCCGCTGAAGATGAAGCGCTCGTTGCCGTCCTCGCCACCCGGCTCGGCATGCACGCGGATCTCGCCGAAGGTCTCCCAGACCTCGGTCTCGGTGGTGCGGCGCATCGCGACCTGGCCTGACTCGGTGCTGCCGTAGATCTCGAGCAGCACGCCGTGCAGCGCCTGCTCGGCCTGGGCGGCGAGCTGCGGCGACAGCGGCGCGGTGGCCGAGAGGATCAGGTCGACCTCGGGCAGCGCGATGCCCGACAGCAGCAGCGTCTTGAGGTGGAACGGCGTGGTCACCAGCGCGCGCGGCCGCGGCACCGAGGCCAGGGCCTGCGCCACGTCGGCCGGGAAGAAGGGCCGCCCGCTGTCGAAGGCGGCACCGCCGAGCATCGCCAGCAGCACCGAGGATTCGAGCCCGTAGCTGTGCTGCACCGGCACCGTGGCGACCAGCGTCAGGCCCGCGAGCGAAGGAAGATCGAGCACGCGGCACAGGCGCTCCACCGCCACCGCCACGTCGCCCGTGAGCGTGCGCCAGGTCTTGGCATGCGGCTGGGGCGCGCCGGTGGAGCCCGAGGTCAGCAGGCTGGCCGCGTGGCGTTCGGCGTCGATCATGGGCACGGCGGCCGTGTCGGCGCCACCGCCGGCATCGCCCGGCGCTGGGCCAGCCGCCTTCTCGATCACCAGGCGCGCCATGCCGGGCGTCTGCAGCGCCGGGTCGTCGACCAGCGCGAACAGGCCGTCGCCATGCGATTCGCGCAGCCGCGACAGCGTGTCGGCGCGCGCGTCGGGCGGCAGCAGGCTGGCATGGCCGCGCACCAGGGCCGCGGCCATGCCGACGATGAAGTCGTAGCGGTCGGAACAGAGATTGACCGCGGCGCCCTGCGCGGGCAGCTGCGGCGCGAGGCGGGCCACGTCGGCCAGGAATTGGCGCGTGCTCAGCGGCACGCCGGCGCGCCAGGCGAGCGGCGCATCGGGATCGCGCTCGGCGAGCAGCGGCAGCAGGCCAGGATTCGGTGTCACGCGGTGCCTTTTCCTCTCTCGTGTCGGTCCGCCGGGCCGGCGAGGCTCAGCGCGGGCCGCCGCCGGCGCTGCTGTCGGCCGACGAACTGCCGTAGAAGGCGCGCACCGCATCGACCATGCGGGTGCGCTCGAACTCGGGGTGCAGCCGGTAGCGCAGCAGGTGTTCGCCGACGAACAGCAGCGCCACGCTGGCAGGCGTCAGCACGTTGGCCAGCAGCGACCAGGCCGAGAACGACAGCGTGAGGTAGACCACGATCGACGACAGCACCACCAGCGCGAAATAGCCGGTCCAGATGCGCGTGAGCTGCGTGGTGTAGGCGCGCATCGCGCCGCGCAGCGGATGCACGCGCTGCGCGAACTGGGTGATCAGCGGCACGCTGTCGCCGCGCAGCGTGGAGCCGAACCAGCCGCAGAGCAAGGCATTGATGGCCACGTGCTGGAACACGTAGAGCCGGTTGGTGTCGCCCGCTTCGCCGCTGAGCACCAGCGCGAACCCGGCCAGGCCCAGCGCGACCACCGCGGCGAAGCCCCAGCGGCCGAAGCGGCTGGCGGCGAAGCCCATGGCGGCGAGCCACAGCGGCCCGAGCAGCACGACCACCGCCCACGGCTCGGTGGCGTGGAACAGCATCATCCAGTGGGAAGCACCGGCATAGGCCACCCCCACCAGCAGCAGGAGCGCCAGGCGCCATCGTGACATGGGGTTCAGGCCGCGCGGTTCTGGGCGACGTGGGCCGCGAGCGTGCGCAACGACTGGAAGATCTGCTGGTTGCGTTCGTCGTCCGAACGCAGCTGGAAGCCGTAGCGGCGCGAGACTTCGAGCGCGACCTCGAGGATGTCGATCGAATCGAGGCCGAGGCCTTCGCCGTACAGCGGCTCGGTCGGGACGATGTCGGCTGGCGCCACCTCGAGGTTGAGGGCGTTCACCAGCAGCACGGCCAATTCCTGCTCGATCGGCGACTGTTCGGCATCGCCATCGGCGGGAATGGGGGGCTGAGCAGTCGAAGACAAGAAAAACCTCCAGAAACTTTTGCCGCAAGGGCGCGTGGGCCGTGGATTATAGGAGGGCAGCTTGATTAGACTGGCCGCCTCGACACGACCCGGAACCGTCCATGGCCGACCCTCTTCTGATCGCCCGCCACGAGAGCGTGGAATGCGCCCTCCTCCCTGCCCTCGCCAACCGCCACGGTCTCATCACCGGCGCCACCGGCACCGGCAAGACGGTCACGCTGCAGACCATGGCCGAAAAGCTGTCGGCCATCGGCGTGCCGGTGTTCATGGCCGACGTCAAGGGCGACCTGACCGGGATCAGCCAGAAAGGCGCCATCGGCGAGAAGATGGCCGCCACGCTCAAGGAGCGCGGCATCGACCTGCCCGAGCCGCTGGGCTGCCCCGTCACGCTGTGGGACGTGTTCGGCGAACAAGGGCACCCGGTGCGCGCCACCATCTCCGACATGGGGCCGCTGCTGCTGGGCCGCATGCTCGACGTGAACGAAACCCAGGCCGGCGTGCTGAACCTGGTGTTCAAGATCGCCGACGACAACGGCCTGCTGCTGCTCGACCTCAAGGACCTGCGCGCGATGCTGCAGTACGTGGGCGAGAACGCGAGCCAGTTCACCACCGAGTACGGCAACATCAGCGCCGCCAGCGTGGGCGCGATCCAGCGCGGCCTGCTGCAGATCGAGACCCAGGGCGGCGACAAGTTCTTCGGCGAGCCCATGCTCAACATCGCCGACTTCATGCAGACCGAGGGCGGCCGCGGTGTGGTCAACATCCTCGCGGCCGACAAGCTCATGAACTCGCCGCGGCTGTACGCCACCTTCCTGCTGTGGATGCTGTCGGAGCTGTTCGAGCAGTTGCCCGAGATCGGCGACCCCGAGCAGCCCAAGCTGGCCTTCTTCTTCGACGAGGCCCACCTGCTGTTCAACGAGGCGCCCAAGGCGCTGGTCGAGCGCATCGAACTGGTGGTGCGGCTGGTGCGCTCCAAGGGCGTGGGCGTGTATTTCGTGACCCAGAACCCGCTCGACATTCCCGATTCGGTGCTGGCCCAGCTCGGCAACCGCGTGCAGCATGCGCTGCGCGCCTTCACGCCGCGCGACCAGAAGGCGGTGAAGGCCACGGCCACCACCATGCGGCAGAAACCCGGCCTCGACATCGAGAAGGCCATCACCGAGCTCGCGGTCGGCGAGGCGCTCGCGAGCTTCCTCGACGAGAAGGGCCGCCCGAGCGTGACCGAGCGCGTCTACGTGCTGCCGCCCGGCAGCCAGATCGGCCCGATCACGGCCGCGCAGCGCCAGGCGCTCTTGGCCAATTCGCTGGTGGCGGGCGTCTACGAGAAGGCGGTCGACCGCGAATCGGCCTACGAGAAGCTCAAGGGCCGCGCCGAGACCGCGTCCGGTGCCCCTGCCGCGGGCAAGGCGGCGCCCGGCAAGCCGGCCGAGGAAGGCTCGGGCGCCGGCGGCATGCTCAACGACCTGCTGTTCGGCCACACCGGCCCGCGCGGCGCCAAGCACGACGGCCTGGTGCAGACCATGGCCAAGTCGGCGGTGCGCACCATGGGCACCTCGGTCGGCAAGGAGATCCTGCGCGGCGTGCTCGGCGGCATCTTCGGCTCGAAGAAGCGCTGAGCCGCGGCGCCGACGGCACCTCCATGTCCTCGGGCAAGACACCGGCCAGGGACATCGCGGCGTTCTGGGAGCGCTGCATCTGGCCGCGCGTGCTCACCCAGTGCGAACGCGAGACCGCCTACAAGGCGCTCTACACGCGCGAACACGGCCAGGGCGAATTCGTCTGCCAGCGCAACGAGATCGCCGACAGCTGGATCGGCGTGATCGAGGGCTTCCTGCGCGTGCAGGACACCTCGGCCGACGGCAAGCCCGTGATGTTCACGGGCGTGGCCGCGGGCGGCTGGATCGGCGAAGGCTCGCTGCTGAAGGTCGAGCAGCGCAAGTACGAGATCGCCGCCACCCGCCCCACCGTCACCCTGCACCTGCCGCGCGACACCTTCGCCTGGCTGCTCGACAGGAGCGTGCCGTTCAACCACTTCATGCTGTCGCACCTGAACGAGCGGCTCAGCCAGTTCATCGCCACGGTCAAGTTCGACCGCCTGCTCGAGCCCACGGGCCGCGTCGCGCGCGGCATCGCGAGCCTGTTCCATCCGGTGCTCTATCCCAACACCGACGCCACCCTGCAGATCAGCCAGGAGGAGATCGGCTGGATGGTCGGCGTGTCGCGCCAGCGCGTGAACGTGGCGCTGCACGAGCTCGAGGCCGCGCAGCTCATCAAGACCGGCTACGGCTACATCAACGTGCTCGACCGGCAGCGCCTGTCGCGCTATCCGACCAACCAGCCGGGCTGAAACGCCCGCGCGTGGCGGGCGTCGCGGCGCATCGACCGCTCAGAGCGGCGTCGACACCGGCGCGGCCGGCAGGTCCTGCCCGCCCGGGCCGCCGCGGAAGGTGGTCGGCGTCCACGGCACCTGCCCCACGCCCGGCTTGCTCCAGTCGCACACGCCATCGGGGAAGGTCGCCTGCAGCCGCACCTGCTGGCCGCCCGTGAAGACCGCGCCTGCGTAGTCGGCCGATGCGAAGTCGATCGGCTTCAGCTGGCACTTGAACACGTCTTCCGCGAGCGGTCCGCCCGACACGATGCGCACCGACTCGTAGGGCTTGACCGGGCAGGCGGCGCTGCCGAAGCCGATGTCGACCAGCTCGGCGGTGGTCATGCCCGCGGTCGCGATGCACTGGTCGACCGCGTCGGAGGGCTTGTTCTTCACGACCTTCTTCTCTTTCGTGTCGGCGGACCTGTCGGCCTCCATGGCGCTGAGCCAGCGGTCCATCATCAGGAAGGCCTGCCGGGTCAGCGCGACGCCGGTGCCGGCGTTGCTCGCCAGCACCACGTGGTTGTCGTGCCCGCCGTTGCCCGCGTCCAGGCGCGCGCGTTGCTGGTAAGTGCGCCAGGCCATGTGGATGTCGGCGCCGAGCTCGGGCCGCAGGTCGATGACCGGCACCTTCGCGAGGTTCTTCGCGTAGCTGACGAGGCCGCTGCGGTAGAGCGCGGTCATCGCGCTGGTCTGCATCCGGGCACGCGCCGCGGGAATGACGGCCTTGTCGCCCGACCAGATCATGTCGGCGTCCCAGCTGCCGATGCCTTCGTTGAGCGCGACGAACTCCTCGGGCGTGATGGCGCCGGAGCGCAGGGCCTTGAGCCCGTACTGCACGCCCGCGTTGTCGTAGGGCAGGTTCGGCACGGTGTTGCCGTTGAGCTCGGTGGTGCCGAGGATCGCGGTCATCACGTCGTGGATCGTGCAGCGCACGCCGTTGGGCCGCAGCGCCGGGTCGTACACCAGCGCCGCCGGAAAGCCCGGCCCGCAGTTGGTGGCCTGCACCGGGTTCTGCGGCGCGAGGAAGGAATAGACCCAGTTGGTGCAGTAGTCGGCCGTCGGATGGCCTTCGATGGCCGCGCGCGCCGCCGGCGACAGGCCGGCACCCGGGCCGGTGCCGTAGTAGCGCCAGAGGTTGCCGCAGTCGCGCGTCTCGATCCAGGTCGTCACCGCGTCGGGGTAGCTGTAGCCGGTCTGCAGGCCGTCGAGCAGGCCGGGCATCACCGAGGCCGGCACGGTCTGCATCATCGAGCCGCCCGAGCCGCCGTCGGACATGGTGTAGCGGATCTCGCCATAGGTGTCGATGATGTGTTCCTTGACCATCATGATGTTCTCGGTCGCGAGGAACTCGTTGTTGTTGTCGTTGTGGTTGGTGAGCTGCGAATTGACCGTCATGAAGCCGGCGCGCAGCGCGTTGTCGTCGAACAGCGCCGTGCCCGGGTTCTGCTGGAAGCGGTTGCCCGAGGCCGAGGCGCCCATCTTCCAGAGCACCTTGCCGTTCCAGCCCTTCTGCGGCTCCCACGGCGTCCACGGCTTGGCGGGATCGAAGTACACCGCCACCTGGTACTCGCTGCGGCCCATCGTGCCCAGCTCCACGCGCAGCAACGCCTTCACGGTGTCGCCGCGGTCGGTCGTGAAGTTCGCGATCTCGGCGTCCTTCGGGCGCTTGGCCGGGTCGTACTGCAGGAAGCAGGCGTAGGGACCGAAGGGCTGCTGGCCGCAGTCGGTGCCCTCCTTGGCCTTGGGCTGGTAGTAGTAGGTGTAGATGGTGGGCGCGTTGCAGTCGGCGTCGACCGGGTCGGCGTCGAGTCCGCTCACCTGCGTGGTCGCGGTGGCCGAGAGCCCGGTGCCGGGCACCGTCACCGTCGTGACCGAGCCGGCCTTCGTGGCGCAGATCCACGGCTGCACCGGCGTGCCCGCGAAGATGTTGCCGCCACGGGCGAAGTTCTCGATCGCGAGCTTCGCCCCCGTCTTCGTCGACTTGAGCGTGGCCGTGAGCGTGTTGCTGCCCACGCGCAGCCCGGTCACGGTGCCGAGCACGCGGCCGTTGGCGCGCAGCGCGAAGGCGGAGGAGATGTCCTTGCCGTCGAGGTCCACCGCGAGGTCGAGCGCGCTCTTGCCCTCGGGCAGCACGATCTCGACGTAGGCATCGCCGTCGCTGATCATGTCGGCGCGGTTCGACAGCGTCCTGATCTTGAGTTCGCCCGTCGCCGCCGGCGGTGGCGATTCCGGCTGCGAGCCGGAGGGCGGAAGAATCGGCAGTGCCACGCCGCCGCCACCGCTGCCGCCGCAGCTCGCGAGGGTGACGACCGCGCACAGGCCCAGGACCCGCAGTCCCGTTCTGAGGATGTCTCGCATCGATGTCTCCTGTTGTTGTGAGAGAAACGCGACGCGATTGCAATCCTTTCGCTCTTTTCGAACTGTTCAGCGAACGACATTTCGCCACCGGACAGGGTTTGTCCCAGTGAGACGTACGAGCGCTCGCAGGCGCTGCCCGCGCCGGCCTCTACCAGCGCAGCAGCCGCGGCCCCAGCAAGGCGCCCACCAGCACCGGCACCGCGATCCCGCTCACGTACCAGACCGCGAGGAACGGCGCCGTGAGCTCCATGCAGTGCAGCGCATAGACGGCCGCGCCGACACCGCCGGCGAGTGCGCCAGCCGCCGCGCCCGCGAGCGCGGGCCGGGTCGGCGCGAGGCTGCGCAGCGCGGCCATCGCGCCGACGAACACCGGCAGCGCCATCACCGCGATGCTCATGGCGCAGATGCGCCACGACTGGCCCATCAGCGAGGGCATGCGCCCTTCCATCGGCGTATCGAACCAGGCCATCACGGCCAGCGCCCAGACCGCCAGCACCGGCAGCACGGCACCGATCCAGGCCCGGCGCACCGGCACGCCCGGGCGCGCGAGCCGCTGCACCATCACGAAGGCCGCGCCCGCGATCGCCAGCGGAAACAGCAGCTTGACCCAGAACATCGGCCAGAACAGGGCCTGCAGCAGGTCGCGCCGCGGCCCGTATTCGAGCAGCAGGATCGCGAGCGACAGCGGCGCGCCGATGGCCAGCGCCAGCCCCAGCCGCCGGCTCGCCGCCTGGCGCGGCACGGCCACCGGGCCGGCGGCGAGCATGGCGACCAGGTCGTCGGTCTTCATGCGGCGCTCCCGAAGCGCGCGGCCAGCGCCTTGAGTCCGCGGTGGATGCCCACCTTGACCGCCGATTCGGACATGCCCGTGAGGCTCGCGGTCTCGGCCACCGACAGGCCCTCGATCTTCACGTGCACGATCGGCAGGCGCTGGCGCTCGGGCAGGGTTTCGAGCAGGCCGCCGAGGTCGCGGCGCGCATCGCTGGCCTCGATCTCGGAGGCCGCGAACAGGCCCTGCTCATCGTCGAGCGGATCCTGCAGCGCCTCGCGCGAGGACTTGGCGCGCAGCAGGTCGATCATCTTGTAGCGCGCGATCGCATGCACCCAGGCCGTCAGCGGCTGGTCGCTCTGGTAGGTATGGCGCTGGTTGTGCATGGCGAGCAGGCATTCCTGGACGAGGTCTTCCACATCATCGGGCCAGCCGAACAGCCGCCGGCCCAGGAAAGCGCGCAGGTGCGCGCTGAGTCGCTGCAGGAAGTCGCGGTACGCCTTCGCGTCGCCGTCGAGGCCGCGAAGGAAGAGGCTGCGCAGCGCCGCCTCGGCGTCGCTCGTGTGCATCCTGCTGCCTTCGTTGTTTCGTGCCATCGGACCGGCTGGTTACAGCCTCGTCGAAAAAGTTCCGACGGATTGTGCCGCGCCGCCGCAAGGGCCCGCGCGGCCGCGGGCCTTGGCGCTGCCGCGCCGCTCGCTGGACTAAGCTGCGCCGCACCCCTGCAAGGAGCGCCCATGTCGTCCGGCATCGCCCCGGTGTTCAAAGGACTCGTCTCGCATCCCTGGGCCTACCCGGCGCTGGAGGCGGTGCACATCGTCGGCATCGCGATGCTGTTCGGCGGCCTGCTGGTGTTCGAGCTGCGCGCGCTGGGCCTGGGCCGCGACCTGCCCGCGGCCCGGCTCGCGCGCCTCACGCTGACGCCCGCGCTGGCGGGTTTCGGCCTGTGCGCCGCCACCGGCCTGGCCATGTTCGCGGGCCAGCCCGGCGAGCTGCTGGCCAACCCGGCCTTTCGCATCAAGCTGCTGCTGATCGCGCTGGCCGGCGCGAACGCGGCGCTGTTCCATGCGCGCGGCGGCTCCGCGCTGCTCGACGGGCCCGCCGCAAAGACCGGACGGCTGCAGTGCCTGTTGTCGCTGGCCTTCTGGCTCGCTGTCATCATCTGCGGGCGCTGGATCGCCTATGCCTGAGCGGGCCCCGGCCCGCTCCACCCTTCCTCCGAGGAGACCGCCATGCCGCTGCCAAGACGCGCCTTCGTTGCCAGTTCGCTGGGCCTCGGCCTGGGCTTCGCGCTGCCGGCACGCGCGCACCATGGCTGGAGCAGCTTCGACCAGGAGCGCCCGCTCTACCTCGAGGGCCGCGCCACCCGCGTGATGTGGCGCAATCCGCATGGCGAGCTCGAACTCGAGCTGCCCGAGAAACCCGCGCTGCCGGCCGACCTGAAGCAGCGCGCGCTGCCGAAGCAGAGCGCCTCGGTCGACGGCCCCGCGCTGCTCGCCAAGGCCCAGCTGCCGACGCGGCGCGACCGCAAGTGGCTGGTCGAACTCGCGCCACTCACGCGGCTGTCGGCCTGGGGCGTGGAAGAGATCAAGACCGGCACGCAGCTCGGCGTGCTGGGCTTCACCTTCACCGGCGAGAAAGGCGACGCGGTGCTGCGCGCCGAGTACCTGTTCGTCGACGGCAAGGTCTACGGGCTGCGCTCCTCGCCGGCCTGAGCTTCTTTCCGCGTTTCTTCTCGCGCCCTCCGCCGCGCCGCGCACGCGGCGTTGTCCGTCGTTCCCCGGCTTGCAAGCCATGCGGTCGATCGGTACATTGCATTTTTTGAGGGCCATTCATGTCCGTCGACAGCACTGCGATCCCTTCGTCCTCCGCCTCCCCCGTTCCTCCCGCCGTGCCGGTGCCACCGGTTCCCTCGGCCGCCGCGCTCCCGGTCCAGACCGTCGTCCCCACGCCCAGCGGCCACATCCGGCTGACCTCGCACAGCGGCGGTTTCGGTGCGCTGCCGATCCGCTGGGGCGCGGCCACCGCCACCGAGCGCGGGCCGATCGTCGGCACCACCACCAAGCGCGCGCACCGCAACGTCATCGGCACGCACAGCGGCTCGTACAGCGTTTATCGCGCGCTCGCGGTGGCCGCGGGCGCGCTCAAGCGCGAGCACAAGGCCGACCTCACGAACACCGCGCCCACCGACATCATCGGCCCCTATCCGCAGTGGGGCGAGCCCGGGCGCATCGTCTCGCTCGACCCCTGGGGCGCGCTGGTGGCCGATGCCTTCAAGAACGAACTCGCGGCCGGCTACGACATCCGTCCGACCATCGCCATCACCAAGGCGCACGTGATCCTGCCCGAGGTGATCGAGGCGCTGCAGAGCGGCCGCCTCAAGGCCGACGGCCATTTCCTCACGGCCGGCGGCGCCGCGATGGTGACCAAGGCCGCGATCGAGCCCGTCTGGTACCTGCCCGAGGTGGCGCGGCGCTTCGGCTGCTCCGAGACCGACCTGCGCCGCGTGCTGTTCGAGGAAACCGGCGGCATGTACCCCGAGCTGGTCACGCGCTCCGACCTCGAGGTGTTCCTGCCGCCGATCGGCGGGCAGACGCTCTACATCTTCGGCAACCCGCGCGACCTGGCCAATCCCGAGGTCGAGCTCACGGCGCGCATCCACGACGAGTGCAACGGCTCCGACGTGTTCGGCTCCGACATCTGCACCTGCCGGCCCTACCTCACGCACGCCATCGAGGAATGCATCCAGGGCGCGCAGCGCGGCGGCGTCGGGCTCATCGCCTACTCGCGCAAGGAAGGCCGCGCGCTCGGCGAGGTCACGAAGTTCCTGGTCTACAACGCGCGCAAGCGCCAGGTCGGCGGCGACACCGCCGACCAGTACTTCGCGCGCACCGAATGCGTGGCCGGCGTGCAGGACATGCGCTTCCAGGAGCTGATGCCCGACGTCTTCCACTGGCTGGGCATCCGCAAGATCCATCGGCTGGTGTCGATGAGCAACATGAAGTTCGACGCCATCGTCGGCTCGGGCATCGAGATCGGCGAACGCGTGAACATTCCGGACGAACTGATTCCCGCCGACGCGCGCGTCGAGATGGACGCCAAGATGGCCGCCGGCTATTTCACGCCGGGACCGGTGCCGGACGCGGAGGAACTCAAGAAGGCCAAGGGCCGGGGACTGAACGAATGACGAGCAACAGCAGCAACAACAGCAACGGCAACGACGATTTCCGCGACCATCTGCCGGTCGACGGCTCGGGCAGCCTGCGGCCCGGAGACGAGGGCCGGGTCGATCCCGCGACCGAGTTCGCGGTCGATGCCGGCCATCCCGCGGGTGCCGCGCGCCTCTTGCGCAGCACCGCCGAAGTGCGCCGCCGCGCCGCCGGCCTGCTGGCGCGCGCGCGCCAAGGCGAATCGCGCTGGTTCCGCATCGGCGACGACAACGCGCTCGAGGACGCCGCGCGCACCGTGGCCGAGGTCACGCGCGAGCGCTATCCCTGGGACACCATCCCGTATCACAGCCGCTGGCGCCATTTCGAGGCCGGCGGCGTCGACCGCCGGGCCCAGCTCGACGAGCTGCTCGGCGAGGCCGACGCGCGGCAGCGCGCGCGCGCCCACATCGACCTGGTGCTGGTCAGCGTGCTGCTCGATGCCGGTGCCGGCCCCGACTGGCACTACACCGAACCGGCCAGCGGCGAGCGCTTCTCGCGTTCCGAGGGCCTGGGCGTGGCGAGCTTCCACGCCTTCACCAGCGGCCTGTTCTCCTCCGACCCTGAGCGCCCGCTGCAGGCCGATGCCGCCGGCCTGCGCGGCCTGGTCACCGACCGGCTCGGCGCCGCCTTCCAGGTCAGCGAGGTCAATCCGCTGGTCGGCCTCGCGGGCCGTGCCACGCTGCTGCGCCGGCTCGGCGAGGCGCTGGCCGAGCAGCCCGAGGTCTTCGGCGAGGACGGCCGGCCCGGCAACCTGTTCGACGCGCTGGTCGGCCCCTTCGGCCCGGCCGCGCCGCCCACCGCCGAGATCGGCGCGCACGCGATCCTGTCGCTGCTGCTCGATGCGCTGTCGCGCATCTGGCCCTCGGCCAATGCGGTCGACAGCATCGCGGCCGACGGCAGCGACAACCCCGGCGGCATCGGCTCCGGCGATCCCGCGCTGGCGCTCGGCGACTGCTGGCGCCACAGCGCGGTGCCGGGCCCGGGCCTGACCAACGGCTGGATGCCCTTCCACAAGCTCTCGCAGTGGCTGACCTATTCGCTGCTCGAACCCTTCGAGTGGGCCGGCGTGAAGGTGCGCCACCTCGAGGCCCTGACCGCGCTGCCCGAGTACCGCAACGGCGGCCTGCTGATCGACAGCGGCGTGATCGTGCCCAAGGACTCGGCGCTGCTCGAACGGCGCTGGAAGGCCGGCGACGAGTTCATCGTCGAGTGGCGCGCGCTCACCGTGGCCCTGCTCGACGAACTGGCGCCGCGCGTGCGCAAGGTGCTCGGCCGCAGCGAGGAACAGCTGCCGCTGGCCTGCGTGCTCGAGGGCGGCACCTGGGCCGCGGGCCGGGCACTGGCACAGCGCTTGCGTGACGGTGCGCCACCGTTGCAGATCGAGAGCGACGGCACCGTGTTCTAGTTCGCCAGTCTTTTAGACTTCCGGGTTTCGCCAACGCAGAACGAATCGAAGAATTCCAATGAGCAACGTCCACCTCCTCGACCACCCCCTCGTCCAGCACAAGCTCACGCTGATGCGCCGCAAGGACGCGTCCACCAACAGCTTCCGCCGGCTCCTCAACGAGATCAGCATGCTCATGGCCTACGAGGTCACGCGCGACATGCCGATGCAGGACGTCGAGGTCGAGACGCCGCTCGAGACCATGCAGGCCAAGGTCATCGACGGCAAGAAGCTGGTGCTGGTGTCGATCCTGCGCGCGGGCACCGGCATCCTGGACGGCATGCTCACCGTGGTGCCCGGCGCGCGCGTCGGCCACATCGGCCTGTATCGCGACCCGAAGACGCTGACCGCGGTCGAGTACTACTTCAAGATGCCCGGCGAGATGGACAGCCGCGACGTGATCGTGGTCGACCCGATGCTGGCCACCGGCAACTCGGCGGTGGCGGCGGTCGAGCGGCTCAAGGAACTCAATCCCAAGTCGATCAAGTTCGTCTGCCTGCTGACCTGCCCCGAGGGCGTGGCGACCATGCAGAAGGCGCACCCCGACGTGCCGATCTACACCGCCGCGATCGACCGCGAGCTCAACGACCACGGCTACATCCTGCCGGGCCTCGGCGACGCCGGCGACCGCATCTTCGGCACCAAGTAAACGCAGACAAGAAGAGAAGCGGCCCGGTTCCTGCTTCGCAGCATCGGTCCACCGCCCCGCGCAGGGCGCGGTGCGACGATCCGAGCCCGCACCAGTTCCACCAGATCCATCACCCGAGGAGAAGCACCGTGACAGCACGCCGCCCCCTGATCGTTCGTTCCATCGCCATCGCCGCGGCCCTCGCGGCCGGCCTTCCCGGCCTCGCCCTCGCGCAGGCCAAGCTCAAGGTGGCGGCGGTCTACACCGTCCCCTTCGAGCAGCAATGGGTGGGCCGCATCCACAAGGCGCTGAAGGCCGCCGAGGCGCGCGGCGAGATCGAGTACAAGGCCACCGAGAACGTCAGCAACGCCGACTACGAGCGCGTGATGCGCGAATACGCCACCGGCGGCAACCAGCTGATCCTCGGCGAGGTGTTCGGCGTCGAGGCCGCGGCGCGCAAGGTCGCCAAGGACTTTCCGAAGGTCGCCTTCCTGATGGGCTCCTCGCTCAAGCCGCAGGCGCCCAACTTCAGCGTGTTCGACAACTACATCCAGGAGCCGGCCTACCTCAGCGGCATGGTCGCCGGCGGCATGACCAAGAGCAACCGCATCGGCATGGTCGGCGGCTTCCCGATCCCCGAGGTCAACCGCCTGATGAACGCGTTCATGGCCGGCGCCAAGGAGACCAATCCCAAGGTCGAGTTCAGCGTGAGCTTCATCAACAGCTGGTTCGACCCGCCCAAGGCCAAGGAAGCGGCCTTCGCGATGATCGACAAGGGCGCCGACATCATGTACGCCGAGCGCTTCGGCGTCTCGGATGCCGCCAAGGAAAAGGGCAAGCTCGCGATCGGCAACGTGATCGACACCCAGGCCCAGTATCCCGACACCGTGGTCGCCTCGGCGCTGTGGAACTTCGAGCCCTCGGCCGACCGCGCGATCAAGCTGGTGAAGGAAGGCAAGTTCGCCGCCGAGGACTACGGCATCTACTCGCAGATGAAGTACAAGGGCTCCGAACTCGCGCCGCTGGGCACCTTCGAGAAGAAGGTGCCGGCCGAGATCGTCGCCAAGGTCAAGGCCAAGCAGGCCGACATCCTCGCCGGCAAGTTCACCGTGAAGGTGGACGACGGCCAACCCAAGTCCACGGCGAAATGAGCCGCCCGATGACCCTGCGCTGGCGTTCCCTGCTCGCGGCCGGCGTGCTGGCCTTCGGCCTCGCGGGCTGCGTCGGTGTCTACAAGGGCACCGGCGTCAGCATCAACAGCGGCACCCGGCTCGACGACACGCCGCGCATCGCGGTCATCTCGGCCTTCGAGCCCGAACTCAAGCTGCTGCTCGCGCGCCTGCAGGGCGCGGCGAAGCACGGCGTGAACGGCGTCGAATTCACCACAGGCACGCTCGAGGGCAAGCCGGTCGTGCTGTTCCTCTCGGGCATCAGCATGACCAACGCGACCATGAACACGCAGCTCGCGCTGAACCGCTTCCGCGTCACGAACATCGTGTTCAGCGGCATCGCGGGCGGCGTGAACCCCGCGCTGCACGTCGGCGACGTGACGGTGCCGGCCCAGTGGGGCCAGTACCTCGAAGTGCTGATGGCGCGCGAGACCACGCCCGGCAAGTACGCCGCCCCGCCCTTCATCACCGACGCCACCCTGCCCAACTTCGGCATGATGTTCCCGCGCCCGGTCGAGGTGCGCTCGGCCGCGCGGCCCGGCATCGAGCGCAAGTTCTGGTTCGAGGCCGACCCGAAGATGCTCGAGGTGGCGCGCGGCATCCGCAACGTCGACCTCGCGAGCTGCAGCGCCGGCAAGTGCCTGGCGCGCAAGCCCCAGCTGGTGGTGGGCGGCAACGGTGTCTCGGGCCAGGCCTTCATGGACAACAAGGCCTATCGCGAATACACCTTCAAGACCTTCCAGGCCAACGTGCTCGACATGGAGACCGCGGCCGTGGGCATGGTGGCCTACAGCAACGGCGTGCCCTACATCGCCTTCCGCTCGCTCAGCGACCTGGCCGGCGGCGGCGATGGCGAGAACGAGATGGGCACCTTCATGAACATCGCGGCCGACAACTCCGCGAAGGTCATGCTGGCGTTCCTGGCTGCCTGGAAGTGACGGCGCCGATCCGCCTCGTTCTGCTGCCCGGCATGGATGGCACGGGCGATCTGTTCGAACCGCTGCAGGAAGCCCTCGACCCGCACACGCGGGTCGACATCGTGCGCTACCCGGGTTCCGAGCCGCAGGGCTACGACGAACTCGAGCCCCGCATCCGCGCGCAACTGCCGGCCGGCGAGCCCTTCGTGCTGCTCGGCGAATCCTTCTCGGGCCCGCTCGCCATCGCGATCGCGGCCACGCCGCCGCCGGGCCTGCGCGGCCTCATCCTGTGCTGCAGCTTCGCACGAGCTCCCGCGCCCGGGCTCGCGCTGCTGCGCGGCGGCCTGCTCGGGCTGGCGATGAAGTTCCTGCATGCGGCACCGCTGCGGGCGCCCATGCAGCGCATGCTGCTGGGGCGCGGCGCCGATCCGCGCCTGGGCGCGCAACTGCAGGCCGCGCTCGGCAAGGTCTCGACGGCCGTGATGACGCATCGCCTGCGGGCGGTGCAGCGCGTGAACGTGACCGCGCTGCTGCCCCGCATCCGCGTGCCCGCGCTGTACCTGCAGGCGCTGCAGGACCGCCTGGTGCCCGCGAAGGCGGCCGCGATCATCGAGCGCGCCTTGCCGGCGCTGCGCATCGTCCGGCTCGACGGGCCGCACGGACTGCTGCAGGCCTCGCCCGCCGCCGCGGCCCGGGTCATCGACAATTTCTGCCGCGAGCGCGCCCTGTCCGCGCCCGCCACACCATGAATCCCAACGTGCTCCGGCTCGAAGGCATCACCAAGCGCTTCGGCAGCCTGGTCGCCAACGATGCCATCTCCCTCGACCTGCGCGCCGGCGAAGTGCTGGCGCTGCTCGGCGAGAACGGTGCCGGCAAGTCGACGCTGATGTCGATCCTGTTCGGCCACTACGTCGCCGACGAAGGCCGCATCGAGGTCTTCGGCGCGCCGCTCGCGCCCGGCAACCCCAAGGCCGCACTGGCCGCGGGCGTCGGCATGGTGCACCAGCACTTCACGCTGGCCGACAACCTCAGCGTGCTCGACAACGTGACCATGGGCACCGAGCCGCTGTGGCGCCCGCTGTCGCGCCGCGCGGCCGCGCGGGCCCGGCTGCTCGAGGTGGCGCAGCGCTTCGGGCTGCCGGTGCGGCCCGAGGCGACCATCGGGAGCCTCTCGGTGGGCGAGCGCCAGCGCGTGGAGATCCTCAAGGCGCTGTACCGCGGCGCGCGCATCCTGATCCTCGACGAACCCACCGCCGTGCTCACGCCGCAGGAGAGCGAGGCGCTGTTCGCCACGCTCTCGCAGATGGTGGCGCAGGGCCTGTCGGTGATCTTCATCAGCCACAAGCTCGGCGAAGTGCTGCGGGTGTCGCATCGCGTGGCCGTGCTGCGCGGCGGCAAGCTGGTGGCCGAGGCCGCCACGGCCGACACCACGCAGGCGCAGCTCGCGCTGTGGATGGTCGGGCATGCGGTCGAGGCGCCGCAGCGCCGGCCCGCGAAGTCGGTCGGCGACGCGGTCTGCGTGCTCGACCGCGTGAGCACCGCGGCTTCGAAGAGCGGCGGCCAGGACCGGCTGCGCGAGGTCTCGCTGACGCTGCGCGCGGGCGAGATCACCGCGATCGCGGGCGTCTCGGGCAACGGGCAGGTGGCGCTGGCCGAGCTGCTGTGCGGCACCCGCCGCGCCACCGCGGGCCGCGCGCAGCTCATGGGCCGCGCCCTGCCGCCCTCGCCCGCGCGCCTGGTGCAGCGCGGGGTGGCGCGCATTCCCGAGGACCGGCATGCGGTCGGCGTGGTCGGCGACCTGCCGGTGTGGGAGAACGCGGTGTCGGAGCGGCTGCGCAGCCCGGTGTTCTCGCGCGGCGCGATGTTCGTGAAGCGCGCGGCCGCCCGGCTGCATGCGCGTCGCATCGAGCAGGCCTTTGACGTGCGCGGCGCCGGCCTGATGGCGCCGGCGCGCTCGCTGTCGGGCGGCAACATGCAGAAGCTGATCCTCGGCCGCGCCCTGCTGCCGCCCGAGCAGCCCGAGCCCGGCCGCGACGAGGAACGCAGGTACCCGACCCAGGCCCCGCGCCTGATCGTGGCGCACCAGCCGACCTGGGGCCTGGACATCGGCGCCGTGGCCTATGTGCAGCAGCAGCTGATCGCCGCGCGCGATGCCGGCGCGGCCGTGCTCGTGATCTCCGACGACCTCGACGAGGTGCTGGCGCTCGGCGACCGCGTGGCGGTGATGCACGGCGGCCACCTGGGCGAGGCGCGCGCCGCCTCGGCCTGGACGCGCGAGGCGATCGGCCTGGCGATGGCCGGTGCCACCGTCTCCACCACCTCCACCGCGAAGGAGGCCACGCCATGATGCGGCTCGAACGACGCCACCAGGCCTCGCGCACCGCGCTGGTCCTGGCGCCCATCGGCGCGGTCGCCTTCACGCTCGCGATCAGCGCGCTGCTGGTGCTGTGGGCCGGCGCGCCCGTGGGCCGCACCTATGCGCTGCTGCTGCAGGGCGGCTTCGGCTCGGTGTTCGCCTGGAGCGAGACCCTCACGCGCGCGATCCCGCTGATCCTCACCGGCCTGGCCGCCACGGTCGCGTTCAAGGCGCGGCTGTTCAACATCGGCGCCGAGGGGCAGCTCTACGCGGGTGCGCTGGCCGCTGTCGCCGTGGGCGGCATGCACGGCGGCACCGGCTTCGAGCTGTCGCCCTGGCTGCTGTTCCCGCTGATGATGCTGGCCGCCGCCGTGGCGGGCGCGCTGATGCTGCTGGGCCCGGCGTTGATGAAGAACAGGCTCGGCGTCGACGAGGTCGTGACCACGCTGCTGATCAACTTCATCGTGCTGCTGGGCGTGTCGGCGCTGCTCGACGGGCCGATGAAGGACCCGACCGCCATGGGCTGGCCGCAGAGCGTGTCGCTGCAGTCCGACCTGGAGCTCGGCAAGCTGATCGCCCAGACGCGCGTCCACACCGGGCTGCTGTGGGCCGTGTCGCTCGCGGTGATGGTGTGGGCGGTCTTCAAGTACACGGTGCTGGGCTTCGACATCCGCGCCGTCGGCGCCAATGCGCGCGCCGCCGCCTTCGCCGGCGTGCCGGTGACGCGCACCGTGGTCTCGGTGGCGCTGCTGTCGGGCGCGCTGGCGGGGCTGGCGGGCGCGATCGAGGTCGCGGGCCGCACCAGCTACGTCACGCTCGACATGTCGCCCGGCTATGGCTACACCGGCATCGTGATCGCGATGCTGGCCGGCCTGCATCCGCTGGGCGTGATCGCCGCCGGCGTGTTCGTGGCCGGCGTGCTGGTCGGCGCCGACACCATGAGCCGCGCCGTCGGCGTGCCGACCTACATCGCCGACGTGATCGTCGCGGCCTCGCTGATCGCGGTGCTGGTGGCGACGCTGCTGACCCAGTACCGCGTGCGGAGGAGCCGATGACCGACCTGCTCGACATCCTCGCCAACCCCGCCTTCTGGGTCGCGGTGCTGCGCATCGCCACGCCGCTGATCCTCGGCACGCTCGGCGTGCTGCTGTGCGAGCGCGCCGGCGTGCTCAACCTCGGCATCGAGGGGATCATGGTCGCTGGCGCCTTCACCGGCTGGCTCGCGGTGTACCTGGGCGCGCCGCTGTGGGCGGGCGTGGGCATCGCGGCGCTCACGGGCGCCGTGTTCGGGCTGCTGCATGCCTTCCTGACCGTGGGGCTGGCGCTCTCGCAGCACGTGTCGGGGCTGGGCATCACCATGCTCGCGACCGCGCTGAGCTACTTCGGCTACCGCGTGAGCTTCCCGAAGGTCAACACGCCGCCGACCATCGTGCCCTTCGCGCCCATGGAGTGGCTGCACATCCCGGTGCTCGGCGCCCAGACGCCGCTGACCCTGCTCGCGCTGGCGCTGGTGCCCGCGGTGGCCTGGCTGCTCTACCGCACGCCGCTGGGCCTGGCGCTGCGCATGGTCGGCGAGAACCCGCAAGCGGCCGAGAGCCAGGGCGTGTCGGTCGCGGCCACGCGCACCGGCGCCATCGTCGCCGGCTCGGCGCTGATGGGCGTGGCGGGCGCCTTCCTCACGCTGTCGGCCTTCAACGCCTTCTTCTTCAACATGGTCAACGGCCGCGGCTGGATCTGCGTGGCGCTGGTGGTGTTCGCCTCGTGGCGGCCGGGCAAAGCCTTGCTGGGTGCGCTGCTGTTCGCCTTCTTCGACGCGCTCCAGCTTCGCCTGCAGCAATCGGGCGATGCCTTCCTGCCGTATCAGCTGTACCTGATGCTGCCCTACCTGCTGTCGATCCTCGCGCTGGTGCTCGTGGCCCGCAAGGCCAGCTATCCGCAGGCGCTGATGAAGCCCTACCGCAAGGGCGAACGCTGAGGGGTGGCGGCCGGCAGCGCCGGTTCGCCGCCGCGGCGCAGCAGCTGCACCAGTGCACGCAATGGCGCGGTGATGCGCCATGAACGCGAGTTGCGCAGCTCGGCGATCTGCCGTTCCAGCTGCGCGACGCGGCGGCTCGCGTTGGCCAGTTCGCGCTTGAGCGCGCTGCGGTCCAGCGCGGCATGGTTCGGGAACGCGAGACGCGGCGTGCCCACGGCCTCGGCACCGGCCGCCGGCTCGGCCAGCTCGCGTCCGATGCGCACCTTCGATGGCTCCGCGACGCGGGCATGGGCGCGCAGGGCCGAAGCGCGGTCGACGCCGTCGCCCAGCGTGGCGCTCAAGGCACCGTACAGATAGTCCGGGTCCTCGATGAAACGCGGGAAGTCGAGCAGCACGATCGGCACGTTCCGCTTCACCAGCGCATGCAGCAGCTCGTGGAAACCCAGCGCGAGCAGGCGCGCCTGGTCGATCGGGTTGAGCGAATAGACCACCCCGCCCGCCGTCGTGCCCCAGGTCTCCCATTGCTTGCAGTCCTCGTGCAGGCCGGGCATGGCATGGCGCGCGCGCAGCTCGTTGACGGTGCGGCTGGCGGCCGCCTCCACGATGCCGCGCATCGGGATGACGACGGCGTCGACCACCGTCTGCTCGTCGGCCAGCACGCGCTCCACGTACTCGAACAGCCAGGGCGACTTGATCACGTAGGGTGCATCGGGGTCGTTCAGCGGGAGGTCCTCGAGGCCCGCGTTGGCGTCCTCGTCGTAGCCCCGGTACTGGTCGCGCGCGATGTGGGTGTCCAGGCCGCATTCGGCGAGGTACTCCACCAGGAATGTCGTGCCCGCGCGGCCCGTGCCGGCGATCAGCAGGTGGTGCTTCATGCGCGGGTGCCCAGGGGAGCGACGACCGGCCGTGAAGCCGTGCTGAAAGCCAGCATCAGCGACTCCACGGCGTCGGCCAGCCGGCAGGCCGAGGTGTCGATGACCAGGTCGGGCGCCACGGGCGGCTCGTAGCTGTCGGAGATGCCGGTGAACGCCGCGATCTCGTTGCGGCGCGCCCGGGCATAGAGCCCCTTCACGTCGCGCTGCTCGCACAGCGCGAACGGCGCATGCACGTGGATCTCGCGGTAGGCCTCGCCGACGATCTCGCGCGCCATCGTGCGCTGCGCCTGCAACGGCGTGATGGCCGCGACGATCACGACCATACCCTGCCGGCTCAGCAGCCGGGCGACCTCGGCCATCCGCCGGATGCTCTCGCTGCGGTCGGCCTGGCTGAACCCCAGCCCCTGGCTCAGGCCGGCGCGCACCTCGTCGCCGTCGAGCACGACGCTGGCCACCTGCTCGCCCTGCAGACGGGCCCGCAGGCCCTGCGCGATGGTGGATTTGCCCGCGCCGGACAGCCCGGTCATCCACATGACGCATGATGGACCGCCGGGATGCCCCGGCAGTGCCAGGACGCCAGGTCCGAAGTCAAGGTCATCGCGCTTCATTGTTTTCAAAGCGTAAGCGGCACCCCTCGGACTTTTGTCTCTGCAAGGTAAAAAATTCTGAGTAGAGAATTACGATGGCCCGCCATCGCTCTCCACACACCCATGCCGAACTTCCTCCAATCCGCCTCGATCGCCGCCGTGCTCGCGTGCGGCACGGCCGCCCATGCACTGGGCACCGACTACGGCTACGACCGCTTCCAGACGCCCGATGCCGTCACCTGGGTCCAGCTCTGCGGCACCTGGGGACCGAACCACCAGGGCACCTACCGCGTGGTGCATGCCGAGCAGTACGCGCAGTCTTTTCTCTATGTGCAATGGATGGCGCGCGACGCCAACGGCAGCCTGCAGGCCGCGCACACGGTCCCCATCGCCGAGCTCGACAACGACCATGCCGAGATCGCGCTCAGCGAGCTGACCTGCCGCGCCACGCCGCGCGGCATCGTGCTGACGGCCAAGGCCGACTCGGGGCACGACGACAAGCTGCGGCGCGTGACCATCGAGGTCGGCCCGGCACCGGGCCAGTACCGCTTCCGGCCGCAGCGCACGCGCTGAGGCCAGCCAACCGGCCACGCCAGGCCGAATCTCCCCACAACGATCCCCAAGCCCCACGATGCTCGACCTCCTCCTCACCAACGCCACCCTCCCCGACGGCCGCACCGGCATGTCGATCGCCGTGCAGGACGGCCGCATCGCCGAAGTCACGGCCGGCCTGGCCGCGCCGGCGCACGACACGCTCGATGCCGCCGGCCAGCTGGTCGCGCCGCATTTCGTCGACCCGCATTTCCACATGGATGCCACGCTGAGCTACGGCCTGCCGCGCGTCAACCAGAGCGGCACGCTGCTCGAGGGCATCGCGCTGTGGGGCGAGCTCAAGCCCCTGCTGACGGCCGAGGCGCTGATCGAGCGCGCGCTGGCCTACTGCGACTGGGCCGTGGCCAAGGGGCTGCTCGCGGTGCGCTCGCATGTCGACACCAGCGATGCCAGCCTGCTGGCGGTCGACGCGCTGCTCGAGGTCAAGCGCCGCGTGGCGCCGTACCTCGACCTGCAGCTGGTGGCCTTCCCGCAGGACGGCGCGCTGCGCATCCCGGGCGGACTCGAGAACATCGAGCGCGCGCTCGACAAGGGCGTGGACGTGGTCGGCGGCATCCCGCACTTCGAGCGCACCATGGCCGACGGCGCGGCCAGCGTGAAGCGGCTGTGCGAGATCGCGGCCGAGCGCGGCAAGCTGGTCGACATGCACTGCGACGAATCCGACGACCCGCTCTCGCGCCACATCGAGACCCTGGCCTTCGAGACGCAGCGCCTGGGCCTGCAGGGCCGGGTCACGGGTTCGCACTGCACCTCGATGCATTCGATGGACAACTACTACGTGAGCAAGCTGCTGCCGCTGATCGCCGAGGCCGGCGTGAGCGTGGTATCGAATCCGCTGATCAACATCACGCTGCAGGGCCGCCATGACAGCTACCCCAAGCGCCGCGGCATGACGCGCGTGCCCGAGCTGCTGGCCGCCGGCGTCAACGTCGCCTTCGGCCACGACTGCGTGATGGACCCCTGGTACGGCATGGGCTCGGGCGACATGCTCGAGGTGGCGCACATGGGCCTGCACGTGGCGCAGATGACCAGCCAGGCCGGCATCCGCCAGTGCTTCGAGGCCGTGACCACCAACGCCGCGCGCGTGATGCACCTCGAGAACTACGGCCTCGAGGCCGGTTGCGATGCGAGCTTCGTGCTGCTGCAGGCGCGCGATCCCGTCGAGGCGATCCGGCTGCGCGCCACGCGCCTGAAGGTGTTCCGCAAGGGCCGGCTGCTGGCCGAGACGCCGGCGGCGACGGCCTCGCTGCACCTGCCGGGCCGCGGCGACGCGACGAGCTGGAGCCTGCCGAAGGCCTGAGCCTTCGCGCCGCTCGCGCAACTCCGCCGGCCGGGTGGCTGCACCTCGGCGGTGGATGGCTTCATCCGCGCGTTGCGATAGCTAGCTAGGCCGCGCGCGATTCGGGCGCCAGCGCCTCGGCCAGTGCCGCCAGCGCCTCGCCCACCGGCCGCTCGACCTTGAGCGCCAGCAGCGCGTCGGCCCGCGTACGCCCGAGGTTCACCGCGGCCACCGGCTTGCCGGCCGCCGCGGCTGCCTGCACGAAGCGGAAGCCCGAATAGACCATCAGCGACGAGCCCGCCACCAGCACCCCATCGGCGGCCTCGAGCGCTGCGAAGGCGGCGGCGACGCGCTCCCGCGGCACGCTCTCGCCGAAGAACACCACGTCGGGCTTGAGCAGGCCGCCGCAATGGGCGCAGGCCGGCACGTCGAAGGCCGAGAAGTCGTGGCCCTCGAGATCGGCATCGCCGTCGGGTGCCGCGCGCGCCTCGAGCGCGGCCCAGCGCGGATTGCGCGCGCGCAGTTCGCGCTGCAGCTCAGCGCGCGGCATGCGGCGTTCGCAGCCCATGCAGCGCACGGTGTCGATGCGCCCGTGCAGGTCGATGGTGGCGCGGCTGCCGGCGGCCTCGTGCAGGCCGTCGACGTTCTGGGTCAGCAGCAGGCCGACGCGGCCGGCCGCCTCGAGCCGCGACAGCGCGCGGTGCGCGGCACCCGGCCGGGCCAGCGCCATGGTCGGCCAGCCGATCAGGCTGCGCGCCCAGTAGCGGCGTCGGGTCGCCTCCTCGCCCATGAAGGCCTGGTAGGTCACGGGCGACGGCCGCTTCCATTCGCCGCGTGCATCGCGGTAGTCGGGGATGCCCGATTCGGTGCTGCAGCCCGCGCCGGTCAGCACGAACAGCTTGCGGTGGCGCGTGGCGAAGTCGGCGAGCGCGGCGGCGGTGGCGTCCATGCGGGGAGCATACGTGGGCCGGGCCAGGGCCGTGCGCACGGGGGAAATCGGGGCCGCCGTTGCGGCCGCGCGCCGTCCTTCCTACGATGCCGGCATCCCCCACGAGGAGCTCGCATGAACGTCCAGGGCGCCTGCCATTGCGGCCGCATCCGCTACGAAGCCGAGGTCGACCCCGAGAAGGTCGCGCTGTGCAACTGCACTGACTGCCAGGTGCTCTCGGGCACCGCCTACCGTGTGTCGGCCACCGTGCCGGCCGCGAGCTTCCGGCTGCTCGCGGGCACGCCGAAGGTCTACGTGAAGACGGCCGAGAGCGGCACGCGGCGGCGCCAGAGCTTCTGCGAGCACTGCGGCACACCGATCGCATCGAGCGCGGACAGCGACACGCCGCCGGCCTACTCGCTGCGCATCGGCCCGCTGGCGCAACGCGCGCTGCTGCCGCCGCGGCGCCGGCAATGGTGCCGCTCGGCGCTCGACTGGTCGCAAGACCTGAGCGCGCTGCCCGCGATCGAGGGCCAGGCCACCTGAAATCTCAGGCGGCGGCGATGCGCCCGTCGCGGAAGTGCACGACGCGGTCGGCCACGCCGAAGTAGCGGTCGTCGTGTGAGATGACGACCAGCGTGTGGCCCTTGGCGCGCAGCTCCGGCAGCAGCTCGGTATAGAACTGGTGGCGAAAGCTCGGATCCTGGTCGGCCGCCCATTCGTCGAACACCATCACGGGTCGCGCCTCGACCCAGGCATGCACCAGCGCGAGCCGCTTGCGCTGGCCGGTCGAGAGATCGATGGTGCTGAAGGCACCGTCGTTGACCGCCACCTTGCCCTCGAGCGCGAGCCGCGCCAGGCCGGCACGCGCGAGATCGTCGCGCTGCGCGTGCGTGAGGCCGGGCTCGTCGGTCAGCGCCTCGAACAGGTGGAAGTCCGAGAGCACCGGCGAGAACAGCTGGCGGTAGGTGTCGCGGCTCGCGTCGGTCACCGCCTCGCCATCGACCGTCAGCGTGCCGGACTGCGGCAGGTAGAGGCCGGTCAGCAGCTTGAGGAAGGTGGTCTTGCCCGAGCCGTTGTCGCCCGCGATGAAGAGGATCTCGCCGCGCGCGATGCGCAGGTCGATCGGGCCGAAGACGAACGGTGCGGTGACCTGCGAGGCTTGCGCGCCGTCCTCGGCTTCCGCGGGCGCGAAGGCGTAGCGGACGCCGCTGAGCGCGATGGCCTCGGCGAAGGCCGGGCGCGCGCCCATGCCGACGACCGCATCGGCCAGCCCGGGTTCCGGGCTCTCGAAGCGCTCGGTCAGTTCGGCGACCCGGCCCAGCGCCACGCGCGCCCGCGCGAAGAACGGCAGGAAGCCCAGCACCTGGTCCATCGGCCCCTTGAGGTAGAGCAGCGCCAGCACGAAGCCGCTGAGCGCCTCGGCCGACAGGTTCCAGAAGCGGGCCGCGCCGAAGACCACGGCGATGAACAGGAAGTACAGCGCCGAGCCGGCCTCGTGCGCGAACGAGAAGGCATCGCCGGCCTTCACGCTGGCCTGGCGGATGTCGTCGACGCTGCGCAGGATCTCGCCCTGATAGACCTGCGCGCGACGGCCGCGGCTCAGGCGCAGCTCCTTGGCCGCGTCGCCGAGCCGGCGCCAGGCCTTGTGCAATGCATCCTCGCCCTCGCGCGCCGCGTCGAAGCCGGCGATGGCACGTTCGAGCGCCAGCCGGTGGATCGCGATGCCGCCCGCCATCACCACAGCCAGCAGCGCCGCGAGCTGCCACGAGAGCCAGACCAGCCAGCCCAGGCAACCGAGCACGATGGTCGCGGAGACCACCGTCATCGGCAGGCCCAGGCACAGGCCGCTCACCATGCCGATGTCGTGCGTCAGCACGGGCGTCAGCCGGTGGGTGCGGAAGCGCTCGAGCTCGTCGATGGGCGCCGCGAGGATCCGCTGCGCGAGCCGGGTCCGCAGGCTGCGCAGGATGTCCTGCCCGATGCGGTTGGTGAGCGCGTCGGAAAGCACGCGCCCGGCCAGCGTGAGCAATGCGAGGCCCACGAAGGCCAGCGCCAGGCCCGAGGCCAGGCCGCCCTCGGCATGCAGCATGCGGTTGATGAGCGCGAGCAGCGCGACCGTCGCGGCGCTGCCGCCAACGCCCGCGAGTGTCGCCACGCCAAGGCCGAGCGCGTGGCGGCGCAGCAGGCCGTTCGGGCCCAGGAAGAGATCGGTGGTGGTGGCTTGGGGCATTCGGGCTGGTTCGGCGAAACGAAGGCCGCATGGCGCGGTCCGGCAGCGAGAAGGCCGCGGATCGTAGCAGCCGGGCGAAACCGCCCCGCCCCGGGCTCAGCCTTGCGAGTGGCCGGGCTGCAGCAAGTCGCACCACATGTGCACTTTGCCCAGCAGTTGGCCGTCGAGCGCGATCGCCAGCGGCTCGACGCCGAAAGACTGAAAGCCGCAGCGTTCGTAGAGCCGCTGGGCGGCATCGTTGCCTTCGGTCACGGTGAGCTGCACCAGGCGCAGGCCCGGCCGCTGGCGGGCGTGGTCCAGCAGCGCCAGCACCAGCCGGCAGCCGAAGCCCGCCTGCCGGGCCGATTCGGCCACCGACATGCCGAACAGCGTCGCCTTGTGCCGCGCGCGTTCGCGCCGCTCGAAGCTCAGGCCGGCCGCGCCGACCAGCCCGCTGGCGTTGAAGGCACCGTAGACCACGTCGGCCGTGTCGTCGCCCGGCGCCAGCCGCTCTTCCCACCAGCGCAGCGGCAAGGCGCCGCGCTCGGCCGCTGTGGAGGTGAAGGCGCTGCGATGCCGCTCGTAGGCATCGAGCATGCGCGCGCGATAGGCCACCGCGTCGGCCGGCACCAGCCGCCGGACGACATCCGCTGCGGTCTTCTGTTCAGAACCGGACACAGACGGCCTGCCTTTCCTGCAGCACGGCCTCCTGGGCGAAAGCCTGGCGGTAGGCCGCGATGATCTGGGCGACGGCCGCGTCGGCCTTGTCGTCGCGCGGATGCAGCAGCACCACGATCTTCGAGGGCTCGCGCACCACCGCGCCCGCCTCGCCGCGCCATTGGCCCACGGCGTCGATCACGGTGAGGCCCTGCGGGAAGGCCGGGGTCACGGTGCTGTCGAGGAAGCGCAGCCACTCGGCCTCGGACACCTGGCCGCCGGTGGGGATGGCGCGGCCGAAATAGAGGGTGTCACGCTCGAAGGGCGAGAGGCCTGGGGCGCAGGCCGCACCCGGCGATGCGGCAGGCGAAGTGGCGAACGAGCCGCATCCCGACAGCGACAGTGCCAGCATCGCGGCTGCGAGCCCGTGCAGGAATCGTCGCGTCGATGGCATTGGCATCGGCAGGAACGACCCCGCAGGCTCAGCGCGACGGCGCGATCGCGTCGGCGTAGTCGTAGAGCGCGCCCAGCAGCTCCTCGCCCTGCTCGTCCACCGTCTCGGACAGCGCATCGATCTCGGCGAACAGGCCCTCGACCGTGCGGGCACCGCCCTCGCCCTCGAACAGCCGCGCCGCGCGGTGCTCTTCCCAGCGCTGCGTCTCTTCCTCGCTCAGCGTCTCGGGCCAGTTGCGCGCGCGGTAGCGGAACACGATCTCCTCGAGCCGCCCGTCGTCGAAACCGGTGCGGTCCTTCGCGAGCTCGGCCGGAGAGAGCGCGCGCAGCTGGTTGAGTCGGCGCCGGTCGCCGTTGCCGACGAAGCCGCCGTAGAGGTCCTCGTCGACATCGGGCGTGGCCTCCTTCGGCCGTTCGTAGACCTTGGCCCAGATCGCGCTCATGTCGGGCAGGTCGCGCGCGATCGCGGCATGGCGCATGGCCGTGTCGAGATCGATGCCCCAGCGCTCGGCCATGGGCGCCGCCAGCGTGCGCAGGTTGCCCACCACCATCGGCGACTTGTTGAGGTGCACGCCCTTGATCGGCAGCCGCACCACGCCCTCGGGCAGTTCGGCGGCGCGCGTGAACATGCGCAGGCGCACGGTGTCGGCATCGAGGTCGCGCAGTTCGCTCGGGTCGTGCGCGAGGTCCCAGGCCAGCAGCTCGTTCTTGTTGGTGGGATGGCTGGCCAGCGGCCACATCACGGCCAGGCAGCCGCGCTCGGCCGGGAACATGCCCGAGACGTGCAGGAAGGGCTTCGCGGTCTCGCGCACCGCCGGCAGGCCGAGCTCGCTGGCCACGCGGTCCTTGCGGTGCAGCGCGAAGGCGAAGTCGAACAGCTTGGGCTGCGCGTTGCGGATCAGCCGTGCCAGCGCGATGGTGGCGCGCACGTCCGACAGCGCATCGTGCGCCGACTCGTGCAGCAGGCCGTTGGCCTTGGCGAGGTCCTCGAGCTTGAAGCTCTGGCTGCCGTCCTCCTTCTTCGGCCACTGGATGCCGTCGGGCCGCAGCGCATAGGTCAGGCGCACCACGTCGAGCAGGTCCCAGCGGCCGCACTCGTTCTGCCACTCGCGCGCATAGGGATCGATGAGGTTGCGCCAGAACAGGAAGCGCGTGACCTCGTCGTCGAAGCGGATGGTGTTGTAGCCCACGCCGATGGTGCCGGGCTGCGAGAAGGCGCGCTCGATCTGCGCCGCGAACTCGTGCTCGGGCAGGCCGCGTTCGAGGCACAGCTGCGGCGTGATGCCGGTGATCAGCGTGGCTTCCGGGCTCGGCAGGTAGTCGGGCGCGGGCTTGCAATAGATCATCAGCGGCTCGCCGATCTCGTTGAGCGCCGCGTCGGTGCGGATGGCGGCGAACTGCGAGGGCCGGTCGCGGCGCGGGACGGCGCCGAAGGTTTCGTAGTCGTGCCAGAGGAAGGTTTGAGCGGTCATGTCGTTGGGGAAAAGCGAAAGCGGATACCGGGTGCGGCGCCCGGCCTCAGAGCAGCGGCGACGACAGCCGCGCGACCGAGTCGCCGAGCCGTTGCCAGAAGGGCTGGGGCCGGTGCGCGCGCACGGCGGCCGAGCTGTGCAGGTCGGTCTCGAACTGCGCCGCCAGCGGTCGCGCCAATGCCGGACCATAAACCACCGCGCAGACCTCGAAGTTGAGGCGGAAGCTGCGGTTGTCGAAATTCGCGGTGCCGATCATCGCGCAGTCCTCGTCGACCACCAGCGTCTTCGAGTGCAGCATGCGCGCCTTGTACTCCCACACCTTCACGCCCGCGGCGATCAGTTCGTCGAAGTAGGAGCGCGCGGCGGCGCTCACGATGGCCGAATCGCTGCGCCGCGGCACCAGCAGCCGCACATCGACACCGCGCAGCGCGGCGCTCGTGAGCGCCATCAGCGCGGGCTCGCCGGGCACGAAGTACGGCGTGGTGAGCCAGGCGCGGTGGTTGGCGTTGTGGATCGCCTCGACGTGCATGCGGTGGATGGCCTCGAGCGTGTTGTCGGGTCCGCTGGTGACGATCTGCACCGGGATCTCGCCGGCTTCCACCTTGGGCAGCATGGCGTCGAGCCCGTCGCCGAAGCTGTGCAGGTCTTCGCCGGTGGCATAGGTCCAGTCCTCCATGAAGGTGGTCTGCAGCCAGCGCACCGCGCTGCCTTCCACGCGCAGGTGCACGTCGTGGTAGGCATCGGGACGCGTGCGCTTGTCTTCCTCGTCCGTGATGTTGACGCCGCCGGTGAAGCCCACGCGGCCGTCGCACACCACGATCTTGCGGTGGGTGCGGTAGTTGGTCACCGGACGCAGGCGACGGCCGATCCTGGTGTCGTGGAACAGCGCCACCTGCACGCCCGCGGCCAGCATCGGTGCCATGAACTTGCGGCCGATGCGCTGGGAGCCCAGCGCGTCGATCAGCAGGCGCACCTTCACGCCCTCGCCAGCGCGCGCCACCAGCAGGTCGCGCAGCGCGGTGCCGATGGTGTCGGGCTCGAAGATGTAGTACTCGAGATGCACGTGGTCGCGTGCCGCGCGCACCGCCTCGAAGATCGCGTCGAAGGTGCGCGCCCCGCCCGAGAGCAGTTCGACGCCGGTGGCGCTCGATACCGGGATGCCGCAGGTCGCGGTGCCCAGCCGCGCCATCTGCTGCAGCGCCGGTGGCGCATGCTCGGCCGCGTCGCGCAGCCGCGCGAGGTCGGCTTGCGCGTTGGCGTTCGCACGGGTGCGCAGGCGCTTAAGCCGCTGCTTGCGCAGGCGCTGCGGCCCGAGGAAGTAGTAGATGACGAACCCCGCGAACGGCAGCAGCGCCAGCGACAGGATCCAGCTCATCGTCGACACCGGCGCGCGCTTCTGCATCACGATCCAGACCGACAGCACGGCGATGTAGCCGCTCCATGCCAGGGAGAGGCCGGTTTTCCATTCGGGACTGAGTTCGGGGAGGATCAAGGCGAAGCGATCGGACGTCGGGGCCGGCCCGAGGACGCCGCAGGCATCGGGAAAAGGCGTGATCGGCCTGGCCGCACGCCGCTTTCCATCCCTGAAGCGCCCGCCCGAGGAAAAGAAAAAAGGCCGGCAGCGCGATGCTACCGGCCTTTTGAGGACGAATGTCCCGTCGATCGGCGGGGATCAGCCGGTCGCGGCTTCCTCGGCCTCGGGCTTGGACTTGCCTTCCTTCTTCGGCAGCGGCTGGATGTCGAGCAACACCTCGTCCTTCTCGTCGAGGTCGACTTCCAGTCGCCCGCCTTCGGTCAGGCGGCCGAACAGCAGTTCGTCGGCCAGTGCACGACGGATCGTGTCCTGGATCAGGCGCTGCATCGGCCGTGCGCCCATCAGCGGATCGAAGCCCTTCTTCGCCAGGTGCTTGCGCAGCTTGTCGGTGAACGTGACCTCGACCTTCTTCTCGGCCAGCTGCGTTTCGAGCTGCAGCAGGAACTTGTCGACCACGCGCAGGATGATCTGCTCGTCGAGCGCCTTGAAGTTGACGATGGCATCCAGCCGGTTGCGGAATTCGGGCGAGAACAGGCGCTTGATGTCGCCCATTTCGTCGCCGGCCTGCCGCGGGTTGGTGAAGCCGATGGTCGCCTTGTTCATGGTCTCGGCACCCGCGTTCGTCGTCATGATGATGATGACGTTGCGGAAGTCGGCCTTGCGCCCGTTGTTGTCGGTCAGCGTGCCGTGGTCCATGACCTGCAGCAGCACGTTGAAGATGTCCGGGTGCGCCTTCTCGATTTCGTCGAGCAGCAGCACCGAGTGCGGCTTCTTCGTGACGGCCTCGGTCAGCAGACCGCCCTGGTCGAAACCGACGTAGCCCGGAGGCGCGCCGATCAGGCGGCTCACCGCGTGACGCTCCATGTACTCCGACATGTCGAAGCGGATCAGCTCGATGCCCATGATGTAGGCGAGCTGCTTGGCCGCTTCGGTCTTGCCGACGCCCGTGGGACCCGAGAACAGGAACGAGCCGATCGGCTTGTCGCCCTTGCCCAGGCCCGAACGCGCCATCTTGACCGCGGAGGCCAGCACTTCGAGCGCCTTGTCCTGGCCGAACACCACGCTCTTGAGGTCGCGCTCGATCGTCTGCAGCTTGCCGCGGTCGTCGTTGCTGACGTTGGCCGGGGGAATGCGCGCGATCTTCGCGACGATTTCCTCGACCTCGGTCTTGCTGATGGTCTTCTTGCGCTTGCTCGCTGGCAGGATGCGCTGGGCCGCGCCCGCTTCGTCGATGACGTCGATCGCCTTGTCGGGCAGGTGACGGTCATTGATGTACTTGGCGCTCAGTTCGGCCGCGGCCTGCAGTGCGGCCACCGCGTACTTCACGCCATGGTGTTCCTCGAAGCGCGACTTCAGGCCCTTGAGGATGTCGACGGTTTCCTGCACCGAGGGCTCGACCACGTCGACCTTCTGGAAACGACGCGACAGGGCCGCATCCTTCTCGAAGATGCCGCGGTATTCGGTGAAGGTGGTCGCACCGATGCACTTGAGCTGGCCGCTCGAGAGCGCCGGCTTCAGCAGGTTCGACGCATCGAGCGTGCCGCCCGAGGCCGCGCCGGCACCGATCAGGGTGTGGATCTCGTCGATGAACAAGATCGCGTTCGGCTTGTCCTTGAGCGACTTGAGCACGCCCTTGAGGCGCTGTTCGAAGTCACCGCGGTACTTGGTGCCCGCGAGCAGCGCGCCCATGTCGAGCGAGAACACGTTCGACTCGGCCAGGATCTCGGGCACGTCGCCCTGCGTGATGCGCCATGCCAGGCCCTCGGCGATCGCCGTCTTGCCCACGCCGGCCTCGCCGACCAGCAGCGGGTTGTTCTTGCGCCGGCGGCACAGGATCTGGATCACGCGCTCGACCTCGTACTCGCGGCCGATCAGCGGATCGATCTTGCCGTCCTTGGCCATCTGGTTGAGGTTCTGCGTGAACTGTTCGAGCGGCGAGGCCTTCTCGTTCTTCTCGCCGCCGCCCTCTTCGCTCTCGTTCGAGGAGGCTTCGCTGTTGCCCTTGACGGCTTCCGGCGGATCGCTCTTCTTGATGCCGTGGGCGATGAAGTTCACCACGTCGAGGCGGGTCACGCCCTGCTGGTGCAGGTAATAGACCGCGTGCGAGTCCTTCTCGCCGAAGATCGCGACCAGCACGTTGGCGCCGGTGACTTCCTTCTTGCCGTTGCCGGTGGACTGCACATGCATGATGGCGCGCTGGATCACGCGCTGGAAGCCCAGCGTGGGCTGGGTGTCCACATCGTCGGTACCCGCCACCTGGGGCGTGTTGTCCTTGATGAAGTTGGTGAGCGACGCCCGCAGGTCGTCGACGTTGGCCGAGCAGGCGCGCAGAACTTCCGCGGCGCTCGGGTTGTCCAGCAAAGCGAGCAGCAAATGCTCCACGGTGATGAACTCGTGGCGCTGTTGCCGGGCCTCGACGAAGGCCATGTGCAAGCTGACTTCCAGTTCCTGGGCAATCATGTGATTTCCTTTTTGCCTTGCTGTAAATAAGTTCTCAGATGGGTTGGAGCTTGCCTAAATCAACAGGTTCATTCCACGGGTTCGCTGACACATTGCAAAGGATGCCCTGCCTGCTTGGCCGCCTCCATCACCTGGTTGACCTTGGTGGCCGCCATGTCGCGGGAATAGACCCCACAGACGCCGCGGCCATCGAGGTGGATCTTGAGCATGATCTGGGTGGCGCTTTCGCGGTCCTTGCTGAAGTACTCCTGCAAGACGACGACCACGAACTCCATGGGCGTGTAGTCGTCGTTGAGCATGACCACCTGGTACATCTGGGGGGGCGCCGTTTTCTGCGGACGTCGCTCGAGGACGACCGAATCTCCGTCGTCTCGCGCCGGTTTGCGCACCGGTGGCGTGGGAGGGGTCGAAGGAATTCTCGTTGCCATGAAAAAGATTCTATAGAGCGTGCAAGCGCCGTGCCGGCTCGGGAAAAGCTGGTGGCGAGAATTCGACAAATCAAGAGGCTTGCGTCTCATACGCCGTCAAAAATCCATTCAACGGATTTTGACGATATCCGGCTCGGATATTCCGCCGAACAGGCTTTCGGGGGACCGGCAATTTGGGCCTTTGGGCGTGTTCGGCGGGCGGCAGTTCCGCTGGGAATCGGTGATTTCCTTGGCGCCAAGGTCTTGCAGCCGGGGTTCTGGGCCGGAATGGGCTACACAGCCCGGGAGCGCTTGCGCCTTTTTTCGCCGCGCCTATCGGGCCGAATGGCTTCCTCCACCGCCAGCCTCGGGACCCTCGCCCCCTGCGTCCTGTCCGTAAACATCGCGCCGACAGCCCGCCGTCTCACCCATCGGCAGCCAGAGCGTTCACAAGCCCGGGGGTTCACCTGCAACAACTTCGGCAGGCAGCACGGCCGGCACCGGCGAGGTGCGCCAGCGGAATGCCCGCTGCAGCGCCGCCCCATCGGAGACGCAAATGGCTTGCCAAACTGTTCCAGCTGACGCGGTTCGGGTGCGCCGGCGCAGCGCTCGCCAACCGATTCGGCGCCGCCTTGGGTCGCCACCCGACAGCCGCCTGGGTTCAGGCGCCCGTTTTCAACGGAAATCCGTAGCAATCCGCCCGCAGATGTAAGTCATGCCCGGTTGAAATTCAAGCCGAGGGATGAACCCAGGTGAGAGCACCTCAGGCGTACTCGATGTGGCAGGCGATGCGTTTCCCAGCACCGCCTGGCGATCCGTCCGCAAGCATCCCGGCGCCATGGCTTCGGAGGCTCACGTGCATGCGGACGATCTCGCGCTTGTCCCGCAGTGCGTCGAGCCAATGGCCCGACAGCACCGGCAACAACTGCTGCTCCATGAACGCGACGAGTTGCCGCGCGCCGGTGTCGTGGACCCGGCATCGCCCGATGACATGAGCGACGAGATCGTCCGCGTAGCTCAGATCGATGCCGTGCTGCTCGCCCATCCGGTCCGCGATGCGCTGCAGATGCAGCGCGGCGATGCCGGCCATGACCGGCGTCGACAGCGGCAGGTACGGCACCACCGTCACGCGGTCTAGAAAGGCGGCGGAAAAGACGCGGCGCAGCGGCGCCGCTGCCAAGCCTGAACACAAGGCGTCGACCGAGGGCATCGCTGCCGGGTTCCTGCAGGCGTGCTCGATGAAGGCCGAGCCGACGCTGCTGGTGAGCAGGATCGTGGTGTGGCGAAAGTCGACGCGTTGTCCTTCGCCGTCCTCCAGCCATCCCTGGCCGAACACCTGGCAGAAGAGCTCGTGCACATCGGGATGGGCCTTCTCGACCTCGGCCAGCAGCACGACGCCATAGGGCCGGCGGCGAACGGCCTCCGTGAGCACGCCGACCTCACCGTATCCGACGCTGCCCGAAGGCGCGCCCCGGAGCATCGCCACGCTGTGAGGCTCCTGGAACTCGCTCATGTTCAGGGTAATGAGGCTCTGCTCGCCGCCGTGCATTGCCTCGGCCAAGGCCAGCGCCGTTTCGGTCTTGCCGACACCGGGAGGCCCGGCCAGCAGGAACACGCCGGAGGGCTTGCATGGATCCGTGAATCGCGCGTGCGCCGTCTGGATGCGCCGCGCGATGATGTCGAGCGCGCCCGCTTGGCCAAGCACGCGCTGCTCGAGCACCTGCCGCAGCTGAAGCACGGCCAGGGCCTCGTCGGTGAGCAGCCGCCCGGTGGGGATACCGGTCCACTCGGCGACGATCTTCGCAACCACGGCTTCGTCGACCTGGAGAAAGACCTGCGGCGTGTCTTGCTGAAGGCCTTGAAGCTCCTGCTCGAGCACCGATGAATCGAGGTGCGGAAGATGGTCCGGCTCACCCTCCCCCTCCGTTCTTTCTTCTACCCTCAGCGCCTGGATCTGCCGGACCAGCGCCTTCTCCCCCCGCCACTTGTTCTTCTGCGCCCTGAGCTCATCGCGGATCTGCTCGAGCGAATCGCGCACCGCGATCAGCCGTGCCAGCCGGGTCTCGCAACCGCGGGCCATCCTGGTTTCGTCGCGCAGCAGCCCGACCTCGACCGCGAGCGCCGCGATCCGCTGCCGCAGGCCCGTCACGGCAGGGGGCGGCACGTGCAGCGACATGGCCACGCGCGCACAGGCCGTGTCGAGCAGGCTGATGGCCTTGTCGGGCAGCTGCCGCGCAGGCAGGTAGCGATGCGACAGCACGACAGCGGCGCGCACCGCTTCGTCGAGCACGGTCACGCCATGGTGCACGGCGAAGGTGGTGGCGAATCCCCGCACCATGTCGATGGCGTCCGCCGCCTGCGGCTCCATGATCTGCAGCACCTGGAAGCGGCGCGCGAGCGCAGGATCCTGTTCGACGTGCCGCCTGCATTCGCGCCGAGCGGTGGCGCCGATGACGCGCAACGCACCGCGCGCGAGAACTGTCCTCAAGAGATTGGCGGTATCTCCCGCTGCGTCCCGGTCACCTGCGTCGACCAACGCATGCAATTCTTCGATGAACAGGATCACCGGCCGAGTCGACTGCGTCGCTTCCCGCAGCAACGCCTCGAGCCTGTGCCCGAACTCTCCATGCGCGCCGGCACCGGACAACAGTGCGCCGACGTCGAGGCTCAGCAGCCGCGCATGGCGCAACTTCGGCGGGACCTCGGCCCTGGCGATCGCCAACGCGAGCCCCTCGACGACCGCGGTCTTGCCCACGCCGGCCTCGCCGGTGAGCAAAGGGTTGTTCTGGCGCCGACGCAGCAGGATGTCGACCATGGCGCCGATCTCCTGGCCACGGCCGATGACGGGATCGATCCGCTCCACACGTGCATGCTCGGTGAGATCGGTGCAGTAGACAGCCAGCGCGGACCCAGCCGAGGTGGCTGGTGCCATCGCGAGACCGGCATCGCCGGGAAACACCGACACGGTGCCTGAGCCATCGTGAGGTCCTTCCGCTTCTTCGGGTGACCCCTTCACGAGCGCGAGCAGTTCATCGGGGCGCCTTTCGATCGCCAAGGCCCGAAATGCGGGCGATATCTCGAACAGCACGCGCCGAAGCTCCGGGGTCTGCAACAGCGCGCTCATCAGTTGCACTCCGCGGATGCAACGGCTGCCGAACTCGAGACTGGACAAGAGCCAGGCGCGCTCGATCGCCGCTTCGATGTGGTGCGAGAAGTCGCTCAACGACGAAGTGCCGGCGGGCAGGCACGACAAGGCCGCGGCAAAACCCTTGTCGAGCAGTGGCAGGCTGATGCGATGGTGATGGCACAGGCGATGCAGGTCGCCATCGCCGGCCTGACGGAGTTGGTGCAGCCAGTGCACGAGTTCGACATGCGGATTGCCGCGCAGCTTCGCGAACGCCGTCGCCGATTCGATCGCGCGAAACAGCGTGGGGTCGAGCTTCAGGAACAGTGCTCGCCGAGACAAGATCATGGCTGGCCATCCCCTCGCTCACGCTGCATGCATGCCTGCGCGAAGCGATGCGCGGCTTGCGCGCATGGCGGCATCGATCGCGACTTCTTCCTGTCCCTCATCGTGCACTCCCCTGATCCTCTATGCGCACGATTCTGTCGAGGCAGTAGCGTGTTTTTTCGTCCCCAGTTTTCAGCAATAGTTAAATGCGCGTAGGCATCACCTTGTCCGTGATCTTTGCCCCCAACGAGTCTTTCCGGACCGTCAAAAGAGGCGTGCGCGGCAAAGAAAAAGCCCCCGAGGCTCGCGAGAACCTCGGGGGCTTGTGACTGTCGCTTCGGCGTTCGAGAACGCCGAGGGCAGGATCACATGTTGTCGATCATCACCTGGCCGAAGCCCGAGCAGCTCACCTGCGTGGCACCGTCCATCAGGCGGGCGAAGTCATAGGTGACCTTCTTGCTGGCGATCGACTTTTCCATCGCGCTGATGATCAGGTCGGCGGCTTCCTTCCAGCCCATGTGGCGCAACATCATTTCGGCGGAGAGGATTTCGGAACCGGGGTTCACGTAGTCCTTGCCGGCGTACTTGGGCGCGGTGCCGTGGGTGGCTTCGAACATGGCGACGGTGTCGCTCAGATTCGCGCCCGGGGCGATGCCGATGCCACCGACCTGCGCGGCCAGCGCGTCGGACACGTAGTCGCCGTTGAGGTTGAGCGTGGCGATGACGCTGTACTCGGCGGGACGCAGCAGGATCTGCTGCAGGAACGCGTCGGCGATGCTGTCCTTGACGGTGATGTCCTTGCCGCTCTTCGGGCTCTTGAACTTCATCCACGGGCCGCCGTCGATGAGTTCCGCGCCGAATTCCTTCTGGGCCAGGGCGTAGCCCCAGTCACGGAAGCCACCTTCGGTGAACTTCATGATGTTGCCCTTGTGCACCAGCGTGACGCTCGACTTGTCGTTGTCGATCGCGTACTGCAGCGCCTTGCGCACCAGGCGCTCGGTGCCTTCCCTCGACACCGGCTTGACGCCGATGCCCGAGGTGTCGGGGAAACGGATCTTCTTGACGCCCATTTCCTCTTGCAGGAACTTGATGAGCTTCTTGGCCTTGTCGCTCTCGGCTTCGAACTCGATGCCGGCGTAGATGTCTTCCGAGTTCTCGCGGAAGATGACCATGTTGGTCTTGTGCGGCTCGCGCACCGGGCTGGGCACGCCTTCGAAGTACTGGATGGGGCGCAGGCAGACGTAGAGGTCGAGTTCCTGGCGCAGCGCGACGTTCAGCGAACGGATGCCGCCGCCGACGGGGGTGGTCAGCGGGCCCTTGATCGAAACGACGTAGTCGCGCACGGCGTGCAGCGTTTCTTCGGGGAGCCAGACATCGGGACCGTAGACCTTGGTCGACTTTTCGCCGGCATAGACTTCCATCCAGTGGATCTTCTTCTTGCCGCCGTAGGCCTTGGCCACCGCAGCATCCACCACCTTCAGCATCACGGGCGTGATGTCCAGTCCAGTGCCGTCGCCTTCGATGAAGGGAATGATCGGCTGGTCGGGCACATTGAGCGAGTTGTCGGCGTTGACCGTGATCTTCTGGCCTTCGGTCGGGACTTTGATGTGCTGGTAGCTGGACATGAGGGGAGGAAGACTCCGGAGTGGAAGTAATTCGGTGACGACTGTCTGCGAATTCAGACAGCGAGGGGGATTCGCTGTACAGCCCGCGAACAAATCGCTGTACATTTTAGACGCAACCCATCAGTGGGCGTTTGTCAACCTGCGGGCCGCCGGCCTCGTTAGTGCCTGACCTTCTGCTCGCCGGGAGGCGTTTCCAACCAATTCTCGATAGAGGAATCCATCAATGAGCAAACTTCTCGCAGTCATGATCGCTGGCCTGTTCGCAGCCGGCGCCTATGCCCAAAACCCGGCTGGCACCACCCCCGAGCAAGGGAACGCCAGCAACAGCAAGGCGCAGCAACGCGCTGAAGCCCGTAAGGACGCACGTCCCGCTGGCAAGGTGGCCGCTCCCGCTGGCGACATCGCCAAGACGCCCGAAGGCGGCGCCATCGGCACCGACAAGGCTGCTACCTCCGGCGAGAAGCGCGCTGAAACCCGCGACCAACGTCGTCGCAACAAGGACGGCAGCGTGAAGCGCAAGTCGACCCAAGGCGGCACGCCCAACTAAGGATTCGTCCTCTTGAAAGAAAGCGCTCCATCGGGGCGCTTTTTTTTCGCGCTCATTTTTTGCTCATTCTTCCGGGGCCCGCACTGTCAACCGCAACGAATGCTTTCCGTTGAACATGCACCTCCACAGGGAGGTGGTCCATATCTAACAATCTCAAAGGATTTGTCATGAAGAAGCTGTTCGCTGCCCTGGTCGCCGGTCTTGTCGCATTCGGTGCCTTTGCCCAACAACCCGAACCCGCCGCAGCAGCTCCCGCCGCTGCCGCCACCAAGGCCAAGGCACCGGCCAAGAAGCACGCCGCCGCCAAGAAGCACAAGGCTCGCAAGGTGGCCAAGGCCCACGTCGCCACCAAGAAGGCGTAAGCTAGCCGCCTTCACAGGCCATGCCCGCCAGGCCCGCTTCCGCGGGCTTTTTTCATGGGGCCGGGCACGGCCTTCTTTGTATGGAAGAGTCTGAAAGAACCCCGATGCTCCAGCGTTTTGCCGCCCTGTTGGCCTTCTCCGTCGCCGCTTCCGCCGCCCTGCTCGCTCCGGCCCACGCCCAGCAGGAACCCCAAACCAACCTCGCCCGCACCAAGCTGTCGATCGGCCTGTACACCATCGATGCGCAGATCGCCCAGGCGCCGGTCGAGCGCCAGGTCGGCCTGATGTTCCGCAAGGAGATGCCGCAGGCCGAAGGCATGATCTTCGTGTTCGAGCAGCCCGCCACCCAGTGCTTCTGGATGCGCAACACGCTGCTGCCGCTGACGGCCGCCTTCGTGGCCGAGGACGGCCGCATCGTCAACCTGGCCGACATGAAGCCGCAGACCGACGACTCACATTGCTCCGAGGAGCCCGTGAAGTACGTGCTCGAAATGAACCAGGGCTGGTTCAAGAAGAAGAACATCAAGAAGGGCGCGAAGATCACCGGCGAGCTGTTCGCCGCGGGCAAGCGCTGAGTCCCCTCGCAGGCCGCGCACCGCCGACCGATTTCGGTTGGCCCAACAAAAAGCCCCGCGTCGCGGGGCTTTTTCATGAAGGCACCGCGATGGTGCCCCTCGTCGATCTCAGCCGAAGTTCTTCTCGGCGAAGTCCCAGTTGACCAGCTTGGCCAGGAAGGTCTCGACGAACTTGGGACGCAGGTTGCGGTAGTCGATGTAGTAGGCGTGTTCCCAGACGTCGACCGTCAGCAGCGCCGTGTCGGCGGTCGTCAGCGGCGTGCCGGCGGCGCCGGTGTTCACGATGTCCACGCTGCCGTCGGGCCTCTTCACCAGCCAGGTCCAGCCCGAGCCGAAGTTGCCCACGGCCGACTTCACGAAGGCTTCCTTGAAGGCATCGAAGCTGCCCCACTTGGCGTCGATGGCCTTGGCCAGCGCGCCGCTCGGAGCGCCGCCGCCTTGCGGCTTCATGCAGTTCCAGAAGAAGGTGTGGTTCCAGATCTGGGCCGAGTTGTTGTAGATGCCGCCGCTGGACTTCTTGATGATCTCTTCGAGCGTGAGCGACTCGAACTCGGTGCCCTTCTGCAGGTTGTTGAGGTTCACCACATAGGCGTTGTGGTGCTTGCCGTAGTGGTACTCGAGGGTCTCCTTCGAGTACTCGGGTGCCAGCGCGTCGAGGGCGTACGGCAGGGGTGGGAGCACATGTTCCATGGTTTTTTCTCGTGGGTTGGTTGTGGGGAATCAATGATTCTAGAAAGGAATCGTGGCACTCACGTCGGACGTGTTCCCGTCGCGCCGCGTGACCCGACGGTCAGATCGACGGAGCCATCGGCCAGGCGGGCAACGACGGCATCGCCGGGTGCGAGCGCCTTCGCGCTGACCACGGCGCGCCCGTCGGCGTCGGTGATCCAGGCATAGCCGCGCTGCAGCACGAGCGCGGGATCGAGCAGGCGCAGCCGCAGCGCGACGCGTTCCAGGCGCTCGCGGCGCTGCACCAGCGCGCGCTCGAACTTCGCGGGGAAATCGCCGGCCAACGCCTGGGCCGCCTGCGATTGCCGCTGCGTCCTCGACAGCACCGCATAGTGCAGGCGCTGCGCATGGTGCGCGAGCCGCAACTGCTGACGCGCGACCAGCGACGAGGGACGGCCGAGCCGGCCCGCGGCCTGGTCGAGCCGCTGGCCCAGCACGTCGAGCCGCGCGCCGATGGCGTCGTCGAGCCGCTCCTCGAGCAAGGTCAGGGCATCGAGCCACAGCGCCTGCGGCGCGCTGACCAGTTCCGCCGCGGCAGTGGGCGTCGGCGCGCGCAGGTCGGCGCAGAAATCGGCGATGGTGAAGTCGGTCTCGTGGCCCACGCCGCTGATCAGCGGCACCGGGCTCTGCACGATGGTGCGTGCCAGGCTCTCGTCGTTGAAGGCCCAGAGGTCCTCGATCGATCCACCGCCGCGCACCAGCAGGATGACGTCGACCGCCGGTTGCATCGCGTAGAGCGATTGCAGCGCGCGCACCAGTTCGCCGGGTGCAGCGGCGCCCTGCACCGCCGCGGGCGCCACCGTCACGGGAATGTGGGGCACGCGCCGGCGCAACGCGGTCACCACGTCATGGAGCGCCGCGGCGCCCAGCGAGGTGACGACGCCGATCGCGCGCGGCATCACCGGCAGCGCGCGCTTGCGCGCCGGATCGAACAGGCCCTCGGCCTCGAGGCGCGCCTTGCGCTGCAGGAACTGCTCGAACAACGCGCCCTGCCCGGCCCGGCGCAGGCTCTCGACCACCAGTTGCAGATCGCCGCGCGGCTCGTAGACCGCGAGACGCCCGCGCACCTCGACCTGGTCGCCGTCGCGCGGCGAGAAATCGAGCAGGCCGGCCGCGCGGCGGAACATGGCGCAGCGCAGCTGGCCCGATTCGTCCTTGAGCGAGAAGTAACAATGTCCGCTCGCCGCGCGCGAGAAACCGGAGATTTCGCCGCGCACGGACACCGGATTGAAGCGGGCATCGAGCGCATCGGCGACCGCGCGGCACAACGCGCCGACGGCCCAGACGCGCGGTCCGGAAACCGGATTGGGGTCACGCAAGTTCACAAAACCGCCGAATCGTGATTTGGCACTCTTCCACAACGGGTGCCGTGGCTCGGGCGCCAGGGCCCTGGGGTCGGACAATTGCACGGTTTCTCGTGCAAGTTGTTGATTTCATTTAAAAAAGCGGTGCCCAAAATTCAATCGATCTAATGGAAAGCCCAGTTGGCGCGGCTCGCGGCAACTTGCGCAGCGGGTTAATCACAAAGTTATCCACAGAATCTGTGCGTCTTGGCCGACACGCAAACAAGCCGTGTGGCGATGGTGGGCTCAGTGGATAATCGCCGCGCATTGACAGCCTACGGGGCCGGAGGATTCCTTGTTTTCCATCATAGTTGCTGCAGGCTGGCCCATCTGGCCGCTGCTCGCTTGCTCGGTGATTGCACTCGCACTCGTTATAGAACGTTTCACAAGTCTCAAGACAGTGAAGGTGCTTCCGCCCAAGCTGCTCGACGAAACCATCACCGTGTCGCACAGCGCGGTACCCAGCCCCGATGTGGTGACCAAGCTGGAAAACAACTCGATGCTCGGCCAGGTGCTGGCCGCGGGCCTGCGGGCGCTGAACGCCAATCCGCGCTGCACCGAGGACGACCTGCGCGCCGCCATGGAAGCCTCGGGCCGCACGGTGGCGCACCGGCTGGAACGCTACCTGCCCGCCCTCGCCACCATCGCCTCGGCCGCCCCGCTGCTCGGACTGCTGGGCACGGTGATCGGCATGATCGAGATCTTCGGCTCGCAGTCGCCGACCAGCGGCGCGGTCGGCTCGGGCAACCCGGCGCAGCTCGCGCACGGCATCTCGATCGCGCTCTACAACACGGCCTTCGGCCTGATCGTCGCGATCCCGACCCTGATCTTCTGGCGCTACTTCCGCAGCCGCGTCGACGAGTACCTGCTGAACCTGGAACTCTCGGGCGAGCGCTTCGCGCGCCATCTCAACGCGATGCGCAAATGAGGGCGCTCCCCGCCTTCATGGCCGCCACCGGGAGCGCCCGGTGAGCCGCGGCCGCATGCAGTTTCGCCATGGCGCGCGCGACGAACCCGAGATCAACCTGATCCCGTTCATCGACGTGCTGCTGGTGGTGCTGATCTTCCTGATGCTGTCGACCACCTACAGCAAGTTCACCGAGATGCAGCTGCGGCTGCCGACGGCGGACGTGGACGCGCAGCGCGACTACCCCAAGGAAGTGATCGTCGGCGTGTCGGCCGACGGACGCTATTCGATCAACAAGACGCCCGTGCCCGACCGCAGCGTGGAGACCGTGGCGGCGGCGCTCGCCGCGGCCGCCACCGGCGGCAAGGACAGCGTGGTGATCATCAGCGCCGATGCCAGCAGCCCGCACCAGGCCGTGGTCACTGTGATGGAAGCGGCGCGGCGCGCAGGCCTGATGCAGATCACCTTCGCCGCCCAGTCGACGGCGCAAGCCGGGCACTGAGTTGCCGTCGCAGGGGCGCAACGGCACCCACGCCGACGCAACCGCCCCGCGGCTTCGGCGCGCCTGGTTGTCGCGCGGACCGCTGGCGATGTTGCTGTGGCCGCTGTCCCTGCTCTTTCGCACGCTGGTGGCACTGCGCGTGCTGCTTTATCGCCTCGGCTGGCTGAAGGCCGAACGCGTGCCGGTGCCGGTGGTGATCGTCGGCAACGTGATTGCTGGCGGCGCGGGCAAGACGCCGGTGGTAATGGCCGTGGTGCAGCATCTGCGTGCGCGCGGCTGGCAGGTAGGCGTGGTGTCGCGTGGCTACGGCCGGCATACCGAGGACTGCCGCGAAGTCCTGCCCGACAGCGATCCGCGCGAGGTCGGCGACGAGCCGGCACTGATCCGGCGCAGCACCGGCGCGCCAGTGTTCGTGGCGAGGCGTCGCGCCGAGGCCGCGCGCGCGTTGCTCGCCGCCCACCCCGCCACGCAGGTCGTCGTGAGCGACGACGGCCTGCAGCATCTGGCGCTGGCGCGCGATATCGAAATCTGCGTGTTCGACGACCGCGGCATCGGCAACGGCTGGCTGCTGCCGGCCGGCCCCTTGCGCGAACCCTGGCCGCGCGATTGCGACCTGGTGCTGCACAGCGGCGAGCACCCCGCATTCCCCGGCGGCTTCACCGCCACCCGTCAACTGGCGACCTACGCGATGGCCAGCGACGGCACCCGGACGCCACTGGCCTCGCTGGCTTCGCGCCCCATCACGGCACTGGCGGCGATCGCGCGGCCCGAAGCCTTCTTCGAGATGCTGCGCGCGCAAGGCATCGAACCCGAACGAACCATCGCCCTGCCCGATCACCACGATTTCGCCGACTGGCACAACGACGTGCCGGCCGGCCATCTGCTGCTCTGCACCGAGAAGGACGCGGTCAAGCTCTGGCGCAAGGAGCCTGGTGCGCTGGCCGTGCCGCTGCTGTTCGCGCCCTCCGAAGCCTTCCTTGCGGCGCTCGACGCAAAGCTATCATCGACCGATGGACACCAAGCTGCTTGAACTGCTCGTCTGCCCCGTCACCAAGGGCCCCCTGACCTGGAATCCGGAGAAGCAGGAACTCTGTTCGCGCAGTGCGCGCCTGGCCTATCCGGTGCGCGACGGCATTCCGGTGCTGCTCGAGAACGAGGCCCGCACCCTGTCCGACGACGAGCTCGGGCTGTGAGCTTCACGGTTCTGGTGCCGGCCCGGCTGGCGTCGACGCGGCTGCCCGACAAGCCGCTGGCCGACATCGCGGGCGTGCCGATGGTGGCGCGCGTGGCGCAGCGCGCGGCGCAGTCCGGCGCGGCGCGCGTGGTGGTGGCGGCGGACCATGCCTCGATCCTCGCGGCCTGCCAGACCCACGGGGTGGAGGCGATCCTCACCCGCCAGGACCATCCGAGCGGCAGCGACCGCCTCGCCGAAGCCTGCGAACAGCTCGGCCTCGACGGCGACGCGGTGGTGGTCAACGTGCAAGGCGACGAGCCGCTGATCGACCCGGCGCTGATCGACGCCGTGGCCGCGGCGCTGCTCGCGCGGCCCGATGCCGCCATGAGCACCGCGGTGCATGCGATCGATTCGGTGGCCGACTATCTCAATCCGAACGTCGTGAAGGCCGTGCTCGACGCGCAGGGCAATGCGCTCTATTTCAGCCGTGCGCCGATTCCCTGGTGGCGCGACGGTGCCGCGCCGGGCGTGCCGCCTGTGCAACTGCCTTCGCCCGCGCCACTGCGCCACATCGGCATCTACGGCTACCGCGCGGGTTTCGTGCGCCGGTTCCCCTCGCTGCCGCCCTCGCCGCTCGAAACCATCGAGGCGCTCGAGCAACTGCGCGCGCTGTGGCATGGGCATCGCATCGCGGTGCATGTAAGCGATGCGGCACCGGGACCGGGCGTGGACACGCCGGAAGACCTGGCGCGGGTGCGCGCACTGTTCGGCGCCGCGAACTGAGCGCTGGCCTAGCGGCGGCCGGCCGCTGCGATCAGTCACGCGGATGCCATCCAGGCCTGGAAGTTCCAGGCTTCGAACGGCAGTCCAATCTTCGTCCAACTTGCCCGATCCATCCACGAAGAGCCGGCTTCGGAGCGCAAGGAGTCTCGATCTTCTCTTTCGGGCCATCGCCATCGCAGGTGCCCGGCGAAATTGTTCACGGGGCCGCGTGCTATCCTCGACGCAACTCCGTCCGTGGCACTTTGTCTTCATCGAAGGGTGCCTGCGCGACGTGACACAAATCCAAGAACCCTCCGAGGACACCATGAGACTGATTTTGTTGGGCGCGCCCGGGGCGGGCAAAGGCACGCAGGCGGCCTTCATTTGCCAGAAGTACGGCATTCCGCAGATTTCCACCGGCGACATGCTGCGCGCTGCCGTCAAGGCCGGCACCCCGCTGGGCCTGCAGGCCAAGGCCGTGATGGATGCGGGTGCGCTGGTCAGCGACGACCTCATCATCAATCTAGTGAAGGAACGCATCGCCCAGCCCGACTGCGCCGAAGGCTTCCTGTTCGACGGCTTCCCGCGCACCATTCCGCAGGCCGACGCGATGAAGGCCGCGGGCGTCAAGCTCGACTACGTGCTCGAGATCGACGTGCCCTTCAGCGACATCATCGAACGCATGAGCGGCCGCCGTTCGCACCCGGCTTCGGGACGCACCTACCACATCAAGTTCAACCCGCCCAAGGTCGAAGGCAAGGACGACCTGACCGGCGAGGAACTGATTCAGCGCAAGGACGACGAGGAAGAGACCGTGCGCACGCGGCTCGACGTCTACAGCCAGCAGACCCGTCCGCTGGTCGACTACTACTCGGCCTGGGCCAAGACCGATCCGGCCGCCGCGCCGAAGTACCGCGCCATCCAGGGTGTGGGCACGGTCGAAGAGATCACGCAACGTGCACTGGCCGCACTGAGCAGCTGATCCTCGGCTCGAATCGCAAGCCGCGTGCGGGCCTCGAGGCCCGCACGCGGCTTTTTCTTTGGCATCCCGACTTCAGAGCAATTCGAGCGTCAGCGCGATGCGCGCCTTGACGGGCGTCAGCGCGCCCGCATCGCGCAGGCGGTCGCCCGGCTTGGGCAGGATGCGCCCTTGCGTGCAGCGGGTGGCGCGCAGCACCGCGATGCCGGCCTCCTGCGCCTCGAGCGCCGCTGCCTCGAGCGCATGGTGCAGCGTGCCGTTGCCGGTGGTCGCCAGCACGAGGCCGTGCAGAGGCGACGCCGCCGTGCCATCGGCACGCAGCGCATGGATCAACGCGCCGCTCGCGCCCGCGTGGCTCATCACGATCTCCACGCGCGGCCATGCGGCCTCGTCCTCGGGAAGACGGCCGAGGGCTACGCCTGCTTCCGAAGCCGGCCAGTCACGCATGCGCCGTACCTCGCCCTCCTCCACGTAGCCCACCGGCCCCGCGTCGCCCGCGTCGAAGGCATCGAGCCGATAGGTGTGCACCTTCTGCACGTCGAAGGCACCGAGCACCGTGCCCGCGCATACCGCGGTCACGCCCTGCGCGCCCGGTGTCGCGGCCACGGCGATCGCATCGCGCACGTTCTGCGGACCGTCGGGCGACAGCGCGGAGGCCGGGCGCATGGCGCAGGTCAGCACGATGGGCTTGCGCGGCGCCAGCACCGACTGGAGGAAGAAGGCGGTCTCCTCGAGCGTGTCGGTGCCATGGGTGACCACCACGCCGGCCACGTCGGGCTGCGCCAGCCAGTGGGCGCAGCGCAGCGCCAGCGCGCGCCAGATCGCGAAGGACATGTCCTTGCTGTCGACCTGCGCCACCTGCTCCGCCGCCAGCGTCACGCCAGCGGGCGCCTCGATGCCGCCGAGCAGGTCGGCCACGCCCACCTCGCCGGCGGTGTAGCCGATGTTGTCGCCACTGTTCGCCGCGCGGCCCGAGATGGTGCCGCCGGTGCCGAGCACCACCACGCACCGCGGATTCGAGAGGGATGAATTCACCATGGCTTGCCAACTTTGAAAAACTGGTTAAAAATACAGGTACTGGATGTTCAGCCAGTGCCGCAAGGAACCACCATGCAGTTCGCCGTGAAGCTTACCGCCCGCCAGCAGCAGATCCTCGATCTGATCCAGAGCGCCATTGCCCGTACCGGGGCGCCGCCCACTCGTGCCGAAATCGCGAGCGAGCTGGGCTTTCGCTCCGCCAATGCCGCCGAGGAGCATCTGCAGGCGCTGGCCCGCAAGGGCGTCATCGAACTCGTGAGCGGCACCTCGCGCGGCATCCGCCTGAAGGGCGATGCCCTGCGCTCGCTCGCCGAATCGCGCAACAGCCAGTTCTCTCTGTCGCTGCCCGGTATGGCGCAACTCGCGCTGCCGCTCATCGGCCGCGTCGCGGCCGGCTCGCCGATCCTCGCGCAAGAGCATGTCGACCAGACCTACTACGTCGAGAACACGCTGTTCCAGCGCCAGCCCGACTACCTGCTCAAGGTGCGTGGCATGTCGATGCGCGACGCCGGCATCATGGACGGCGACCTGCTCGCCGTGCAGGCCACCAAGGAAGCGCGCAACGGCCAGATCGTGGTGGCGCGCCTCGGCGACGAAGTGACCGTCAAGCGCCTCAAGCGCAACAAGCAGGTGATCGAGCTCCATGCCGAGAACCCCGACTACCCGACCATCGTGGTCCAACCCGGCGAGCCCTTCGAAATCGAAGGCCTCGCGGTCGGCCTGATCCGAAACACCATGCTGATGTAGGCCTGCCGAGCCGGCCCGGCGGTCTGCATCGCCGAGCCGTTTCGCGGATCCGCATCACGCATCCCCCATCCGGTCGCTGCAGGTGGCGGGCGTATGGCGCTTTGTCGCCATCACCCTGCTGCGCCCGATGACAACGAATCCTGCCTGTGTTCAACCTCAAACCTTCTTGGAGTTCACATGGGAATCGCCCTCCTCACCTTCGTCGATCTTTGGATGCCGCTGCAGTCGCTCGCGAGCCGCTGGTTGCCCGCCCGCCCCGCACACCGTCGCGATGACGACCTGTGCGCCAGCGAGCTGCGCTATGTGTCGGTACGGCCGTCGTGCACGGCACGCGGTGACAGCGGACATAACGCCGTCACGGCCGCAGCCGTCGCGCAGGCGCCTTCGCGTCCGCTGCGGGTGGTGCGCGTCGTCGACCGCCAGCAGGGCGGCGCGCGCAACAGCAACCGCGTCGTGATTTCGGGCCGGATGGCGGATGTGTGCGCCGAGCTCGACCGCCTCGCTGCGCTCGAGGCACTCGAAGCCGCCGCCGTGGCGCCCCGCCCCGTGCACCTGCACTGAGAGCATCGGCCCAGCGTTTCACGCAGTCGCTCGATCACGTGAACGCGCAAGGTCTAGGCTCAGGGGTGTGAAGAAACCATAGCAGCCGGTTTGTTCAACCCTGTCGGGAAGGCAGTGCCGACCTCGCCCCTTTGCCCGCCTTTGCCCCTGCTTCTCCTGCCTTTGCCCCCGTTTTCACCTCTTTCGGGGCCCAGGGGCCGTATCCAAACGTTCAACGGCGCGCCGATTCCATGCTGCGAGGCACAATGGCATGCCATGAATATTGTGATCCTCGACGATTACCAGGATGCGGTGCGCAAGCTGCACTGTGCTTCGAAGCTCGATGCCTACGCAGCCAAGGTCTACACCAACACCGTCAAGGGCATCGGTCAACTCTCGGTGCGACTCAAGGACGCCGATGTGATCGTCCTGATCCGCGAGCGTAGCCAGATCTCGCGCCAGCTGATCGAGAAACTCCCCAAGCTCAAGCTGATCTCGCAGACGGGCCGCGTCAGCAGCCACATCGACGTGGCCGCCTGCACCGAGCGTGGCGTGGCGGTGGCCGAGGGCTCGGGTTCGCCGCAGGCCCCGGCCGAACTGACCTGGGCGCTGATCATGTCGGCGATGCGCCGGCTGCCCCAGTACATCAGCAACCTCAAGCACGGCGCCTGGCAACAGTCGGGACTCAAGTCGGCCTCGATGCCGCCCAATTTCGGGCTCGGCTCGGTGCTCAAGGGCAAGACGCTCTGCGTCTGGGGCTACGGCCGCATCGGCCAGCTCGTGGCGCGCTATGGCCAGGCCTTCGGTATGCAGGTCGTGATCTGGGGCCGCGAGGCGAGCTGCGCCAAGGCGCGCTCCGATGGCTTCCAGGTGGCGCAGAGCCGCCAGGAGTTCTTCGCGATGGCCGATGTGCTGTCCGTGCACCTGCGGCTCAACGACGAAACCACCGGCCTGATCACGCTCGAGGACCTCTCGCGCATGAAGCCGACCTCGCTGTTCGTCAACACCTCGCGCGCCGAGCTGGTCGAGCCCGATGCGCTGCTCGCCGCGCTCAACCGCGGCCGCCCCGGCCTGGCGGCGATCGACGTGTTCGAGAGCGAACCGCCGTTGCAGGGCCATGCGCTGCTGCGCCTCGAGAACTGCATCTGCACGCCGCACATCGGCTACGTGGAGCAGGAGAGCTACGAGATGTACTTCGGCCAGGCTTTCGACAACGTCGTGAGCTTCATCAAGGGCAACCCCACCAACATCGTCAACCCCGGCGCGTTGCAGGTCCGGCGGTGAAGCCGTGAGCCAGCCAGCGCCACGGGGCGCACTCTGGGCGCTGCTCGCTGGCAACTTCGTGATCGGCACCGGGGTGATGGTGGTGCCGGGCACGCTCAATGAAATCAGTGTTTCGCTCGAGGTCAGTGCCGCCACCGCGGGGCAGTTGATCACAGCCGCGGCCTTCGTCACCTGCCTCGGCGCACCGTTGCTCGCGGCCGCGGTGGCCGGCTGGGACCGGCGTCGGCTGCTGGCCCTCACGATGCTCTGGTACGCGGCCTGGCACGCGGTGTCGGTCTTCATGCCGAGCTTCGGCGCCCTGCTGCCCGTGCGCATGCTCGCGGTGATCGCGCCGGCCATCTTCACGCCCCAGGCCGCCGCCTGCGCCGGCATGCTGGTGCCGCCCGAGCAGCGCGGGCGTGCGGTCACCTTCGTCTTCCTCGGCTGGTCGATGGCCTCGGTGCTGGGCCTGCCCATCGGCGCGCTGATCGGCGGCCATTTCGGCTGGCGCGCGGCCTTCCTCGCGATCTCGGCGCTCAGCGTCGTGAGCGCGGTCTCGGTATGGCTCACGCTGCCCGGCGGCATCCGGCCGGCGGCGCTCACGGCCGCGGCCTGGGCGCGCGTGCTGCGCAGCCCGGTGCTGATGGGCATCGTGTCGATCACCGCACTGCAGGGCGCGGGCCAGTTCGTGCTGTTCAGCTACTTCGGCCCGATCCTCAAGCAGCGCTTCGGCGCCGACGCCACGGCGCTGAGCCTGATGTGGGGCTGGTTCGGCGTCTGCGGCCTGCTGGGCAACATGGTCGTGAGCCGCATCATCGACCGCGCGGGTGCCGGTCGCATGGTGCTCGCGACCACGGGCCTGATCGCATTGAGCCTGGCACTCTGGCCGCTGGCGGACAGCCTGTTCTGGATCGCGGTGGTGGTCTCGCCCTGGGGCCTGGGCTGCTTCTCGACCAACTCGGCCCAGCAGGCACGACTGGTGGGCTTGGCGCCCGCGCTGGCGCCGGGCTCGGTGGCGCTCAACAGCTCGGGCATCTACATCGGCCAGGCCTTCGGCGCCGCGCTCGGCGGCTGGCTGCTCGCGCGCGACGCCATGCACTGGATGAGCTGGGTCGGGCTCGCGCTGCTGCTGGTCGCCATCGTGCTCAGCGTGAGCATCGACCGCAGTCGCCGGCCAGCCTGAACGGCGCGGCGAAACCCCGTCGCGCCGGCGCCCGCATGCCTCCCCGAGAAACACCGGGGAAACCCTTCTCCCGCCAGACTGCAAAATCGCTGCTGCAGCGGCCGGCGTGCGCGCACGCGCCAGCGGCCCGCCAGATACCTCTCAACCTTTGAAAAACCCCAGCCACACATGACAGTGAACTACACCCGGATCGGCGTCGTCGGCGCCGGTGCCATGGGGCGCGGCATCGCCCAGATCGCGGCCCAGGCCGGCAGCGAGGTACTGCTGCTCGACAGCTTCGAGGGCGCCGCGGCGCGCGGGCGCGAAGCCATCGTCGCCCAATGGAACAAGCTGCACGAGAAAGGCCGCATCGACGAGGCCACGCGCGACGCCCAGATCGCGCGCGTACGGATCGCCGAGTCGGCGCAGGCACTGGCCGGCTGCGACCTCGTGATCGAGGCCGTGGTCGAGAACCTCGAGGTCAAGCACAAGCTGTTCGCCGAGCTCGAAGCCATCGTCGCGCCCGGCGCCACGCTGGCCACCAACACTTCCTCGCTCTCCGTGACCGCGATCGCGGCCGGCCTCAAGCACCCCGAACGCTTCGCGGGCTTCCACTTCTTCAACCCGGTGCCGCTGATGAAGGTGGTCGAGGTGGTGGCCGGCTTCAAGACCGCGCCCGAGGTCTGCAGCCGGCTCGCGGGCTATGCCACGCAGATGGGCCATAGCGCGGTGCAGGCGCAGGACACGCCCGGCTTCATCGTCAACCACGCCGGCCGCGGCTACGGCACCGAGGCGCTGCGCATCGTGGGCGAAGGCGTGGCCGACTTCGTGACCGTCGACCGCATCCTGCGCGAGCAGGCGGGCTTCCGCCTCGGCCCCTTCGAGCTGCTCGACCTGACCGCGCTCGACGTCTCGCACCCGGTGATGGAATCGATCTACCGCCAGTACTACGACGAGCCGCGCTACCGCCCGAGCGTGATCACCGCGCAGCGCCTCGCGGCCGGCGCGCTGGGCCGCAAGACCGGCGAAGGTTTCTACCGCTACGAGGACGGCGCGATGCAGCAGACCCCTGAGGCACCGGCGCCGAAGCTCGATACGCTGCCCGCCGTGTGGGTCTCGCCGCGCGCCGCGCGCCGCGCCGAACTGCTGCGCCTGGTCAACACGCTGGGCGCCCAGATCGACAGTGGCGCCTCCGCCGCGCCGCAATCGCTGATCCTGGTCGCGCCGCTGGGCTTCGACGTCACCACGGTCGCGGCCGTCGATCGCCTCGATGCCACGCGCACCGTCGGCATCGACATGCTGATCGACGACGCCGCCAGCAAGCGCCGCGTGCTCGCCACCAACCCAGCCACCCGGCGCGACATGCGCGACGCCGCGCATGCCCTCTTCGCGCGCGACGGCAAGGCCGTGAGCGTGATCCGCGACAGCGGCGGCTTCGTCACGCAGCGCGTGATCGGCACCATCGTCAACATCGCGGCCGACATGTGCCAGCAGCGCGTGTGCACGCCGGGCGACCTCGAGACCGCGGTGCAGCTCGGCCTCGGCTATCCGCGCGGCCCGCTGGCCATGGGCAACCTCTACGGACCGACCAACATGCTCGAGGTGCTGTTCAACATGCAGACCGTCTACGGCGATCCGCGCTATCGCCCGAGCCCGTGGCTGCGCCGCCGCGGCGCGCTGGGCCTGAGCCTGCTGCACGAGGAAGAGTGAGCCGCGACATGACCGCCGAACTCAAGAGCACGAGCGAAGGTCGCACCATGGTGCTGACGATCGCCAACCCCAGCCAGCGCAATGCGCTCGGTCCCGAGATCTATGCCGCCGGCATCGAGGCGCTCAACGGCGCCGAGAACAGCAGCGAGATCCGCAGCGTGGTCATCGTGGGCGAAGGCCCGTGGTTCTGCGCCGGCGGTTCGCTGCAGCGGCTGCAGGCCAACCGGCAGCGCGAGCGCTCGGTGCAGGCCGAGAGCATCGAGGGGCTGCACAACTGGATCGATTCGATCCGCACCTTTCCGAAGCCGGTGATCGCGGCCGTCGAGGGGCCGGCCGCGGGCGCGGGCTTCTCGCTCGCGCTGGCCTGCGACTTCGTGGTGGCCGCGCGCGACGCGGTGTTCGCCGCCTCGTACAGCAACGTCGCGCTGTCGCCCGACGGCGGACTGAGCTGGCATCTCGCGCAGATGCTGCCGCGCCAGCTCGCGAGCGAATGGCTGATGAACGGCGAACGCATCGGCGCCGAGCGCCTGCATGCGCTGGGCCTCGTGAACACGCTGAGCGATCCGGGCCAGGCACTGGCCGGTGCGCTCGCGCTGGCCGCCAAGCTCAACGAACGTGCGCCCAACTCGCTCGCGAGCATCAAGGAACTGCTGAGCGAGGGCCGCGGTGCCACGCTATCGTCGCAGCTGAGCCAGGAACGCGACCACTTCGTGCGCAACCTGCACCACGCCAATGCCGGCATCGGCATCGCCGCCTTCCTCGAGAAGAAGAAGCCCCAGTACGAGTGAGTACGCGTGACGGGCGGCGGCGCCTCGCGTCGCTCCCGTGACAACCCTACGCCTTTCAGTCGCCGACAGGACAGACCATGGACGACCCCATTCTTACCATCGAAGAACGTGAAGCGATCAACAGTGGTCGCTGGTTCTCTTCCCTCTCCCCTTCGCTCAGGCACGACATCCTCCGATGCGCATTCGTCAGACGGTACAAGGACGGCGACCTGATCGCCGCGCGCGGCGATCCGCCCGAGCACTGGATCGCCTGTGCCAGGGGCGCGGTGCGCGTGAGCTCCACGGCCGTCTCGGGCAAGCAGGTGACGCTGACCTACGTGGAGCCGGGCATCTGGTTCGGCGACGTGGCGATGTTCGACGGGGACCGGCGCACGCACGATGCCTATGCGCATGGCGACAGCACCATCCTGTGCGTGGCGCGCGCCGACTTCCAGAAGATCCTGGCCGCGCACGTCGAGCTCTACGAGGCGCTGATGCGCCTGCAGGCACGGCGCATCCGCACGCTGTTCGGGCTGGTGGAAGACCTCAACACATTGCCGCTGCGCGCGCGGCTCGCCAAGCAGCTCATCCACCTGGTGCGCAGCTACGGCGTGCCCAACCTGGACGACGGCAGCCAGATGCGCATCGGCCTGCAGCTGGCGCAGGAAGAACTCGCGCAGCTGCTGGGCGCCTCGCGCCAGCGCGTGAATCAGGAACTCAAGACCATGGAACGCGAGGACATCATCCGCATCGAGCCGGCCGGACTGGTGGTGCTCGATCGCGCGGCACTGATGCGCGTCTCGGAATCGGATCGATAGCATGAGCCAGGATTTTTCGAACTTCGTCGGCACCCGCGCGGTGTCGCAGCAGCACGCCTTCGACGTCGACGCGCTGTCGGCCTGGCTCGAGAAGAACCTCGAGGGCTTCAAGGGTCCGCTCACGGTCGAGATGTTCAAGGGCGGCCAGTCCAACCCGACCTACAAGCTGGTCACGCCCACGCAGAGCTACGTGATGCGCGCCAAGCCCGGCCCGGTCGCCAAGCTGCTGCCCTCCGCCCATGCGGTGGAGCGCGAGTTCAAGGTGATGAGCGGCCTGGCCGGCACCGACGTGCCCGTGCCGCGCATGCACTGCCTGTGCGAGGACGAGGCCGTGATCGGCCGCGCCTTCTACGTGATGGAGTTCATGCAGGGCCGCGTGCTCTGGGACCAGTCGCTGCCGGGCATGAGCAATGCCGAGCGCAGCGCCATCTACGACGAGATGAACCGCGTGATCGCGGCACTGCACACGGTGAAGTACGCCGAGCGCGGCCTCGCGGACTACGGCAAGCCCGGCAACTACTTCGAGCGCCAGATCGGCCGCTGGAGCAAGCAGTACGTGGCCTCGATCACGCAGCCCATCCCCGAGATGGACAAGCTCATGGAATGGCTGCCGGCGCACATGCCCGCGAGCGCGCGCGACGAGAACATGACCTCGATCGTGCACGGCGACTTCCGGCTCGACAACCTGATGTTCCACGCCACCGAGCCGCGCGCGATCGCGGTGCTCGACTGGGAACTGTCGACGCTGGGCCATCCGCTGGCCGACTTCAGCTACCACTGCATGTCCTGGCACATCTCGGGCGCGACCTTCCGCGGCATCGCGGGCCTCGACCACGCGAGCCTGGGCATCCCGACCGAGAGCGAATACATCCGCAAGTACTGCGAGCGCACCGGCCTCACCACGCCCGAGGCGCTGGCGCCCGACTGGAACTTCTACCAGGCCTACAACCTGTTCCGCATGGCCGCGATCCTGCAAGGCATTGCCAAGCGGGTCGAGGCCGGCACCGCATCGAGCGAGCAAGCCGTGGCCTCGGGCCGCGGTGCCCGTCCCATGGCCGAAATGGCCTGGCAATTCGCGCAGCGAGCATGAGCCTCCCGGCCTTTCACGTCGCCCTCCGGCATGTGATCCGCCGCCCCTCGCGGGGGAGGCCCGGCCCGCTCGTGCGCTCACGAAACGCACAACGCACCCTGTGCGCACACGGCCGTACCGGCGGCTAGGCACCACCCGAGCCGCCCGCCCTTCACCCCCAACGGAGACCCCCATGGATTTCGAATACTCGGCCAAGACCAAAGACCTCCAGAAACGCGTCAGCGCGTTCATGGACGAATACATCTATCCCGCCGAAGCCGAATACAGCGCCGAACTCGCGGCCAACACGGCTGCCGGCAAGCGCTGGACCGCGCTCAAGACCGTCGAGAAGCTCAAGGACAAGGCCAAGGCCCAGGGCCTGTGGAACCTGTTCCTGCCGGTCGACAGCGCAGCCGCCTCGGGCTACGACGGCGCCGGCCTCACCAACCAGGAATACGCGCCGCTGGCCGAGATCATGGGCCGGGTGCCATGGGCCTCTGAAGCCTTCAACTGCTCCGCGCCCGACACCGGCAACATGGAGACCATTGCGCGCTACGGCTCCGACGCCATCAAGGCACGCTGGCTCAAGCCGCTGCTCGAAGGCCAGATCCGCTCGGCCTTCGCGATGACCGAGCCCGACGTGGCCTCGAGCGACGCGACCAACATCTCGACGCGCATCACGCGCGAAGGCGACGAGTACGTCATCAACGGCCACAAGTGGTGGATCTCGGGCGCCGCCGATCCGCGCTGCGCCGTGTTCATCACCATGGGCAAGAGCGATCCCGAGGCACCCAGGCATTCGCAGCAGAGCATGGTGATCGTGCCGGCCGATGCCAAGGGCATCCGCATCGTGCGCCCGCTCAACGTGATGGGCTACGACGACGCGCCGCACGGCCACGTCGAGATGTACTTCGAGAACGTGCGCGTGCCGGTCGACAACATCCTGCTCGGCGAAGGCCGCGGCTTCGAGATCGCCCAGGGCCGCCTCGGCCCCGGACGCATCCACCACTGCATGCGCCTGATCGGCCTGGCCGAGCGCGCGCTCGAGCTGATGTGCCGTCGCGCTTCGTCGCGCGTGGCCTTCGGCAAGACCGTGGCCTCGCAGACCGTGACGCAGGAACGCATCGCCGAGGCGCGCTGCAAGATCGACATGGCCCGCCTGCTCACGCTCAAGGCCGCCTGGCTCATGGACGTGGCCGGCAACAAGGTCGCGAAGAACGAGATCGCGATGATCAAGGTGGTGGCGCCCTCGATGGCCTGCCAGGTGATCGACTGGGCCATGCAGGTGCATGGCGGCGGCGGCATGTGCGACGACTTCCCGCTCGCCTACGCCTATGCCGGCGCGCGCACGCTGCGCTTCGCCGACGGTCCGGACGAGGTGCACCGCAACGCGATCGCCAAGTGGGAGCTGGGCAAGTACGCGCCGGGCAAGGCCGAGGCGGAGATGCCGGTCACGCGCTTCTGAGCGAGCGGCTTTTCCAAAAGCAAAGGGCGCGATCTTCGCGCCCTTTCTTTTTTTCTACCGCCCGCGCGGGAAGCTCAAAGCTTCTTCTGCATGAACATCGCGCTGCCGAAGGCCGGGTCGAGCTGGTAGTCGGCGAAGCCTTCGCGCTCGTAGGCCTTGCGCGCGGACACGTTGCCCGACAGCACCTCGAGCGTGAGCTTGCAGGCGCCGCGCGCGCGAGCCTCCTGCTCCACGCGCTCGAGCATACGCTGCGCGAGCCGCTGGCCGCGGTGGCTGGACGCCACGACCACGTCGTGCACGTTCACCAGCGGACGGCAGGCGAAGGTCGAGAAGCCTTCGACGCAGTTGATCAGCCCGACCGCTTGCCCGTCGTCGTAGGCGAGCACGCTGAAGGCCTGCGGCCGGGCCGCGAGCGCGGCCGGCAGCTCGGCGCGCACCTGCGCGCTCAGGGGCGTGCCGCCACCGGCCGGATCGCGCGCATAGCCATCGAGCAGTTCGACGAGCGCCGCGGCCTGCGCGGCATCGCGGTAGTCGGCAAGCACGACCTCGATCGTCACTTCGCGCCTTCCACCGTGGCCACGAGACGCCGGGCGCTGGCCTCGGCCACCTGCGCATCGCGTGCCTCGACCATCACGCGCAGCAGCGGCTCGGTGCCGCTGGCACGGATCAGCACGCGGCCCGAGTCGCCGAGCTCGGCCTCGATGCGCTTGGTTTCGCTGGCCAGCGCCTCGTTGTCCTTCCAGTTCTGGCCGGGCGCCAGGCGCACGTTGATCAGCGTCTGCGGGAACAGCGTCACGCCCTCGAGCAACTGCGCCACGCTCTTGCCGCTGCGCACGCAGGCCTGCAGCACCTGCAGCGCGCTCACGATGCCGTCGCCGGTGGTGTGGCAATCGAGCGCCAGCAGGTGGCCCGAGCCCTCGCCGCCCAGCAGCCAGCCGTGCTTCTCGAGTTCCTCGAGCACATAGCGGTCGCCGACCTTGGCGCGCACGAACTCGATGCCCTGCCCGCGCAGCGCCACCTCGACCGCCTTGTTGGTCATCAAGGTGCCGACCACGCCGGCCGGCTTGCTGCCGCGCGCGATGCGCTCGGCCACCATCAGGTAGAGCAGTTCGTCGCCGTTGAAGAGGCGGCCGCTGGCATCCACCAGCTGCAGCCGGTCGGCGTCGCCGTCGAGCGCGATGCCGTAGTCGGCCTTCTGGGCCGTCACGGCGGCGATCAGGGCCTCGGGGTGCGTGGCGCCGAAGCCGTCGTTAATGTTGAGGCCGTCGGGCGTGCAGCCAATGCTCTGCACCTCGGCGCCCAGCTCGTGGAACACGTCGGGCGCCACCTGGTAGGCCGCGCCGTGGGCCGCGTCGACCACCAGCTTCAGGCCGCGCAGGGTGAGGTCGTTGGAGAAGGTGCTCTTGCAGAACTCGATGTAGCGGCCGGCCGCGTCGTTGAGGCGGCGCGCCTTGCCCAGGCTGGCCGACTCGACCCAGACCGGGTCTTCCTCGAGCGCGGCTTCCACCGCGAGTTCCCACTCGTCGCTGAGCTTGGTGCCCTGCGCGCTGAAGAACTTGATGCCGTTGTCGGGGTAGGCGTTGTGGCTCGCGCTGATCACCACGCCGAGGCTGGCGCGCTGCGCGCGCGTGAGGTAGGCCACGCCCGGGGTCGGCAGCGGGCCGAGCAGCACCACGTCGACGCCAGCGGAGTTGAAGCCCGATTCGAGCGCCGACTCGAGCATGTAGCCCGAGATGCGGGTGTCCTTGCCGATCAGCACGGTGGGCCGGGCCTCGGTCTTCTTGAGCACGCGGCCCACCGCGTGCGCGAGGCGCAGCACGAAGTCGGCGGTGATCGGCGAACGGCCGACGGTGCCACGGATGCCATCGGTGCCGAAGTACTTGCGAGTCATGTTCTTGTCTTTGCTTTGGATGTTTGAAGGAATATTTCTGGGGAAACCTGGCCCGGCTGCCGTGGCGATCCGATGGCTATGCGGCGGCCTTCATCGCGCGCCAGACCGCGAGCGCGGCGACCGTGTCGCGCACATCGTGCACGCGCACGATGGCAGCACCATGATCGACCGCGAGCACGGCGGCCGCCACGCTGGGCACCATGCGCTGCGCGGCCTGCTCGATGCCGGTGACGGCGCCGATCGAGGACTTGCGCGACCAGCCCAGCAGCAGCGGATGGCCCGCGCCGAGCAGTTCGCGCTGCCGGGCGAGCAGCGCGAAATTCTGCGCCACGGTCTTGCCGAAGCCGATGCCGGGGTCGAGCGTGATGCGTTCGGGCGCGATGCCGAGCGCGCCCAGGGCGTCGAGCTGCGCGCGCCAGAAGTCCAGCACCTGCGGCACGACCTCGCCGTCCATCGGCGCGGCCTGCATGGTCTGCGGATCGCGGTGCATGTGCATCAGGCAGATGCCGCAAGAGGGATGCGCGGCGATCACCTCGCGCGCGCCGGGCTGGCGCAGCGCCCAGATGTCGTTGACGATGTCCGCGCCGAGGTCGAGCACCGCGCGCATGACCTCGGGCTTGTAGGTGTCGATGGAGATCGGTACGTCGAGCTTCACCGCCTCGCGCACCACCGGCAACACGCGCGCCAGTTCTGCTTCGAGCGGCACAGCGGGACTGCCGGGCCGGGTGGATTCGCCGCCGATGTCGAGGATGTCGGCGCCCTCCTCCAGCAACTGCTCGCAATGATGCAACGCAGCCGCGGTGGAGGCATGGGCGCCGCCGTCGGAGAAGGAGTCGGGCGTGACGTTCACGATGCCCATCACGCGCGGCTGCGCGAGGTCGATCGTGAAGCGGGCGGTCTGCCAGGAGGACATGGCGAGGTGCATCGTCATGCGGCCGCGAGGGCCCGAACATTGAAAACGGGGCCTGAGGCCCCGTTGCTGTTTGATGCCAGACGCACTTCTCAGGCGGCGGTCGGCGAAGGTTCCGGATTCACGGCCGGCGTGCCGCCGTTGCCGCCACCGTTGCTGCCCGAGGGGGGCGTGCGCGGCGTCCAGTCCTTGGGCGGGCGCGGCTCCTTGCCGGCCATGATGTCGTCGAGCTGCTCGGAATCGATGGTTTCCCATTCGAGCAAGGCCTTGGCCATCGCGTGCATCTTGTCGCTGTTCTCTTCGATCAGGCGACGCGCCAGCGCGTACTGGTCGTCGATGATGCGGCGCACTTCGGAGTCGACCTTCTCCATGGTCTGCTCGCTCATGTTGGTGGTCTTGGTCACCGAGCGGCCCAGGAACACTTCGCCTTCGTTCTCGGCGTAGACCATCGGGCCGAGCGCATCGCTCATGCCGTACTTCATGACCATGTCGCGCGCCAGGTTGGTGGCGCGTTCGAAGTCGTTGCTCGCGCCGGTGGTCATCTGGTGCATGAACACTTCCTCGGCGATGCGGCCGCCGAACAGCATGCTGATCTGGTTCAGCATGTACTCGCGGTCGTAGCTGTAGCGGTCCTGCGCCGGCAGGCTCATGGTCACGCCCAGGGCACGGCCACGCGGAATGATCGTGACCTTGTGGACAGGGTCGCACTTGGGCAGCAGCTTGCCGATGAGGGCGTGGCCGGACTCGTGGTAGGCCGTGTTGCGGCGCTCTTCCTCGGGCATGACCATGCTCTTGCGCTCGGGGCCCATGAAGATCTTGTCCTTGGCCTTCTCGAAGTCCTGCATCTCGACCACGCGCGCATTGCGGCGGGCGGCCATCAGGGCGGCTTCGTTGCAGAGGTTGGCCAGGTCGGCGCCCGACATGCCAGGCGTGCCGCGCGCGATCACGCTCGGGTTCACGTCCTGGCCCAGCGGGACCTTGCGCATGTGCACGCCGAGGATCTGTTCGCGGCCGCGGATGTCCGGCAGCGTGACGTAGACCTGGCGGTCGAAACGACCCGGACGCAGCAGCGCGGCGTCGAGGATGTCGGGACGGTTGGTCGCGGCCACGACGATCACGCCGAGGTTGGTTTCGAAGCCGTCCATCTCGACCAGCATCTGGTTGAGGGTCTGCTCGCGCTCGTCGTTGCCGCCGCCGAGGCCGGCACCGCGCTGGCGGCCCACCGCATCGATTTCGTCGATGAAGATGATGCAGGGGGCGTTCTTCTTGGCGTTCTCGAACATGTCGCGCACGCGGGCCGCGCCCACGCCGACGAACATTTCGACGAAGTCGGAACCCGAGATCGAGAAGAACGGGACCTTGGCTTCGCCGGCGATCGACTTGGCCAGCAGGGTCTTGCCGGTGCCGGGCGGGCCGACCAGCAGCAGGCCGCGCGGAATGCGGCCGCCGAGTTTCTGGAAGCGCTGCGGGTCCTTGAGGAAGTCGACGACTTCACGCACCTCTTCCTTGGCCTCGTCGCAGCCCGCGACGTCGGCGAAGGTGACGGTATTGTTGTTCTCGTCCATCATGCGCGCCTTGCTCTTGCCGAAGCTGAAGGCACCGCCCTTGCCGCCGCCTTGCATCTGTCGCATGAAGTAGACCCACACGCCGATCAGCAGCAGCATCGGGCCCCAGCTGACCAGCAAGGTCATGAGCAGGGAGCCCTCCTCGCGCGGCTTGACGTCGAACTTGACGTTGTTGGCGATCAGGTCGCCGACCAGGCCGCGGTCGAGGTAGGTGGCCGTAGTGCGGATCTTGCGGTCGTCGTTGGTGATCGCGACGATCTCGCTGCCGCCCTGGCCTTCCTGGATCGTGGCGCTCTTGATGCGGTTGCCGCGGACTTCCTCGAGGAAATCCGAATAACCGATATTGCCTGCACCGGCGGCGCCGCGGGTGTCGAACTGCTTGAACACAGTGAACAACACCATCGCGATGACAAGCCAGACGGCAACCTTGGAAAACCACTGATTGTTCAAACGAAGCTCCAGTCGAAAGCGCGTGACGGGAAGATGAAAATACGCGCTTGGGTACGCAGTTGCGCCCCATTTTAGGCTTTTCAAGCTGCGAAAAGCTCGGATTTCCCTAAAGCAGCCATAGCCTGACAAGGGTTTGGGCGGTTTTCGGTATCAACGCGTATCAGACGCCGGTTTTCAGGCCGATTCCGACCATGAAGGTCTCGGACGATCGGTCGCGCGAAGCCTTGGGCTTGAACGGCTTCACGGCGCGGAAATGGGCCTTGAAGAGCTTCACGAGCTGGTCGTAGCCGCTGCCGTGGAACAGCTTGGCCACCAGCGCGCCTTCCGGCTTGAGGTGCTGCTGCGAGAAATCGATGGCCAGCTCGATCAGGTGGGCGATCCGCGCCGCGTCGGCCGACTCGATGCCCGAGAGGTTGGGCGCCATGTCCGACACCACCACGTCGGCCTTGCGGCCGCCCAGCGCCTCGGTGAGCTGCGCCAGCACGCTGTCCTCGCGGAAGTCGCCCTGCAGGAAGTTCACGTCCTCGATCGGCTCCATCGGCAGGATGTCGATCGCCACGATGGTGCCCTCGAGCGCCCCCGTGGCGGCCCCGCCCGGCGACATGCGCCGGCGCACGTACTGGCTCCAGGCGCCGGGCGCCGACCCGAGGTCGACCACCAATTGGCCGGGCTTGATGAGGCCCAGCGCCTCGTCGATTTCCTTGAGCTTGTAGGCCGCGCGGGCGCGGTAGCCCTCCTTCGTGGCCAGTTTCACGTAGGGATCGTTGATGTGGTCGTGCAACCACGCCTTGTTGACTTTGTTGGACTTCGCCTTGGTGCTCATGGATTGGCCTGGGTGCCGGGCCCCGGTTTCTTCGGGGGCCGGCGGCTCGGCTCGTGGAGGTGCTGATCTACGTCCGATAATACGGGGATGCCCGCCATTCAACTTACCCCTGCCGAGCGCAAGGTGCACCGCGCCGAAGCTCACCACCTGGATCCGATCGTCATGGTCGGTGGCGACGGGCTCACCCCTGCCGTGAAGAAAGAGGCCGATGCGGCCCTCAAGGCCCACGGCCTTATCAAGGTGCGCGTTTTCTCCGACGACCGCGCCGCGCGCGAAGCGATGCTGCAGGAGCTGGCCGACGAGCTCGATGCCGCCCCGATCCAGCACATCGGCAAGCTGCTGGTGCTGTGGCGTCCCAAGCCCGAGAAGGAACGCGTCGTCGACGAGGACCGCATGCCCGGCCCGCGCGACGTGAAGATCGTCAAGTACAGCAAGCGCGGCGGCCAGCGCCCCGAGATCAAGACCCTGCGCGTGCTCGGCAACCAGCGGCTCACGCCCGGCGGCACGATCAAGCGCGCCAAGGCCAAGCGGCCGCTGTCGGCCAAGAAGCGCAACCAGGCGGACTGAGCTTGGCGCCAGCACAGGGCGCCACGCGCCACATCCTTTGCATGAAGTGGGGCACCAAGTACGGCCCCGAGTACGTCAACCGCCTCTACGCCATGGTGCGCCGCCACCTGAGCGGCGATTTCCGCTTCGTCTGCCTGACCGACGACGGCCAGGGCGTGCGGCCCGAGGTCAGCTGCCTGCCGATCCCGCCGCTGAACCTGCATCTGGCGCCGGGCCAGCGCGACGGCGCCTGGAAGAAGCTGACGACCTTCGAGGCCGATCTGCACGGCCTGCGCGGCACCGCCCTCTTCCTCGACCTCGACGTGGTGATCGTCGGCAGCCTCGATGCCTTCTTCGAGCACCCCGGCGACTTCCTCATCATCCGCGACTACGACCGTTTCTGGCGGCGCGGCCGCATCACCGGCAACTCCTCGGTCTACCGCTTCGAACTCGGCGCACATGCCGACGTGCTCGGCTATTTCCGTGCCAACCTCGACAAGGTCCAGGCCGAGTACCGCAACGAACAGACTTACCTGTCCGACGTGCTGCACAAGCAGGGCAAGCTGGCCTACTGGCCCGACGGCTGGTGCCCGAGCTTCAAGTACCACGGCATCCCGGCCTGGCCCTCCAACTACTGGAAGGCGCCGTTCGTGCCGCAGGACGCGCGGATCATGGTGTTTCACGGCGAGGTCAACCCGCCCGATGCGCTGGCCGGCCGGCGCAACCGACGCTTTCGCTACATCCGCCCGGCGCACTGGGTCGCCGAGCACTGGACCGAGTAGGTCCTTTCGGGCGTCAGCGCGGCCGCTGGCCGCCGCTCATGCGCCAGAGCAGCACGCTGGTGCACAGCCACTGCACGAGGTACATGCCGCTGCCCACCGAGTGCCAGAGCTTGAGGTTCTCGCGCGCCACGATGCGCGGCGCCACGGCGTACTGCTGCAGCAGCGCGAGCAGCATGGCGGCCAGCACCAGGAACAGGGCCGTCAGCACCGGCGGGGTCATGCCGTCGTCGGCCTTGGCGCGGAAATGGATCAGCAGGACGAGTCCGCACAGCAGCGCGATCCAGCTCTGGGCCTCGAACAGCTGCGCCGCGAAGTTGCCCGCCACCGAGGGATTGCCGAGCCGCGCGAACAGCATCGGCACGACGAGAAAGCCGATGGTCGTGAGGCTGCCCCACCAGAGGGCGGCCAGCATCAGCGCGACACGGTCTTTCATCGCGATACCGCTCAGAGGTAGCTGACCGCCACGATCTCGTAGCGCTTGAGGCCACCGGGCGTCTGCACCTCGACGCTGTCGCCCTCTTCCTTGCCGATCAGCGCGCGCGCGATCGGGCTCGACACATTGATCAGGCCCTGCTTCAGGTCGGCTTCGTCCTCGCCCACGATCTGGTACTTGACCGGATCGCCGCTGTCCTCTTCCTCGAGCTCGACCGTGGAGGCGAACACCACCTTGCCGCCGGCATCGAGCTCGGTCGGGTCGATCACCTGCGCGGCCGAGAGCTTGCCCTCGATCTCGATGATGCGGCCCTCGATGAAGCCCTGCCGGTCCTTGGCGACTTCGTACTCGGCGTTTTCGCTGATGTCGCCCTGGGCGCGTGCCTCGGCGATGGCATTGATGATCGCGGGCCGCTCCACCGTCTTGAGGCGGCGCAGTTCGTCGCGCAGCTTCTCCGCGCCGCGCTTGGTGATGGGGATGGTTGTCGCCATATATCGTTCTCCATAAAGCGAAACCGCCGAACGCTGCCGTTCGGCGGTCGATGGGGGAAGGCTCTCAAACGAGAGGTCGTCCGGTCAGCCGGCTCAGGATGGCGAGCGGGCTCGAAGCGGGATTGTATTGCTTCGCCGCGTCCAGGTGCAGGGTCTGTTCGAGCATGTACTGCCCGGCCATCACCGCGTGCGAGGTCTGGTCGGAGAAGCACACCCAGACCGAGCCGGGCGGGAACTCGGCGTTCTCCTGCGGCGAGGTCTTCTGGTAGTCGAGGTCCGACTTCATGCCGTCGTGCAGCTGCAGCATCAGGTGGTCGTATTCGCTGCGGAAGGACTTGGTCACGTGCAGCGCCTGCAGCAGCCTGGCCTGCCAGCGCGCATAGGGCTTGGCGCGTGGCAGGAAGCGGCGCGCGATGTCCTCGAAGGGCTCGCCCACGCGCCACACGCGCGGCGCGCCGTCGGGATTGACGTTGGTGAAGACGCGCAGGATGCGCTCGCCGTAGTTGGGCCGCGAGGGAAAGGCGTCGACGTGCAGCCGCCGGTCGTCGGCGCGCCACGACTGCACGCGCGTCTCGACCTGCGCCGGGCGGTAGCTGGTGGGCGCGAGCCGCAGCGCGGGCGTGTAGTGCGGCAGCAGCCCATGGATGAGCTGCTGCGCCTGCGCGCGAAAGCGCCCGACCATGCCGGCCGCGAGCCGTTGCACCGCCTCGTCGCCCACGGCGCCCTTGAGCTTGCCGTTGGCGTCGAGGCTGATGTTGCGCACGTCGGGCGACAGCAGCGCGGGCGTGAGCAGCGCGCGTTCCTGCGGCAGCAGCTCGAAGCCCAGCCGCGGAAAGTACAGCACCTTGCCGGCCTCGAGTTCCGCGATCCACGCCTCGTTGGGCGTGGCCGCGTTCCAGTCGTTCAGTGCCAGTTCGACGAGCTGCGTTTCCATGGCGAGGCTCAGGCCGTGGCCAGTTGCGCGTGCATCTCCTGCACCGAGATCACGTCGAGGTCGTCCATGTAGCGCATGCCTTCGACCGCGGCTTCGGCGCCGAAGATCGTGGTGAAGGTGGTCACGCGCGCCAGCAGCGCCGAGGTGCGGATCTGGCGCGAGTCGGTGATCGCGTTGCGGCGTTCCTCGACCGTGTTGATGACCAGCGCGATCTCGTTGTTCTTGATCATGTCCACGATGTGCGGGCGGCCTTCGGTCACCTTGTTCACCGTCGCGCATTCGATGCCCGCGGCATTGATGGCCGCGGCCGTGCCCTTGGTCGCGATCAGCACGAAGCCGAGCTGCGACAGGCCGCGCGCGACTTCCACCGCGCGCGTCTTGTCGTTGTTCTTCACCGAGATGAAGACCTTGCCCGACTTCGGCAGGTGCGTGCCGGCGCCGAGCTGCGACTTCACGAAGGCCTCGCCGAAGGTCTTGCCCACGCCCATCACCTCGCCGGTCGACTTCATCTCGGGGCCGAGGATGGTGTCCACGCCTGGGAACTTGACGAACGGGAACACGGCCTCCTTCACGCTGAAGTACGGCGGCGTGACTTCCTTCGTCACGCCCTGCGACGCGAGCGACTGGCCCGCCATGCAGCGTGCCGCCACCTTGGCGAGCTGGATGCCGGTGGCCTTGCTGACGTAGGGCACGGTGCGCGAAGCGCGCGGATTGACTTCGAGCACGTAGATCGCGTCCTTGCCGTCCTTCTGCTGGATCGCGAACTGCACGTTCATCAGGCCGACCACGTTCAGCGCCTTGGCCATCGCGGCGCTCTGGCGCTTGAGCTCGGCCACGGTCTCGGCCGACAGGCTGTAGGGCGGCAGCGAGCAGGCGGAGTCGCCCGAGTGCACGCCGGCCTGTTCGATGTGCTCCATCACGCCGCCGATCAGGGTCTGGCCCTCGGCATCGCGCAGGCAGTCGACGTCGCATTCGACGGCGTCGTTGAGGAAGCGGTCGAGCAGCACCGGCGAGTCGTTGCTGACCTTGACCGCCTCGCGCATGTAGCGCTCGAGGTCGCGCTGCTCATGCACGATTTCCATCGCACGGCCGCCGAGCACGTAGCTCGGGCGCACCACCAGCGGATAACCGAGGGCCGCGGCCTTCTCGAGGGCTTCCGCTTCGGTGCGCGCGGTGGCGTTCGGCGGCTGCAGCAGCTGCAGTTCGTGCAGCAGCTTCTGGAAGCGCTCGCGGTCTTCGGCCGCGTCGATCATGTCGGGCGAGGTGCCGATGATCGGCACGCCGTTGGCCTCGAGGTCGAGCGCGAGCTTCAGCGGCGTCTGGCCGCCGTACTGCACGATCACGCCGACGGGCTTTTCCTTGTCGACGATCTCGAGCACGTCCTCGAGCGTGAGCGGCTCGAAGTACAGGCGGTCCGAGGTGTCGTAGTCGGTCGACACGGTCTCGGGATTGCAGTTGACCATGATGGTCTCGTAGCCGTCTTCGCGCATCGCGAGCGCGGCATGCACGCAGCAGTAGTCGAACTCGATGCCCTGGCCGATGCGGTTCGGACCGCCGCCGAGCACCATGATCTTCTTCTTGTCCGTCGGATCGGCCTCGCACTCGTCCTCGTAGGTCGAGTACATGTAGGCGGTGTTGGTCGCGAACTCGGCCGCGCAGGTGTCGACGCGCTTGTAGACCGGGCGCACGCCCAGGGCGCGGCGCTTCTCGCGAATGGCCGTGTCCGTGGTCTTCAGCTGCTTGGCGAGCCGGCGGTCGGAGAAGCCCTTCTTCTTCAGCGCGAGCAGCGTGTCCTTGTCGATGTCGTCGAGCGACTTGGTTTCCAGCTCGAGCTCGATCTTCACGATCTCCTCGATCTGCACCAGGAACCACGGGTCGATCTTGGTCAGCGCGAACACTTCGTCGACGCTCAGGCCCATCGCGAAGGCATCGCCCACGTACCAGATGCGCTCGGGTCCGGGCTCGCCCAGTTCCTTCTCGAGCACTTCGCGGTCCTGCGTCTTCTCGTTCAGGCCGTCGACGCCCACCTCGAGGCCGCGCAGGGCCTTCTGGAACGATTCCTGGAAGGTGCGGCCCATCGCCATCACCTCGCCCACCGACTTCATCTGCGTGGTGAGGCGCGAATCGGCCTGCGGGAATTTCTCGAAGGCGAAACGCGGGATCTTGGTGACCACGTAGTCAATCGAGGGCTCGAACGACGCGGGCGTGGCACCACCGGTGATCTCGTTGCGCAGTTCGTCGAGCGTGTAGCCCACGGCCAGCTTGGCCGCGACCTTGGCGATCGGGAAGCCGGTGGCCTTGGAGGCCAGCGCCGACGAACGCGACACGCGCGGATTCATCTCGATGACGACCATGCGGCCGTCCTTCGGGTTGATGGAGAACTGCACGTTCGAGCCGCCGGTGTCGACGCCGATCTCGCGCAGCACGGCCAGCGAGGCGTTGCGCAGGATCTGGTATTCCTTGTCGGACAGCGTCTGCGCGGGTGCCACGGTGATCGAGTCGCCGGTGTGCACGCCCATCGGGTCGAGGTTCTCGATCGAGCAGACGATGATGCAGTTGTCGGCCTTGTCGCGCACGACTTCCATCTCGTACTCTTTCCAGCCGAGCAGCGATTCCTCGATCAGCAGCTCGTTGGTCGGCGAGGCTTCGATGCCGCGCTTGCAGATGGTCTCGAACTCGTCCGGGTTGTAGGCGATGCCGCCGCCGGTGCCGCCGAGCGTGAAGCTGGGACGGATCACGGTCGGGAAGCCGAGCGTCTTCTGCACGGCCCAGGCTTCGTCCATCGTGTGCGCGATGCCCGAGCGCGCCGACCCGAGACCGATCTTGGTCATCGCGTCCTTGAACTTCAGGCGGTCCTCGGCCTTGTCGATGGCTTCGGGCGTGGCACCGATCAGCTCGACCGGCTTGCCCGTGGCCGCGCCCTGGTACTTGTCGAGCACGCCGTTGCGCCAGAGGTCGAGCGCGCAGTTCAGCGCGGTCTGGCCGCCCATGGTCGGCAGGATCGCGTCGGGGCGTTCCTTGGCAATGATCTTCTCGACCGTCTGCCAGGTGATCGGCTCGATGTAGGTGACGTCGGCCGTGGCCGGGTCGGTCATGATCGTCGCGGGGTTGCTGTTGATCAGGATGACCTTGTATCCCTCCTCGCGCAGCGCCTTGCACGCCTGCACGCCGGAGTAGTCGAACTCGCAGGCCTGGCCGATGATGATCGGGCCGGCGCCGATGATGAGGATCGATTTGAGGTCTGTGCGCTTAGGCATGCTCTTTCTCCGTCTTTTCCGTATTGTTCTTTTCCATGAGTGCCGTGAAGCGATCGAACAGGTAGCCGATGTCGTGCGGGCCGGGCGAGGCTTCGGGGTGGCCCTGGAAGCAGAACGCCGGCTTGTCGGTGCGGGCCAGGCCCTGCAGCGTGTTGTCGAACAGGCTCACGTGCGTGGGACGCAGGTTCGCCGGCAGCGACTTCTCGTCGACCGCGAAGCCGTGGTTCTGGCTCGTGATGCTGACGCGGCCGCTGTCGAGGTCCTTGACCGGATGGTTCGCGCCGTGGTGGCCGAACTTCATCTTGAAGGTCTTCGCGCCCGAGGCCAGCGCCATGATCTGGTGGCCCAGGCAAATGCCGAAAGTCGGGATGCCGGTCTCGATCAGTTCCCTGACCGCGCTGATCGCGTAGTCGCAGGGCTCCGGGTCGCCGGGACCGTTGGCCAGGAAGATGCCATCGGGCTTGAGCTTGAGCACGTCGGCCGCGGGCGTCTGCGCCGGCACCACCGTGATGCGCGCGCCGCGCTGGGCGATCATGCGCAGGATGTTCTTCTTGACGCCGTAGTCGAAGGCCACGACGTGGAAGCGCGGCGTGATCTGCACGCCATAGCCCGGCTTGCCGTTCGAGTTGGCGAGCTTCCACTCGGTCTCGGTCCACTCGTAGGTCTGCTGCACCGACACCACCTTGGCGAGGTCGAGCCCGGCCATGCTCGGCGCGGCCTTGGCGGCGGCGATGGCCTTGTCGATCAGCGCCTGGGTGACCGCTTCCCCTTCGGCCAGTCCCAGGATGCAGCCGTTCTGCGCGCCGTGCGTGCGCAGGTGGCGGGTCAGCTTGCGGGTATCGATGTTGGCGATGGCGACGGTCTTGCCCTCCACCAGGTACTGCGACAGCGTCGCGGTATGGCGGAAGTTGGAGGCGATCTGCGGCAGGTCCCGAATGATGAGGCCCGCGGCATGGATCTTGTCGGCTTCGATGTCCTCGGGATTGACGCCGTAGTTGCCGATGTGCGGATACGTGAGCGTCACGATCTGCTGGCAGTAGCTCGGGTCGGTGAGGATTTCCTGGTAGCCGGTCATCGCGGTGTTGAACACCACTTCACCGACGGTGGAGCCGGTGGCCCCGATCGAGTTGCCTTGAAAGACCGTGCCGTCTGCGAGCGCCAGGATGGCGGGCGGGAAACTTCCCTTGAGAGACAAAAGCACTGGGTTCTCCGGATGGTTACGGTCGCCCGGCATCCAGGGCTTTGAAGCCTTGGGACTGCTGCTTAAGGGGAAGATGGCGTGGAATGCGGCCGGGCGACGCTGATTTGCGAGTAAGCCCCCGATTGTAGCCCGGCGGCCGTCGCCTCTTGCCTCGCGGGGCATGAAGATTCGCTTGCCCGTACACCAGCCATGCGTCAATGGCATGAACCCGGCGAGCAACTGAGAATGTTTCTTATCTTTTCAGGGTGGCCGCGCCGCTGGCGTGCAGGCAGATGGCGGCGGCCGCCGCCACGTTGAGCGACTCCTCGCCCCCGGGCTGCGCGATACGGATGTGGTGCGTGGCCAGCGCCTCGAGCGCGGCCGACACGCCCTGCCCTTCATGGCCCAGCAACCAGGCGCAGGGATGCGGCAGCTTCGCCTCGTGCAGCCAGTCGCCGCGGTGCGAGCTGGTGGCGACCAGCGGCACTGCCAGCGCCTCGAGCGCGGCGGCATCGACGCCCTCGATCAGCCGCAGGCCGAAATGGGCGCCCATGCCGGCGCGCAGCACCTTGGGCGACCAGAGCGCCGCCGTGCCCTTGAGCGCGATCACCTGCTGGAAGCCGAAGGCCGCGGCACTGCGCAATACGGAGCCGACGTTGCCGGCGTCCTGCAGCCGGTCGAGCACCACGGTGGGCGCCTCGGGCAGCACCACGGGCCGTTCGGGCAGCTCGAGCAGGAAGCCCATCGGCGCCGGCGATTCCAGCCCGCTCGCCGCCTTCAGCAGTTCGTCGTCGACGACCACGGTCTTGCCGGCATCGCGCGACCATTCGACCGGTGCCTGCGGCCAGAACGACAGCGAGAACACGGCCACCGCCGGCGTCACGCCGCGCGCCAGCGCCGCGCGGCACAGATGGTCGCCTTCGAGCCAGATGCGGCCCAGCTTGCGGTAGGCGCCCGGATCCTGCGCCAGCTTGCGCAGGTCCTTGAGCAATGGGTTGTCGCGCGAGCTGATGCGGGTCGGGCCGGCGGGCGTGATCATCGGATCAGGGCGCCGAACGCAGTTCGATGGCCACGACCTGGGTCTGCACCGACACAGCGGGCAGCGGCGATTGGACCTGGACCACCGGCACCGCCGGCGCCATGCGCGCCAGCGCGGCCGCCACCGGGCTGAACGAGCGCCGGTGATGCACGCAGGCGCCATGCTGCAGCAGGGCCTCGAGATGCTCGGGCGTGCCGTAACCCTTGTGGCCCGCGAAGCCGTAGTGCGGAAACTCCTGGTGCAGCTGCTCGCAGAGCCGGTCGCGGTGCACCTTGGCCAGGATCGACGCGGCCGAGATCGCCTTCACGCGCGCGTCGCCCTTGACGATGGCCTCGGCCAGCACGTCGAGCTGGGGCAGCCGGTTGCCGTCCACCAGCACCTTGGCCGGCTTCAGGCGCAGGCCCTCGACCGCGCGACGCATCGCCAGCATGGTCGCCTGCAGGATGTTGTGGGTGTCGATCTCCTCCACGCTGGCCTGCGCGATCGAGCAGCACAGCGCCTGGGCCATGATCTGGTCGTGCAGGCGCTCGCGCTGCAGCGCGGTCAGGGTCTTGGAGTCGGCCAGGCCGCGGATCGGGCGCTGGTCGTCGAGGATCACGGCCGCGGCCACCACCGGCCCGGCCAGCGGACCGCGTCCCGCTTCGTCCACGCCCGCCAGCAGGCCGGGCGCGTCCCAGGCCAGGGGCGCCTGTTCAGCCTTCAAGAACTTTCTGGATCGCATCGGCGCACAGTGTCGGCGTATCGCGCTGCAGTTGCACGTGGAGTTCGGCAAAACGCGCCTCGAGCGCGCGCACCCGCTCGGGCGCGTCGAGCCATTCGAGCGTGGCCTGGGCCAGCGCCTCGGGCGACGCGGCCTCCTGCAGCAATTCGGGCACCACGAAGTCGCGGCACAGGATGTTGGGCAGCCCGACCCAGGGCTGGAGCTGCTTGCGCTGCATCATCCGCCACGAGAGGCTGTTCATGTTGTAGGCGATGACCATCGGCCGCTTGAACAGCGCCGCCTCGAGCGTGGCGGTGCCGCTGGCGATCAGCGTGACGTCGCAGGCCGACAGCGCGGCATGCGACTGCCCGTCGAGCAGCGTCACCGCGTCGCCCAGGCCGCTGGCCTTCAGCAGCGCCTCGACCTCGGCGCGCAGGCCCGGCAGGATCGGCGCCACGAAGCGCAGCGCGGGCCGCGCCTTGCGCATCAGCGCGGCGGCCTCGAAGAAGCGGGCCGCCAGGTAGCGGACCTCGGAGCGCCGGCTGCCCGGCAGCAGCGCCACCACCTGGGCGTCGGGCGCGAGGCCCAGCGAGGCACGCACCGCCGCGCGGTCGACCGTCATGGGAATCACGTTGGCCAGCGGATGCCCGACGTAGCTCGCCTGCACGCCCTGCGAGGCCAGCAGCTCGGGCTCGAACGGGAAGATGCACAGCACGTGGTCGGCCGCGGCGCGGATCTTCTCGATGCGCTCGGGCCGCCAGGCCCAGATCGACGGGCAGACGAAGTGCACCGTCTTCATGCCGCGGCCGCGCAGGCCGGCCTCGAGGTCGAGGTTGAAATCGGGCGCGTCGACGCCGATGAAGAGTTCGGGCCATTCGCGCAAGAGCCGCGCCTTGAGCTGGCGCCGGATGCCCGCGATCTCGGCGTAGTGGCGCAGCACCTCGATGTAGCCGCGCACCGCGAGCTTTTCCTGCGGCCACCAGCTCTCGAAACCGTGCGCCAGCATGCGCGGGCCGCCGATGCCTGCGGTTTGCAGGCCGGGCCAACGCGCGGTGAGGCCGTCGAGCAACAGCCCGGCCAGCAGGTCGCCGGATGCTTCGCCGGCGACCAGCGCGAAGCGTCGCTGCCCGTTGGATGTCATCGCAGGAGGCTCAGCGCGCTATGCCGCGCGTGGAGGTGGCGAGGAAGCCGTCCATCAGCGCCACGTCGGCGGCGGCATCGGGCGTTTCGGCGGCCAGCGCGGCGATGCCGGCGCGCGCCTCCTCGAGCGTCTTGCCCTGGCGGTACAGCAGCTTGTGCATGTCGCGAATGGCTGCGATGCGCCCGGCGGAGAAGTCGCGCCGGCGCAAGCCGACCAGGTTCACGCCGCGCACCGCCAGCGGGGTGCCGTCGACCACCATGTAGGGCGGCACGTCCATCGCGACATGGGTGCCGAAGCCGATCATCGAATGCGCGCCAACGCGCATGCGCTGGAGGATGCCCACCAGGCCGCCGACGGTGGCCCAGTCGCCGATCTGGACATGGCCGGCCAGCGTGGTGTTGTTGGCCATGGTGATCTGGTTGCCGAGCTGGCAGTCGTGCGCGATGTGCACGTAGGCCATGATCCAGTTGTCGTCGCCGATGCGGGTCACGCCCGCGTCCTGCACCGTGCCGACGTTGAAGGTGCAGAACTCGCGCACCGTGTTGCGGTCGCCGATCGTGAGCTCGGTCGGCTCGCCCGCATGCTTCTTGTCCTGCGGTACCGCGCCCAGCGAGGAGAACTGGAAGATCCGGTTGTCGCGGCCGAGGGTCGTGTGGCCCTCGATCACGCAGTGCGAGCCGATGACCGTGCCCGCGCCCACCCGCACATGCGGACCGATCACGGTATAGGGACCGACCGAAACCGACGGATCGAGCTCGGCCTTGGGATCGACGATGGCCGTCGGATGAACCTGCGTCATGCGCCGATCGTCAGGCGTTGATCTGGCGCATCGCGCACATCAGCGAGGCTTCGCAGGCCAGCTCGCTGCCCACCAGCGCCCGGCCCTTGAACTTCGAGATGCCGGCCTTCATGCGCTCGATCTCGACCTCCAGCGTGAGCTGGTCGCCCGGCTCCACGGGACGCTTGAAGCGCGCGCCGTCGATCGCGGCGAAGTAGTAGACGGTGTTGTCGTCGGGCACGATGTCGAGCGAACGGAACGACAGCAGCGCCGCGGCCTGCGCCATGGCTTCGAGCATCAGCACGCCGGGCATCACCGGGCGGTGCGGGAAGTGGCCGTTGAAGAACGGCTCGTTCATGGTCACGTTCTTGAGCGCCGTGATGCGCTTGCCCTTCTCCATGTCCAGCACGCGGTCGACCAGCAGAAAAGGATAGCGGTGCGGCAGCAGCTTGAGGATTTGATGGATGTCGAGCGTCGTCGTCATGGTGGTCTGTTCCTGCATCGTCTTCATTGTTGGGAGGGAGCCTTCTCCAGCGCCTTCAGTCGTTCGCGCAGGCTGTGCAACTGCTTGAGCGTTGCAGCGTTCTTTTCCCAGGTCGCATTGTCATCGATGGGGAACATGCCGGTGTACTGGCCGGCCTTGCGGATGGAGCGTGTCACCACGGTGGCGGCGGACACGTGGACGTTGTCGGCCACGCTCAGGTGGCCCAGCACGATGGCGCCGCCGCCGAAGGTGCAGTTGGCACCGATGGTCGCGCTGCCGGCCACGCCGACGCAGCCCGCCATCGCGGTGTTGCGGCCGACGCGCACGTTGTGGCCGATCTGGATCAGGTTGTCGAGCTTCACGCCGTCCTCGAGCACGGTGTCGTCGAGCGCACCGCGGTCGATGCAGGTGTTGGCGCCGATCTCGACGTCGTTGCCGATGCGCACCGCACCGAGCTGCTCGATCTTGACCCAGCCCTCCTTGCTCGGCGCGAGGCCGAAGCCGTCGGCACCGATGACCACGCCCGGATGCAGCAGGCAGCGCTCGCCGATGGTGCAGTCCTCGCTCACCGTGACGCGCGACTTCAGCACCGTGCCGGCGCCGATGCGCGCACCGCGCTCGATCACGCACAGCGCGCCGATGCGGGCCGTGGGATCGACCAGTGTTTCGGGATGAACCACGGCCGAGGGATGGATGCGCTCGGCCTCGGGCCGCGCATGGCTCGCCTTCCACAGCTGCGTGAGCCGCGCGAAGTACAGGTAGGGATCGGGCGTGACGATGCAGGCGCCGCGAGCGGCCGCCGCCTCGCTCATCGCGGGCGACACGATCACGCAGCCGGCCCTGGAGGCCGCGAGTTCCTGCTGGTATTTGGGATGGCTCAGGAAGCTGAGCGCATCGGGCTGTGCATTCTGGAGCGGGGACAAGCGCTCGATGGACAGCGTCGCATCGCCACGAAGCTCGCCCCCGAGGGCGTCAACGATGGCTCCTAGCTGCAGTGCCACGCCGGTACGCGGCGTTACTTGCCGCCCGTGGGCGAGGAAGCGGACGACGGCGTGCTCACCGAGGCGTTGAGCGCCTTGATCACCTTGTCGGTGATGTCGTGCTTCGGGTTGATGTAGATCGCTTCCTGCAGGATCGCGTCGTACTTCTCGGCTTCGGCGACCTGCTTCACCACGCGGTTGGCGCGGTCGTAGACCTGCTGGAGCTCTTCGTTCTTGCGGGCGTTGAGGTCTTCCTGGAATTCGCGGCGGCGGCGCTGGAAGTCGCGGTCCTGCTCGATCAGGGTGCGCTGGCGTGCGTTGCGCTGGCTCTCGGGCAGGGCCGCGGCTTCGCGCTCGAACTTCTCGGACGCGGCCTTCAGGGCGTCGCCCTGCGTGGTCAGGTCCTTCTCGCGCTTGAGGAACTCGGCCTCGAGCTTGGCCTGCGCCGCCTTCGCGGGCTGCGCCTCGCGCAGCACGCGGTCGGGATTGACGAAGCCGATACGAAATGTTTCCTGCGCCTGCGCCCACGCGGGCGCCGCGATCCATGTCATCGCGGGAATCAGCAACGCGCCTGCCGCGGCGCGAATCAAATGCGTCATTAGAAAGAGGTTCCGATCTGGAATTGCAGGCGCTGGATTCTATCCTTCGGGATCAGGATGACGCCCGTGTTCGGGTCCTGCACTTCCTTCTGCTGGCGCACCGGCACGGCGTAGGCGATCCGCAGCGGGCCGAGCGGGGAGATCCAGCTGATGCCGAGACCGACCGATGCGCGGATCTTCTTCGAAGCCTTCCACTGCTCGTCGGTGAGGCCGGCCGAGCGCGAGCCGAACACGTTGCCGGCGTCGAAGAAGCCGTACAGGCGCAGCGTGCGGTCGTTGCCGGCGCCGGGGAACGGCGTGCTGAGTTCGGCGTTGAAGATGGCCTTCTTGGTACCGCCGAGCGCGGCGCCTTCGGTCTGGCCGAGCAGCGGCACGTCGCGCGGGCCGAGCGAGTTCTGCTCGAAGCCGCGCACCGAGCCCAGGCCGCCGGCGTAGAAGTTCTTGAAGATCGGGTAGACCTTGCCGCCGAGCGCCTTGCCGTAGCCCACTTCGGAGTTGATCGCGAAGGTGTACTGCTTGTTGATCGGGAAGAACTGCTGGTACTGGTAATTGGTCTTGAAGTACCGCATGTCGCCGCCGATGCCCACCTCGAGGTTGGCACGTTGCAGGCGGCCCTTGGTCGGGACCAGCGCGCTGTCGCGGTCGTCGCGCGCCCAGCCCACGGTCAGCGGGATGCCCCAGACGCTGTCGTTCGAGCAGCCGTCGATCACGTCGAAATTGAGGCCCGGCACGAGGCTCGGGATCGGACGCGTCGTGCAACCGAAGTAGTTGCGGTAGGAGTTCGGGGTCAGGAACGCGTAGGTGTTCTTGGCATTGAAGGCATAGCGCTCCACGCCGATGCCGAAGAACACGGTGTCGAGTTCGCTGAACGGCACGCCGAAGCGGATCGAGGCGCCCTGGTTGACCAGCTGGTAGTCGCCGTCGACCGCCGTGTTGTACGGGCGGGTCGTGTTGTGATAGACGCTGATCGTGCGCGAGATGCCGTCCTTGGTGAAGTACGGATCGGTGGTGGTCACCGAGATCGTGCGGTTCGACTTGCTGGTGTTGACCTGCAGGCCCAGGTAGTTGCCCGAACCGAACACGTTTTCCTGCTGGATGCCGAAGGTCAGCGAGACGCGCTCGGCGCTCGAGTAGCCGGCGCCCAGCTGCAGCGAGCCGGTGGGCTTCTCGGCCACGGTGATCAGCAGGTCGACCTGGTCGGGCGAACCCGGTAGTTCCTGGGTTTCGACGTTCACCTCGGTGAAGTAGCCCAGGCGGTCCACGCGGTCACGCGACAGCTTGATCTTGTCGCCGTCGTACCAGGAAGCCTCGTACTGGCGGAATTCGCGGCGGATCACTTCATCGCGCGTGCGGGTGTTGCCGCCGACGTTCACGCGGCGCACGTAGACGCGGCGCGAGGGCTCGCCCTGCAGCACCAGCGTCACGCGGTTGTTGGTGCGGTCAATCTCGGGCTTGGCCTGCACGCGTGCGAAGGCGTAGCCGAAGGTGCCGAAGTAGTCTGTGAAGGCCTTGGTGGTCGCCGTGACCTGCTCGCCGTTGTAGGGCTCGCCCGGCTTGATCGTGACCAGGGTTTTGAATTCCTCGTCGCGGCCGAGGAAGTTGCCGTCGAGCTTGACGCCCGCAACGACGAACTTCTCGCCTTCGGTGATGTTGACTGTGACCGTCAGGTCCTGGCGGTCGGGCGAGATCGCGACCTGGGTCGAGTCGACGCGGAACTCGAGGTAGCCGCGCGTGATGTAGTAGCTCTTCAGCGTCTCGAGGTCGGCATTGAGCTTGGCGCGCGAGTACTGGTTCGACTTGGTGTACCAGCTGAGCCAGCCGCCGCTGTCCTGGTCGAACAGGTCGAGCAGCGTGCTCTCGCTGAAGTCCTTGTTGCCGACGATGTGCACTTCGCGGATGCGCGCCGAATCGCCTTCGGTAACCGTGAAGGTCAGGTTCACGCGGTTGCGCTCGATCGGCGTGACGGTGGTCACGACCTGCGCGTTGTAAAGGCTGCGGCTCACGTACTGGCGCTTGAGCTCCTGCTCGGCGCGGTCGGCCAGGGCCTTGTCGTAGGGCCGGCCTTCGGTCAGGCCCACTTCGCGCAGCGCCTTCTGCAGCGCGGCCTTGTCGAATTCCTTGGTGCCGACGAAGTCGACGTCGGCGATGGTCGGGCGTTCCTCGACGATCACCACCAGCACATTGCCGTTGACGTCGATGCGCACGTCCTTGAACAACCCCAGATCGAACAGCGCGCGGATAGCGGCCGAACCGCGATCGTCGCTGTAGGTGTCGCCCACGCGCAGCGGCAGCGACGCGAAGATGGTTCCGGGCTCCACGCGTTGCAGGCCTTCAACGCGGATGTCGCGCACGGTGAAAGGCTCGACGGCCCAGGCTGCCGTGGCCGCGAGCGTGCTGGCCACCAGTGCGGCAACGCTACGCAGGCGAAAGCGACTGAAGTTTTTGTTCATCTGTGAATTGATCCGGCGCGGAAAGGGCCGGCAAGATAGTTAACCAAAGAGCCGCGATGTGTCGTTGAACAAGGCAATCGACATCATGACCAGGAGCAGGGCAACGCCACCGCGCCCAAGCCAGTCCATCCAGACGTCGGAGACGCTTTTACCGGTCAGGCCCTCCCAAAGATAATACATCAGGTGCCCCCCATCGAGGACCGGCAGCGGGAGCAGATTCAGCACGCCCAGGCTCACGCTGATGAGCGCGAGGAACACCAGGTACTGCGTGAAGCCGAGGCTGGCGGACTTGCCGGCGTAGTCGGCAATGGTGATCGGGCCGCTGAGATTCTTGATCGAGGCCTGGCCGATAACCATCTTGGCCATCATGCGCACGGTCAGCGCCGAGACCTCCCAGGTGCGGACCACGCCGCGCCAGACGCCGTCGACCGGGCCCTGTCGCACGGTCACCATGTCGGGCGGCGCCCCCACGTAGGCGCCGATGCGGCCGACCTTCAGGCCGCCCTCGTCGCGCACCTCGGGCGTGACTTCGAGCGTCTGGACGCGGCCTTCGCGTTCGATCTGCCAGGGCAGCGCGAGCGCCTTACCCTCCTTGACCGAGGCGCGAATCGCCTCGCGCAGCTGCTGGCCGTCGACGATGGCGGTGTCGCCGATGGCGCGCACCAGGTCGCCGCGCCGCAGGCCCGAACGCTCGCCGGCGCCGCCGGCCATCACCTCGCCGATCTCGGGACGGGTCATGGGCGCGAGCACGCCGATCTTGCGGAACATCTGGGCGTCGGCGTCCTTGGCCTCGATGCGGCTCAGCGGCAGCACCAGGGTGCGGGCCGGCTGGCCGCCCTGCCCCGCCACCTCGAGCGTCAGATCGTGGCCATCGAGCGCGCCGCGGGTCATGCGCCAGCGCAGGTCCTCGAAGGACTGGACCTCGGTCAGGTCGTCGCCCTCGAAGCCGGCGCGCGCGATGTGCTCGCCGCCGCGCAGTCCGGCCTGCTCGGCCAGCGAAGCGGCCACCGGCCGCGCCAGCGTTGCGACCGGCTCCTGCACGCCGATCCAGTTGACGGCCGTGTAGAGCGCCACCGCCATCAGCAGGTTGGCGATCGGGCCGGCCGCGACGATGGCCGCGCGCGAACGCAGCGGCTGGGTGTTGAAGGCGCGGTGCCGCTCCTCGGGCGCCACCGGGGCCTCGCGCTCGTCGAGCATCTGCACGTAGCCGCCGAAGGGAAACAGGCCGATGGCGAACTCGGTATCCTGGCCCGGATGCTGGCGCCGCGGCTTCCAGGCGTAGACGGGCTTGCTGACGCGCCAGAGGATGCGGCCGAGCAGCGAGGGGCTGTCGGGGCTGCCGAACGGCAGCGTGGCCACGCCGAAGCGCTTGACCTTCACCCCGCAGGCGACCGCGACCCGGTAGTGGCCGTATTCATGAACGGTGATCAGCAGGCCGAGCGCGACGATGAATGCAACGAGGGTGAGCATCCGGAACCTTGCTTCTTGAAATCGGTGACGCGCGGGGCGTCAGGCGGAAAGGCGCAGCGCCGCGGCATTCGCGGCAGCGCGGGCGCTGGCGTCGATGGCCAGCAGATCGGCCAGCGACGCCGGCTTGGAGGGCGCGACCGCCTCCAAAGTTTCCATGTTGACCGCATGAATGCGATCGAAGCGCAGCCGGCGCGCCAGGAAGGCCTCGACCGCGACCTCGTTGGCGGCGTTCAGCACGGCCGTGGTGCCGGGCACCGCGCGCAGCGCCTGCCAGGCCAGGTCCAGGCCCGGGAAGAGCGCCGCGTCGGGCGCGTCGAAGCTCAGGTCGGCCAACTGGCGGAAATCCAGCCGCGCCGCGCCGCTCTCGATGCGCTCGGGCCAGGCCAGGCCGACGGCGATCGGCACCCGCATGTCGGGCGTGCCGAGCTGGGCGAGGATCGATGCGTCGGTGAACTGCACCATCGAATGGACCACGCTCTGCGGATGGATGACCACCTCGATCTGCTCGGGTGCCACGCCGAACAGGTGCCGCGCCTCGATCACCTCGAGGGCCTTGTTCATCATGGTGGCCGAGTCGACCGAGATCTTGCGCCCCATGACCCAGTTGGGATGGGCGCAGGCCTGCTCGGGCGTGACGCTGCCGAGAGTGTCGGGCGCGCGGGTGCGGAACGGACCGCCCGAGGCCGTGAGGATGATCTTGTCGATGCGCCGCGCCCAGGTGGCGGGATCCTCGGGCAGCGACTGGAAGATGGCCGAATGCTCGCTGTCGATCGGCAGCAGCGTCGCCCCGCCCTCGCGCACCGTGCGCATGAACAGGTCGCCGCCGACCACCAGCGCCTCCTTGTTGGCCAGCAGCAGGCGCTTGCCGGCGCGCGCGGCCGCCAGGCACGGGCCGAGGCCCGCGGCGCCGACGATGGCCGCCATGACGGCATCGACCTCGTCGTGCGACGCTATCTCTTCGATAGCACCGACACCTGACAGGGCCCGGGTCGGCAGATTGTTCTGTTGGAGCTTTTCGGCCAGCGCGGCCGCATGGGCCTCGCTTGCCATGACCGCGAAGCGCGGCGAGAAGCGCGCGCACTGCGCGAGCATCTCGTCGACTTTGGTAGCGGCCGAGAGCGCGAAGACCTCGAAGCGCTCGGGATGACGCGCGATGACGTCGAGCGTGCTGACGCCGACCGAACCGGTCGAGCCGAGCACCGTCACGCGTTGTCTGGGGGAAGTGTTCACAGAAAAGCCAGCATCATTGCAATGGGGAGCGTGGGCAAGAGGGCATCCACCCGATCGAGCACCCCGCCGTGGCCGGGCAGCAGCCGGCTGCTGTCCTTGGCGCCCGCGCTGCGCTTGATCAGCGATTCGACCAGGTCACCGACCACGCTCATCGCCGCCAGGAAGACCACGCCGAGCAGCAGCAGCCACCAGCCGCGCGTCGCCAGCCGGCTGTAGAGGCTGGCCACCGCGGCCTGCGCCGAGGCATCGGCCCAGACCCAGGCCAGCGCCAGCACCACCACGCCCGCCATACCGCCCCAGACGCCTTCCCAGCTCTTGCCGGGACTGATCGCGGGTGCGAGCTTGCGCCGCGTGAACTTGAGGCCGAAGGTCCGGCCGGCGAAATAGGCGAAGACGTCGGCGACCCAGACCAGCACCAGGATCGAGAGCAGGAAGTTGATCCCGATCAGGCGCGCCTGCACCGCGGCCAGCCAAGCCACCCAGAGCGCCAGCAACCCGCCCACGAGGCGGATGCCGCGCGGCACCTTGGGCCAGCCCGGCACCGCGGCGCGCAGCAGCGCCGCGCCGCCGAGCACCCAGGCGGCGCTGGCGAGCGTCCACAGCAGCAGCAGCGGCCGCTCGAGCAGCCCGAGCCACCACGAGAGCGCGCACAGCAGCACCATCTCGAGGCCGAGGAACACGGACACCCGCTGGCCATAGCCGTTGAGGCGCCCCCACTCCCAGGCCGCGGCGCCGATCAGCACCAGCATCACGCAGCCGAAGGGAACATAGGAAGGATAGAAAAGCGCAGGCAGGAGGATCGCCAGCAGGACGATCGCCGTGAGGATGCGTTGCTTGAGCATGCAGCGGGGTCGTCCGGGGAGAGAGGTTCAGGCCGTCTGGCGCGATCGGGCGTTGGTCGTGACCTGCGCCGATGTCTTGCCGAAGCGGCGCTCGCGGTTCTGGAATGCGGCGATGCCCTCGTCGAGCGCGGCCTCGTCGAACTCGGGCCAGAGCTTGTCGCTGAAGAACAGTTCGGCGTAGGCGCTCTGCCAGAGCAGGAAGTTCGACAGCCGCTGTTCGCCGCCGGTGCGGATGAACAGGTCGGGATCGGGCACGTGGGCGAGCGCCATCGCGCGGTCGAGGTTGAGCTCGGTCAGCGGTTCGCCGCGCTCGGCCAGCTTGGCAGCGGCCTGGGCGATGTCCCAGCGGCCACCGTAGTTGAAGCACACGTTGAGCACCAGGCGCTCGTTCATCGCCGTGGCGTTCTCGGCGTCGATCAGCCCCTTCACCATCTTCGGCGACAGGCCGCCGCGCTCGCCGACGAAGCGCAGTTGCACGCCGTCGCGGCCGAGCTTGGGCACTTCGCGCGCCAGCGCGCCGACCATCAGGTCCATGAGGCCCGAGACCTCCTCGGGCGGGCGGTTCCAGTTCTCCGAGGAGAAGGCGAACACGGTCAGCACCCGCACGCCGCGGTCGACGCAGGCCTTGACGCAGCGGCGCAGCGACTCCACGCCCTGCTTGTGCCCTGCCACGCGGGGCAGGAAGCGCCGCGTGGCCCAGCGGCCATTGCCATCCATGACGATGGCGATGTGGTGGGGAATGGTCTGCGGCTTGGAGGCGGCCATGGGCAGCCTCAAACGGCCATGATCTCCGCTTCCTTGGCCGCGATCAGGCGATCGATTTCCGCGATGTGGCGGTCGGTCACCTTCTGGATCTCGGCTTCGGCACGCTTCTGGTCGTCTTCCGAAGCCAGCTTGTCCTTGACCAGCTTCTTGACCGACTCGTTGGCATCGCGGCGCAGGTTGCGCGTCGCGACCTTGGCGCTCTCGCCTTCGTTGCGCACCAGCTTGGTCATCTCGCGGCGGCGCTCTTCGCTCATGGCCGGCAGCGGCACGCGGATCAGCTCGCCCATCGAGGCCGGGTTGAGACCCAAGTCGCTTTCGCGGATGGCCTTCTCGATCTTGGCGCCCATGCCCTTTTCCCAGGGCTGCACGCTCAGCGTGCGCGAGTCGAGCACCGACACGTTGGCCACCTGGCTCAGCGGCACCTGCGAACCGTAGTACTCGACGTGGATCGAGTCGAGCAGCGCGGCGTTGGCACGGCCGGTGCGGATCTTGGTGAGGTTGTTCTGGAAGGCAGCGATCGACTGGTTCATCTTCGCGTCGGTCGTGCTGCGGATATCGGCAATGGTCATTCTCAAATACTCCTAGGCATGCACCAGCGTGCCCTCGTCCTCGCCCATGACGACGCGCTTGAGCGCGCCGTTCTTGAAGATCGAGAACACCTTGATCGGCAGCTTCTGGTCGCGGCACAGCGCGAAGGCTGCCGCGTCCATGATGCCGAGATTCTGCGCGATGGCCTGATCGAAGGTCAGGCTGGCGTAGCGCGTCGCGTCGGGATGGGTCTTCGGGTCGGCGCTGTAGACGCCGTCGACCTTGGTCGCCTTGAGCACCAGCTCGGCGCCGATCTCGGCGCCGCGCAGCGCGGCGGCGGTGTCGGTGGTGAAGAAGGGGTTGCCGGTGCCGGCAGCGAACACCACGACCTTGCCTTCCTCGAGGTACTGCAGCGCCTTGGGCCGCACGTAGGGCTCGACCACCTGCTCGATGGCGATGGCGGACATCACGCGCGCCACCAGCCCCTGCTTGTTCATGGCATCGGCCAGCGCCAGCGAGTTCATCACCGTGGCCAGCATGCCCATGTAGTCGGCCGTGGCGCGGTCCATGCCGACCGAGCCGCCCGCGACGCCGCGGAAGATGTTGCCGCCGCCGATCACGACCGCCACCTCGACGCCCATGTTCACGACCTCGGCCACTTCCGCGACCATGCGCACGATGGTGGCGCGGTTGATGCCGAAGGCGTCGTCGCCCATCAGTGCCTCTCCCGACAGCTTCAACAAGATTCGCTTGTGGGCTGGGCGGGGATCAGACATGGGCAATTTCCTTTAAGAGTGAGCGGGGGCGAGTGTAGAGCTTGGCGGTGAAAAGGCGACAGCATGCACCTGCACGCTGTCGCCTTCTGGCGGGGGACGGTCTCAGGCTGCGGCCTTGGCGGCTGCGACCTGGGCCGCGACTTCGGCAGCGAAGTCGTCGACCTTCTTCTCGATGCCCTCGCCGACCACGTACAGGGTGAAGCCCTTGACGGTGGTGTTGACGGCCTTGAGCATCTGCTCGACGGTCTGCTTGTCGTTCTTCACGAACGGCTGGTTGTGCAGCGAGACTTCCTTGAGGAACTTCTGCACGCCACCCTCGATGCGCTTGGCAACGATGTCGGCGGGTTGCGGCTTCTTGCCTTCGGCTTCGGCGGTCTTGCGGTCTTCTTCCGCCTTGCCCGCGGCCACGGCGCGCTCCTTCTCGATCAGCTCGGCCGGCACGTCCGACGCGGCAACCGACACCGGCTTCATGGCGGCGATGTGCATCGCGACGTCCTTGGCGGCGGCATCGTCACCCTCGAACTCGACCACCACGCCGATGCGCGTGCCGTGCAGGTACGAAGCCAGCTTGCCGTTGCCGGCGAAGCGCTTGAAGCGGCGGAAGCTCATGTTCTCGCCGATCTTGCCGACCAGGCCCTTGCGCACGTCCTCGAGCGTGGGGCCGAAGCCGTCCTGCTCGTAGGCCAGCGCACCCAGCGCGGCGATGTCGGCCGGGTTGTTCTGCGCGACCAGCTTGGCAGCGGCATTGGCCAGCGCCAGGAAGCTGTCGTTCTTGGTGACGAAGTCGGTTTCGCAGTTGATCTCGATCATCGCGCCGGCGGCGTCGTCGACATAGGCAGCCACCACGCCTTCGGCGGTGATGCGGCTCGATGCCTTGCCGGCCTTGTTGCCGAGCTTGATGCGCAGCAGCTCTTCGGCCTTTTCCATGTTGCCGTCGGCCTCCGTCAGAGCCTTCTTGCACTCCATCATCGGCGCGTCGGTCTTGGCGCGCAGTTCGCCGACCATGCTTGCGGTGATTGCAACCATTGTTTCTCTCCGTATTCAGAAAATCAGATTAAAAAAAAGGGGCAACGAAGCCCCTTCTTCAGGCGCGGGGACGCGCAGCTCAGGCCGAAGCGCTTTCTTCGACTTCGACGAATTCGTCGCTACCTTCGGCGATGGCCTTGACCACGTCGCTGGTCGCGCTGTTGCGGCCTTCGATGATCGCGTCGGCAATGCCACGGGCGTACAGCGTGACGGCCTTCGACGAGTCGTCGTTGCCAGGGATCACGTAGTCGATGCCTTCGGGCGAGTGATTGGAGTCCACCACGCCGATCAGCGGAATGCCGAGCTTCTTGGCTTCGGCCACGGCGATCTTGTGGAAGCCCACGTCGATCACGAAGATGGCGTCGGGCAGCGCAGCCATGTCCTGGATGCCGCCAATGTCCTTCTCGAGCTTCTCGATTTCACGGGTGAAGGTGAGCTGCTCTTTCTTGCTCAGGCTGTCGAGGCCGGCTTCCTGCTGGGCCTTCATGTCCTTCAGACGCTTGATCGAGGTCTTGACGGTCTTGAAGTTGGTCAGCATGCCGCCGAGCCAGCGGGTGTCGACGAAGGGCACGCCGGCGCGGCGGGCTTCGGCAGCGACGATTTCGCGCGCCTGGCGCTTCGTGCCGACCATCAGGATCGTGCCGCGGTTGGCCGTCAGCTGCTTGGCGTACTTGGCCGCATCCTGGAACATCGGAAGCGACTTTTCCAGGTTGATGATGTGGATCTTGTTGCGATGACCGAAGATGAACGGGGCCATCTTGGGGTTCCAGAAGCGGGTTTGGTGACCGAAATGGACACCGGCTTCCAGCATTTCGCGCATGGTGACGGACATTGAAGTTACTCCGAAGGTTGGGTCTAAAATCCAGCCCGTTTTTGCACTCCGCTGGACACTGCATGCCGGCTTGGCCGGCAACGCTGCATCAGCGAGGTCGCAACACCTTGATTGGGCTGGTTTGCGAATGTGTTTCGTCGGTGTGGCGCTCCGTCTTGACAGATGAAGTACCGCGTGAGCGAAACCCAAAGAGTATAGCACGCACCTCGGACACCCCTGCCCCGCACGCCTTGCCAGATCCCGAAGCCCCACCTTCCAGCCGCCCGTCGGACGCCGTTCGACGGATGCGCGCCCTCGATGCCCCGCCGTGTACCCGGGGAACGCCCCGGGGCGCCAATGCTCTGGCATGCTGCGCTGCACGACGAGACGGCATGGCTGCTGCAAAAACAATAGCTAGGCACCTTCGTCAGATGGACGTCAGCACTCTTTTTTATCCTGAATCTCAATGAAAATCGCGATCGTGGGCGCCGGCATCATCGGTGTCACCACCGCCTGGGAGCTGGCGTCCGACGGCCATGAAGTGACCGTTTTCGAACGCCGGGGCGCCGCCGCCGAGGAAGCCAGCTTCGCCAACGCCGGCGTGGTGGCGCCCGGCTACGTCACGCCCTGGGCAGCGCCCGGCATGCGCCTGAAGGTGCTGCGCTCGCTGCTGTCCTCGCACGGCGCCATCAAGCTGCGCTGGCCGCTGTCCTCGCGCGACCTCGGCTGGATGTCGCGCTGGCAGAAGGCCTGCAAGCTCGAAACCTACCTCGCGAACCGCGCGCGCATGCAGCGCCTGGCCTTCTACAGCCGCACCCGGCTGCACGAGGTGAGCGAGGCCCGCGAACTCAGCTACGAGCGCAGCGACGGCTACCTGGTGCTGCTGCGCTCCAAGCGCGAGCGCAAGCTGGTCCAGCCCGGCCTCGAGGTGCTGCGCAGCGCGGGCAGCGTGTTCCGCGAGGTCGATGCCGACGAGGCCCGGCTGATCGAGCCCGCCCTCAATCCCGACACGCCACTGGCCGGCGCCATCCACCTGCCCGAGGACGAGGTCGCCAACTGCCGCCAGTTCGCGCTGCTGCTCAAGTGGGAGGCCGAGTCGCTCGGCGCGCAGTTCCACTTCAACTGCGACATCGCGCCGCTGAGCCGCGCCGCGCCCACCTCGCTGTCGCTGGCCAGCGGTTCCGATGCGCTGCACTTCGATGCCGTGGTGGTCTGCGCCGGGCTCGGCTCGGCCTCGCTGCTGCGCCCGCTCGGCCTGCGGATCCCGATGGCGCCGGTCTACGGGCATTCGGTGAGCGCGCCGGTGCGCGAGCCGCTCAACGCGCCGCGCAGCGCGATCATGGACGAACGCTACAAGGTCGCGATCTCGCGCCTCGGCCAGCGCGTGCGCGTGGCCGGCAGCGCCGAAATCGGCGGCTCGGCCGACACCTTGAGCCAGCCCGCGATCCTCACGCTCTACAAGGTGCTGCAGGACTGGTTCCCGGGCGCGGCGACCCTGCAGTCGGGCGTGCAGCAGTGGAAAGGCGCACGGCCGATGCTGCCCGACGGGCCGCCGGTGCTCGGCGCAAGCGGCATTCCGGGTGTGTGGCTCAACCTCGGCCACGGCTCCAGCGGCTGGGCGCTGTCGTGTGGCAGCGCGCGCGTGGTGGCCGATCTGATCGCCGGGCAGGACCCTGGCGTGGACCTCGAAGGGCTGGGCGTCGAGCGGCTCGGGTCCTGAGACTCAGGCCTCGTCCTTCGGGCCCCACTGGCGCGGGTGAGTAGCCGGCCGCTCGACCGGCAGCGGCGGCGGCTCCGGCGGCCGCAGACGCCGGGCCAGCCCGGACAGCAACGCGGGCGCGACCAGCACGCACACGGCCAGGCACAGCAGGTCCGCCGCCATCAGCAGCCAGCGCCACGCACCCGCGGCGCCATCGATCATGGGATCGAGCCAGCGGATCAGCCCGAAGCCCCAGCCGACACTCGCGGCCCAGGCCAGGTCGCGCAGCGGCACCCATCGCAGCGATTCGGCCAGCAGGAACACGGCCCAGACGATGGCCAGCCACCCCAGCGCCCAAGCCAGGCCTTCGCTCAACACCATGCTGGTGACAACGAAGGCCACGAACCACGCAAGCAGCAACGCGATCAGCCAGCCGAGGAGCCCGAGACGTTTCATCGCGCGATCATAGGCAGGGGCAGAATCGCCCGATGCATCGCATCACCTCCGCCACCGCAGCCGACCTGTTCGACCTCGCTGCCACGCGCCGCATCGAGCAGGCCGCCGCGGCCGCCCTGCCCGCTCACGCGCTGATGCAGCGCGCCGGGCTGGCCGTGGCACGGCTCGCAATGGCGATCGCGCCGCACGCCCGCACGGTCTGGGTGGCCTGCGGGCCGGGCAACAACGGCGGTGACGGCTTCGAGGCGGCCGCGCAGCTGCGGCAACGCGGGTTCGAGGCCGTCGTCAGCTTCGCGGGCGACGAGGCCCGCCTGCCGGCCGACGCGAAGGCCTCGCTGCAGCGGGCTCGCGATGCGGGCGTCGTCTTCGCCTCGAAGCCGCCCGCGCGCTACGAACTCGCGATCGATGCGCTGCTCGGCATCGGCGCCATCCGCCCACCTCAAGGCGCGATGGCCGAGTGGCTGCGCCGCATGCATGGGGAGGCGCATCCAGTGCTCGCGGTGGACGTGCCATCGGGCCTGAATGCGGACACCGGCACGCTTTCGCACGGCGACGATCTTCTGGCACAAAGCGCGGCATCGCGGCGCATCTGCCTGAGCCTGCTGACTCTGAAGCCCGGCCTCTTCACGGCCCAGGGCCGTGACGCTGCCGGCGAGATCTGGTTCGACGACCTCGGCTGCGGCGTGACAAGCGAATCACCCGTGGCGCGCCTGCCGGGCGCGCCATCGCTCGTCCCGCGCGCCCACGCCTCCCACAAGGGCAGCTATGGCGACGTGGCCGTGATCGGCGGCGCATCGGGCATGGCCGGCGCGGCATTGCTGGCCGGTTCCGCCGCGCTGCATGCGGGCGCGGGCCGCACCTTCGTCGGCCTGCTCGATCCGGGCGCGGCGCCGGTCGACCTCGCTCAGCCCGAACTGATGCTGCGCGACGCCCGTTCGCTCGATCTCTCGGCGATGGCCGTGGTCTGCGGCTGTGGCGGCGGCACCGCGGTGCGCGAGCTGCTGCCGCGCGTGCTGTCGACCGCCCGCGCGCTGGTGCTCGATGCCGATGCGCTCAACGCGATCGCGAGCGACGACGGCTTGCGGACCCAGTTGAAGGCGCGCACGAAACGCGGTCGGCCCACGGTGCTCACGCCGCATCCGCTCGAGGCGGCGCGCCTGCTCGGCGGCACCGCCGGCGAGGTGCAGGCCGATCGCCTGGCGGCCGCGCGCCGGCTGGCGGCGCAGACGGGCGCCGTCGTGGTGCTCAAGGGGTCGGGAACGATCGTCGCCGACGACTCGGGCACGGTGCCCGTCCTCAATCCGACCGGCAATGCCCGCCTCGCGAGCGCCGGCACCGGCGACGTGCTCGCCGGCATGGTCGGGGCGGGACTGGCGGCGGGCCGCGGCGCCTTCGACGCCGCCTGGGAAGCGGCCTGGCATCACGGCCACCTGGCCGACACCTGGCCGGCCGACGCGCCGCCGCTGACGGCCGGCGCGCTGGCGCGCCAGTCCTCCCGCTGACGGGCTTCTAGCCGCGGCCGACGAAGGGCATCTTCGTCGCCATCACCGTGTGGAACAGCACGTTGGCCTCGAGCGGCAGATTCGCCATGTAGAGCACCGACTGGCCGACGATCTTCACGTCGATCAGCGGCTCCACCGCGAGCTCGCCATTGGCCTGCGGCACGCCCTTGGCCATGCGCGCGGCCAGCTCCGTCATGGCGTTGCCGACGTCGATCTGGCCCACGGCGATGTCGTGCTTGCGCCCGTCGAGCGACGCCGTCTTCGTCAGGCCCTCGACCGCATGCTTGGTCGCCGTGTAGGCGGCCGAGTTCGGCCGTGGCGCGGTGGCCGAGATCGAGCCGTTATTGATGATGCGGCCGCCCTTGGGCGTCTGCGCCTTCATCGTACGGAAGGCCTGCTGGATGCAGAAGAACATCCCGTTGAGGTTGATGTCGACCACGCCGCGCCATTGCTCGGGCGTCCAGTCCTCGAAGGAACCGGGCGGGTTGCCGACGCCCGCGTTGTTGAACAGCAGGTCGACGCGACCGAAGCGCTCGACGGTGGCGCCGAACAGCGCCTGCACCGACTCGGCGCTGGCCACGTCGGTCGGCACCGCGAAGGCGCGCGCACCGGCGCCCGATTCCTCGGCCACCTGCTCGAGCGGCTCGAGGCGGCGGCCCGCCAGGGCCACACTCCAGCCGTCGCCCAAAAGGGCCAGCGCCGCGGCGCGGCCGATGCCGGTGCCGGCCCCCGTGACGATCGCGATGCCCTTGTTCTTGTCTGTACTCATGCCCGTTGTCTCCTTCTCGGCGTGTTCATGGATTCGAATGGAATGGATGTCGATGAAAGGGGCACTCAGCCACGGCGCGTCTTGCGCCCCTTCATCTTGTTGGCGGCCTTCTTGACCGCCGACTTGAAAGCCTGCATCGCGGACTGCGGACCGCCCGCGGCCGGTTCCCGCCCGGCGGCGCGCGTGCCGCCGCTCGGCGCCTCGGCCTTCTGGCGCGAACTGCGCTTGGCCGAGGCCTTGACCGGCACGCCGCCGGACGCGGCACCCTTGTCCTTCATGGCGCGCGCGGTGAGCTCCTCGCCCTCTCGCACCAGGCGGAAATCGATCTTGCGGCCATCGAGGTCGACGCGGCTGACCTGCACCCGCACCCGCGTGCCGATGGCATAGCGGATGCCCGTGCGCTCGCCGCGCAGCTCCTGGCGCATCTCGTCGAACTTGAAGTACTCGCCGCCGAGCTCGGTAATGTGCACCAGGCCCTCGACGTACATCGCATCGAGCGTGACGAAGATGCCGAAGGTGGTGGCCGCGGTGACCACGCCGCCGTATTCCTCGCCGAGGTGCTCGCGCATGTACTTGCACTTGAGCCAGGCCTCGACGTCGCGGCTGGCCTCGTCGGCGCGGCGCTCGTTGGCGCTGCAATGCAGCCCGGCGGCCTCCCAGGCCTGCACTTCCTTGGTCGGTGCGACCGTGGCCTTCTGCGGCTTGGTGGTCGGCGCCTTCACGCGCGAGGCCAGCCGCTTGGCGAGCTTGGCATGCGCCTCGCCCGGCGTCGGCAGCATCGGCAGTTGGTAGCGCGTCTTGCCGAGGATGGCCTTGATCACCCGGTGCACCAGCAGGTCGGGATAGCGCCGGATCGGGCTCGTGAAGTGCGTGTAGGCCTCGTAGGCCAGGCCGAAGTGGCCGCTGTTGATCGGCGTGTAGATCGCCTGCTGCATCGAGCGCAGCAGCATGGTGTGGATCTGCTGCGCGTCGGGGCGCTCCTTGGTCGCCTCGGCGATGGCCTGGAACTCGCCGGGCGCCGGATCGTCGGTGATGCTCAGGCCCACGCCCATCGCCTTCAGATAGCCGCGCAGGATTTCCTTCTTCTCGGGCGTCGGGCCCTCGTGCACGCGGTACAGGCCCGGGTGCTTGCCCTCGGCGATGAAGTCGGCGCTGCAGACGTTGGCCGCGAGCATCGCTTCCTCGATCAGGCGGTGCGCCTCGTTGCGGGTGCGCGGCACGATCTTCTCGATGCGGCCTGCGTCGTCGCAGATGATCTGCGTCTCGGTGGTCTCGAAGTCGACCGCGCCGCGCTTGCCACGCTGCTTGAGCAGGGCCTTGTAGACGTCGGCGAGGTTCAGCAGGTCCTTGACGCGCTCCTTGCGCTTGGCCGCCTCGGGGCCGCGCGTGTTGCCGAGGATGGCCGCCACTTCGGTGTACGTGAATCGCGCGTGGCTGAACATCACGGCCGGATAGAACTGGTAGGCGTAGATCTCGCCATCGGCGGCGACCAGCATGTCGCAGACCATGCACAGGCGCTCGACCTCGGGGTTCAGCGAGCACAGGCCGTTCGAGAGCTTCTCGGGCAGCATCGGAATCACGCGGCGCGGGAAGTACACGCTGGTGGCGCGGTCGTAGGCATCGATGTCGATCGCCGAGCCGGTGCGCACATAGGCGCTGACGTCCGCAATCGCAACCAGGAGGCGCCAGCCCTTGCCGCGGCCGACCTTCGCGGGCTCGCAGTACACGGCGTCGTCGAAGTCGCGCGCGTCCTCGCCGTCGATCGTGACCAGCGGCACGTCGGTGAGGTCGACGCGACCCTTCTTGTCGGCCGGACGCACCTTCTCGGGCAGCGCCTTGGCCTCGGCCAGGCACGCTTCGGAGAACTCGTGCGGCACGCCGTACTTGCGCACCGCGATCTCGATCTCCATGCCGGGATCGTCGATCTCGCCGAGCACTTCCTTCACCCGGCCCACGGGCTGGCCGAAGAGCGCGGGCGGCTCGGTGAGCTGCACCACGACCACCTGCCCCACCTTGGCGGGACCGGTCGCGCCCTTGGGAATCAGCACGTCCTGGCCGTAGCGCTTGTCCTCCGGTGCCACGAGCCAGATGCCGCCCTCGTGAAGCAGGCGGCCGATGATCGGCTGCTCGGGGCGCTCGATGATCTCGACCACGCGCCCCTCGGGGCGACCGCGGCGGTCAAGCCGCACCACGCGCGCCTTGACGCGGTCCTTGTGCAGGACCGCGCGCATCTCGTTGGGGGGCAGATAGATGTCGGCTTCGCCGTCGTCGCGTTGCACGAAGCCATGTCCGTCGCGATGGCCCTGAACCGAGCCTTCGAATTCATCCAGCAAGCCGCTGGAAGTGACATTATTTTTGATATGATCTCCTTCTTTCCTGAAATTCAAAGCGTACCTGCTTCGGCAAGTATGCGGGCCCAGATGGCGGAATTGGTAGACGCACTAGTTTCAGGTACTAGCGAGTAACATCGTGGAGGTTCGAGTCCTCTTCTGGGCACCAAGTTTAAATAGACTCTCATCGAGTCCTTCGATTCAAGCCACCGGTCTCCGGTGGCTTTTTTCTTGCCCGCTCCGATCATGGTCGTCATCGACATCGTCCGATGGCGCGCGGTCAGTCCGCGCACCCGAGCCTGTGTCGTGAACGCATCATCGTGCGCACAAAATTGCGAGGCCGCGAGAAAATCGTTTTTGATTTGATATACTCGTAGGCTTTCCTGAAATGCCCAGATGGCGGAATTGGTAGACGCACTAGTTTCAGGTACTAGCGAGTAACATCGTGGAGGTTCGAGTCCTCTTCTG